>CAZUHP010000010.1:0-60752 GCA_964620595.1 uncultured Desulfarculaceae bacterium | reverse complement strand
CCCCTTTGCGCCCCCCTTTACGCCCCCCGTTGCGCCCCCCTTTGCGCCCTTTTTACCGCTCCCCTTGCCGCCCTTGGCGCTGGCCTTTGCGCCTCCCTTGCTGCTCCCCTTGCCGCCTCCCTTGCCCCCCTTGGCGTTGGCCTCCTTGCGGGCTCCGCCAAAGAGCTTTCCTTGCCGGCTGGAGGGCACGGGCTACTTGGCGGCGGCGCGATTGGCCTGGGCCGCGTTGTGGGAAACCACCTTCTCGAACACCTTCCAGGCCTTCAACAGGTCCAGGGCCCGGGTGAGCTGGTTGTCCCGGGCCAGCCTGTCCGGGGGCATGTAGAGCTTGCTGTCGCTGCTCTTGCCGTTGGCGGTTGGCGGCTGGGACTTGTCCTCTTCGGCCGGCATGGCGCCGGTGAGGTCCTTCTCGCGGATGGCCTGCTGGAGCTTGGACTTGTTGTCGCCCTTGTCCTGGGGCGGCTCAAACGCCACCACCACGTCGGGCTTGATGCCCTTGGCCTGGATGGCCCGCCCGTTGGGAGTGTAGTAGCGGGCGGTGGTCAGGCGGAGGGCTCCCTTGTCCTCCAGGGGGATGATGGTCTGCACCGAGCCCTTGCCAAAGGAGGGGGTGCCCAGGATAACGGCGCGGTTGTGGTCCTGCAGGGCGCCGGCCACGATCTCGCTGGCGCTGGCCGAGCCGGTGTTGATAAGGCAGATCACGGGGTAGTTGCCCGCAGTGGCCTTGGGGGTGGCCTTGAAGACCATGTCCTGGCTGGGCAGCCGGCCCTTGGTGGAGACGATGACGCCGCTGGTGAGGAACTGGTCGGCCACGCTGATGGCCTCCTGCAACAGGCCGCCCGGGTCGTTGCGCAGGTCCAGGACCAGGCCCTTGAGGGGCACCTTCTGGCTTTGCAGCACGGTGAGCGCCTTGATCAGGTCCTCGGTGGTGTCCTCCTGGAAGTTGGACACCCGCACGTAGCCGTAGCCGTCCTCCAGCAGGTAGTAGCGCACGCTGCGCAGGGGAATCAGCTCGCGCACGATGCTGATGTCCTTGAGCTGGCCCGCGCCCTCGCGCAGGATGGTGAGGGTGACCTTGCTGCCCTTGGGCCCGCGGATGGCCTTGACCGCGTCCATGAGGCTCATGCCCTTGGTGAGCTTGCCCTCGATCTTGATGATGCGGTCGCCGGCCTGCACGCCCGCCTTGTAGGCCGGGGTGCCCTCTATGGGCGAGACCACGGTGAGCACCCCGTCGCGCATGGTGATCTCTATGCCCACCCCGCTGAAGCTGCCCTTGGTCTCGATTTGCAGGTCCTTGTACTCGTCAGGGGTGAGATAGGCCGAGTGGGGGTCCAGGCTGGAGACCATGCCCTTGATCGCCTCGGTGATCAGCTCGTCCGGGGACTTTTTCTCCACGTACTTGCGCTGGATTTCGGAAAGCACCTCGGTGAAGATGCGCATGCGGCGATACTCGTCGTCGCTGGCCGCCTTGGCCCCAGGTTGGAGGGTCACCACCGAAACCATGGCCGCCGCCATCACCATGGCGGCCAGGATCACCAAGAAACTTTTTCGCAAGCCAGCGCGCATCAATGCCTCCCGTCGGCTTTAGGACCCTTTAAGAGAATCTAGTCTATCCTTGGATTGCTTGGTTTTCAAGATGCTTGCGCTGCAAAAACCCGCCTGGATCAGGGTTTGAGCCGCAGCCAGGTGAGCGGGTTCACCGGGCGGGCGGCCCGGCGCACCTCCAGGTAGAGCCGGCCGGTTCCATCCACCGCGCCCACCACCTGGCCCGGGTAGCATTGCATGCCCTTTTCCACCGACAGGGCGCCCAGGTGGGCCAGCACCGTGTGCACCCGCTGGCCATGGTCCAGCACCACCACTCGGCCGTAGCCGGCCAGGGGAGCGGCGTAGACCACGGTGCCGGCCCAGGGGGCGCGTACCGGCGCGCCGGGCCGGGCCGCCAGCACCACCCCCCGGCGGCCGGGCCCGCCCCGCCCCACCAGCCGGCCCTCCACCGGCGGGGAGAGCGCCCCCCGGGCCGCCATCACTCCCGGGCCGGCGGCCGGCGGCCTTTCCTTGCTCGCCGGGGCGGCGCCGGGCAGGGCAAAGGTGCGGGCCAGGCGGGCCTCGGCCTCGCTGAGCGCGGCGATGGACACCTCCAGTCGCTTCTCCTGCTCCTGAAGCCCGGCCAGAAGGGCCCGGCGCTCCGTTTGCATCCGGGACAGGCGCTCGGCCAGGGCGGCCTGCTGGGCCTTCACTTCGGCCAGCTCGTTCTTGCGGTAGGCCAGCTCCGCCTTGAGCGCGGCCAGTTCGCTACGGCGCTGGTTGAGGGCGTCCAGGCGCCGGCGGTCCGCGGCCAGGAGCCGGTCCAGGGCCTGGGTCCGCTGCAGGGCGTCGGCAAAGTCCTGGGAGGTGGCCCACAGGGCGGCGCTCACGTCGGGACCGTAGAGATAGAGCGCCCGCAGCCTCTGGTGGAAACCGGCCTCCTGCTCCTGCACCAGGCGGGCCAGCCCGCGCAGTTGCAGCTCCACCGCCTCCAGGCGCTGGGCCAGGCGGGGCGCCTGGGCCTCCAGCTCGCGGGCCCGGTCCAGGGCCTCCTGGCGGCGCCGGGCCAGGCGCTCCAGTTCCTGCCGGGAGCTTTGCAGGGTGTGCTCGAGCTGCTGGTGGCGCTCCAGGAGCAGGGTGAGCCGCTGGCGCAGTTCCTGGCGGGCGCTGCGGGGCGAGTCGCCGCCGTTGAAGGCCGGGGCCGGCGCGGCCGCCAGGACGAGGGCCAGGGTCAGCGCTGGCGCGAGTCGGAAGGGCTTCACCATGGTTGGGTCCTCAGGGCCCGGCCCACGCCCAGCCAGGCGCCCAGCAGGCCGGCGGCCAGGGCCAGCAGCACGAAAGGCAGCGCCACCAGGGGCCGGAAGCGCAGCAGGTCGGAAAGCTCCAGGCCCAAGGGCAGGGCGGCCGGGGCGGCGAAATAGGCCAGCAGTCCCCACACCAGCAGCACCGCCAGCCCGGCCGCGGCCAGGGACTGCAGGGCCGTTTCCCAGAGGAAGGGCCGGCGCATGTAGCTGTTGGAGGCGCCCACCAGGGCCATGATCTCCAACTCCTCCCGCCTCACGTACACCGCCAGGCGCACCGTATTGGCCACCACCAGCACCACCCCCGCAAAGAGCAGCACCCCCAGCACCCAGCCCACCTCGGCCACGATGCCGGCCGCCTCCTCCAGCCGGTGCAGCCAGGGGCGGCTGGTGACCACCTCGGCCACGCCGGCCATGCCCCGCAGCCGGTTGGTGAGGACCATCACCGGCGCGGCCCCAGGCCTGAGCTGCAACTCCACCGCATCGGGCAGGGGGTTGCGGCTGAGGCCCTCCAGCAGGCCGACCCGGGGGCCGAGCTGGCGGCGGAAGCGGCGCAAGGCCTCCTGCTTGGGTACGAAGCGGGCGGAAACCACCTCCGGCTGGCCGGCCAGCTCCCGGGCCAGTTCCGGGCCGCGGCCGGGGGCGGCGTTTTCCTCCAGCACCACCATCACCGTGGCGCCGGTGGCCAGGCGCTCCACCAGGCCGTAGAGATTGAGGCCCAGGTTGAGGTAGGCGAAGACGATGGCCAGGGCCACGGCCAGGCTGGAGATGGCCACGCCTTGCAGCCAGAGGTCCTGGCGCATCTGGCCCAGCGCCCGCACCAGGGCCCCCCGCCGAGGCGCCCGGCCCATCAGGCATCCTCCAGGCGGCCGGCCTCCAGCCGCACCACCCGGGCGCCGCGCACCAGCTTGAGCAGGGTGGGGTCATGGGTGGCCAGGATGACGGTGGCGCCGCGGGAGTGGGCCGCAGCCAAGAGCTTCAGCACCTCCAGGGCGTTGGCCGGGTCCAGGTTGCCCGAGGGCTCGTCGGCCAGGACCAGGGCGGGGCGGTGCACCAGGGCGCGGGCAATGGCCGCGCGCTGCTGCTCGCCGCCGGAGAGAGTGTCCGCCCGGGCCTGGGCCACCTGGTCCAGCCCCACCTGGGCCAGCGCCTCCTCCACCCGCTCGGCCAGGGCCGCGCCCTTCACCCCGGCCACGCGCAGGGCCAAGGCCACGTTCTCGAACACGCTGAGGCCGGGCATGAGCTTGAAGTCCTGGAAGATTACGCCCAGCTTGCGCCTGAGCCTGGGTATCTGGCGGGGGGAGAGGCGGCCCAGGTCCGCGCCGCCCACCCGCACCCGGCCCGCGGTGGGCAAGGCCGCGCCGAAGAGCAGGCGCAGGAAGGTGGTCTTGCCCGCGCCCGAGGGTCCGGTCAGAAAGAGGAACTGGCCCGGGGGCACGTGCAAGGAGACATTGTCCAGCGCCGGGCGGCTGCGTTCGGGGTAGCGTTTGCTTACGCCTTCCAGGAGGACCATGGACGCCTTTCGCCCCGGCCGGGGCAGGGGGTCATTTTTTGCGGCCCATGACCTTGTGGGCCGCGGCCACGATATCGGCCGGCATGAGGCCGAAATATTCCAACAGCTCGGTGTGCTGGCCCGAGATGCCGAAGGTGTCGCGCACGCCGATGCGCTCCAGGGGCACCGGGCAGCGCTCGCCCAGGGCCTCGGCGCAGGCGCCGCCCAGGCCGCCGTTCACCAGGTGTTCCTCGCAGGTGACCACGCAGCCGGTCTTGGCGGCCGAGGCGCAGAGAAGCTCTTCGTCCAGGGGCTTGATGGTGGACAGGTTCAACACCTCGGCCGAGATGCGCTCGGCGGCCAGCATCTCGGCCGCGGCCAGGGCCTGGTGCACCATGAGGCCGCAGGCGGCCAGGGTCACGTCCCGGCCTTCCCGCAGGCAGTGGCCCATGCCCACCCGGAACTCGTAGGATTCGTCGAAGATGACCGGGAACTTTATGCGCCCGCCGCGCACGTAGCAGGGGCCCTGCACCTCGGCGATGGTCTGCACCACCTTTTTCATCTCCACCCCGTCGGCGGGCACGATCACGATCATGTTGGGCAGGCAGCGCATGAGGGCCAGGTCCTCGATGGCCTGGTGGCTGCCGCCGTCCGGGCCCACGGTGACCCCGCCGTGGGAGGCCACGATCTTGACGTTGGCCGCCGAGTAGGCGATGGACTGGCGGATGACCTCCCAGGCCCGGCCCGCGGCGAAGATGGCGAAGGTGCTGGCAAAGGGAATCTTGCCCGCCAGGGACAGCCCGGCCGCCACCGCCATCATGTCCTGCTCGGCCACGCCCATGTTGAAGAAGCGCTCGGGGAACTCCCGGGCAAAGAGCCTGGTCTTGGTGGAGCCGGACAGGTCGGCGTCCAGGACCACCACCTTCTGGTTGCTCCGGCCCAGCTCCAACAGCGCCTCGCCATAGGCCACCCGGGTGGCCAACTCCTCAGCCATGGGCCACCTCCCCCAGCTCTTGCAGGGCCAGCTTGAGTTCCTCGTCGCTGGGCGCCACTCCGTGATACTCGGCCTTGTCTTCGAAGATGGACACCCCCTTGCCCTTCACGGTGCGGGCGATAATCATGCTGGGGCCCTCTTCATGGGAGCGGGCCTCTTCCAGGGCGGCCAGGATGGCGGGGATGTCATGGCCGTCGGTCTCCAGCACCTTCCAGCCGAAGGCCCGCCACTTGTCGGCCAGGGGCTCCACGTTCATGACCTCGGCCACCCGCCCGTCGATCTGCAAGCCGTTGCAGTCGCAGACGGCGGTGAGGTTGGCGGCCCGGTAGTGGGCCGCGGCCATGGCCGATTCCCAGACCAGGCCCTCTTGCATCTCGCCGTCGCCCAGCAGCGCGTACACCCGGCTGGGCAGCCCGTCCAGCCTGAGGCCCAGGGCGATGCCCAGGGCCACGCCCAGTCCCTGGCCCAGGGAGCCGGTGGAGCACTCCACCCCGGTGCACATCTTGGCGTCGGGGTGGCCCTGGAGGCAGGAGTTGACCTGGCGCAGGGTCATGAGGTCGTCGGGCCGCAGGTAGCCCAGCTTGGCCAGCACCGCGTACAGGGCCGGGGCGCCGTGTCCCTTGGAAAGCACGAAGCGGTCGCGCTGGGGCCAGCAGGCGTCGGCCGGGCTCAGGCGCATGTGGTGGAAAAAGAGCGCCACCAGGATGTCCACCGCCGAGAGCGAGCCGCCGGTGTGGCCGGAGCCCGCCCGGTTGAGCATCTTCAGTATGTCCACCCTGACCTGCCGGGCTATCTCGGCCAGGGCTTCGGGATCGTGGGCTTCGTGCATCCGGTTTTCCCCCTGCGCCATGATATCATCTATTTCTGCGGCCGGGGTAGGCCCCGGACGCGCCCCATGGCCCTGAGCAGGCGGGCCTGGGCGATATTGTACACGGTGAGGGCAGTGTAGTAGTTGTTCTGGGCCTGGGTCAAAAGGGTCTGGGCGTCCAGCAGTTCGGTGTTGGTGGTGAGCTGCTCCCGGTAGCGCTCCATGGTGATGCGGTAGTTCTCCTCGGCCTGGGCGATGGATGTCTTGGCGGTGACGATGTTCTTGGCCGAGTCTTGCAGGAAGAGCACCGCCTGCTTGACCTGGAGGTCCACCTGGTCCTCCAGGTCCCGGCGCAGGGCAGCCAGCTTGCGCTTGGCGGCCCGGCGTTGGTTCACCCGGTTCCGGGTGCGGCCCCATTCCCAGAAGGTCCACTTGAGCTGGGCGCCCACCAACCAGCCGGTGTGGTCGTAGTAGGGCGTGTCGTCCAGCTCGGGCGAGTCGCTGACGAACTCGTAGGTGGCGTTCAGGCCGAGTTCGGGGTAGTAGCCGCTCTGGGCCTGCTGGATGCTGTAGTCGGCCTGCTTGAGCCGGAGGTCCAGGGCCTTGAGTTCGGGGCGCTGGGCGCGGGCCTGGGTCCGGGCCCAGGCAAACTCCACCCTGAGCGGCTGGTAGCGCAGGATGTCCTCCACCTGGAGCGGCGCTTCCACCGGCAGGCCCAGCAGGGTGGCCAACCGGCTGCGGGCCAGGTCCACCTGGTTCTGGGCCGCCACCTCCTTCTGCTGGGCGTTGGCCATCTCCACCTTGGTCTTCAGCACGTCGTTCAGGGGGATTATGCCCACCTCGTAGAAGTCCTGGGCCACCTTGAGGTGGCTCTTTAGCTGCACCACCGCCTGCTTGGCCACCTTCAACGCCTTCTGGGCCCTCAAGTATTGGAAATAAGCCTCCTTCACCTTGAGCACCACGTCCAGCCTGGCCAGCTCCAGATTGACGTTGGCCAGATCCACCCCCAGCTCGGCCAGGCGGTACTGGCTGGTGAGGCGGAAGCCGGTGAACACCGGTTGCTGCAGGCTGGTGGACCAGAGATAGGTGAGGTCGTTGCCCGCCTGGAAGGTGCCCAGGTCGGTATGGATGACCGGCGGGTCCTGCCGCTTCTGGTAGGAGTAGCTGGTGGCCAGGGTGGGGAGGAAATAGGTCAGGGCCTCTTTTTCCTTGTGCCTGGCGCTGGCCAGGTCCTCCTTGGCCGCGGTGAGGTTGGGCGAGTAGGCGAGTGCCATGCCGATGGCCTGGTCCAGGCTCACGGCGCCCGCGGGCAGGGCCACGTTGCCGGCTCGGGCGGGGCCGGCCGGCGCGGCCAGGAACCAGGCCCCGGCCACCAGAACGGCCAGGGCGCGCAGAGTCCTTGCGGCAAGTCGTTGCGGTTTGACAGGCACTATCGGTCTCCCCCACTTAACGATATAGACAGAGTTTGGTGAACCATAGCGTCTCAAATATGGCACCCCCTGCCAAGGTGTCAACTGTATTGTGGGTTTCAAGCGGCTCCCCCGCTCCCGTCGCCTCCGTCGCTTCCCCCGCCCCCCCCGCCCCCCATGCGGTTCAGGGCCGCGGCCAGCATGCCCAGGGTCCAGGCCAGGGGCCTGAGGAAACACAGGGCCAGGGCCTGCCGCATCAGGCCGGGGTCCTGGCTGCCCACCAGGCGCAGGAAGGGGCGGTTGGCAGGATAGAGCAGCAAGAGGCAGATTAGGGCCAGGCTGACGGCCCGGCCCGGGTCGTGCGGCCCCAGCGCGGCCAGCAGCCCCGCGGCCAGGAGCACCAGGGCTGGTTGCAGGTGGGCCCCCGGTCCCAGGCGGCGGCCCCGTCTCAGGTCCTGGTAGCGTTGCCGGCCGCGCCTCAGCTCCGAGCGCCACACCTGGCCCCAGGTGCGGGGCAGGGGCAGGCGCACCCACAGGTCCGGGTCCAGCACGAGCCGGCCGCCGGCCGCCAGCAGCCGCTGGCACAGGTCGCGGTCGCGGCCGCCGGGCTCGACCAGGGTCTCGTCGCACATGCCGGCCGCCTTCAGGTCCGAGGCCCGGAAGGCGGCGCAGGTCATCAGGGGACAGGGGTCGGGTTCCCGGCCCCGGCTGATTGCGTCGAAGGCCAGCTCCAGGGCGCTGAGCCGGGCCAGGGGCTGGTCCGGCTCCAGGGGACGCAGCCCCCCAGCCGCGGCGCTCAGCCCTGGATCGCTGAACAGCTCCTTCAGCCGCGCCGGCAGCCCGGGCGGCACCCGGGCGGCGGGCTGGGTGAAGAAGATCACCTCGCCCTGGGCCCGGCCCGCGCCCAGGTTGCGCGCCGCGCCGGCGCCCCGGGCCGTCTGGCCGAGCACCGACAGGCGCAGCCCCAACTCCGGGCCCAGGGCCCGGGCCACGGCCCGGGTGTTGTCCTGGGAGCCATCGTCCACCACGATGACCTCCAGGCCGGGTTCCTGGCAGGCGGCCAGGGACTCCAGGCAGCCGGCCAGCTCCTGGGCCGCGTTCCGGGCCGGAATCACCACACTGAGCCAGGGGCGGGCGGATTTCATTCTGCTTCCTCCCCGGCCAGCAGGCGGGCGGCCAGGCTGCCTCTACCCTCGGCCGGCACCGGCCCGGCCAGGGCCAGGAGGGCGGGGGGAAGCTCCTGCCAGTCCGTGGGTTCCAGCCTGCCCGGCCGCACCAGGCCGGGGGCATGGACGAGGATGGCCCCTGGTTCTCCCTCCCGGCCCGGTCCGCAGACCACCACCACCTGCGGCCGGAGGGCCTGGTGCAGCCAGGCGAGATAGGTGTCGAGCTGGGCCAGCATCAACGCCGCCCGCCCGGCCTGGCCGCCGAAAAGCCGGCGGGCCGTGGCCAGGGCGCTCCAGCCCAGGGCCCCGAGGTCCACGCCCCGGGCCCGGCACAAGCGGCGGAAGTGCTCGTAGCGCAGCCGGGCCAGGGCTGCGGCCTGGGCATAGGCCGTGTCCTTGAGCGCGGTGCGCCAGTTTTCGGCTCCTGGTTCCAGCGGTTGGGGCGGGAGATAGTCGCCCAGCTCCAGGGCCAGTTCGGGCGGGTGGGTCCAGGCGCCCGGGGAGCGCCCTGCCGGAGGCCGGCAGACCATGAAGCCCGCCACCTCCTGGGCCGGCCACAGGCCGGGCAGGTTCATCACCCCCACCTTGAGGCCCGCCCGGCCGAGGGCCGGCCACAGGGGTTCGTCCCCCAGGGACCAGGCATCTGGCCCCGGCCGGAAGCCTTCCAGCGGCCCGGCCGCGCCCTGGGCCAGGCAGAGGGCCGCAAAGGGCGGGAGTTCGGGCAGGGGCCAGGTCAGACCCTCGATGCAGGCGAAAAGAAGGCGCATGCGCAGCATCCTTGGAGACGGGCCGGGACAGATTGGCCCGCCGGCGCTGGGGCGGGCCGGCCCATCTTAGCAGGCCCGCACCCCGGCCACAAGACGGGCGGTTGGCGGGAGGTTGTCCTTGACTTTCCGGTCAGACAGGATAAACAAGATAGTTTCAGGACCTTGGCTTGCCTCCCGGGAAAAGGACAGTATGCTCTTATCCATTGTCATGCCCTGCTACAACGAGGAGCAGTTTCTGGAGGAGATCGTGCGCCGGGTCCAGGCGGTGGACCTGGGCGAGATGGAGCGCGAGTTGATCATCGTGGATGATTGCTCCACCGACCGCACCCCCCAGATCCAGGCCGCCCTGGAGGGGCAGACCAGCGTGCACCCCACGGCCAAGCCCTTTGACCGGCCCATCCGGGTGGCCCGCCACCAGGTGAACCAGGGCAAGGGCGCGGCCCTGCGTACCGGCTTTTCCTTGGCCGAGGGCGAGTTGGTCCTCATCCAGGACGCGGACCTGGAATACGACCCCGAGGACTATCCCAAGCTGATCAACCCGGTGCTCAGGGGCAAGGCCCAGGTGGTGTACGGCTCGCGCTTTACCGGCGAGCGGCGGAACATGTTCTTCCACCATTGGCTGGGCAACAAGTTCCTCACCCTGGTCACCAACCTGCTCTACAACACCACCCTTTCCGACATGGAGACCTGCTACAAACTCTTTACCCGCGAGGCCCTGGCCGGCATCCGCATCAAGAGCGACCGCTTCAACTTCGAGCCCGAAATCACCGCCAAAATATTGAAAAAAGGCATCCGCATCTACGAGGTGCCCATCTCCTACACCGGCCGGGAGTTCGAGGAGGGCAAGAAGATAACCTGGCGCGATGGCCTGGTGGCGCTGTGGTGCCTGGTCAAGTTCCGCTTCACGGACTAGGCGCCAGGGCCCGCCCATGTGGAAACACTACCTCATAGGAATCGCCATCAGCCTGGTTGCGGGCTGGCTGTTTTTGCGCGCCGTTCCCCTGGACCAGATGGCCCAGGCCCTGGGGGACATGGATCCCCTCTACCTGCTGCCCAACCTGGCGCTGTACCTCCTCTCCTACCTGGTGCGGGCCTGGCGCTGGCACTTCCTCATGCGCCCCGTGGCCCGGGTCGGCTTCCGGCCGCTGTTCGCCGCGCTCATGATCGGCTTTCTGGGCAACAACCTGCTGCCGGCCCACCTGGGCGAGTTCGTGCGGGCCTATGTCCTGGGCAGGAGCGAGAACCTGTCCAAGAGCGCGGTCTTTGCCACCGTGGTGCTGGAGCGGGTGTACGACGGGCTCACGGTGCTGTTCTTGCTCATGGTGGTGCTCATCTTCATGGACCTGCCCCAAGGCGCGGTGGAGGGCACGGTCATCACCGCCAGCCACCTGCGCACCGCGGGCTGGGCCGGGCTGGCGCTTTTCGGCGGGCTCATGGTCTTGTTGCAGTTCTTCCGCTGGCAGCGCGCCAAGGCCATGAACCTGTGCCGCTTCTGCCTGCGGCCCTTGCCGGAAGGGGTCTCGGGCAAGCTGCTCGCCATGCTGGACGCCTTTGCCGACGGCCTGGCCGTGGCCCGGCCCCTGGACCTGGTGTGGATCGGGCTCACCTCCCTGGGGGTGTGGCTGTGCCTGGGGGCCTGGGCCTGGAGCATGTTCCCGGCCTTTGGTCTGGACCTGGGCCTCATGGCCGGCCTGCTCATGGAGGTGGTCATGGCCCTGGCCCTGCTCATCCCCTCGGCGCCGGCCTTTGTGGGCACCTTCCATCTGGCCGCCGCGGCCACCCTTTCGTTCATGGGCGCCTCGGCGGCGGTGGCCGGCTCCTATGCCATGGTGTTGTGGGTGGTGCATTTCGTCTCCACCAGCCTGCTGGGCCTCTACTACCTCTGGCGCCAGGGCCTGGGCTGGCGGGCGCTCAGCGGCCGCGGCGCCTGAGGCTGCGGCGCGTCGCAGGCATTGCCGCCCCGCCGCCCGCCGTCGCCCCCGTCGCCCCCCCTGCCCCCCCGTCGCCCCCCGTCGCCCCCCCCGCCCCCCCCGTCGCCCCCCGTCGCCATTTGCATTACCCTGCCGCCGGCGGTATGCTAGCGGCAGATTCCCTCTAAATCAGGAGCAGGCCACATGGACAAGAAGGCAGCGGCCGCGCGGTTCTTTGATCAGCTCGGGCAAGGCTCCAGCGAGTTCGTCACCAGGATGATCGAGCAGGAGATGGACGCCGAACTCATCGAGTTGTTCAACCAGCTCGGCGGCCAGCTCCAAATGGGCGACATGGACATGGAGCGTTTCCAGACCAGCCTTCTGATCATCGGCTATCTGGTGCGCGCCCACGAGGAGGCCATGGCCGACCAGGAGGAGGAGGCAGAGGAGGACGACACCAGCGAGGCCAAGGGGTTGGTGGTCCACTGATGATCCCGGCGGCAGAGGCGTTTCGCATACCCTTTGCCGGCGGTCAGCTCGCCGCTCGCCTCCACCAGCCCCCGCACCCAGCCGGCGCCAGCGCCGTGATAGCCCACGGCCTTTTCTCCTCCATGCAAAGCCAGAAGCTCACCCGCCTGGCCCGGGCCCTGGCCCAGGCCGGCTGTCTGGCCCTGCAGTTCGACCACTCGGGCTGCGGCCAGAGTCCAGGCGACATCGCCGACACCAGTCTCACCACCCGGCGTGACGAATACCTGGCCGCGGTTGAATACCTGCGCGGCCTGGCCCCCGGCCTGCCTGTGGCCTACCTGGGCTCCTCCATGGGCGGCTGTGCCGCCATCCTGGCCGCGGAGGCTGCGCCGCCCGCCTGCCTGGTGGCCTGGTCCACCCCCACCGACCTGGGGGAGTTGCGCGCCAAGCTGCGCGCCCAGCCCGATCATCCCCCCCTGCCCGCCCTGGAACGGGACATCCCCCGCTACGACCTGCGCGCGGTGCTGGCCCGCACCAGCCGGGTGCTGTTCGTGCATGGCGAGCAGGACGAGGTGGTGCCCCTCGCCCAGGCGCGGGAGGGCCACCGCCTGGCCCGCCCGCCCAAGCAGCTCCTGGTCCTTCCCGGCGCGGACCACCGCCTCTCCCGGCAAGCGGACCAGGAGCAGGCCATTGCCCACACCCTGGCCTGGGTGGAGCGCTTCAGCGGCGGGCAATAGGGATGGGGGCCTTCTCCTGAACTGAATCCAGGGGCCGCTTCCCCTTGCGGCCGGCCCCTGCCGAACGGCCGCCGGGCGCGGCGGTTTACTTGGGGAGGAGCGAAGATGATCCTGCGCAACCTGGAGCACCCCGAGGTGAGGCAGACCCGCTACCTGGCTCACGGCGGCGGAGTGGCCCACATGCTGCTCACTCACCCGCGGTTGGCCACCCTGATGTTCCTGGCCCATGCCGCGGTGCCGCCGGGAGAGAAGCTCTTGGGCCACGTGGACCCCATGGAGGAGATCTACATAATCCAGGCCGGCAAGGGACGCATGCAGGTGGACGACGAGCTGCGGGAGGTGAAGCCGGGGGATGCCATCCACATCCCCATCGGTGCCTTTCACGAGTTGACCAACATAGGCCAGGACACCCTGGAGATCCTGGTGGTGGCGGGCTTGATTCCAGGGGAGGCGGCGGGCTAGGGGGGCGTCGGGGGGCGACGAGGGGGCGGGGGGACGTCGTCGCGGGTCGCCCGGGGCGGGGAAGCCGGGCCTAGCGTTTCACCATGAGCTTTTTGACCGCCCCTTCCAGGCCGTCGATGGTGAGGGGGAACATGGGGAAGAGCTTGCCGATGCTGCTGATGGTGGTGTGGAACCAGGCGCGCTCGGGCATGGGGTTCAGCCACACGCAATGGCGGAAATGGTCGGCGATGCGTTGCAGCCATTCTATGCCCGGCCGCTCGTTGTGGTAGTAGTAGTCAATGGCTCCGCCCACGCTGAAAAGCTCTGAGGGCGCCATGTAGGCGTCTCCCACCAGGATCACCTTGTAGTCCGGGGCCAGGTTGTGGAGCAGCTCGGCGGTGGGCACGGACTCGGAGTTGTAGATGTCCTGGTAGAGGTCCTGGTAGATGCAGTTGTGGAAGTAGTAGGCCCTCAGGTCGCGGAAGTGGCTCATCTGGTGCGCCGCGCTGAAGAGGCGGTTCACCAGGTTGGAATAGGGCGTCATGGACCCGCCCGAGTCCATGAGGAGCAGCACCTTGACCGTGTTCTTGCGCTCGCGGCGGAAGACCAGCTCTATCTCTCCCGCGTTCTTGCAGGTCTTGTCGATGGTCTCGTCCAGGTCCAGCTCGTCCTCCGGGCCCTCGCGGGAAAAGCGGCGCAGGCGCTTGAGGGCCACCTTGATCTGGCGCACGTCCAGGGTCACGTCCGTGCGGTAGTTGCGGAAGCGCCGGGCCGCGGCGATCTGCACCGCTTGCCTGCCGCCGCCGGTGCCGCCGATGCGGATGCCGCCGGGATGGGCGCCGGAGTGACCAAAGGGGCTGGTGCCACCGGTGCCGATCCAGCGGTTGCCGCCGTCGTGGCGCTCGGTCTGCTCTTGCAGGCGCTTTTCCAGCTCGCGCCGCAGCTCGTCCAGGTCCAGGTGCTTTAGCGCGGCCAGCTCCTCCTCGGAAAGCTCCAGGCGGTTCAGGGGGTCCTCCAGCCAGGACAGTATCTCGTCGCGGATGTCGGGGGGCAGCTCCGCGTTCTGGAACACGTGGCCAAAGGCCTGGTCGTACTGGTCGTAGTAGGTCTCGGACTTGATGAGCACCGCCCGGGCCAGGTAGTAGAAGGTGGTCAGGCTGCTCTTGGCCAGGCCCTTGTCCAGGGCCTCCATGAGCGCCATCCACTCGGTGATGGATACCGGCACCTTGAGCTGGCGGAGCGTATAGAAGAGGTCCAGAAAGACCACCGGCTACTGGCCTCCCTCGGCCGACAGGGCCATCAGCATCAGCGGCAGCACCCCGCCCCACAGGGCGCCGGTGAGCAGGGGCCGCAGCAGGTTGACGACCGAGCGGTTATTCTCCTTTATGGCCGAGTAGGCATGGTTGGCCGCGGACAGGGCCAGGAACACCAAGAGCACCAGGGTGACCGCGGCCAGGGCCTTGACCCCCCAACCCAGGGACCAGACCACCACCATGGCCACGGCCACCGCCAGGTTGTTGAAGCCGGACTGGCGCTGATAGGCTCGGCCCTCGCCGTAGCCCGACTCCTGGGCCGCCTTCTGGCCCAGGAGCACGCTCTCCAGCCCGGTGAGCCCGGCGATGCTCAGCACCACCACCAGGCTCATGACCGTGAAACCCCGCACCGGGTCATCCAGGGAGTAGCCCCAGTAGAATCCCAGGGCCACCAGCAGCCAACGCAGGATCTCTATGATTCTGGTCAAGGCCATGGGGTGCCTTCCCTCCTTGTTCTAGTAACGGCTTCTCAGGCCCAGGCGGCCGCCGCCAGAGCGTTGCATGGCCGCGGCCAGCACCTCCAGGTCCTGCTCCTTCTTGATGAGCGCGCCGGCAAAGGGCAGCTCCTTGGCCACCTGCTCGGGCTTGACCCCGCCGGCGATGAGGGCCGATATCCAGTCCAGCAGCTCACTGGTGGAGGGTTTCTTGCGGAAGTTGTCTATCTCCCTCAGCCAGTAGAAGCGGGCCAGCACCTCCTTGAGCAGCTTCTTGTCCAGGTCGGGGAAGTGCACCCCGATGATCTCGGTCATGAGGGGCGGGTCGGGGAACTCGATGTAGTGGAACACGCAACGCCGCAAGAAGGCGTCGGGCAACTCCTTTTCCGAGTTGGAGGTGATGACCACGATGGGCCGGGTCTTGGCCGCGATGGTCTCTTTGGTCTCGGAGATGTAGAAGCTCATCTCGTCCAACTCGTTCAGGAGATCGTTGGGAAACTCGATGTCCGCCTTGTCGATCTCGTCGATGAGGAGCACCACCTGCTCTTCGGCGGCAAAGGCGCGGCCCAACTGGCCCAGGTGGATGTAGTTCTTGATGTTGCTCACGTCGCCGCCGCCAAAGCGGGAGTCATTGAGCCGCTGCACGGTGTCGTAGATGTAGAGCCCGTCCCTGGCCTTGGTGGTGGACTTGATGTTCCAGATGATGAGTTCCTTGCCCAGGCCCCGGGCGATGTTGTGGGCCAAGAGCGTCTTGCCGGTGCCAGGCTCGCCCTTGACCAGAAGCGGGCGGCCCAGGGCAATGGAGACGTTCACCACGTCCCTGAGGGCAGGGGAGACGATGTACTTGTCCGTGCCGGTAAACTTGTCGAAATCCTTAGGCATGTCTGCTCCCGGACCAAGAAGGAAAACGCGGCCGGCCGGGCCGGCCCCAGCGCCATGAACCACGATTCAGTACGTGACTCAACTGTAACCGCTATCTAAAGGTATATCAAGGGGAGGGATGGGGCGATAGCTATTTTTTAGCTACATGGAGGCGTATCTCCTTGACACTGCCCAAGCCTGGTTCATATCATATATTGATGATTTAGCCTGTACGGCCGGGGTGGAGGGGAGTCCCTCGCCCGGCCCTTGCCCGTCACTGGTCCCTGTCCGGGAGGTGGATCTTGCTAGGCATTGCCAGCACCGAATTGGCCTGGGCCTATATCCTGTGCATCCTGGCCTCGCTGTTGTGTGTGGTCTATGGAATCGTGAAGTGGAACGACTCCGGGCCCTACACCGAGGAGCTGCGCGAGTTGGACGAGTGGGCTCCCAAAAGCGACCGCACCTGAGCGCTGGTGCTGACGCTGCCTTGATTACCCCACGCCCCTAGGAGCTGCCATGGCGATCAAGATAATCCTGGCTCTGGTCTATCTGATAGTGGTGTTCTGGCTGGGCTACAAAGGCTGGCGCGAGACCCGCCAGGCCAGCGACTACATGCTGGCCGGCCGGCGCATGAATCCCTTTGTCATGGCCATGAGCTATGGCGCCACCTTCATCTCCACTTCGGCCATCATCGGCTTTGGCGGCGCGGCCGCCTTGTTCGGCTTTCCGCTCTTGTGGCTCACCTTCCTCAACATCCTGGTGGGCATCTTCATTGCCATGGTCTTCTTTGGCAAGCGCACCCGGCGCATGGGAGTGGCCCTGGACGCCCACACCTTTCCCGAGCTTTTGGGCGAGCGCTACCGCTCCCGTTTCGTGCAGGGCTTCGCCGGGGTGGTCATCTTCCTGTTCATCCCGGTCTACGCGGCCGCGGTCTTGATCGGCATCAGCCGCATGTTGGAGGTGGGCCTGGGCATAAACTACACGGTGGCCCTGTTGGCCTTCACCGGCATCCTGGCTTTGTATGTGATCACCGGCGGCCTCAAGGCGGTGATGTACACCGATGCCTTCCAGGGCTCGCTCATGTTCGTGATGATGCTCATCCTGATCGTGTTCACCTACAGCAAGCTGGGCGGGGTGGTGGAGGCCCACCAGGCGCTCAGCGACTTGGCGCCTCACATGCCCGAGAGCCTCAAGGCGGGCGGCATGCTGGGCTGGACCCAGGGGGCCAAGTACGGCTCGCCCCTGTGGCTGGTGATCTACACCACCATCGTCTACGGGGTGGGCATCGGGGTCCTGGCCCAGCCCCAGCTGGCGGTGCGCTTCATGACCGTCAAGAGCGACCGCGAGCTGAACCGGGGGGTGCTCTTCGGCGGCATCTTCATCATCGCCATGACCGGGGTGGCCTTTGTGGTGGGCGCCCTTAGCAACGTGATCTTCTTCCAACAGGCCGGCAAGGTGGCCATCCAGGTGGCCGGCGGCAACATGGACAAGATAATCCCCATCTTCGTCTCCAAGGTGATGCCCGACTGGTTCGGGGTGCTGTTCCTGCTGGCCATGTTCGCCGCGGCCATGAGCACCCTCTCCAGCCAGTACCACGTGGGCGGCACCAGCCTGGGCCGCGACTTCTACGAACGGGGTCTCCGGGGCGGGGGCAACGAGATAGCCCTGACCCGGATCGGGGTGGCGGTTACGGTGGTGGTCACCCTGATCTGGGGCCTGGTGCTGCCGCCTTCGGTCATCGCCCGGGCCACGGCCTTCTTCTTCGGCCTGTGTGCGGCGGCCTTCCTGCCCTCCTACCTGCTGGGCCTGTATTGGAAGGGCATGACCCGGGCCGGCGCGGTGGCCTCCATCGTGGGCGGCTTCGCGGCCAGCTTCTTCTACCTCTTGTTCGTGCATACCAAGGAGTCGGCGGCCATCGGCCTGTGCAAGGCCATGTTCGGGGTGGACTCCCTGGCCCAGTATGCGGCCAAGGGTTCGGGCTGGTGGCTGTTGCAGTTCACCGACCCCAACATCATAGCGCTGCCCATCTCTTTCATCCTGGCGGTGGTGGTGAGCCTGGCCTCGCCCAAGCTGGAGGCGGAGCACCTCGAGCGCTGCTGGCGCCACCTATAGCCTGCCCGCCTGGAGCGGGCGGGGTTTTGCCGCGGGGCACGCGGGGGCCTGTTGTTTGGACAAGGCCCTGCCCGCGCCTGCCCAGGTGAGGAGAAGTCATGGACCCTCTCTCCCCGGAAAAGGACCTGCGGGATTCCCTGAACCAGCCCGGCCCGGGCGGGGGGGGCAAGCCCTCGCGCTGGCCCTGGCTGGTGGCCCTTTTGATGGTGGCCCTGGCCTTGGCCCTGGTCTGGAACTACTGGGGCCAAGGGCCGGCCCAGGTGGCCCCCAACACCCAGCCTCCTGAACGGGCCGCGGTTCCTTCCTCCCGGCCGGGCGCCCCGGGCGGTGCTGAACAGGGAGGGGTTTCCGCGCCTTCCGGTCCTCCCGCCCCCCCGGCGCCCGTGGAGGGCAAGGTGGTGGAGATGAGCCCCCAGGGCGGGACCGCCCAAGGCCAGTCCGCCGAGCAGGCCGAGCGCAAGAAGCCCTATGGCCTGGACCGGTCCCTGGACGCGGTGGTGCGCTCGGACGAGAGCATCAAGGTGGGCGATACCGTGGTGGCGGTGGGCGAGCTGGAACGCAAGCTGGTGGTGGGCCAGCGCGGCGAGATACTGGAAAAGCCCCTGGGCGAAAAGAAGCGGGTGAGCGTGTGGGGGGTGCACCTGGTCCGCCCGGGCGAGAACCTGTGGCAGATCCACTACCGGCTCCTGCGGGAGTACATGAAGAGCCGCGGGGTGGACCTGCCGCCCGACGCAGACAAGCCCGATCCCCAGGGCTACTCCTCGGGAGTGGGCAAGATACTCAAGTTCGCCGAGCACATGGTGGGGGTCTACAACCTGAAGACCGGCAAGATGAGCGCCAACCTGGACCTCTTGGAACCCGGTGGCAAGGTGGTGGTCTTCAACCTCAGCGAGATATTCAGGGAACTGGCCAAGATCGACCCCCACGACCTGTCGGGGGTGATGTACGATGGCCGGGTGCTGTTGTTCCCCGCGGCCAGGAAATCCCCCGCCAAGAATTGATCAGCCAAGGAGTGGATACATGCCCCTGGGCTTGGTGCACGACCCGGTTTTCATGGATCACGACCCCGGGGCCTATCACCCCGAATCACCCCGCCGCCTGGCTGTCCTGGATGCGGCCCTGGCCCAGTGGCCCGGCCTGTCCCAAACCAGGCGCATACTCCTGCGCCGGGCCACCCGCGAGGAACTGGCCCGGGTGCACCAGGCCAGCCACATAAGCCGCATCGCCTCCACCGAAGGCCGCAGCATGGCCCTGGACATGGACACCCAGACCTCGCCGGGCTCCTACCAGGCGGCGCTCTACGCGGCCGGCACTCTCATTGACCTGTGCGACGCGGCCCTGGAGGGCGAGGTGAGCCATGGCATGGCCTTTGTGCGGCCCCCGGGCCACCACGCCACCGCGGTGCGGGCCATGGGCTTTTGCCTGTTCAACAACGTGGCCGTTGCCGCCGCCCACCTCATCCAGGCGCGGGGCCTGGAGCGGGTGCTGATCGTGGATTGGGACGTGCACCATGGCAACGGCACCGAGGATGTCTTCTTCCAGGAGCCCAGGGTGCTCTATTTCTCCACCCACCAGTCGCCCTTTTACCCGGGCACCGGCCCGGTCAACGCGGTGGGCCGGGGGGCGGGCGAGGGCTTCACGGTCAACGTGCCCCTGGGCGCGGGCCACGGCGATACGGACTACATACGCATCTTCGAGGACCTGCTGGCCCCGGTGGCGCGGCAGTTCGCTCCCCAGTTCATCCTCGTTTCCGCGGGCTTCGACGCCCACCGCCAGGACCCGCTGGGCGGCCAGGCCTTGAGTTCCCGGGGCTTTGCCGCTCTGACCCGGGTGCTGCTGGAGGTGGCCGAGGGCTCTTGCCCCGGCCGCATCGTGGGCACCCTGGAGGGGGGCTACGACCCCGAGGCCCAGGCCCGGGCGGCGATCGCGGTGATGGAGGCGCTCATGGGCGATGAAGCGGCCGATGACCTGCGCCGCGCCGCCCAGGGGGCCGAGCAGCCGCAACCCTTGAAGGAGGCCATTGCCGTGCAGGAGCACTTCTGGAAGGTGAGCTTGGAGGAGGACACCAGGGACCTTGAGATGTAGCCCCCGGCCGGCAGGCCGGACAAGGACCAGGCAAAGGGCAGGCGCGGCCGCGCCCGCCCTCGCTTTTTACTCGGCCAGGGCTGGGCCCAGAATCTCGCGGTCGTCTCCACGCCGGCTGCGGCCCCTGCCTTTCGTTTCAAACCCTGCCCCCTGTAGTATGCTACAGGGCCAAGGGCTTTTTATCCTGCCCGGCTGCCCGGGCCCGCCCTTGTCTGGCGGCCGGGGGCGTGATAAGAACTAAGCTTTCCAGCTTAGCGAGGCTTTGGGAGAGGTAGCCCATGAAGATCACCCGCCAAGAGGTGGCCCACGTGGCCCAACTGGCCCGGCTGAAGCTGGGCGAGGAGCAGATGCAGCGCCTCACCGGCCAGCTCAACGACATCCTGACCGCCATGGACAAGCTGAACCACCTGGACACCAGCGGCGTGCCCCCCACCAACCACGCCCTGGACCTCACCGGCGCCATGCGCGAGGACGTGGTGCGGCCCTCCCTGGAGCGGGAGCGCGCCCTGGCCAACGCGCCCGAGGACAACGGCGAGAGCTTCGTCGTGCCCCGGGTCATCTAGGGAGGCCGCCATGGAGCTGCACGAGCTGACCCTGCACCAGGCCCGCGAACTCTTGGAGAGGCGCGAGATATCCGCCCGGGAGCTGACCCAGGCCCTGTTGGACCGCATCCAGGCCACCGAGCCCCGGGTGCACGCCTATCTCAAGGTGACTCCCGAGGCGGCCCTGGCCCAGGCCGAGGCCGCGGACCAGGCCCTGGCCCGGGGAGACGCCGGGCCCCTGGCCGGCATCCCCTGCGGCATCAAGGACGTGTTCTGCACCCAGGAGGTGACCACCACCGCGGGCAGCCGCATCCTGGAGAACTTCGTGCCGCCCTTTGACGCCACGGCCGTGGCCAGGCTGAAGGCCGCCGGCGCGGTGATATTGGGCAAGCAGAACATGGACGAGTTCGCCATGGGCTCCTCCACCGAAAACAGCGCCTTTGGCCCCAGCCACAACCCCTGGGACCTCAAGGCCATCCCGGGCGGCTCCTCGGGCGGCTCGGCCGCCTCGGTTGCCGCGGGCTCCTGCCTGTTCAGCATCGGCACCGACACTGGCGGCTCCATCCGCCAGCCGGCCAGCCATTGCGGGGTGGTGGGCCTCAAGCCCACCTACGGCCGCATCAGCCGTTTCGGCATGATCGCCTTTGCCTCCTCCCTGGACCAGGCCGGGCCCCTGACCCGCAGTGTGGCCGACGCGGCCCTGGTGCTCCAGGTCATGGCCGGCCACGACCCGGCCGACTCCACCAGCGCGCCCCACCAGGTGCCCGACTACGCCGCCGCCCTGGACCGCGGGGTCGAGGGCCTCAAGCTGGGCGTGCCCCGGGAGTACTTCCTGGAGGGCATGGACCCGGAGGTGGAAAAGACCGTGCGCCAGGCCATCGCGGTGCTGGAGGACCAGGGCGCCGAAACCAGGGAGGTGAGCCTGCCCCACACCGAGTACGCCCTGCCGGTCTACTACATCATCGCCCCGGCCGAGTGCTCTTCCAACCTGGCCCGCTTCGACGGGGTGAAGTACGGACTCTCGGTGCGCGCCGAGGGCGCCGGGCTCATGGACATGTACCTGGACACCCGCTCCCAGGGCTTTGGCGAGGAGGTCATCCGCCGCGTCATGCTGGGCACCTATGCCCTTTCCGCCGGCTACTACGACGCCTATTACGGCAAGGCCGGCCAGGTGCGGACCCTGATCAAGCAGGACTTCCTGGCCGCCTTCGAGCAGGTGGACGCCATCGTCTCGCCGGTGGCCCCCACCCCGGCCTTTGACCTGGGCCAGAAGGTGGACGACCCCTTGCAGATGTACCTCTCGGACGTGCTGACCCTGGCGGTGAACCTGGCCGGCCTGCCCGGCATGAGCCTGCCCGCGGGCTTCTCTTCGGCGGGCCGGCCCATCGGCCTGCAGATCATCGGCCCCCACTTTGCCGAGGAGACGCTCTTGGCCGTGGGCCACGCCTTTCAGCAGGCCACGGATCACCACACCAAGCGTCCCCAGTTGTAGGCAGGGCCCCGCCTGGGGCCCCAGCCTTTCTTGCTGGCCTGGCCGGCGGCCGCCCCAAACTTGTCATGGGCGGTTTTGTCATATAAATACCTATAGTTATCAAAAGTAAATCCTGGACGTCCCCCGGGTGGGGACCCTTTTTTTGAAAACGTAAGCAACTTTCGTATATCATGGACTAGGTTTCAAATTTGAAAACCTGGCCAAAAGATGATATTGATTACGACAATTATTTTTTTCTCGAGTTGCCTGCCCAAGGGAGTAAGTCAATGCCGATGCCCTCCAGCAACCATTTGCTGGTGGCCGACCCCGATCCTGCCCATCGTGCCCAGATGAGTGGCTTCCTCCACCAGGACGGCCACCGCATAACCGAGGTTGGGGAAGGGGGACAGGCCCTGGATCTGCTCAACCGCCACGTGTTCCAACTGGTGATAACCGACCTGGACCTGCCCGGGGTGGAGGGCCTGGACATGATAGGCCGGGTGCAGGACAACTCACCCACCACGCCGGTCATCGTCACCAGCCAGGCCGGCTCGGTGGACCGGGCGGTGGAGGCCATGCGCCGCGGCGCCTTTGATTACCAGGAGAAGCCGGTCAACCTGGAGCACCTGCGGCTCACCGTGAGCCGGGCCCTGGAAAAGGCCACCCTGCACCACGCATTCCATTACCTGCGCCACGAGCAGCCCTACCTCTACGACCTGGAGAGCATCACCGCCGAGAGCCCGGCCATGGTGCGCCTGCTCAAGCAGGTGGCGCGCATCGCCCCCACCACCACCACCGTGCTCCTCACCGGCGAAACCGGCACCGGCAAGAGCCTCTTGGCCGGGGCCATCCACGCCAACAGCCCCCGCCGGGACGCCACCCTGGTCACGGTGAACTGCGCGGCGCTTTCCGAGACCCTCTTGGAGAGCGAGCTGTTCGGCCACGAAAAGGGCGCTTTCACCGGCGCCCACAAGACCCGCGACGGCCGCTTCCAGCAGGCCCACGGCGGCACCTTGTTCCTGGACGAGGTGGGCGAGATGAGCCCGGCCCTGCAAGCCAAGCTCCTGCGCGCCATAGAGGACCAGGTGATCTACCGCCTGGGCGGCTCCCGGGAGATACACGTGGACGTGCGCATCCTGGCCGCCACCAACCGCGACTTGGCCCGGGCGGTGGAAGAGGGCCGCTTCCGCAAGGACCTCTACTACCGGCTCAACGTGGCGGCCCTGCACATCCCGGCCCTCAGGGATCGGCCCGAGGACATCCTGCCCCTGGCCGAGCGCTTCCTGAGCCAGATGTGCGCCGAGCTGGGCCGGCCGCCCATCCAGCTTTCCGAGGAGGCCCGCCAGGCTCTGGTGACCTATCCCTGGCCGGGCAACATCCGCGAACTCAAGAACGCCATCGAGCGCGCGGCCCTGTTCCTGGAGGGTTGGATCGTGCGGCCCGGCGACCTGGGCCTGCCCGCCACCGAGGAGGACGTGGACCAGGGCTCTGAAAACCACGCGGGCCAGCCCGAGGTGTTCCTGGTTTCGCGCACCCTCAACCTCCGCGCCCTGGAGCGCCAGGCCATCGAGGCGGCGCTCAGGCGCAGCAACTGGGTGCAAAAGGAGGCCGCCAAGCTCCTGGGACTCAGCGAGCGCCAGATGACCTACCGCCTCAACAAGCTGGGCGTCACCCACCCCAACTTCCGTACCAAGGCCCGCCGCGTATAGCCGGGCCACCGGCGGGGGGCAACGGGGGGCTATGGGACGGCGGGAGCGAGGGCGGAAGATGTCTTCCCGCGCGCACCCTAGCTCGCGGCGGATGTCCGGGCCGGGGTGGCGGGGCGGCCCCTGCTGGGGAGCCGTCCGGGGGCGGCAGGTTGCCCGGCGGATGGGCCCTGCTCTATGCGTCCCTCCACGATCGGGATGACCAGGCAGCCCAGTTGGCGCAGCTCCCAGGTGGAGTGGCTCACGTAGATGAAGGGCATTGCCAGCTCCCGGGGCAGGCGGGCCAGAAAGGGGATGACCTCCTCCTTGCGGGCGCGGTCCAGGGAGGCCAGGGGCTCGTCCATTAGGAGCAGGCGCGGGCTGGTCAGAAGGGCCCGGCCCACGGCCACCCGTTGCTTCTCCCCGCCCGAAAGGGTGGCCGGCCGCCGGGAGAGCAGGTGGCCGATGCCCATCAACTCCACCACCTGCTCCAGCCGCTGGCGGCGCTGGTTCCGATCCCCTGATCTCAATCCATAGCAGAGGTTGCCCCTCACGCTGAGGTGGGGGAACAGCCGGCCTTCCTGGAAGACATAGCCTATGCGCCGCTTCTCCGGCGGCAGGTTCAGGCCCCGCCCCGAGTCGAAGAGCGTCTCCCCGCCCAGCCTGATGACGCCCTGGTCCGGCCTGAGCAGGCCGGCGATCATGCTGACCACCGAGGTCTTGCCCGCGCCCGAGGGGCCGAATAGCGCGGTGATGGCGCCGGCCTGGGCTTGGAAACGGATGTCCAGGTTGAACGACTTGAGGCGCTTTTTCACCCGCACCTGCAACATGGCCTATCCTCTCAGCCGCGCGGCCAGGCGGCGCGAGAAAAGCTCCGACAGCACCAAGGCGGCCAGCGAGATGGCTATGGCCAGCCCGCACAGCCTGAGGGCCCCGGCCTCGCCCCCCGGCGTCTGCACCAGCGAATACAGGGCCAGGGGCAGGGTGCGGGTTTCGCCCGGGATGTTGGACACGAAGGTTATGGTGGCCCCGAACTCGCCCAGGCTGCGGGCAAAGGCCAGCACCATGCCGGCCAGGATGCCCGGCATGATCAGGGGCAGGGTCACGGTGGCGAACACCCGCCAGGGCCCGGCGCCCAGGGTGCGGGCCGCCTGCTCCAGGCCGCGGTCCATGCTCTCCAGGGACAGGCGGATGGCACGCACCAGAAGGGGAAAGGACATCACCGCCGCGGCCAGGGCGGCACCCTTCCAGTTGAAGGCCAGGCTTATCCCCAGCCGATCGTAGAGCCAGGCCCCCAGGACTCCCCGGCGGCCCAGGAGCACCAGCAGCAGGTAGCCGGTGACCACCGGCGGCAGCACCAGGGGCAGGTGCAGCAGGCCGGTGAGCACGATCTTGCCGGGGAACTCCACCCGCGACAGGAGCCAGGCCACCGCGATGCCCAGGGGCAGGCTGCCGAACACCGCCCAGCCGGCAACCTCCAGGCTGAGCCGCACCGCTTCCCGCTCCAGGGGACTCAGGCTGAGCAGCTCCATCATTTGGGCTCGAACCCGTATTTGCGGAACACGGCCGCCGCCTGGGGCGAGCGCAGGAACTCCAGGAAGTCCCGGCCGGCCGGCCCCGCCTGGCCCGCCACCAGGGCGGCCGGGTACACGATGGGCGGGTGCGAGCCGGCCGGGAAGCGGCCCACCACCTTCACCTTGCGGCTGATGGCCGCGTCAGTGGCATAGACCACGCCCAGGGGTGCCTCGCCCCGCTCCACCATGGCCAGGGCCAGGCGCACGTTGGCCGCCGCCGCCAGCCGCCCGCGCAACTTGTCCCACACGCCCAGGGCTTGCAGGGCCTTTTGGGCATACATGCCGGCCGGCACGTGGCTGGGGTCGCCCAGGGCCAGGCGCCCCCCGCCCAGCAGCCCGGCCAGGTCCACCCCCGGACCCAGCTTCAGCGGGCCCAGGGGGCTTTGGGCCGGGGCGATGAGCACCAGCCGGTTTCCCGCGATGTTCACCCGGCTGCCCGGGACCAGAAGGCCCTTCTTTTCCAGGTAGTCCATCCACTTGAGGTTGGCCGATACATACACCTGGGCCGGGGCGCCCCGGGCTATCTGCTTGGCGAGGGTGGAGGACGAGGCAAATGAATTCAGCACCTTGACCCCCCTGGCCTTGGCGAACAGCTCCCCCAGCTCGCTCAGGGCGTTGGTGGTGGAGGCGGCGGCGAACACCAGCAGGCGGGGCTCGCCCGCCCGGGCGGTGTGGGCCGCCCCCCCCAGGATCAATAAGGCCCCCAACAGCAGCAACCAGCCCGTGACTCTCGGCCGCATGTGATCGTCCTCCCCAGCCAGGCATGAGGCAGGCGATATTGTTATCTAAATATATCGCCTGCCTTGAAAAACGCGCCCGCAGGCGCCCAAGGGTGATAGCATTATATATCAAAAAATATAGCGCCGCAAGAAAAGCGATGTCGGTCCTCCTGCGCCCGGCTCCGCCGTCTCCCGCCCCGGTCGCTTGTGCTATCATGTAAGAGCATTTCATGCCCATTCTTTTACGGGCAAAGGCGGTCTGCGAGTGACCTGGGGGGGAATCATATACAGGACCAGTGGAGGATTGCGGCCGGCCGGAAGGCTGGCCAGGACTCTGCCTAGCCAGTCCCTCTGGCGATCTGCCAGGCCGGAGGCTAAGTCTTTACCGTCGCCGTACTGCACCAGGGCAGGCACAGCCTGTTCGCGTTTGACTTGGGGGGATTAGGATGAGAGTAGGCAGTTTGGTGATGTGGGTGGTGTTGCTTTTGGCCTTGGCCCTGCCGCGGGAGGCTTGGGCCGGGGGAGACCCGGACCAGAAAAAGGAGATGGTAAAGGGCGGCGGCTACGTGATCGTGGTGCGCTTCAAGCTGGGCACCGAAGGCATGGGCGTAGCCCGGTGCGGCCCGTGCAGTACCGCGGCCGGCTGCCAGCATGCCTGGTGCCGGGTGGGCCAGCCCCTTGCCTGCAAGGCCACTCCGGCGGCGGGCTGGGAGTTCAGCCTCTGGACCGCCGACGGCAACTTCGCCGGCACCGAGCCCTATCGCCATTTTTGCAGCAAGGGCGCACACCTGGTGGCCCATTTCACCCGGGCAAGATAGGCGGCCATGAACCAGCGCCCTGGCTTTTGCCAGGGCGCCATTTTTTTGTGGGGCAGTCAGCGGCGCTCAGCCAGGCCCTGCGCTTGCTCGGCGCCCAGGGGGCTTTCCCAGGAAACGCCTCAAGGCTTCTGGTGGCTGATCCACTTCTGGAAGCGGTCCACCAGGGCCCAGAAGTCGGTCACCGCCTTCTTGCCCTCCGGGGTGAGCCAGGCCCCGCCGCCGCCGGGGCCACCGGCCTTTTTCTGGACCAGGGGCTGGTCAGAGAGCGCGTTCATCTCCTCCACCAGCTTCCAGGCATGGGCAAAGCTCATGTTCATGGACTTGGCCGCCGCGGACACCGAGCCGTGCTCCTCGATGCGCTGGAGCAGGATGACCCTGCCCCAGGAAAGATAGGTGCGGCCGTCTTTTTCCACCCACAGCCGGCCCTTGACCTGCTTCTGGCCCCGGGTGGGGCCCACGGCCATGGCGTTGTGGTCTATGTCCTGTTTTGCCTTGGGCATGCCATGCCTGACGTTGTGTGCTGGGGCTCCCGTGCGCCGGGCCTGCCGGGGGTCAGGGGGCCAGGCCGTCCTTTTCGAGCTGGGCCGTCACCTGGGCGGCCAGCTCTTGGGTGAGCTGGTTGAGGTTCTTCGGGTTCAGGATCTCGGAATGCCCGCTCCAGATGAGTTGCTGGCTACTGGTTTCGTACAGGTTGCATTCCAGTTGCACGAAGGTCTGCTGCTTGTTGTACCCGGGCCGGTTCACGTAATGGTACACGCTGGGATAATAGCGGGGCAAGGCTGAGTAGTCCGGGCCAGGAGGCAGGCTCTTTGGGGTCTCGTCCCTCCGTTCCACTCCCCGGTAGTGCACCACCATCACCGCCTGCAGCTTTAGCCGCGCGGCGGTGTCCTTGATGAGCCGGGCGTCCGGCTTGCGTCCCGGGGGCAGGGCCTTGTAGCTGGGTATGGCCTTGAACCCGGCCTTGGCCAGCTCCCGGCTGAACAGCAGCTCGAAGGCCTTGCGGATTTCGTACTTCTGGGCCACGCCCACCACCAGCAGGCTCCGGATCGGTCCGCCCTGGTACTGGTGGTTCTTGTAGGCCTCCCGCATCTGGGAGGTGGCGCAGCCGCCGGCGGCCAGCGCCACCAGCAGCAAAGGAAGCCACAGCCATCTTTTCATGGGACGTTTCTCCTTGGAAAAGGGGCAGGCCTCAGAAATAGCGCCGCGTCACCTCTTGCCAGGCGCCGGAACTCTTCAGGAGCAGCTCGCAGGCCAGGCGCACCGCCCCGCCGCCGCCGGGCCGGGGCGCCACCCAGTGGGCCGCGGCCTTCACCTCGGGCACCGCGTTGGCCGGGGCCAGGGCCAGGCCGGCCGCCCGCATGGGCGGCAGGTCTATGAGGTCGTCGCCCATGTAGGCCGCCTCCTCGGGCGCCAGCCCGTGGGAGGCCAATATCTCCTGGAACACGGGCAGCTTCACGGTGCAGTGCTCGTGCAGCTCTTCTATGCCCAGCTCCTGGGCGCGCAGGCGGTTGACCCGGGACTCCCGGCCCGAGAGCAGCACCACCTTCACCCCGGCCCGCTGCAAGAGCTTGAGGCCGTGGCCGTCCTGCACGTCGAAGAACTTTATCTCGCGGCCGTCCGCGTCGTAGACCACGCGGCCGTCGGTCATCACCCCGTCGATGTCCAGCACCAGCAGCTTGATGCGCGCCGCCCGGGCGGCGAGGGTGGGTTCCGGGGCAGCCATGACTAGGCCCCCTCCCGCGCGGCCTGGTGGATGCGGAGCAGGCTGGCCAGGAGGGCCTCGGTCTTTTGGAGAGGCCAGGAGTTGGGCCCGTCGCACAGGGCCTGGTCCGGCCGGGGATGCACCTCCATGAATACGCCGTGGGCCCCGGCCGCCACCGCCGCCTTGGCCAGGGTGGGCACGAAGCGGCGCTCGCCGCCGCTGGCCGCGCCCAGCCCGCCGGGGAGCTGTACGCTGTGGGTGGCGTCGAAGACCACCGGGCAACCGGTGTCGGCCATCACCGCCATGGAGCGCATGTCCACCACCAGGTTGTTGTAGCCAAAGGAGGAGCCGCGCTCGGTGAGCCACACCTTGTTGTTGCCCGTGGCGCGGACCTTGGCCACCACCGGCCCCATGTCGTGGGGCGCCACGAACTGGCCTTTCTTGATGTTCACCACCTTACCGGTGCGGCCCACGGCCAGGAGCAGGTCTGTCTGGCGGCAGAGGAAGGCCGGCACCTGCAACACGTCCAGCACCTCGGCCGCGGCCGCGGCCTGCTCCGGCCAGTGCACGTCGCTGATCACCGGCAGGCCGGTGGCTTCCTTCACCCGGGCCAGCACCTTGAGGCCCTCCTCCAGGCCAGGGCCCCGGAAGCTCTCGATGCTGGTGCGGTTGGCCTTGTCGAAGCTGGCCTTGAAGATGAGGGGAATATCCAGCCGCTGGCTGATGCCGGCCAGATGCTCCGCCACCTCCAGGGCCAAGTCCGGGCTTTCGATGACACAGGGGCCACAGATGGCGAACAAGCGCTGGCGGCCAAAGGGCTGGCCGGCGATGGTGACCTCTGGGGCTGGCTGGCCCATGATGCTAGCCTCCGGTAAGCAGTGAAGGGGTGCGGCGCCTGCGCCCCTAATAATGCCGGAAGCCGGGGCGTAAGTCGAGCCCTTGCCGGCCGCCAGGCCCTGGCCCGGGGTTGACTTGCCGGCCCGGCTGTGTTGCTATGGCCCGGTAAACGCGGGCCTTGCCTTGCGCCACCCGTCCCTGACCACGGCCGGACCCCAGGCCGGGGCGCCCTGTACCCGGTCCTGGAGCCTGGCCCCGAACCCCAAGGAGAAAGCACAGCATGAAAAGGGTAGGGTTGATCCTTTTGACCGCGCTGACGGTGCTGGCCCTGGCCGCACCCGCCCTGGGCGCGGGCTACAAGAAGCAGTACAAGCTCTCCATCGTGGTGGGCCCCAACTCGCCCTGGGGCCAGTTGGGCCAGCGCTTTGCCGACGAGGTGAGAAAAGCCACCCAGGGGCGCATCAATATCAAGTGCTACTTTGCGGGCAAGCTCTTTGCCGGCAAGCAGACCAACGAGTTCATGTTGCTCCGCCAGGGCGTGGCCGACTTCGCGGTGGGCTCCACCATCAACTGGTCGCCCCAGATGCACGGGCTGAACCTGTTCTCCCTGCCGTTTCTGTTTCCAGACTACAAGGCCCTGGACGCGGTGAAGTACGGCGAGACCGGCCGCATACTCCTGGACCGCATCGAGAAGGCGGGGGTGGTCTGCCTGGGCTGGGGCGAGAACGGCTTCCGCGAGATAACCAACCGGGTGCGCCCCATCAGAAAGCCGGCCGACCTCGAGGGGCTCAAGATACGGGCGGTGGGTTCTCCCATCTTCAAGGACACCTTTGCCGCCCTGGGCGCCAACCCGGTGCTCATGAACTGGGGCGACGCGCTCACCGCCTTCCAGCAGGGGACCGTGGACGGCCAGGAGAACCCGGTCAACGTGGTCATCATCCCTTACAAGATATGGCAGTACCACAAGTACATAACCATCTGGCACTACACCATCGACCCCCTGATCATCGGGGTCAACAAGCGGGCCTGGGCCGCCTTCTCCAAGGAGGACCAGGACATCCTGCGCCGGGTGGCCAAACAGGTGGGTGATTGGGAGATAGGCGTGGCCCGCAAGGGGCTCACCGGCGAGATGAGCGCCCTCAAGACGCTGCGCGACCACCATATGGAGGTGGTGGAGCTTTCGCCGCAGGAGCTCAAGGTCTTCCGGGCCAAGGTCAAGCCGGTGTGGGACAAGTGGACCCCCAAGATCGGCGAGGACCTGGTGAAGATGGCCATATCCGAGGTGGAGGCCAGCCGCCGCTAGGACCGGCTCGAGCCAGGCGGGGCGGCGGGCGCGACATCCGCCGCCCCGCCTCTTTCCGGCGCCGGCAAGAGGGAGCATGACCATGCACAGCGGCAAGAAGGGCTGGCCCTGGTTCCTGGACAACCTGGAGGAAGTGGCCTGCGTGGGGCTCATGGCCTTCATGGCCCTGCTGGGTTTTGCCAACGTGATCACCCGCTACCTGGGTTTTTCCCTGGCCTACACCGAGGAGCTGCTGGTGGCCATGATGGTGTGGATCACCCTCCTGGGCGCGGCGGTGGGCTTCAAGCGGGGGGCGCACCTGGGGCTGACCTTCCTGCGCGAGCGCCTGCCCGGCCGGGCGCAGTGGGCCTTGGAGTTGTTCTCGCTGCTTCTGGTGGTGGCCACCATGGGCGCGGTGATCTACCTGTGCCTGCGGTATCACCTGAGCGACGAGATAATCATGGACACCCGCTCGCAGGCCCTGGACATCCCCCAGTTCTGGTACACCCTGGCCATTCCGGTGGGCGGGCTGTCCCTGGTCGTCCGCGCGGTGCAGGCCGCCCTGCCGCGCCTGCGCCTCTTGTCCCGGGGAGGGGGTTGATGGAGCCGGGGGTCCTGCTCTTCGGGTTGTTCCTGCTGCTATTGCTGCTGGGGGTGCCCATAGCCGTCTCCCTGGGCTCGGTGGCCTGCTTCGTCATCTGGCTCTACGACCAGGGCGTGCTGGGCATCTCGCCCACCTTCTACGCCAACATCGCCAAGTTCCCCCTCTTGGCCATCCCCTTCTTCATCATGGCCGGGCTCATCCTGGAACGCTGCGGCATCAGCCGCCGCCTGGTGAACTTGGCCAGCCTAGTGGTGGGCCCGCTGCTCGGCGGGCTGGCCATCGTGGCGGTGTTGGTCTGCGTGTTCTTCGGCGGGGTGTCCGGCTCGGGTCCGGCCGACGCGGCGGCCATGGGCGCGGTGCTGATCCCGGCCATGGTGGCCAAGGGCTATGACCGCGCCTTCAGCGCCGGCCTGGTGGCCAGCGCGGGCAGCACCGCCATCATCGTGCCGCCCTCCATCGCGCTCATCATCTACGGGGTCATCACCGAGACCTCGGTGCCGGCGCTGTTTGCCGGGGGCATCTTCCCGGGGCTCATCGCCGGCCTGAGCCTCGTCATCCCGGCGGTGCTCATCTCCCGGCGCAGGGGCTACGGGGGGCACCGCTGGGGCACGGCGGCGGAGATATGGCAGGCCTTCAAGGAGGCCATCTGGGGGCTCCTGGCGCCGGCGGTGATCCTGGGCGGGCTGTACGGCGGGCTGTTCACCCCCACCGAGGCGGCCATCGTGGCGGTGGTCTACGGCGTGGTGGTGGGCATGGTCGTCTATGGCACCTTGGGTTGGCGCGACCTGTACCACCTGATGCTGGACTCGGCGGTGGCCTCGGCGGTGGTTATGCTCATCGTGGCCTTTGCCGGGCTCTTCGCCTGGACGGCAGACAGCCTGGGCTCCATCGACCGCCTGGCCCGCTTCATGCTGGGGCTCAGCGACAACGGCCTGGTGATGATACTGGTGGTCAACGCCTTTTTACTGGCGGCGGGCATGCTCCTGGACGCCATCAGCATCTTCTACCTGTTCCTGCCCATCATGATGCCCCTGATGACCCACTTCGGCTGGGATCCCTTGTGGTTCGGGGTGGTGATGTGCTTCAACCTGGCCATCGGCCAGTTCACCCCGCCGGTGGCGGTGAACCTGTACGTGACCACCTCCCTGGCCAACACCCGGCTGGAGCGGGTGTCCCTGGCGGTGGTGCCTTTTTTCCTGGCCATGGCCGCCGGGCTGGGCCTGGTGATCCTCTGGCCCGAGCTGACCCTGGCCCCGGCCCGCTGGTTCGGCCTGTACCAGCCCTAGGAAGGTTGCCTCGAGTCAGTCGGCTTTGGGGCGCGGGGCTTGGTCGGCGCCCAGGCGCGGCAGGATGTACTTTCTGGCCGCCGCCTCTGCCAGTTGGCGGTAATGGGCCGAGACTTTTTTGTCAAGCTCGCTTGCGCTGGCGGCGCTCATCTTCTTGAGGTCCCGCACCTTTAGCACCACGTACACGCCCTTTGACAGTAAGTGCAGGCTGTTTCCCCTCACGCTCCAATGGGCCTGCTCGCCCAGGCCGCTTATCTCCTGGATGGGAGCCTTGGCCTTGCGGCCGGCCCGCAGGAGCCGCTGGTAGAACTCCTCGGGCGAGGTGAAGATGCCTCCCTGCATGGTTTCCGCGTCGTAGACTGTGATGTCCACGCTGCCTACCCCGCCGCGCTGGGCCAGGGGGGCGGCGGTGTAGTATACGCAGCTTTTGCCCTTGGCCATGCCGGTCACCACCTTTTGCCGGGGGGCCTTGACCGCCTCGCCCAATATCTGGGCGGCTTCGGCCCTGGTGATGAGAGTACAGGGCTGGGGCCCGGCGGCAGGGGCATCAGTGCCCAGGGCCAGCGCCACAAGGACGGTCAGCCAGACGAGAGCGATCTTGGCGAGCGGCATGATGTTTTTCTCCTTTGGGCCTTTTGGGTGGGGAGGGGACAAGACTGGACAGCACCTCAGCCTAGCATATTCTGGATCAGCAAGGGGGGGGCGAGGCCGGGGCGGGCCGCCTGGCCGGGGGGTCACCCGCCCAGGTAGGACTTCTTGACCTCCGGGTCCTGCATGAGTTCGCTGGTGGGACCCTGGGCGGCGATGAGCCCGTTCTCCAACAGGTAGGCCCGCTGGGCGAACTTCAGGGCCAGGCGGGCGTTCTGCTCGACTAAGAGGATGGCGGTGCCCTCCTGGTTGATCTCCTTCAGCGCCTCGAACACTCGCATCATGAGCAGCGGCGCCAGGCCCATGGAGGGTTCGTCCAGGAGCATGAGCCGGCGGCCGCTCATGAAGGCCCGGGCCACGGCCAGCATCTGCTGCTCGCCGCCGGAAAGGGTGGCCGCCTTTTGCCCGCGGCGCTCGGCCAGGCGGGGGAAGATGTCGAACACCCGCTTGCGGTCGCGGGCGATCCCCTCCTCGTCCTTGCGGGCGAAGCAGGCCAGCTTCAGGTTCTCTAGCACCGTGAGGTTGCCGAAGAGCCGCCGTCCCTCGGGTACGTGGCTGATGCCCAGCCGGCTCACCACCTTGTCCGCCGGATAGGCCAACAGGTCCTCGCCGCCGAAGCTGAGGGAGCTACCCGGCTCCACCGGCACCAGGCGGGAGACCGCGCGCAGGGTGGTGCTCTTGCCCGCGCCGTTGGCGCCGATGATGGTCACGATCTCGCCCTCGGCCACGGTGAAGCTGATGCCGTGCAGGGCCCTGATCTTGCCGTAGCTCACCCGCAGGTTCTCCACCTTGAGCATCAGTCCACCTTCTCCTCGCCCAGGTAGGCCTCAATGACCTTGGGGTTGTTCTGTATCTCCTCGGGCGTGCCGCGGGCTATGACCTCGCCGAAGACCAGGCACTGGATGCGCTGGCAGAGTTCCATCACGAACTTGAGCCGGTGCTCGATGAGGAATATGGCCAGGCCCAGCTCGCGGTGGACCCGGCGGATGAGGTGGATGATCTGGTCCAGCTCCTCGGGGGTCATGCCCACGGTGGGCTCGTCCAACAGGAGCACCTTGGGCTCTATGGCCAGGGCCCGGGCCATCTCCACCCGGCGCTGAGCGCCGTAGGGCAGGTTCAGCACCACCTGGTCGGCCAGGCGCTCCAGGCCCAACAGGGAGATCAGCTCCCGGGCCTTCTTCTCGGCCGCGGCTTCCTGGCGCAGGCGGCGGGGGGTGCCGAAGAAGGCGCCCAGCAGGCCGTAGTCCAGCCGGGCATAGCGGGCCATCATCACGTGCTCCAGCACGGTCATGTGACGCCAGAGGCGCAGGTCCTGGAAGGTGCGGCCCAGGCCGCGGGAGGCTATCTGGTGGGGGCGCAGGCCGGTGATGTCCTCGCCGTCCAGGGTGATGCGCCCCTGGTCCGGGGTGTAGATGCCGGTGATCAGGTTGAAGATGGTGGTCTTGCCCGCGCCGTTGGGCCCGATGAGCCCCACTATCTGGCCGGGCGAGATGGACAGGTCATAGTTCCGCACCGCGGTGAGCCCGCCGAAGCTGTGGGTCATTCCCTCCACCACCAGCAGCGACATGCTAGCTCCTCCCTTCCGGCGGCGCCTTGGGGGAGAGGATGCGGCGCAGGTTGAACTCCTTGAAGGCCACCAGCCCGGTGGGGCGGAAGATCATCACCAGGATGAGCAGCAGGGGGATGATGATCCACTTGAATATCTCCAGGGGCCGCAGGGCCTCGCCCAGCACGCTGATGCCCACCGCGCCCACGATGGAGCCGTACACCGAGTTGAGCCCGCCGAAGTAGACCATGGCCAGCACCTCGGCCAGCTTCTGGATGCCGAAGGTGGCCGGGTTCACGTAGCGCAGCACGTGGGCGAAGAGCCCGCCGGCCACCCCGGCCCAGAAGGCGCTGAACAAAAAGGCCGCCATCTTGGTGCGCCTGGTGTTCACGGTCATGGCCTCGGCCGCGGTTTCGTCGTCGCGCACCGCGTTGGTGGCCTTGCCCAGGATGGAGGTGACGAAGTTGTTGATGACCCATACGCACAGGGCGCAGACAAAGAACACCACCGGCAGGGTGGCCCAGTTGGGCTGGGAGGACAGCCCCCGCGGTCCGCCCACGGCCTCCAGGTTCTCGATCAGGCTCTTTACGATGAAGGTGAAGGCCAGGCTGATGATGGCCAGGTAGTCGCCCCGGGTGCGGAAGGAGGGGATGGCGATGATCAGGGCCCCCACCGCGGCCGCCAGCCCGCCCAGCACCAGGGCCAGGGGGAAGCAGAACGGCCCCCACTCCGGGGGCAGCAGGGCCGCGCCAAAGAGGCGGTCCTGGGCAAAGAGCCCCACCGTGAAGACAGAGGCGGCATAGGCGCCCAGGGCCATGAAGCCGGGATGGGAGCAGGAGAACTCGCCCATGTAGCCGTTTATCACGTTGAGGCTCAGGGTGAGCATCACCGCGATCAGGGTGAGCCGGAGGGTCAGGTCGCGGTAGTCGCTCACCTGGGACCACACCTGCAAGACAGCGTAGAGGAGCACCAAATGCACCAGGGCCGGCACGATGAGGGGAAGCCCCATGAGGGCCCCGGCCGCGCGGTTGGCCGCCGGTGCGCACAACCGGGCCACCAGGCCGATGGGCAGGAGGTAGATGAGCAGCACGAAGGCCAGGGTGCCGGGGATGAGCAGCGGCTTTTTGAGCGCGATGACAAAGCCGAACAGCATGGGTATCTTGGGCAGCCCCAGGGCTTGGGCCAGCTCCAGCCCCACCCACTGCTCCAGGAGCACCGCCGCCAGGCCACCCAGCAGCCAGCCCAACACCGGCACCGGCGCGAACAGGGCCCACCCCCGCCGGAGCCCCGCCTTGATTCCCCTTGCCTCGCCCCGCGCCATGGCTACAACCTCAGCCGCGCAGAGTAGGGCTCGCCAAAGAAGCCGTGGGGGCGGAACACCAGGATCAGCAGGATGATGCTGTAGGCGATCAAATCGCGCAGGGTGGAGGGGAACACCATGGCCACGAATATCTCGATGAAGCCCAGGAGGAAGCCAGCCAGGGTGGCGCCCAGCACCGAGCCCCGCCCGCCCAGGATGGCGGCCACAAAGGCCTTCCACCCGAACACGATGCCCATGTAGGGGTCCAGGATCGGGTAGGCCACGCCAAAGAGGATGCCCGCCGCCGCGGCCAGGGCCGAGCCGATGGCAAAGGTGAGCGCCGCGATGGTGTTGAGCGGCACCCCCATGAGCGGCACCACCACGTAGTCATAGGCCATGGCCCGCATGGCCATGCCGTACTTGCTGCGTTGCACGAACTGGTGCAGGGCGATCATGAGCGCGATGGACACCACCACAATCATGATCTTCTTGTTGGTCACATACACCCCGCCCAGGTCAAAGGTGACCGACTGGATCAGGGTGGGGAAGCGCACCCGGCTGGCGCCCAACAGGGCCAGGTTGCCGGTTTCCAGGATGATGCCGATCATGAGCCCGGTGATGGCGGCCGAGGCCCGGGGCGCGTCGCGCAGGGGGCGGTAGCCTACCCTTTCCACGATCACCCCCACGAAGGCGGTGAGGAACATGCTGATGAGGATGGTGAGCACCAGGATGAGCCAGGAGGGCAGGGCCAGCCCGCCCCAGGCGGCCAGGGCCAACAGGGCCGAGGCGATGCCAAAGCCGATGTAGGCGCCCACCATGAAGATGTCGCCGTGGGCAAAGTTGAACAGCATGAGGATGCCGTACACCATGGAGTAGCCCAGGGCGATCAGGGCGTAGAAGCTGCCCCACTGCAGGGCGTTGACCAGGTTTTGCAGAAAGTAGGTCATCCAAGGGGCTCCGCGGCCGCTGCACTAAAAAGGCAGGGGGCTCTCCCCCGCCCGGTCGGAGACATGGGAGCGCGGCGACCCCGCCGCCGGGGGGCCGCCGCGCCCGGTAAACCTACGGGCAAACCGACTTGTAGAACTCGTACTGGCCCTGGTCGCTGATCCGCACGATCACCGCGCACTTTATGGGGTCGCCCTCCTCGGTGAAGGTCATCTGGCCGGTGATGCCCTCGTACTTCTTGATCTTGGCCAGATGGTCGCGCACGCACTGGCGGTCTTTCTTTATATCACCGGTGAGCTTGCCGCACCCCTGGATGGCCTTTTGCACCAGGCCCAGGGCGTCCCAGGTGAGCGCGGCCACGTCGTCGGGCACGTAGCCGTATTTCTTCTGGTAGCGCTCTATGAACTCCTTGGTCTTGCCCTTGGCCCCGGCGGCGGCGTAGTGGGTGCTGAAGAACAGGCCGTGGCAGGCCGGCCCGCAGAGCTTGACCGTCTCGGCCGAGCCCCAGGAGTCGCTGCCCACGATGGGCCCCTTGAAACCCAGCTCCCGGGCCTGGTTCACGATCAGCGCCACCTCGTTGTAGTACTGGGGCGTGAACAGCACCTGGGCGCCGCTCTGGCGTATCTTGGTGAGCTGGGAGCTGAAGTCCGCGTCCTTGGTGGTGAAGCTCTCAAAGGCCACCACCGAGCCGGGGCCGTGGAGGTCCTCCCAGGCCTTCTTGAAGTACTCGGCCAGGCCCTTGGGGTAGTCCGAGGCCACGTCATAGAGCACCGCGGCCTTGGTGAAGCCGAACTCCTTGCTGATGAAGTTGGCCAGCACCGGCCCCTGGAAGGGGTCCAGGAAGCAGCCGCGGAACACGAAGGGCCGGTCCTTGGTGGTGTCCGGGTTGGTGGACCAGGGGGAGATCATGGGCACCTGGTAGTTGTTGGCCACCTCGCCGGCGGGCACTGCCTGCTTGGAGGCCTGGGGACCCACGATGACCAGCACCTCGTCCTCGGTGATCATCTTGGTGTTGGCCTTGACCGCGCTCTCGGCCTTGGACTCGTTGTCCTCGATGACAAGCTCCACCGGGTACTTCTTACCCCCCACCTCCAGGCCGCCGGCCTTGTTGATGTCCTCCAGCCACATCTGGGCCGCGTACTTGGTGCCCTCGCCCACCTTGGGGATGTCGCCGGTCAGGGGGGCGTTGATGCCCACCTTGATGGCGTTCCCGGCCAGGGCGCCGCCCGCGGGCGCCAGCAGCATGAGCGCCATGATTGCAATCAAGACCTTCCTCATGGGTCATTCCTCCCCGGCCCGGCGCTTCGGGCCATGTTCTGCACGCCTTGCCTCTGCCCTGGCAGCGGACGCCGCCCTTGGCTTGGACAATAGGAGCAGGGCCGTAACTCCTGGCGGCCGTTTCTCCCTGCCCGGGACCAGCGGCTCCCGGCGGGTAGGCGCGACGTTGTTCCCCGCCTCCTTTTCGCCCATATCACCGCTGGAGTCAATAGTAACTGGAATCCGCCGCCGGCCGGCACCGGGCCGGAGCGGCTCTTGCCCGGCCCTGGCCCCTGTCGCATAATGATACCGAGTGAGGCCCAGCCCTTGGCTGGCGCTGTTTTCAAGAGCCACTCCTGGCTGCCCCGAGGAGATCAGACCTGGCTGTGATGCTTCGCACCTGCAACCTGTTGCTCATAGCCCTGGCCTGCCTGTGGCTCACGGCAGCGCCGGCCATGGCCGGCCCGGCCGCAGGGCCGCGGCCCTGGATCATCGACGCCCATTGCCACCTGCTGGCCCGCTTCGGCCCGCCAGATATGATGGAGGACGACTACCCCGGGGCGGTGGGGATCGCCCTGGCGGCCATGGACCGGGCCGGCGTCCGCTTGAGCGTGGTGATGCCCCCGCCCTTTACGCCGTTTCAGGACCATGTTTTCGACGCCGGGGACCTGGCTCCGGTGGTGTGCGGGCACCCGGACCGTTTCGCCTTTCTGGCGGGAGGCGGCTCCCTGAACGTGATGATCCAGGAGGCCGTGGCTGCGGGGCGGACCAGCCCGCAGTTGGTGAAGCGCTTCAAGGCCAAGGCCCGGGAGATACTGGCCCAGGGCGCGCGAGGGTTCGGCGAGTTCGCGGCCGAGCATTTCTCCCTGGCCCCGGACCACCCCTACGAGTACGCGCCGCCGGACCATCCCCTCTTCTTGCTCCTGGCCGACATCGCCGCCCGGGCCGGGGTGCCCATTGACCTGCACCTGGAGGCGGTTCCCCGGGACATGCCCCTGCCGCCCGGCCTGGCCTCGCCACCCAACCCGCCGCGCCTCAAGGCCAACATCGCGGCCCTGGAGCGGCTGTTGGCCCACAACCGCGGGGCCAACATAATCTGGGCCCACCTGGGGTGGGACAACACCGGCTACCGCACGCCCGAGCTCTGCGCGCGGCTCCTGGCCGCCCACCCCAACCTGTACATGTCCCTGAAGCTCACCCGCCGGGGCCTGCCTCCAGGCCGGCCCCTGGCCCGCGGCGGCCGGCTGAAGCCCGCCTGGCTGGCGCTCTTCCGGCGCTTCCCGGACCGCTTCATCATAGGGAGCGACCAGTTCCACTTGTCCCCCCAGATCGGCCGCCGCCTGCCCAAGGGCCTGCCCGGCGTCCTGGCCCTGCTCGATGCCCTGCCGCCGGAGCTCAGACAACAGATCGGCCGGGACAATGCCAGGCGGCTCTTCCGCCTGGGAGACTGATCCGGAAGGCCGGCCCCGCAGGCCCGGGCAGCCGTTTGCAAAGCAGCGCGCTTTTGTTATGATTGCGTCCTTTCCTCCTTTTACTCGGGTGATATGCGGTGATACGCAAGCGCTGGTCCCAAGCGGGCGGCTATCGACAAGTGCTGGCCATCGGCATCCCCCTGGTGGTGAGCATGGGCACCACCTCACTCATCCACTTCACTGACCGGCTGTTTCTGGCCAACTATTCCCTGGAGGCCATTGCCGCGGCCCTGCCCGCGGGGATCGTCTCGTTCTTGTTCACCTGCTTCTTCATGGGGGTGGCCGGGTATGTGAACGTGTTCATCGCCCAGTATGTGGGCGCGGGCATGCCGGAGCGGGTGGGCGCCTCCCTGTGGCAGGGCATCTACTTCTCCCTGGGCGCCGCGGTGCTGTTGGCTTCGCTCTATTTTCTGGCCGAGCCCATGTTCGCCTGCAGCGGTCACCCCGCGCCGGTGCAGGCGCAGGAGAGGATATATTTCCGCATCATCACCCTGGGGGCGGGCCTGGTGGTGCTCAGCGTGGTGCTCTCCTGTTTCTTTTCGGGCCGCGGCCTGACCCGCCCGGTCATGGCGGTGCACCTGGTGGGCGCGGCGCTGAACATCCCACTGGACTACGCCATGATCAACGGGGTGGGGCCCTTCCCGGAGCTGGGCATCGCCGGCGCGGCCCTGGCCACGGTCTTGGCCCAGGCGGTGATGGCGCTTTTGTTCTTGGGGCTGGTGTTCGCGCCCCGCAGCCACCGCCGCTTTGGGGTGCTCAGTGCCTGGCGCCTGGTGCCCGGCCTCTTCAAGCGGCTCATGCGCTTCGGCCTGCCAGGGGGGGTGCAGTTTTTCGTGGACATCTTCGGCTTCACCTTCTTCGTGTTCATGGTGGGCCGCCTGGGCAGCGTGGAGCTGGCCGCCACCAACATCGCCTTCGCGGTCAACGCCCTGGCCTTCATGCCCATGGTGGGGCTGTCCGTGGCGGTGAGCACCCTGGTGGGCCAGGCCCTGGGCGCGGGCCGGCCGGAGCTGGCGGTGCGGGCCACGGTCAGCACCCTGCACATCACCATCGCCTACATGAGTCTCATGGTGCTCTTCTTTCTCCTGGCGCCCCGGCCGCTCATGGAGCTTTTCCTCCAGCGCCCGGCCGCACCGGCCGAGCAGCAGGCCATCATGGCCGCCGGGGTGGTACTGTTGCGCTTCGTGGCCTTCTACACCCTGTTCGACGCCTTGGGCATGGTGCTGGCCGGCACCCTCAAGGGGGCGGGCGACATCCGCTTCGTGACCATGGCCACGGCCCTGACCTCCTTGGGCCTCATGCTGCTGCCGGTGTATGTGCTGGTGGAATGGACCAATGCCGGCCTGTATGGAGTGTGGACCTGCGCCACGGCCTACATCCTGGTGCTGGCCTTCGTCTTCTGGCTGCGTTACCGGGGCGGCAAGTGGCAGAAGATGCGGGTTATCGAGGAGACGCCTCTTCCCGTGGAGATGCTGGGCGAGCCGCCATCCGCCGGGCCGGGATTGTAGGTGGCGGGGGCGGGGGGGCGCGGGGGAGCGCCTATGCGCCTGTTGACCGGCCAAATGTATACGTTTTACTATCACCCATAGGCGAACAGAGTTGGGCGTAGGGGCCGGCGGCCTTCGCTTCCGCGCCGATTCCCGCCAGGAATTGGAATGCCTGCCTGGGGCTGGCAAGGGAAGGGGCCTTGCCTCGCCGGGCGCGGCGTCCGGGCGCCCCGGGCCGGGAGGACCATTCTTGAGCTTTTCTGAAAGCCAGCCACCGAAAGCCAGGAAGCTGGCCTGGGCCCAGTACCTGGACCGGCTGATCATACCCGAGGTGGTGGAGGTCGGCGGGCTGGTGCTCTGGCGCGAGCGCATCTACATCGCCATGATGATCCCCGGCCTGGTGCTGGCCCTGATCTCCCTGGTTCCCAGCGTACACCTGGCGCTCAAGGAGGGGCTCTGGGACATAGCGGTGACCAACTGCACGGCCTGGGTGACCGCCGCAGTCCTGGTTTGCCTGCGCCGGCTGAACCGCTATCTGCGCTATGGCGGCTTGGCCTGCCTCATGTACGCGATAGGGGTCCACCTCTTGTACCGGCTGGGTTTCTACGGTGCCGGTCTGTTGTACCTGTTCGCCTTTTCAGTGACCACCGGGGTGCTCTTGGGGCTGCGGCCCGCCTTGATCGCCCTGTGCGTCACCTACCTCACCATGGGGCTCATGACCTGGGGCCTGTACGCCGGGGCCTTGCCCTGGCCGGGAGAGGTGGAGAACCTTTTCCAGAAATGGATCATAAGCACCGTCAACTTCTTTTTCTTGAACACGGCGGTGTCCGTGTCGCTGGCCATGCTCCTGAGGGGCCTGGAGGCCACCGTGGAGGAGTTGGGTGAGGCGGTCACGAACCTGGAAGACGAGATCTCGATCCGCAAGCAGGCCGAGCAGGAGCGGCGGCAGTTGGAGGCCCAACTGCGCCAGGCCCAGAAGATGGAGGCCATCGGCACCCTGGCCGGCGGCATTGCCCATGACTTCAACAACATCGTCTACGGCATCCTGCTGGGCGCGGAAACGGTGCAGGGCCGCCTCTCCCGCCAGGACCCTTCCTGGGAGTTCCTGGAGCAGATACGCAAGGCCAGCCACCGGGCCGCCCAGCTCACCAAGCAGTTGCTCACCTTCTCCCGCCAGAGCCAGCATGACCTGGCCCCGCTCCTGGTGGAGCCCCTGGTCAAGGAGACGCTCAACCTGTTGCGCGCCACCTTGCCCTCCACCGTCATCATGCGGCAGAGGATAAACGCCCCGGGCGTCCACATAATGGCCGAGCCCACTCTCATCCACCAGGTGTTGATGAACCTCTGCACCAATGCTGCCCAGGCCCTGGAGTCCTCGGGCGGCCAGATAGAGGTGGGGCTGGAGGTGGTGGACCTGGACCAGTCGGAGATCCGGGCCTATGGCGAGCTGCCGCCCGGTTCCTACGTGCGCCTGACCGTGGCGGACACCGGCCCGGGCGTGCCCGCCCACTTGCAGGAGCGCATTTTCGACCCCTTCTTCACCACCAAGCCCCCGGGCCAGGGCACCGGCCTGGGGCTTTCGGTGGTGCTGGGCATCGTGGGAAGCCTGCACGGCGCGATTAGGCTGGATTCGGAGCCCGGCGAGGGGGCCCGCTTCGAGGTGATCCTGCCCGTGGTCCAGGGAGAGGCCCGATCCCGGCCCGGCCCGCCCGCCCAGGAGGAATCCCGCAGCCTCGGCGAGGGGGAGAGCATCCTGGTGGTGGACGACGACAGCATGGTGGTGGACATGGTGCGGGGCGCCCTGGAATCCTTGGGCTACCGGGTGAGCGGCGCCACCAGCGGGCTGGAGGCCCTGGCCCTGTTCAAGGCCGAGCCCCAGGCCTATGACCTGGTGATCGTGGACCAGACCATGCCCCGCATGACCGGGGCCGACCTGGCCCAGGAGATGCTCCTGCAACGCCCGGAGTTGCCCATCATCCTCTGCACCGGCTACGGTATGTCCTTTTCACCGGAAAAGGCCAAGGCGCTGGGGCTGGCCGGTTTCGTGCGAAAGCCCTTGGACAGCCGGGCCCTGGCCAGGCTGGTCCGCCAGAGCCTGGACGCCAGGGGCCGGCGGTAGCAGCCCCCCCGCCCCCTGCCCCTCCGTCGCCCCCCGCCCCGTCGTCCCACCGCCCCCCGTTGCCCGGGTGAGACAGGCGCACCTCGCCTGTTCGGCCCAGGCCGGTGCGGTGGGGGATGGCTGCCGCGGAGGTGGCTCAGTCCTTGTTTTCGTTGCGGTTGTGGTAGCGCAAGGCCGCGCGGATATAGTCCCGGAACAGGGGGTGGCAGTCCATGGGCTTGCTCTTGAACTCGGGGTGGAACTGGCAGCCCAGGAACCAGGGATGGTCCTTGAGTTCCACGATCTCCACCAACTGGCCGTCCGGGCTGGTGCCCGAGACCACCAGGCCCTTTTCCTCCAGGGCCTCCCGGAACTCGTTGTTGAACTCGTAGCGGTGGCGGTGGCGCTCGGAGATGTCCTCCTTGCGGTAGGCCCTGGCCGCCAGGGTGTCGGGGATCAGGTGGCAGGGGTAGGCGCCCAGGCGCATGGTGCCGCCCAGGTCGCTGAGTTCGTCGCGCTTCTCCACCCGCTGGGAGCGGTAGTCGAACCACTCGCGCATCAGGTAGATGACCGGGTAGGGGGTGTTGGGGTCTATCTCCGCGGTGTGGGCCTCTTTCCAGCCCAGCACGTTGCGGGCGAACTCCACCACCGCCATGTGCATGCCGTAGCAGATGCCAAGGTAGGGGATGTTGTTCTCGCGGGCGTGGCGCACGGCGCTTATCTTGCCCTCCACCCCCCGGGCGCCAAAGCCGCCGGGCACCAGGATGCCGTCCACCCCCTCCAACAGCTCCACGCCCTTTTGCTCCACCTGCTCGGAATCCACGAAGCGGATGACCACCTTGGTGTTGTTGGCCACCCCGCCGTGGCAGAGCGCCTCGTTGAGGCTCTTGTAGGACTCCTTCAGGTCCACGTACTTGCCCACCATGGCTATGGTCACTTCGTGGGCCGGGTTCTTGAGCTTGTAGACCAGATCCTCCCAGTTCTGCAGGTGCGGCGCCCGGGTCCAGATGTTGAGCCGCTTGCATATCTGCTCGTCCAGGCCCTGCTCGTGGAACTTGAGGGGCACCTCGTAGATGGTCTCCACGTCCACCGCGGTGATCACCGCCTCGGGGTCCACGTTACAGAAGAGCGAGATCTTGTCCTTGAGGGCCTTGCCCAAAGGTTGCTCGGTGCGGCAGAGCAGCACGTCGGGCTGGATGCCCACCCGCCGCAGCTCGCTCACCGAGTGCTGGGTGGGCTTGGTCTTGAGTTCGCCGGCGGTCTTGATGTGGGGCACCAGGGTCACGTGCACGTAGAGCACGTTTTCCTTGCCCACGTCGGCGCGGAACTGGCGGATGGCCTCCAGAAAGGGCAGGGACTCGATGTCGCCCACCGTGCCGCCGATCTCCACGATGCACACGTCGGCGCCGTTGACCGCCGCCTGCACGCAGCGCTTTATCTCGTCGGTGACATGGGGGATTATCTGCACGGTGCCGCCCAGGTAGTCGCCCCGGCGCTCCTTGGTGATCACGCTGTGGTAGATGGAGCCCGTGGTGTGGTTGCACTTCTTGGACTCCTTGGCGCTGGTGAAGCGCTCGTAATGGCCCAGGTCCAGGTCGGTTTCGGCGCCGTCGTCGGTGACGTACACCTCGCCGTGCTGAAAGGGGTTCATGGTGCCCGGGTCCACGTTCACGTAGGGGTCGAGCTTTTGCAGGATGACCGCCAGGCCCCGTGCCTCCAGCAGGGCTCCGATGGAGGCGGCGGCCAGGCCCTTGCCCAGGGATGAGAGCACGCCGCCGGTGACAAAGATGAACTTGGGGGTCATGATCGGTTCCTCCACCTGGATGCCCAGGGCGTGCAGCGCCTGGTCTTGGCTTTGGTCATTGGTTTGGCTTTGGTCATTACTCTAGGCAGTTTTAGGCATGCGGCGCCTGGGCTTGGCCTTGGCCCGCCCGCCAGGCGGTTTTATTGGTGCACTAAGCATCTTCACCCACCCCTCGGCCCTGACAGGGCTCTTGACCGTACATGCCGTAATATAGGGCTTTTTTCGGATATCTGTCAAGTGAGCAGTGTGGTGGTTTCGCATCTATTTTGGGATTAGGGTGCACCGGGCGAGCAATATCAAGCACTAAGCCCTTTTGGCTCCGAAAAATGACTCGCCGGTCAATTTTTCGCCCGGCCCGGGCCGCCAAAACCTCCTTGTGTTCAAAAGCCGCCCTGTCGTATGAATGGAAAAAGGGGCAGCCGCCCCCTGGCCCTGTACTTCTCCCCCAAGCCCTGGAGTGTGATGTGAAGGTAAAGGAACGCATGAGCCCGGACCCCTACACCGTGGGGCCGGAGGCCAGCGTGGACCAGGCCCTGGGCCTGATGACCGCCCATGGTATCCGCCACCTGCCGGTGGTGGACCAGGGCGAGCTGGTGGGGCTGGTCACTGACACCCAGTTGCGCTCCGCCTGGTTCCCCTCCCTCCTGGAGGAGGTGCAGGTGCGCGACGTGATGACCGAAGACCCCTTGAGCATCGACGAGGAGGCCACGGTCTACCAGGCCGCCCGCCTCTTGTACAACCACAAGCTCACCGGCCTGGTGGTGCTCTCCCAAGGCAAGCTCGCGGGGGTCATAACCCTGGCCGACATCCTGGGGGTGTTCGTCAGCCTGCTGGGCCTGCTCACCGACAGTTGCCGGGTGGACGTGGCGCTCGATCCTGGCAAGAACTCCCTGGAGGAGGTGCACCACCTCATTCGCGACCAGGGCGGCGAGGTCATCTCCGTTGCCCTGCTCAGCTCAGAGCCGTCCCGCCGGGTGTACAGCTTCCGCCTGGAGAAGACCGGGCTCGATCCCATCGTGCAGGCGCTCAAGCAGGCCGGTCACGAGGTGCTGGACTGAGCCCGTTGCGGCCGATATCCGCCGAGCCGCCCCCGGGCCTGGCGCCCGGCCTGGCCCGGGCCTGGCGCCGCCTGGTGGCCGACCTGGCTGCCAAGGGCTCGCTCTTGGTGGCGTTTTCCGGCGGGGTGGACTCCAGCCTGCTCCTGGCTGCGGCCCGGGCCGCCCTGGGCGATAGGGTGCGGGCCGCCCTCTGCCTGGGGCCCTTCACCCCCCCCTGGGAGGTGGCGGCGGCCCGGGAGCTGGCCGCGGAGCTGGGGGTGGAGCTGCGGGAGGTGGAGGCGGACGAGCTGGCCGATTCCAGGATCGCGGAAAACGGCCCCCAGCGCTGCTACTGGTGCAAGCGCCGCCGCCTGGCCCTGCTCATCGACCTGGCCCGGGAGCTGGGCCTGGCCGCAGTGGCAGAGGGCAGCCAGTTGGACGACGCAGGGGATGACCGGCCCGGCGCCCGGGCGGTGAAGGAGCTGGGCGTACTGAGTCCCCTGGCCGCAGCCGGCCTGGACAAGGCCGGGGTGCGCGGGCTGAGCCGGGCCCTGGGCCTGGCCAGCGCCGAGGCCCCGGCCGCGGCCTGCCTGGCCTCCCGGGTGCCCTGGGGCACCCCCTTGAGCCTGGAGGTGCTCGGCCGCATCGGCCGGGCCGAGGCCGCGCTCAGGGACCTGCTGCCCGGCCAGCTCCGGGTGCGCGACCATTTCCCCCTCGCCCGCCTGGAGCTGCCGCCGGAAGCCATCGCCCGGGCCGCGGCCCCGCCCCTGCGGGACCGCATCGTGGAGGCCCTGCGGGCCGCGGGCTACCGGCAGGCGTGCCTGGACCTGGTGGGCTACCGCAGCGGCGGGGCCAACAGGTAGCCTCGAGCGGGGGGCGCGCGTCCCACCTCACCCGCCAAGTGCCGTGACTTTGATTTGCCAGGGGATACCCTGGGCCGCCGGTTTGGGTTATTATACTGGGCGGCGCCGCCAGCAGGTCCCCGGGTCGCCGCCGGTTGGGGGCGGGGGCGAAGGGGCGGGGAGGCGGCGGCTGGGTAGCGGCAGGTCCTGGGATTGGGAACCCGCTGCCCGACACCTCTCGGTTATTGGCACACAGCAAGCGGGCGGCAAGCGTTCATGACCCCTGAGCCTACCCCCCATAGCTCCACCCCCCTGGAGCCCTACCTGGCTACGCCCATAAAGCTGTTCATCCACGACCGCACCCTGTTGAAGCAGACTGCGGCCGCGCTGGGCAGCCTGGGTTTCGGCCAGGTAACGGCAGTGCCGGTCAAGGCCAGCTTCTTCCAGGCCATGCGCCAGCTTTTCAGCGAGATCACCAGCTTCAAGGGCCTGGTCCTGGTCAACCACCCGCCCAAGAAGGCCCAGGACTCCTTTGGGGTGAGCTACCAGGACATGGCCCTGGCCGAGTTCTATCAGGGCGTGGCCTCCTTCAACAAAAGCTCCCGCCGCACCACCTCCGATATCCTGGGCTGCTGCGTGCCCATCTTCGTCTCGGCCCAGGACCACGACATCCGCCTGCGGGCCATCAGCGACCTGTTCTCCTTTGGCATCCTGGGCGCCTTCATGCTGGCGGTGCAGCCCCTGGACATGAGCAAGGAGGAGGCCCAGGCCGAGCGGGAGGACGAACTCTTCAAGTACCTGCTGGAGTATTTCCAGACCAAGGGCAAGAAGCTGGCCGAGTTCAAGGAGTACCAGAGCGCCGAGGAGCTGGCCCGGCGCCGGGCCGAGGCCGAAAAGCTGAAGGCCGAGGTGGAGGCGTTCAAGGAGGCCAAGGACTTTGACAAGGCCATAGCCCTGTGCCGCCGCATCACCGAGGTGCTGCCCACCGACCCCGAGGCCTACCTGGAGGGCGGCCGCCTCCTGGTCAAGAGGCGCAAGTACCCCCCGGCCATGCAGATGTTCCGCGACGCCGAGCAGGTGGCCGAGGACCTGCCCGCCCCCAGCAAGGAGATCGGCGACCTGCGCGTGGCCCAGGTGAAGGACTACGTGGCCGCCCAGCGCCAGGCCGGCCGGGCCGTGGACCAGGACAAGGTCACCCAGTGGTTGGCCGAGGCGCTGGAGAGCTACAAGACGGCGCTGGACAAGGCCGAGAACATAAAGGCCCTGGATGCGGACAAGGCCGAGGCCAAGCGCAGCGACGCCCAGGCCCAGATCGCCGAGTCCATCCTCACCCAGGACCTGGCCGCGGTGCTGGGCCAGGGGAACCCCTACGTGCGCGAGCTGGGCCGCCTGGCCCAGACCACGCTCAAGGAGAAGATCAAGGGCCAAGGGGAGCCGCCGCCCCGCTACCTGGTTCACTTCGGGCTCATGGCCTTTTACGACGGCGATCTGGATGAGGCGGAAAGGACCCTGGTCAAGGCGGCCCGGGTGCCGGAGGTGTTCCAGGACGCCTGCACCAAGCTCAACTACATCGGCACCCAGCTCCGCCGCCAGGAGAAGTTCGACCAGGCCATCCGCTTCTACCACACCCTCCTGGAGCTGAAGCCGTCCTTCCGGGGAGTGGTCTTGTTCAACCTGGGGGTGGCCCTGACCGCCAAGGCCCTGGCCCAGGCCCAGGCCGGCGAGAGCGGGGACCTGGTCCGGCAGAACGAGCTGCGCGGCCTGGCTACCTGCGTGGAGGCGCTCTACGTGGACCCGCACCTGCCCCAAGACCCCAACTTCTACGAGAACCGGGTGGTGTACGCCTCCCTGCGCAAGGTAAAGGCCATCTTCGGCGCTGCGGCCAAGGATGCCGCTCCCGTTGGGGACGACCCCACCGCCGAGGCCTGCCGCCAGGCCACCCAGGAGCTGGAGGCGCTCTTGAAGGCGGGCAAGCAGCGGGAGGCCCTGCACCTGCTCTACAAGCTGACCGGCACCCTCAAGGCCTATTTCCTGGAGTTCCACCGCCACGCCAGCCCCACGGTGCAGGGATTCGCCGGCCGCCTGCACCCCATGCTGCTCAAGCACGCCCAGCCCAAGATGCGCACCTTTGGCAAGGTGCTGGGCATCCTCATCGCCCGCGGCAAGCAGGCTCCCCAGGCCGCGCCCGCCGCCGCCGGGCCCCTGCACCCCGCCTTCCGCCGCACCATGGCCGCCCTGGAGCAGGGCCAGCAGGCCGCCGCCGCCCGGGAGCTGGCCCTGGCCCTGGCCGCCCGGCCGGAACTGGTCAAGCAAAAGGCCCACGCCCGCGAGCAGACCGTGCTAAACCTGTGCCGGGAGATAAAGGGCAAGCTGGACAACGTGGACCTGGAGAGCTTCAAGCGCGGCGCTGCCTGAGGCCGCCGGGGCCGCCGGGGCCGGGGCTCAACCGCGGGCCAGGCGGGCGTACAGCTCTGCGTAGCGCCGGGCGCTCCGGCCCCAGGAGAAGTCCTGGCTCATGGCGTTCTGCACCAGCCGGCGCCACAGTTCGGGCCGGGCGCGGGTCCACATGGCCTCGCGCAGGGCGGCCAGGAGGTCCAGGGGCAGGGGGTGGTCGAAGAGAAAGCCGGTGCCCTGGCCGGTGAGGGGGTCGAAGGGCTCCACCGTGTCCTTGAGCCCGCCGGTGGCGCGCACCACGGGCGGGGTGCCATAGCGCAGGGCATATATCTGGTTCAGGCCGCAGGGCTCGAAGCGGCTGGGCATGGCCAAGAGGTCCGCCCCGGCCTGGATCAGGTGGGCCAGCGCCTCGTCGAACCCGAGCCGCACCCCCACCCGGCCGGGATGGGCCCGGGCCAGCTCCCGGATCTGGACCTCCAGGTGGGAGTCGCCAGTGCCCAGGATGCACAGCCGCACGTCGTCCAGCAGCAGCCGGGGCGCGGCCTCGGCCAGGATGTCCAGGCCCTTTTGCCAGGCCAGCCGGCCCACGAACCCCACGATGGTGGTGGCCTCGCCGGGCGCCTCCAGGTCAAAGGCCTGGCAGAGATGCCGGCGGCAGACCTCCTTGCCGGCCAGGTCCCCGGCCGAGTAGCGGGCGGGCAGAAAGGAATCGCTCTCCGGTGACCATTGGCCGTAGTCCACTCCGTTCAGGATGCCCACCAGCGGCTCCGGCCGGGCGGCCAGCACGCCCTCCATGCCCATGCCCTCGGACGAGGTCTGTATCTCCTGGGCATAGGTGGGGCTCACCGTGGTGAGCGCGTCGCTGAACACCAGGCCGGCCTTGAGAAAGGAGATGTTGCCCCAGAACTCCAGGCCGCTCGGGTCGTCCATCTCGGGCGGCAGGCCGGTCTGGGCGAAGACCTCCCGGCCGAAGATGCCCTGGTAGGCCAGGTTGTGGATGGTGAACACGCTCTTGGCCCCGGCCAGGGGGCCCAAGGCGCTGCCCAGGGATTTCAGGTAGGCCGCCACCAGGCCGGTCTGCCAGTCGTGGGTGTGTACGATGTCCGCCGGGTAGTCCAGGGCCCGGGCCAGCTCGATGATCGCCCGCGAAAAGAAGATGAAGCGCCGGGCGTTGTCCGGGTAGTCTCCGCCCTGGTAGGTGTAGAGGCCCTCCCGGTCGAACAGCTCGTCCTGCTTGATGAGATACACCGGGCAGCCGTCCAGGTCGGCCCGCCAGACCCCGCTGGCCACCCGCTCCGGCCCCACCGGCACCTGGAGGGTGATGCCGGTGTCCTCCAGGGGGATGGCGGCCCTTTGGGCCTGGCGGTAGAAGGGCATGGCCAGGCGCACCTCCAGGCCCAGCTCCTTCAAGGCCAAGGGCAGGCTGCCGGTCACGTCTCCCAGCCCGCCGGTCTTGGCCAGGGGGGCGATTTCAGGGGCGGCCATGAGTATCTTGAGCGCGGGCAGGGAGGGCAAAACCGGTTCCTTTTCGGGATCGAGGGTGGATAGGGCCTCTAGCCTATTGATCTCCTGGCCTTTACGGCAATACTATATTACAATTTGATAGTCGGCAACCTGGCTGGAGACAGGCTTTCCTACCGCTGCCGCGCCCCCCCTGCGGTGCCAGGACGGTAACCCGACCCAGGGGAGAGGCGGCCTGGGGGATGGGCTCATGTGGCCTTGGAAAAAGAAAGGCACCGGTCGCTGGGGGGGTGATCGCCGGGGTAGCGGCCGCGAGGGCGCTACCCTGGAGGTGTGGTACCGGGTGGCGGATGCGGGCACCCATGGCCGCCTCACCGGCCGGCAGCAGGGCCTCATCCACGATATCGCCGAGGGAGGCTGCGGGCTCACGGTGCCCAGCCTGATGCTGGACGGCTTCGACCTCAGGCGCTGCCTGGAATTTCCCCGCGACTATCTTTTGGAACTCAAGATCATGCCCAAAAGTGGCGGCACCTGGCGGCTGTATGCCTCGGTGCGCTGGATAGCGCCGGAACGGGACGGCAGCCAGACGGGCTTCCGCTTGGGCGTCCGCTTCGAAGACCCGGTGGCCTTGCCCGGCCGCTGGCGCCGCCTGCTCCTGGCGCCCGCGCCGGTCGCCCTGGCCGACGCGGCGGGCAACTGAGCGCCCGGGGGCGGCCTTTGCCTAGCGGCGGGCGCCCCGCTGCCGGCGGAGCGATACCGCCCGCACCACCGGCAGCGCGGCCAGGGCCGGGGGCAGGTCCGCCAGCCGAGGCGCGGGCTGCCGGGGCTGGTGGCGGATGGCTTCCCCCGGCGTGATGACCAGGCTGGCCGCCACGTCCCAGGGCTGGCGGGGGATCGCCTCCAGCCGTTGCTCCGGGGCCGCGATCACCGCCACCGGCGCTCCCGCCGTCATTCCCAGGTGCCTGAGCAGGGCATAGAACAGGTCCAACAGGCCGCGGCCGTCGCCCAGGATGCGTCCCCGGGGGTCGAACCCCAGACAGCACCCCACCACCAGGTCCACCCGGCCCAGGTTGGCCGCGGGGAAGCGAAGCTGGCGGCCGCTCTTTATCAGGGCGTGGCCGGTGAGTTCCCGGCTGCGCGCGGCCACGGGCACCATGTCCGGCGAGACCCGCACCAGCCCCTGCTTGAGCCCCGGGGTGGCCGCGATCAGGGTCTTGCCGTCCTGCAGCGCGTTGATGCGTACCTGCAACAGCACCGGGTCCGGCTGCACCGCGATCACCCGGGCCGCCCGGTAGGCGGCCTGGCGGCGCAGGCGCTCGGCCGCCCGGCCCGCCTGGGGAAAGTCCGGGGGGCGCAAGGGGCCTTGGCCGCCGGGCCACAGGCCGGCGAAGCGTTGGCCCAGCTCCCGGCGCAGGGCTTGTTTCTGCTGGGCCGGCTCCATCAGCGCTCCAGCAGCCGGCCCTGGCGCTGGGCGTCTGCCAGGGCCTTTTGCAGCCTGGCCGCCGGGTCGGGCGGCCCCAGGGCCCGGAGCACCTGCTTGGCCTCGGCCGGGGGCAGGGCCTGGGCCTGTTTGCTCAGCAGGGTGGTGGTGGGCTTGGGCTGGGCAAAGCGCACCAGCCGGCCGTCGTCCAGGGGCGCGGCCAGCCGCCAGGAGGTCAGCCGGATGCGGGGACCCTGGCGCGAGTCGAGGAGGAACTCCAGCCGGTGGCGGTAGTAGGAGGCGCCCTTGCCCGGCCGGCCCACGGCAATGCCCTCGGCGCGTTTCAGGTCCGGGCTCAGGCGGTAGTGGCCGTAGTAGTGGGGCCCGTCCGCCCGGCCGTAGTACCAGTACATCATGAGGTCCTGGCCGCGGCGGCTGAGGAAGAAACGGCCCCAGCCCTCGCCGCGCCACACCCCCGCCCAGTCGTAGAGCAGCGGCGGGGTGAAGTCCGGCTCCTTGACCGCCTGCACGTAGCCCACCACCCGGTCCTGGCCATAGCCGGCCTCCCGGGCCGCGGCCAGGGCCTGGGGGCTGCTGGTGTAGAGCACGTCCGCGGAGCTGCCGCCGCGCAGGGGCTCGGGGAAGCTGGCCCGCAGCTCGTGCAGGGCCACGCTGCCCTCGGCCGGCTGGGGAAGGATGTAGCCCATGAGCCCCAGGGAGTCGCACCCGGCCGGCGCGGCCTGGCTGGTGGAGAGCAGGGTGTAGCCCTGGCCCCGGTGGCGGAAGCCGTACAGGGGCTCGGCGCCGGCCAGGGGCTGGTCCCAGAGCCCGGCCACCGGGCCCTGGCGCACGAAGCCCGCGCTTTGCAGGCGGGCCGCCTCGGCCGGTTGCACCGCGTAGGCGTGCACCAGCCGCTCCGGGCTCCACCAGCGCACCAGGGGGCGCGCCTTGGGCGCCTCCGGGGCCTGCCCCTGGCCCTGGGGCTCGGCGGGCGCGGGCGGCGGGGTGATGACCAGGGCTGGTTCGCCGGGCTGGGCCGGGTCCTGGGGCTGGGCGTACAGCTCCACCCGTTCGATGTCGCCCTGGAAGGCCCGGCCCGGCCAGCGGCTGGCGCCCACCAGGTAGGGCGAGTTGGAGCCCACCCAGGGCCCGCCCATCTCCGCCTCGGCCACGGCCCGGCCATCCAGCACCAGCCGCGCCTGGCCGCCGGCCTGGTACACCAGCCAGGCCTCGTGAGGCGCGCCGGGGGTGAGCGGCTGGGCCGCGGCGGGCGCCACCAGCCCGGCCCGGGTGCGGATGCGCGCCGCCAGGCGGCCCTGGGCGTCGATGAACAGGTCCATGTCGCGCAGGTAGCCGCCCTGGGAGAAGAGGGTGTAGATGCTCCCCGGTTGGTCGTGCTCCCCGGGTTGCCAGGTGAAGGCCACCCGCACCGCTCCGCCGGCCGGGGCCAGCAGGCCGGGCCGGGCCGCCTGCACCAGGGGCCAGCGCCCGGCCGGGGTGGGCGGCGCGCCGGCCAGGGCAGCCTCGCGCTGGGAGCGCTCGATCACATAGGGTTCGCCCGGTGGCGTGCCGGGGTCGGGCTGTCCCGCGGGCCACCAGACGGAACTCACCTCCAGGCGGTCGGGCGAGAGCTGGCGGAAGACCAGCCGGCCCTGGTTGCCGCAGCAATACCCCTCCACGTCCTTGGCCCGGCCCTCGAAGCGGCCGGGGCCGGCCTGGCGGGCGCTGCCCTTGCTCAGGTAGCGGGGTTGGGCCAGGGAGCCGCCGTAGGCCGTGAAGTCGAAGCCCTGGGCCGAGCTTTTGATGCGGAAGAAATCATTGCCCGTGCGGGGGTCCACCCACACCCCGGAAAGGCCGCCGCCCGCCCCGGTGCCGGGGCAGGGGGGCTCGGCCGGGAGCCCGGCCCGCACCAGGCGCAGGCGGCCCTGGCCCAGGGTGGAGCGGAAGGGGCCGCCGAGGGCCAGGCCGCCGGCCTCCTCGCTCAGGGAGGCGCTCAGTTCATAGCCCGCGGCCGGGTCCTTGTATTCCAGGGTCAGGCCCTCCGGCCCGGGGGTGAGGTAGAGTTCGCCCGGGCGGCCCTCCCACACGCCTTCCGCCCGGCCCTGGGCCGCGGTCAGCCGCAGCCGGCCCTTCACCAGGTCGGCCGGCGCGCCGCCGGGCAACAAATCGCTGTACCACATGGCCACCCGCCAGGCGCCCACCAGCCGGGCCAGGGGGCGGAGAGGGGGCAGCTCGGCCACCTTGGTGAACACGGCCTGGGGCAGGGCGGGCCAGGGGCTCTGGTCCAGGGAGGGGGCGAAGCTCACGAAACGCAGGGAGCGGGCGTCCAGGGCCTCTATCTCGCCCCGGCCCCGGCCCGGGCAGCAGGAACCGGGCAGGGATTGCCAGGTGCCTGAGAGCCGGGCCGTGCCCGGCCGGCTGAGCAGCCGGCCCAGAAAGGCGAAGCCCGCCCCTGGTTCGGATTCGGCCGGGCCTTGCCAGAGGAGCATCTCCCACACGCCCTCGGCCAAAGGTTGCAGGCGCAGCGCGGCCTGGCCGTCCGCGGTCTGGTATAGTCCGGGCTCCAGGACCGGCGGGGCTTCCGCTGCCCAGCCGGTGGCAGCGGTCAGGCAGATCAGCAAGAGCGCCAGGAGTCCATGGCCGACTCCCCGGCGCAGGCGGAATCGCGGTTTTGCAAGTTTCATCGCTGGGTTCTCCTGCCAAGGCCTGGGGCCATTGTCCTTGGGCGGAGTTGGTTTGTCAACCGGGCGGCTGGGCAAGGACCTGCCCGGCCTGCTTTTTTTGCGCTCCACCCCTTGCCCCCCGGCCGGTGGGTGTTTATATTTCTTGGCGATGGCATGGGCGGAGCGATGGGCATGACCCAGGCAAGGCTATTCAGCATAGCGGAACTCAGCCAGGTGGCTCATGCCCTGGAGGTGGCCGAAGAGAGCGTGAGCGACTATTTCCGCATCTCGGACACCGCCTGGCTGCGCTACCCTTATGAGCTTCGCACCCTGGCCGAGTTGAGCCCGGCCGAGATCAACGGCCGGGCCCTGGCCCAGGTCTTGCGCCTGCGCAAGCCTCCCCGGCCCGGCCGCCTGCGCGCCCGGGACTTTTTCCGCATCTGCCTCCAGGACCACAACCTGCTGGGCCTGATCCAGCGGGAGGGGGTGGAGGAGCTGATGCTGCCGCTTCTGACCTATGTCCTGGCCCACGAACTGGTGCACGTGGTGCGTTTCTACCGCTTCCAGCATCTGTTCGAGGCCACACCCCAGGAAAGGGCCCAGGAGGAGGCCAAGGTCCACGCCATCACGGCCAAAACCCTGCGCCGCGTGCGCTTGCCACACCTGGACAGGGTTCTCAACTTTTACCAGGAGCACGGCGAGGACAGTTTCGCCACGGCAACTTGTTAGCGCATTGGGAGGAAAAGAGACATGCCCATCTATGAGTATGAATGCGCAGGATGCCACGAGATTCACGAGGCCCTTCAGAAGTTTTCGGACCCGCCCTTGAAGAAATGCCCCTCTTGCGGCGGCAAGCTGCACAAGATCATGAGCATGAACGCCTTTCACCTCAAGGGTGACGGCTGGTACGTGACCGACTACAAGGGCAAGAACTCCTCCACCCAAAAGAGCGAAGGCAGCGGCTCCAGCGGAGCCAAGACCGACAAGGCCAAGAAGAAGGACACCAAGAGCAAGGCCGACCAGGGCTAGGGCCGCCGGCCGGGCGGCCTGCGCTAAGCCAGCCTAAAAAGGGGCGCTTTTCCGCATGGGGAAAGCGCCCTTGTCATGCCCTGCCTCCGCACCCCCATGGCTTGACTTTTCTTAATCCCCCTGCGTATGGTGAATTATATGGTCCCGCCCCCCCATGCCATTTCGGACCAGCATCAGAATCTTTTGCCCTGCTGAGGGGATTGGTGTCCCTTGACAGCGCCCCCGGTGAGATCCCTCTAGGTTCGTGAGTTGGCAATGACAGAGCATGGGAGCCAGATGGCCTACCAGCAGGAGCCCTGCCAGACCCTTACCAAGATTCGCATCGACCCGCGGGGGCGGGGCATGGCTCCGGTCAGTTTCATAGCTTTTGTGCGTGAAGAGCCTTGTCTGTGCGATGTATACCTGCCCGTGGTGGACCCCAAGACCCAGGCCGTGAGGATGCAGCTCATCTGCCCCAAGGGGGAGGTGTTCAAGGCGAGTTGGTGGGATCGGTTCGCCCGGGCCGGCCTGCGCTCGGTGTGCGTGAAATGCGAGGACATGGGCCTTTTGCTGGATGCCATGAGGCAGCGGGCCGAGGCGCTGGTGGCCGACCCTTCGGCGACCAAAGAGGAGAAGGCCCAGCTACTCCAGGAGATGGCCTCCTTGAGCGTGAGGGCCATGTTCGTGGCTTCTGACCGCGACCCGGAAAACACCGACAAGGCTTGCGACCTGGCCAAGCGCACGGTGGGCATGTTTCTGCGGGAGGAAGACGTGCTGCACAGCCTGGGCCGGGTTTTGCGTTGCAGCAGCACGGTCTATGACCACTCGGTGAACGTGTGCCTGATGTCCCTGGTGTTGGGCCGCCACCTGGGCATGGGCAAGGACCGCCTGCGCTCCCTGGGGGTGGGGGCCTTGCTGCACGACGTGGGCATATCCCAGATCCCCACCGAGATAGTGGACAAGCCCGGGGAACTCACCAGGCAAGAACGCGAAGAGGTGGAAAAGCACCCCCGCCTGGGACACCAGATGCTCTCGTTGTCCAAGAAGGTGCCCTATGACGCGCTCAACGTGGTGCTGAACCACCACGAGCAACCCGACGGCATGGGCTATCCCTTTGGCCTGATCAAGGAGAACATCCCCTACCTGGCCCGCCTGGTCAGGGTGGTGGACGTGTACGACGCCCTGACCAGCCCCCGCCCCTACCGCCAAGCGATACCACCCTCCCAGGCGGCGGTCATGCTGCTGGACGAGTCAGAGGTGAGCCTGGACCGGGAGATAGCGGTGGAGTTCATCCGCCTGCACCGGGAGGCCTTCCGCTAGCCTGTCCGGCCCCCCGTCGTCCACCCGGCGCCCGCGCCGTCGTCCCCCGTCGTCCCCCCCGTCGCCCCCCGTTGCCCCCCCGTCGCCCGCGCGGCCGTTGGTTCTTGGCGGCCGCTACCAGGCCACCACCAGGGGGCAGGAGCCGGCCGGCCAGTCGTCCGGCCAGCGCTCGGGCGCGGGCAGGGCGGGAAGCTGGTCCCCGCCGCGCATGAGGGCCAGCACCTCGTCCCGGCCAAGGCCCGGGAAGGCCAGGATGCTGACTCCCCGGCCCGGGGCCTCCACCCCGGCCTTTTGGACCAGGGCGGTGACCTTTTCGGCCAGGGCGCGGGCAGCCTCGCCCAGCTCCTCTTTCAGCCCGGCGGACCAGGGCTCGTGGGCCAGGCGCCCCAGCAGGCCGGCCAGGCCGCTATGCAGGCCGGCCAGGTCGCCCTCTGCCATCAGCCGGCCGCGCACCTCCACCAGCGCCTCCTCCGCCAGTCCGCTGAGGTCGGGCAGCACCAGGCGGGCCGCCTCCTGGGCCAGGGGCGAGTCGGCCGGCGGGGGAGGAATCACCCCGGGGCCGGGCATGGTGGCGCCGGCCGGGGAGCGGAAATCCTGGCCCAGGCTGGTCAGTCGCTGGTTGTTGCGCTCCAACAGGAGCTGCACCGCCGGCAGGTAGGCGGTGGCCAGCCAACTGTCGGCCGCCTCGGCGCCCAGTCCCCCGGCCAGGGTGGCCCAGGCGGACAGGCGGCGTTCCAGGTGCTCCTGGTCGTCCAGGCTGTAGTCCAGGGGCGGCAGGCGGTCGTAGAAGGCCTGTTCGTAGTCCGCGGGCGTGGCGTCCTCCTGGGTGAGCCCCATGATCTCGGAGAGCTTCTGCTGCCCCTGGTCCACTTTGTTCAGAATGCCCTCCATGTCCGCGGTTTCGCGGTCGCGGACATGGGCCAGGTGCAGGAAGAGGTCGGCGGTGACCTCCGGCGGCGGCGCCGGCCGGCCGGGCCGGCTCTGGCCGAACTCCTTTATCTCTTTCATGAGGCCGCGCACGGTCTCGGGCGGGGGCGGCGGCGCCACCCCCACCTTGAGGGCGGCCAGGTCGGGCGAGCCTTGGTGGGCCCGGGCCCACTGCTCCCACTGCCGGAGCAGCTTGGCCAGCTCCTTGCCCTTGGCCCCGCCCGCGGCCTCGGCCCCGCCCTGGGGCACCACCCGGCGCACCAGGCCGGCCTGGCCCAGCGGCGAGTCGGGGTCGGGCTCCAGGCTGGGCGGCTGCAAGAGGAGCAGCGGTTCGAACCAGGGCAAGAGCGCCGCAGCCCGGCGCAGCACGGTATTGGGGAATATGAGAAGCGGCAGAGACATTGGGCGGTACACCTTTTTGTGAGATCCGGGCCACGGACAGCACCCTTGGCGGCCTGGCCGTGACCAAGCGGGTCGGGTTGTGATAAGGTTGGGGACCCTATGGGGCCGGCCGCAGCCGGCTGCGACCACTCTAGCCCGGACCAGGAGCCATGGACCAGAAGATATTTACCATGGGGCTCACGGTGGAGGCCACCAGCCTGTATCTGCTCATGGTCTCGCTTTCCGACGCCGGCACCCCACTCACCAAGGACAATTGCCAGCAGTTCTGGAATTCCTCGCCCCAGGACCTGGAAGCGGCGCTGGCCGAACTCGAACGACGCGGCATCACCGGCCGCGGCCCTGGCGGCGCCTGGTCCATCCAGCCCTCCGGCGATTGGCGCTAGACCAGCACCACCACGCCCTGCACCTGGCGGAGGGCGGCGTAGACCTCCAGCACCTGGGCCGAGTCGGCCACCTGGACCTCCAGGTTCACCGCCACATAGCGCCCGCCCGAGGAGGGCCGCACCCTCACCTGGTCCGGCGAGATGGGGCCCAGCACCCTGGCGGCCGCGTCTTGCACCGCTGCCGTGAACTCTTCACCCGCAAAGCCGATGACCTTGAAGGTGTATTCGCCGGGAAAGCAGTGGTGCTCCTCCAACAGGGCCAGGGCCTCTTGGCTGAGCAGGGGAGGGCGGCAGGTGCCAGGCCGGGGCTCATGGCTCATGGGGCTCTCCGAGTGGGGTCGGCTGGATTTATTTGCTTTATTGATATGTTGCAAGTCATTCTATTGTATAGAGCCCAGCGGGGCCTGTCAAACCGGCCTTGTTTGCCCAACCCGGCCTTGACAGGGGTAATTCCGGGTGATACTAGCTATAATTCTTGTGATTCCACACAACCCGCGAGCGCCGGCCAGGCTCCAGAGGCCGGCCGTCCCGCGTGCAGGGCGGAGGCCGTACATGCCCAAGGGTGAAATCAAGATCGACCGGGAGAAGTGCAAGGGCTGCCAGCTCTGCGTTTCTTTCTGTCCCAGACAATGCATCCAGGTGAGCCAGGAGCTTAACGACAAGGGCTACTACCCCGCGGAGTTCAGCCCCGGTGAAGGCAAGAAGTCCTGCACCGGCTGTACCCTGTGCGCCGTGGTCTGCCCGGACATAGCCATCGAGGTGTACCGTGACTAAGCTACTGATGCGAGGCAGCCACGTCCTGGGGGAGGCCGCGGTGCGGGCGGGTTGCCGGTACTACTTCGGCTACCCCATCACCCCCCAGAACGAGGTGCCCGAATACTTGAGCGCGCGCCTGCTGGAGGTGGGCGGAACCTTCGTGCAGGCCGAGAGCGAGCTTTCCTCCATCAACATGGTCATCGGCGCGGCCATGGCCGGCGGCCGGGTGATGACCAGCTCCTCCAGCCCGGGCATCAGCTTGAAGCAGGAGGGCATAAGCTACCTGGCCGGCCAGGAGCTGCCCGCGGTCATCGCCAACATGATCCGGGGCGGCCCCGGCCTGGGCAACATCGCCCCGGCCCAGAGCGACTACTTCCAGGCCACCCGGGGCGGCGGCCACGGCGACTACCGCTGCCTGGTGCTGGCCCCGGCCTCCTGCCAGGAACTTTGCGACCTCACCTTCAGCGCCTTCGATCTGGCGGACAAGTACCGCAACCCGGTGATGATCCTGGGGGACGGTCTCATGGGCCAGATGATGGAGCCGGTGGTGTTCCCCGATCCGGTGGACCCGGCCACCCTGCCCCCCAAGGACTGGACCCTGGGCGGCGCCAAGGGCCGGCCCAGCCGGGTGATCCTCTCGCTGCTCTTGGACCCCAAGGCCCTGGAGGCCCATAACCACAAGCTCACCCGCAAGTACGACGCCATGGCCCGCGACGAGGTGCGCTGGGAGGAGCACCGCTGCGAGGATGCGGAGATGGTGGTGGTGGCCTATGGCACCGCGGCCCGCATCGTGAAGGGCGCCATCAAGCGGGTGCGCCAGATGGGCTTCAAGGTGGGGCTGTTCCGGCCCATCAGCCTGTGGCCCTTCCCCCTGGCGCCCCTGGGCCAGCTCGCCCGGCGGGTGCGCCACCTGCTGGTGTTCGAGATGAGTTCGGGCCAGATGGTGGAGGACGTGCAGATCGCGGTCAAGGGCCGGGCGGAGGTGCATTTCTACGGCCGGCCCGGCGGGGTGGTGCCCACCCCGGACGAGGTGGCCCACCAGATCAGCCATTACTATTGCAGCGCCCACCTGGACCAGGGCGGGGCGGCCCCAGGCGAGCGGGCGGGAGGTGCCGCATGAAGCAGGTATTCACTAAGCCCCAGAGCCTCAAGCCCAACATCTTCCACTACTGTCCCGGCTGCGGCCACTCCATCATCCACCGCCTGGTGGCCGAGGTGATCGACGAGCTGGGCATCCAGG
>CAZUHP010000009.1:0-87518 GCA_964620595.1 uncultured Desulfarculaceae bacterium | reverse complement strand
GGGGGGGGGGGGGGGGGGGGGGGGGGGGGGGGGGGGGGGGGGGGGGCCAGGATTTGGCCCAGCAGGCGCTCCAGGCTGTCCAGGGCCGCGGCCATGGGGCCGCCGGTGCGCCGGGGCCGGGGAAACCAGCGGGACTGGTCGCGCTGGCCGCGGGATTCGGGCTGGTCCCCTTCCAGTCCGGCGGCTTGGGCGGCCAGCACCGCGGGCCCCTGTTCCCACAGGGGCTCCAGCCCCCGGGCCAGGGCGCGCACCTGGTCCTCGTGCTCCGGCCCGGCGGCCTGGGCCAGGGCCCGGCACAGCACCACCAGGCTCCAGAACTCCAGGCCCCGGGCCCCCCGCCGCCACAGGGGCATGGCCGGGTGGCGCGGCTGCCACAGGCCCAGGTCCTGGCCGCGCTGCCACAGCTCCTCGGCCCGCCTGGTCAGCTCGGCGGCCAGGGGCAGCCGGCAGGATGGGCGGGAGCGGGGAGGCCCGGGCTCCAGCCCCGCCCACCCGCGCCAGAGGTTCTCCAGGCAGCGGGCCCCGGCCGCATCGCCCGGGGTGTCGAAGTGCAGGTAGGAGAGCAGCACCCGCCCCCGGCCGAGCTCGGCCTCGATGACCGCGGGCTGGTCGGTGAGCAGGCCGGGGTCCAGGCGCAGGCCGTATTCCTTTTCCAAAAGGGCCAGGTCCCCGGCCGACACCTGGTCCACCTGCACGTCCGCGCTGCAAAAACCCGGGCCCGGCCCCAGGTAGCGGGCCAGCACCGCCACCCCGGCGGGGGTGTCCGCGAACTGGGCGGGCCACCACACGTTGAGACAGATGGGCGGCTCCAGGTTTTGCCACAAGGGGTGCCCGGCGCCCTGGGCCGTGGGCTGGACCAGGACCGGCCCCGAGGCCGAGGGCAGCCGCTCCCTACGCGCCACCCGGCCCAGGTCCACCAGGCCCAGGCCGTCCTCCACCTTGAGCGCCAGGCCCGCCCCCCCGCACAGGCCCAGGTACAACCCCCCGGAGCGCACAAAGGAGCGCACCGCCTCGCGGCCGCGGGGGCCCAGGGCCTTGCGCTTGGCTGAGGACCAGCCGCCGGGCACCAGCAGCAGCCTGGCTTGCTCCAGCCCGCCGGCTGCCACCTGTTCGGCGCGGATGGGGACCAGGGGCAGGCCCAGGTCCCGGCAGGTCTGCCAGGCCATGACCGACCACAGCCCGCCGCCATCCCATAGCAAGCGGGCCGGTGCGCTCTCTTGGCTCATGGGGCTCAGTCCTGGTGCAGGCCGCCCACCACCAGGCTGGGGATGCGCAGGGTGGGCTGGGCGTCGGCCACGGGCGCGCCCTGGCCGTCCTTGCCGCAGGTGCCCAGGGAAAAGCCCAGGTCACTGGCCACCCGGTCTATCTCCATGAGCACCTTGGGGCCGTTGCCGGTGAGGGTGGCGCCCCGCACCGGCGGGCCGATCTCGCCGTTTCGGATCAGGTAGCCTTCGCTCACCTCGAACACGAAGTCGCCGTTCACGGTGTTCACCTGGCCGCCGCCCATCTTGGCCACGAACAGGCCCTCGGGCGTTTCGCGGATCACCGAGGCGGCCTCGTCCTGGCCGGGCAGGATCAAGGTGTTGGACATGCGGGGCACCGGCCGGAAGCGGTAGGATTCCCGGCGGCCGTTGCCCGTGGGCGCGGCGCCCATCTTGTGGGCCGACAGCCGGTCGTGCAGGTAGCCCTTCAGCACGCCCTTGTCGATGAGCAGGTTGCGCCGGCTGGGCACCCCCTCGTCGTCATACCCGTAGGAGCCCCGGCGGCCCGGGATGGTGCCGTCGTCCACCACGCTGACCAGCGGGCTGGCCACCTGCTGGCCCACCCGGCCGGCGTACACGCTCATGCCCTCGTTCACGTGGTCGCCCTCCAGGCCGTGGCCCACCGCCTCGTGGATCATGGTGCCCCCGGCCGAGGCGCCCAGCACCACGGGCATGGCCCCGCCCGGCGCGGGGTCGGCCTCCAGTTGCAGGATGGCCCGGCGGGCGGCCGCCCGCGCCACCTCCTCGGGGTCGGCCTCCTCCAGCAGCTCCAGGCCGCCCAGGCCGCCGGCGGTTTCGTAGCCGGTCTGCACCAGCTCTCCGTCCGCCGCCACGCAGTGCACCGCCAGGATCAGGTAGGGCCGCTGGTCCCCCACCTCGGGCCCCAGGGAGGAGGCGATGAACACCTCCTGCTGGCGCTCCGCATAGGTCACCTTGACCTGGCGGATGCGGGGGTCCAGGGCCCGGGCCGCGGCCTCGGCCGCGCGCACCAGCTCCACCTTGCGCTCGGTGGCCGTGTCCTGGGCGGGCCGCTTCACCTGGACCTGGTAGCCCGGCCGGGGATGCTGCACCGGCGCTGGCCCCGCCGGCTGGCCGCCGGCCAGGCGGGCCAGGTTCCGGGCCAGGGGCATGAGCCCCTCCTGGCTCAGGTCGTTGGTATGGGCATAGGAGGTGCGGTCCTGGTAGACCAGGCGCAGTCCCGCGCCCCGGTCCACTCCGCCGGTGATCTGCTCCACCTTGCCGTCGTCCATGACGATGGTCAGGCCGGTGCTGTGCTCCACGAATAGTTCGGACCATTGGCCGCCCCCGGCCAGGGCGGCTTCCAGGATGGGTTGGGCCTTGAGCTGTTCTTTCATACGGTTGGCTGCCTCCCGCTGGGGTGACCCCGCGTCTGGCGAACCTTAGCATAGGCCCCCGGGGTGGTCAACGCAGCCCAGGGCGACGGGGGGGGCGACGGGGGGGCGACGGGGGGCGGGCGACGGGGCGGCGACGGAGGGCGGGCGACGGGGGGCGGGCGACGGGGGGCGGGCGACGGGGGGTAGGGGGTGGCGGGGAGAGGGGGCAAAGGGCGGCCTTGCGCCCCCAGAGCTTTCCCCGTTGACAATCCTCTCCCCGGCTCGTATCATCAGCCGACAAGACAGTGATATCTGTGGTGGAATTGCAAAAATGTCTCGAGCCGTCTATGTTTGCGTAATCGTTGTCTTGCTGGCGCTGGTTCCCCTGGGGGTCATGGGCAAGGAGGCCAAGAGGGCCGCCACCATAAGCGCCCTCCAGGCCCAGGAGATGCTCAGCCAGCAGGGCAAACCCGCTTTTATCATAGACGTGCGTACTCGGGCCGAGTACGCGCTCTTGGGCCATCCCCCCCAGGCCTACAACGTGCCCTGGCGCTTTGCCACCAACGACTTCCAGGTAAAAGGTGGTCCCTACCAGGGTGGCAAGGCCCCCTTCACCGGCTACCAGCTCGGCGCCAAGCCCAACCCGGACTTCATCGGGGTGGTGCAGTCCCTGTTCAAGCCCGAGGACCGGCTGATCGTCATCTCCACCTTTGGCGACCAGGGGGCCGAGGCGGCCGACGCCCTGGTCAAGGCCGGCTTCAAGCGCGTATACAACATCCGCCACGGTTTTCTGGGTGACGCCCTGAAGGCGCCGGACATGGACAAGTTGGCCGAGAAGTTCTCGCCTTTCCATGGCCAGCGCGGCCGGGTGAACGGCTGGCTGTACTGGGGCCTGCCGGTGAGCCACCGCATCGACCCCCGCTACGTGTACCCGCCCGACCTCAAGCGCATGCAGACCCTGCGCTAAGTTTCCAACGCATTGAAATTGCTATAGTCCAGCCTGGGGGCGGCCGTCGCGGCGGATGCGCCAGAAGTGATACAATGTGATAACGAAAGTTATTACGGGAAGCCCCAGGCAGTGCAGCACGTAGAAGCGCAGCAAGGACGCCTCCCCCAGGGTATCCCCCCCGAACAAAAGCCTTTTCAACAGCCCCCCCACCCAGGGCACCTGCCCCAGCAGCCCGCCCACCACCGTGGCCGCGGCCCGGGTGGGAGCGTCCCAGCGCAGCACGTAGCCGCTCAGGTCCAGGGCCAGGGTCAGCACCAGCAGCACCAGGCCCACCAGCCAGTTCAGGGCCCGGGGCGGCAGGTAGGCGCCGGTGGCCAGCACCCGCAGCATGTGCAGGAGCAAGGTGACCACCATGGCCTGGCCGGCCAGGTAGTGCAGCCGCCGGAAGAACCAGGCAAAGGGCAGGGCCCCGGCTTCCTGGGCAAAGAAGCCGGCCGCGCCCGCCGGGGTGGGCACGTAGTGGAACATGAGCACCGCCCCGCTCACTCCCAGCACCAGAAGCAGCAGCAGGGTCAGCCCTCCCAGGCAGAAGGTGTGGCGCAGCCGGGTGCGTTCCTCCGGCAGGCGCGGCGGGTGCAGGTGTTCCAGGAATCCCTGGCGTCCCATCAGGCTGCCCCGGGACGGAGGCGGGCGCCGGGAGCGGCCGGGCGGCCGGGGTGGGCGATGAGCCGGCCTTGGGCGTCGCGCTCCAGGGCCACTTGGGCGAGTCCCCGGTCGGCCGGTCCCTTGAGCCGCCTGCCGTCATAGGCAAAGGCCGAGCCATGGCAGGGGCACAAAAAGCGCCGGGACCGCCGGTCCCAGTCCGGCCGGCAGCCCAGGTGGGGACAACGCAGCCCCAGGGCGAAGAGCCCGTCCGCGTCGCGCAGCAGCGCCACCCGGCCCTTTACCCGCACCTGGCCCGGGCCTGGCAGCTCCTTGGGGCCAAAGGACACCGGCGCCGGGGGGCTCGCCGCCCCGCCCGCGCCCGCCAGCTTGAGCAGGGCGCCCAGGCCCAGGCCCGCCGTTGCCACCAGCCCGGCCCACAGGGACAGCCACAGCCCCTTGAGCAGGGCGCGGCGGCCGGCCGGCCCCTGGCTGGAGATGTCGGGGTTGGTTCCGCTCATGGCCTAACTCTACCTGCCGGGCGGGCGGCATGACAAGGCGGCTTGTCCACCCGGGCGGGGGCGGGTTATGCTTCAAGGTATGCAGACCCGATCCACCACCCGCCAGGTGCTCCTGGCCAAGGAGGGCCTGGCCGCGCTTGTCGCCCTGGCCCTGCTCAGCCTGGCCGCGGCCCTGTACCCCCTGGAGCCGGTGGGGGCCGCGCCCCAGGCCGGCCACGCGGAGGCGCCCTGGCTCTTCCTGGGGCTCCAGGAACTGCTGCGCCATCTGCCGGCCCTGGCCGCCGGGCTATTGATTCCCGCCGCCGCCCTGGGGCTGTACGCCGCCCTGCCTTGGCTGGCCGGACCGGGGCCGGACCTGCCCGGCTGGCGCCGCGCCTGGCGGCCCGCCGAGTATCTGGCCTGGGGGGTGTTCCTCTGCTGGGCCGGGCTCACCGCCTGGGCCGGCTTCAATCCTTGAGCCCTGGTTTCGTCCCGGCCTCTGACCGGGGGGGCGGCTCGGCGCCTTGCCAGGGCCATTCCTGGTCCAGGGCCCTCAGCAGCCAGCGGCGGTACTCCTTGCCCGGCCGCAGCAACTTCCAGAGCAGGTCCCGGGGATAGGGGCCGGAGCCCGGCACCAGGAAGGCCTGTTGCGGCCGGCCCGCCAGGTCCGTGACCCGGGTCCAGTCCGGCACCTCCAGCCCCTCGGCCCCTGGCAGCCACAGGTTGGGCGCCAGGCGGGGGGGGGCGTAGGGCGAGCCGGGGGGCGGGGCGGGGCGGCCTTGGCCGGCCGGCTTGTTTCCCCCTCCCTGGCGCACGAAAGTGAGCCCCAGGCCCAGGGCCCGGGCCTTGCCGTGGCAGTCCCCGCAGCCCACCGTGGCCCGGCGGGTGGTGTGGGGGTGCCAGGGGGTGACCCCCAGGCCGGGCCGGGGCACCTGGGCTTTGGCCAGGAGGCGGCCCTCGGGGTCCAGGCGGGTGACCACGTACTGGAAGCGGGGCGCCAGCAGCATGGTGCGGCCGTCGGGCGTGCGGCCGTACACCCGCCAGGCGAAGCGCCGGAAAAAGGGCGAGACGATCCACAGGCCAGGCCGGTACTCCCCGCTCAGGTAGTCGCGGCTGAGTGGCGGCATGGCCCGGGCCGGTGGCCGGGGCAGGGGCCGCAGGAGCAGGCGCAGCACCTGGGGGTCGCCCTGGGCCGCGATGGGCCGCCACATCTGGTAGGCGCTGCGGGTCTCCAGTTGCACCATCAGTCCCCAGGCGGCCGGGTTGGTGGCGCTGTGGCAGGCATGGCAGGCCAGGCGTCGGTGCCCGGGCACCTGGTGGGCCACGGGCGCGGCCGGGCCGCCGGCCAGGGAGGGCACCTGGTGGTCCTTGCCGTCCAGCTTGCCCCTCAGCACCAGGCCATTGGCCCCGCCTCTCAGGTGGCCCAGCCGCACCCCGTATGTGGTGCGGGCCTTGGGGGCCGCACCCGGCGCGCCGTGGCAGGTGGAGCAGCGCAGGCCCACGGCCATGAGTGCGGCGGGCCTGGTCTTGCCGTCGCCCATGACCTCGGGCCGGGGGTGGCAGTCGATGCAGGCCAGGCCGGCGCGGTAGTGCAGGTCCGGCTGCATGGGCCGCCAGGCGCGCCCCTGCCACAGCCGGGGCCGCTTCGGGTCGCTGGCCAGAAAGCGCGCCCCGGCCCGGGCGTCGCGGGGGATGCGGCCCGCGTACTCCGCGCCCGCGCCGCAGCCCGCGTGGCAGGTGAGACACTGGCTCACCGGGATGCGCTTGGTCAGCCCGTGGCCCCGCGGCGGCCGCCCCTGCACATAGGGCCGGTGACAGGCCGCGCACCCGGACGAGCGCCGGGCGCCGGCCAGGTCCACGCCCTCGGCCCCCAGGTGGCAGCGCAGGCAGCGGCGGCGCAGGAAGTCGTCCACCGGCTGGCCGCTCTCCCGGGGTTCGGGCAGGGGCAAAAGCCCCGGCGCCGGCCCCACCCCGAAGCGGGCCCCCGGGTCCCCGGCCGCGCCCCACAAATAGCGGGTCTGGTTGATGATGCCCATGGCGGTGGCCATGGGCGAGGCCTTTACCCGCCGGGGCCAGCCCTCGTGGCAGGGACCGCAGGCGCGCTCCGCCTGGTCCAGGGCCGAGGGGTTGGCCACCAGGCCCTGGTGGCCGGTCTCCTTGTCAACCGCCTCTCCCTGGCCCAGGTGGCAGCGGGTGCAGGCCAGGGCGCGGCCAGGGTCATGGGGCGGCATGGGCGCGGCCAGGTCCTGGTGGCAGGACCGGCAGCCCACATCCGGCCGGGCCGCGGCTGCGGGCAGGACCGCCCCGGCCAGTACCAGGAACGCTATCAACACGACCAGCCGCTTCATTTCAGCGCCTTTGCCTCCAGGGCCCGGTGCCGGGCAAACAGGTCACCCCCGGGCGCGATGCGGGCATAGGCCCGGGCCGGGTCCTTGACCACCGGGTCGCCGGGCTTGCGGTGGCAGGGCAGGCAGCGGGCGAAGCGCAGCACCCGGGCCAGCTCCTCTTTGTTCAGGGGACGCGCGCCCTGGTGGGTATTGCCCTGCAGGGGGCGGCCCTCCTGGTCCACCAGCGCGGTCCAGTCCGCGGGCCAGTCCAGGGCGGCCAAGTCGCTCAGGGGCCGGGCGGCCATCCGGCCCAGGCGGCGCGGCCCCCAGCCCAGGCCCAGGACCCGCGGGTTCTGGTGGCAGTCCTCGCAGGGCCGCACCTCCTTGCGGGTGGTGTGGGCGGCGATGGGGGTCATCACGATGCTGTTGCCCGCCGGCCCCCGGCGCAGGATCTTCTGGTCCAGGCCGGGCAGGGGGCGGCCCTGCCGGTCCAGCCCGCTCAGCATCACCTGGCAGCCGGGCGCAAAGGTGGTGATCCGGCCCCGGGAGTCCACCCCCAAGATCGGCTCCAAGAAGCGGTACAGGTCGCGGGTCTCCTGCCAGCGGCCCGGGGTGGGCTTTTGGGCCGCATAGTCCCACAGCTCGCCCTTGGCCCGGCGGTAGTCGTGGCAGCCGTAGCATTGGGGCACCCAGCGCGAGTGGCAGGCCTGGCAGGCCAGGCGCCGGTGGCCGGGTATGGCGTGGCGCGGGTCGCGGCTGATGTCCTGGCAGGCGCGGGGCGGTCCCGGCCGGGAGCGGAGGAACAACAGCGGCCCGCCCGGGCCCGGCCGGAGCGCGGCCAGGGAGCGGCCCTTGGCCGTGATGCCCACCTGGCTGCTCGGGCCCAGGGGCGGCGCCTCTTTCAGGGGCCCGTAGGCCGCCTCGAAGCGGGCCGCCCCGTCCGGCGGGCCGAACGAGGGCGGCCTGCCCGGCGCGCCGTGGCAGGTAGCGCAGCGCACCTCGGTCTGAAAGCGCATGCGGGAATACAGGCGCAGGTCCCCCATGATCTCGCGGCCGGTGTGGCAGTCGATGCAGGACATGCCCTTTTCCGCGTGTACGTCCGGCAGCAGCCGCCGCACCCCCCGGCCGCCGGAAAGGCGGTAGTCCGGGTTGGCCCCGGGCCAGGGCACCCGGCCGGACTCGTCCTCCATCCAGCCCCGGAAATTTAGCCCGATGCGGGCCGAGCGATTGTGGCAGCGGCGGCAGGCATCCTCCGGCAGGGTGGCCAGTAGCTGGTGGCGGGCGGCGTGGCCGGGCTGGTCCAGGGGCAGGGCCGCGTCCGCGCCCTGGTAGCGGCCGTCCGGCGTCCGGCTGCCGTGGCAGGCCGCGCAGCCCGCCCCGTGCGCGCTGGGGCCGGCTGGGCGCTGGGCGCGCAGATGGCAGCGGGCGCAGAACTTGCGCCAGTGCTCGTCGGCCAGGCCGGCGTAACTCATAGCCGGCGGCGGGCCGCCGGGCAGGGCCAGGAGCCGCGCCACCCTGCCCGCCGGCAGGGACCGGGGGGGGCGACGGGGGCGACGGGGGGGGCGGGGTGCGGCTGGGTCCTGGACCGCAGCCGTGGCAAAGCGGGCCTGGAAGTCCTCCTGGGCGCCCCAGGCCACCCGCAGGCTGGTGATGACCCCGGTCATGGTGGCCATGATGGTGCGTTCCACCCGTTCCACCACGTTGGCCATGGGCTCCTCCCGGCCGGCGTGGCAGCGGCCCGCCACGCCGCCGCAGGCGGCCCGGGCCGTGGCCGGGCGGGAGGGGTTGCGGCCCAGCAGCCCGCGGTGGGCCTCTGCCTTGGTGAGGGCCAGGCCCTGGCCGCCGTGGCACGCCACGCAGCCCACTGCCTCCACCGGGTGGGAGGGGCTGATCTCGGCGATGCCCTGGTGGCAGGTGAGGCAGCGCTCCGGCTTGCCGGTGGCCGCGGGGATTATCTCCCGCACCCGGGGCGGGGCGGCGGCCAGCTCCGCGGCCCGGGCCGCGGCCCGGGACGGCGCCAGGCCCGCGGCCCTGAGCCGCCGCTCCAGGCGGGCGGCGCGCTCCTGGTTTATGGCCGCCACCTCGGCCTGCCATGGCCGCCGGCCCTCCAGCCACCAGGCCAGCACCAGCGCGCCCGCCAGGGCCAGGGCGGCCAGGGCATAGGCCGCGGCCCAACCCACCCTCTGCCAGGGCGACGGGGGGGACGACGGGCGGCGCGACGGGGGGCGCGACGGGGGGCGCGACGGGGGGGGCGGGGACGACGGGCGGCGCGACGGGGACGGGGGGGGCGTTGGGCGCGTGGAAGGCACCGGGGGCTTTGACTCGAGATGCGTCATGGGTTAGCCTGGCAGCCTGAAAGTCAAACGACCGGAGGCCGCGATGCAGGACAAGTTCCAAAAGCTGGCAGAGTCCATACGCACGGAATTGGAAAACATACCCCAGACCATGCGCCAGGACGAGGTGGCCCGTCAAGTCATCATCCTACTGCTGGCCGAGGGCCTGCGCCAGATGGGCCTGGTGCCGGTGCCGGCCTGGAAGCCGCCCCGCTCCACCCGCGACCGCATAGACCTGGTGGGCGTGGTCCCGGCCAGCGACCCGCCCCAGGTGGAGGTGGCCTTTGCGGTGGACCCCTTGGTGGAGCTGCCCAAGCTCAAGGCCCTGGAGTGGGTGGAGTGCCCCCACAAGATCGTGGTCACCTACAGCCAGCGCCAGGACAAGGTACAGCAATCCACCTTCTTCCTCACCCCCGGCCTGGACCACCTGAACCTGTATGATTGAGCCCGCCCCGGCGGGGCCGGGGCCGGGAGACACAAAGAGGGCGGGGAGCCTTGCTCCCCGCCCTTGCCTCGGGTCTTGGCCGCGTTCAGCTACAGCAGGCTGAAGTCCACCTGCACGCCGGCGTATACCCACAAACCCGGGTCGAGCACCTCGTAGGGGCTCCGGTAGCCGGGGGTCATGTTGCCGTAGACCACCAGCTTCTGGTCCAACAGGTTGTCCACCTTGACCAGCAGCTTCAGCCAGTCGGTGAACTGGTAGCTGCCCGTGAGATGCAGGTTCAGGTAGTCGTCCAGGTTGCGCTCGCGGTCCAGCATCATGCTGGCGTTGAAGCCCAACTGGAGCTTGCCGTTGTCAAAGTAGACGCCCGGCGCCAGTTGCCACTTGGGCCCGGCCTGCTCGCGCACCCCGTCCTTTTCCTCCCAGGGGTCGGCCCCGTAGCCGCCGAAGACCAGGCTCAGCTGGTCGGTGAGCTGGAAGGCGAGGTTCCACTCCACCCCGGTGGTGCGGTACTTGTCCATGTTCCGGGCCAGGTAGATGTCCTGCGTCTCGTCCATCACGTAGCGGATCTTGTCCTGGTAGTCCATCAGGAAGGCGGCCAGGGTGCCGGTGAACCTGCCGCAGGCCGCCTTCCAGCCCACTTCGTAGGTCCAGCCGTACTCGGGCTTCAGCTCGGGGTTGCCCTTGAACAGGGCGGTCTCGGCATAGAGCTGGTTGAAGGTGGGCACCCGGAAGGCCCGGCCCACGTTGGCGTACAGGGAGTGGTTGGCGTTCACCCGCCATACCGCCTGCACCTGGGGCACGGGCTCGAAGTAGTTGTCCGCGCCTGCCTCGGTGTTGATCACCCCCTGGCCGCGGATGCCCAGGGTGAGGATGAACGCCTCGCCAAAGGTCTTCTCTGCCTGCACGAACAGGGAGAGCTGATGCCGGGTGTGGTTCAGGTCCGTGGCCTGGATGTAGTATCCCCGGCGGCTGGAGCCTTTCACGTCCTGGCGCGTCTCGTCCTGGTATTCCAGGGTGTAGGTGCCGCCGTAGAGGAACAGGGTGTCCCAGGCCACGGTGGAGTGCTGGGCGTCCAGGCCGGTGACAAAGCTCTTCTTGTCGTTCTCCTTGCCCGGCTTCTTGGCGTTGCCGTAGTAGTCGTACTTCAGGTTCATGTAGTTGTAGTTGAAAAAGGCGGTGGCCTTTAGCTTGTCCTTGGCATAGGTGGCCGAGAGGTAGTGGTGCAGTACCTTCTCGTCCACCTGGTGGCTGTAGGACGCGCGGGTGTAGTAGTCCGCCCGGTAGCTGGCCTTGGTGTAGTTGACCATGTAGTTGAAGGTGATCGGCTGCCAGGGCTGGAACGAGGCCAGGGCCGCGTACTTCTCCGGACTAAACAGAGAGGTGTTGTAGGGGGTCCTCTTGCGGTAGTTGCGCTTTATGTTGTCCAGGTCACCGAAGGTGGTGTAGTTGGCGCCCAGGAACAAAACCTCGTTGCGGTACCAGGCGTTGCCGTCCCAGTAGGAGTGGCTGCCGCCGGTGAGCCCGCCGCCCAGCGAGGGCTTGCCCGGTCCCTTGGTGCGGATGTTGACCACGCCGGTCATGGCCCGCGAGCCGTAGAGGGTGGAGTTGCTGCCCTTGACCAGCTCCACCCGCTCCAAGAAGGCGGCCGGTATCTGGTCGATGTCATAGGAGCCCGAGGTGGGCTCGATGATGGGGATGCCGTTGAGCATGATCTGCTCGCCGCCCCGGATGCCCCGGATGCCGATCTCGCCGTTCATGCCTCCCTGGGTGATGCCGCCCGGGAACTGGGCGGAGAAGTTCACCCCGCCGGTGCGCTGGAGCACCTCGAAGGCGTTGCCCCCGCCCATCCGCTCGATCTCGGGCCCGCTGAGCACCGTGGTCAGCGAGCCGGTGTCCAGGTATTGGGCCTCGTAGCGCTTGGCGGTCACGTTCACGGTTTCCATGACCGCGGCTTTTTGCTTGGTGGGTTCGGGGTTCTTGTCCCCTGCCTGGGGGCCGGCGGCCCAGGCCGCCCCCGCCGCCCCCGCCGCCCCCGTCGACATCGCCGCCAGCCAGAATGCGGCGCAGGTCCAGGATGCAAGCTTGGTTGCAAGTTTCGACACGTGTAGCTCCTTTCCCTTTCTCTCCCGTGGGTTCTGGAAAAGGCGCGCACGCATATTGCCGGGGGGCTGAAAACGAAAACGCTCCGCGACCACTTTTACATGGTCTCGGAGCGCACCCTGTTTCTTTGCTCCCAGCCTCCCCTGTACGCAGATCCGCGTGCGCACCAGGGGAACTCGGCAGACAGGTCTTCTGACTCCCGGGTCGTCCTACTCCCCGCGTCTTCCCATGGCCTCTTCCAGCCACAGTGACATGCCTTGCGGGTTTCGTCACCGGTTACAGCGGCGGGACCGCGCCGGATTCGCACCGGCTTCCCTATTAAGCCCTGCGGGCATCCGCCGAGTTATGTTTCAGGAGCGTTATAATACGGACCAATCGGCTTGTCAAAGATAAAGCGGCTAGCCGAACAGCCCCAGTTGCCGGGCGCGGCGCCGCCGGACAGGGGGCTTTTCCCCCTGGACGAGGCCCCTGGGGATCTGGGCCAAAAAGGGCGACGGCCCGGGCCGGCTGGTTTCGCCGAACAGGGTGCGCCGCTTGGCCCGGGTCAGGTAGAGCCGCTCCCGGGCCCTGGTCAGGGCCACGTAGAGAAGCCGCCGCTCCTCGTCCTCCTGGGCCGGGGCCTTGCCCGGCGGCTGGTAGGGCAGGAGCCTCTCCTCCAGCCCCACCACGAACACCACCGGCCACTCCAGGCCCTTGGCCGCGTGCATAGTCAACAGGCTCACCCGCTGGGCCTTGAAGTCCAGGGGGTCGGTCTCGGCCAGGGGCGTGCGCCCGGCCACCTGCACCGGCACCCCGGCCTCGTTCAGGGCCCGCTCCAGGACCGGGGCCAGGGCGTGCAGGCGGTAGAGCACCGCGATGTCACGGGGGGCGTAGTCCCCCCCGGCCGGGCCGCTCTCCACCTGGCGCGAGTCCATGCCGCCGATGAGCGCCGCGATGCGCCCGGCCACCCAGCGGGCCTCCTCCTCGGGCGAGGCCAGGGCGATGTGCACCGGCCGGGGCCCCGCGCCGGCCACGGCCTCCAGACCGGGCCGGTCCGGGTCGGGCTCGGCCGCCATCAGCCCCTGGGCCGCGGCCAGGATGGGCTGGGTGCTGCGGTAGTTTAGGCGCAGGCCCAGCTCGGCCGCGCCCGGAAAGTCGCGCCCAAAGCGGGCGAAGAGCGAGCGGTCCGCCCCCCGGAAGCCATAGATGGCCTGGTCCGGGTCGCCGATGGCGGTCACCTCGGCCTGGGGGGCCGTGAGGGCCTGCAAGAGCGCCACCTGGGCCTGGTTCACGTCCTGGTACTCGTCCACCAGCACCTGTTGGAAGCGGCTTTGCCAGCTTGCCGCCAGGCCGGGGTCGCCGCGCAGGGCCAGCACCGCGCCGCGCACCAGGTCGTCCAGGTCCCGGGCCCCGGCCGCGGCCAGGGCCTGCTCGTAGACCTTGAGCCAGGGCCGGAGCCAGGCCGGCGGCTCCTGGTCCAGGGCCTGCTTGTGGCGGCTGATGGCCAGCTCCAGCTCGCCGGGCCTCACCTCGGCCCGGCCGGCGATCTCCTTCAATACGGCTTGGCGCTGGTCCTCGGCCATGATCTCCACCTCCCCGCCCGTGGCCGTTGCCAGCACCTGCCGTCCCAGGGCGTGGAAGGTGGTGGCCAGCACCCGGCCCGCGGCGGGCAGGGCCTGGGCCAGGCGCTCGCGCAGCTCGCCGGCCGCCTTGCGGGTGAAGGTGATGAGGAGCAACTCCTCGGGCGCCAGGCCCCGCTCGATCAGCCCCACTGCCCGCTGCACCAGCATGCGGGTCTTGCCCGTGCCCGGGCCGGCCCGCACCACAAGATGCCCGCCCTGGTGGGCCGCGGCCCGGGCCTGCTCCGGGTTGAGCCCCTCCCTGGCCGGGTCCAGGGGACTGAGCAAGGGGGGCGGCGACGGGGGCGACGGGGAGGGCGACGGGGCCGGCGCGGAAGGCGAGGCCGGGGCGGGCGTGGGCCGGGTTTTTTTCCGGCCCGCCTTTTTGGGCGCCGGCTTCCAGAATCCTTGCTGGCCCTTGAGCTCGTGGCGCTCGTCCGGGCGGAACAGGCGCACCACCCCGAACTCGCCGTCATACCCGCCCTCGGTCTGCACCTGGCCGGTGCGCATGCGGCGTATGGCCTCGGCCAGCAAGGGGCCGCCCGCCGCCTCCAACTCCTCCAGGGGGGCCTCCCGCAGCACGAAAAGCTCCGGCCCCAGGCGGGCCAGCAGGGCCTCCACCACCCGGGCCACCCCCTTGGTGCCCGGCCCCCGCTGCATGACCTCGCCGATCACCTCGGGCAGGGGAATCACCGACTCGAAGTGGCGGGCGTTCTCCGGCTTGGCCCCCTCGGGCCGGTCGGCCAGCTCCTCCACCCGGCTCAGCACCCCCACGGTGAGGGGTTTGCCGCACACCGGGCACTTGCCGCCCAGCTCCCGGGTCTCGGCCGGGCTGAGCCGCACCCCGCACTTGCGGTGGCCGTCCAGGTGGTACTTGCCCTCGTCCGGGAAGAACTCCAGGGTGCCGTGGAAGCCATGCCCCTCCGGGTCGGCCAGGGCCGCGGCCAGGTCCTGGTAGGTGGGCGGGCAGGTGAGGAGGTCCGCCTCCCGGGCCAGCTTGGCCGGGCTGTGGGCGTCGGAATGGCTCACCAGGGTGTAGCGGTCCAGGGCCGAGAGCCGCCAGTTCATGGGCGGGTCGGAGGAGAGCCCGGTCTCCAGGGCGTGGATGTGGGGGGTCAGCTCGGCGAAGCACTCCTCGATGGCGTCGAAGCCGCTCTTGCTGCCGAACAGGCTGAACCAGGGGGTCCAGATGTGGGCCGGGATGAAGATGACCGAGGGCTCCACCTCCAGGCACAGCTCCAGCAGGTCCTTGGCGTCCAGGCCCAGGATGGGCCGGCCGTCGCTGGCTATGTTGCCCAGGCGCTCCAGGCGCGCATTCAGCCGGGCCACCGCCTTCATGTCGGGCATGAGGATGAGGCTGTGTACCTTGCGGGTCTTGCCGTGGCGCTTGTAGATGGAGCTGATCTCGGCCGAGAGCAGAAAGCGCACCTCCCGCCGGCAGGGGCCGGGCACCTCGTCCGCCAGCACGCGCTGCAACTCGGGCTTCAGGGTATAGGCCCCGTCCCCAGTTTCCACCAGCTTGTCCGCCAGTTCCTCGAACCAGGCCGGGTGGGTGAAATCGCCGGTGCCCACCAGGTCCACGCCCTTGAGCTGGGCCGCGAGCCACAAGTGCTCCGGGTCCAGGCTCTTGGCGGTGGCCCGGGAAAAGCGCGAGTGTATGTGCAGATCCGCCACGATCATGGTCCCGGAGCCTACCGCCATCGGGCGGGGCTTGGCAAGCCTTTGCTGGGCGCGCCCGCGGACCGGGCGCAGGGGGCGCTTGGCAAGGGCGCGAAACAAATGATACCATGGCCTCACCCGCGAACAGGATCGCCCAGCCCCGGAGGGAGTGTGATGCGTCCCGATCCCCTTTGGAGCCAGTGCCTGCACCTCATGGCCGGCACCTGCCCCCAGCTCTGGCTGGAGGGCGGGGACCTGTGCGGACAGGGCCGTTCGCCGCGTCCCGAGCTGAGCCAGGACTTGGCCCTCATGGGCCTGGCCCGGGCCTGCGCGGGCTGTGCCCTGGGGCCGGCGGACCGACACCCCCGGCCCCCCCGCCCCCCCCGGCCCCCTCGCCCCCCCCGTCGCCCCCGCCCCCGTCGTGTCCCGAGGGGGGGGACGCCTTGACCGATCCCGCGCTTCCCCAGGTAAAGCCCGACGCCCATATCCTCATCGTGGAGGACGAGGCGGACAGCGCCCGCTTTTTCCAGGCGCTCATGGAGTCCGAGGGCTACCGCACCGTGATCGCCCCCAGCGGCGAGGAGGCCCTGGCCCGCCTGGGCGAGGACCAGGACTTCGACCTGGTGCTCCTGGACATGATCCTGCCCGGCCTGGACGGCTGGGAGGTGTTGAAGCACATCAAGAGCGACGGGAAGCTGCGCTACATCCCGGTGGTGGTGCTCTCGGCGCTTTCCGAAAAGGAGCACGCCCTGCGGGCCCTGGAGGTGGGGGCCGAGGACTTCCTCACCAAGCCGGTGGACGTGGAGACCATGCTCAGCCGGGTGCGGGTCATGCTGCGCATCCGGGCGCTGTACGAGGACCTGGTCTCCGAGCGCGGCGGCCGCCAGCAGGCCCAGCGCACCCTGGAGATGCGGCGCTACCTGGCCAAGGTCATGGGCGGCTCCACCCAGGTGCAGGAGCTGGCCGACGTGTTGGACAACGTGGTGGCCACGGACACCACCGTGCTCCTGGAAGGCGAGTCGGGAACCGGCAAGAGCCTCTTGGCCGAGGCCATCCATCGTTTCAGCCGCCGGGCGGACGGCCCCTTCGTGGTGGTCAACTGCTCGGCCTACCCGGAGACCCTGCTCAGCTCCGAGCTGTTCGGCCACGAGAAGGGCGCCTTCACCGGCGCCTTCCGCCGCAAGCGGGGCCGCTTTGAGCAGGCCCAGGGCGGCACCATCTTCCTGGACGAGGTGGCCGAGATCAGCCCCCTCACCCAGCTCGCCCTGCTGCGGGTGATCCAGGACCGCCAGTTCGAGCGGGTGGGCGGCGAAAAGACCCTGCATGCCGACGTGCGCATCGTGGCCGCCACCAACAAGCACCTGGCCGACATGGTGGAGCAGGGCCGTTTCCGCGAGGACCTGTTCTACCGCCTCAACGTGGTGCGCCTGGATGTGCCCAGCCTGCGCCAGCGACCCGAGGACATCCCCTTCCTGGCCCACTATTTCCTGCGCGCCCAGCGCGAGCGCCTGGGCAAGGCCATCTACGGCTTCTCCCGGGCGGCCATCACCCGTCTCATCAACTACTCCTGGCCGGGCAACGTGCGCGAGCTTCGCAACGCGGTGGAGCACGCGGTGCTCATGTGCCACGGCGAGGTGGTGGAGCCCGTGCACCTGCCCCAGGCCCTGAGCCTAGGCCCGGAGGGTGAGGAGGCCGGCTCCCCGGCCGCGCCCGGCCGGCTGCTGGACCAGGAGCGCCAGCTCATCCAGAGCACCCTGGACAAGGTGGGCTGGAACAAGTACCGGGCCGCCCAGTTGCTGGGCGTGGCCCGGAGCACCCTCTACAGCAAGATACGCAAGTACGGCCTCAAGCCGCCGGGCGAGGCAGGGGACTAGAGCAGCACCACCCGGTGGCAATACCGGCGCAGGCGTTCCATGCGTTCCCGCTCCCGCCGGCTGAAGGGGTCCCGCCCCAGGCTGCGGCCGTAGTAGCCGTTCATGACCACGGTGGGGGTGGCCTCCAGGACGGGCCACAGTCCCTCTGGTTCCCGGGATTGCAGGTAGAGCGACACGTCGTTGATGAACAGTACCTGGCCGGGATCAGCCAGGTAGGCGGCGAACACTTCCTCTATGCGGCGGCCGTTGGCCTGGGCCAGGGCCTCCACCTCCCGGGGCGAGCCGCCGCTCAGCCGCGGCGCGGCCAGGGTGGGGGAGTAGACTCTCAGGCCCTCGGCCGCGGGCAGCTTCATCTTGCCGCCCACTCCCCCCACCGCCTCTGGGGCCAGGTCCACCACCACCAGCCCCTCCCGGCCCTGGGCCGCCAGCTCGGCCAGCAGCCGGCCGAGGAGGGTGGTCTTGCCGGTGTTGACCTCGCCCATGATCAAGGTGCGGCGGCCCGTCAGCTCGGCCGCCTTCAGGCCGGCCCCCGGCCCCGGCGCCGTCACAGGAGACCCGCCTGGGCCAGCAGGAAGCGCACCGCCGCAAAGGTGGTTATGGCCAGGGCCAGGCCGCCCAGGATGTTCAGGCCCAGGGAGTTGCGCTCCCGGCCGGCCACCTCCCTGCGGTTCAGCAGGTAGAGGATTATGGCGATGATCAGGGGGGTGCCGCAAAGGCCCACCGCCAGCATCACCGGCAGGAGTAGGAAGAAGCTGCCCTTGATGAAGGGGCCCACCGCGCTCAGGGCCACCCCGGCAAAGGCCAGCGCCCTGAAGCGGGCGTCCTCCCGCCGGGCCGGCCAGTGCATGAGGTCGGAGATGAAGTAGATGCCGGCCAGGAAGGTGGGCAGGATGGTGGAGAAGGTGGCGGCCCACAACCCGGCCAGGAACACGGCCATGGCCGCCCGCCCCAACAGGGGGCCCAGGCTGAGGGCCGCGTCGGTGGCGCCCTTGACCGCCACCTGGTGGGGGTGGAGCACCGCCGCGGCCACCAGGAATATGGCCAGGCTGTAGATGCCGAAGGCCACCCCCATGGAGAGCACCGTGTCGAAGCGGGCCAGGCCCAGCTCGGCCCGGCCCCAGCCGCGGGCGTTGGTGTTGTAGGTGTGCATGCCGATGATGGTGATGTGCACCGCCCCTCCCATGATGGCCGCCATCATGAGCGCCGCGTTCACGTCCGGCGGCAGGCCGGGCAACAGGCCCCGGACCACCCCCGGCCAGGATATGTCCGCTTGCAGGCCGGTCACCACGAAACAGACCACCACTAGGCCCACCAGCAGCTTGCAGGTGATCTCCAGCCAGCGGTAGCCGCCCCGGCAGAGTCCCAGGCCGATGAGCAGCGCGTAGCCCACCCCCCACCAGGGCGTGGCCAGGCCGGTGACCAGGGAGGTCACCCCCACCAGGGCGTTCATCAGGAACACGGCGGCCAGGTAGGTGGCCAGCGCCGCGTCCACGGTCAGGACCCAGGCCCAGCCCCGGCCCAGGCGGGCCTCGGTGGTGGCGATGATGCCCCGGCCCTCGATCACCCCGATGCGCGCGGCCAGGTATTGGGCGGTGGCCCCGAACACGGCACTCAGGATGACCACCCACAGGAGTTGGTAGCCATAGGTGGCCCCGGCCAGGCTCACGCTGGCCAGGGTGGCCGGGCCGCAGGCCACCGCGCTGATGATCCAGGCAGGGCCCATGCGCCGGGCGTATGTGAGCCATCGTTTGAACATGGGGTGTTCTCTCCAAGGTTGTCCGAGGTTCCCTCAGCCCGGCCGGGGCCCTGGGTTCATTTCTTGGTCGCGGTCTTCTTCCTCCTGGCCGGCGCCCGGCGCCTGGGAACCTCCTTGCGGGCCAGCTCCCGCAGGCGCTCCAGCTCCTGCATGACCTTGTAGTACACGGTGCGCTGGGGATAGGAGCCGTCCTTCTTGGGCTTGCCCGCGGGCTTGCCGGTGAACAGCTCCACCGCCTCCTCCACCGTGTCCACCGCGTAGACGAAGAACTTCTTTCTCCTGGCCGCGGCCACCACCTCGGGGTGCAGCATGAGGTTCTTCAGGTTGGCCTTGGGAATCACCACCCCTTGGGAGCCGGTGAGGCCCCGGGCCTTGCACAGGCGGAAGAAGCCTTCTATCTTCTGGTTAACCCCGCCGATGGCCTGCACCTCGCCCTGCTGGCTCACCGAGCCGGTCACCGCCAGGTCCTGGCGGAGCGGCAGGCCGGCGATGCACGAGATCAGGGCCAGGGTCTCGGCCAGGCTGGCCGAGTCGCCGTCGATCATGGAGTAGCTCTGCTCGAAGGCCAGGCTGGCGGTCAGGGTGAGGGGTCCCTTGCGGCCGAAGCGGTTGCGCAGGAATCCCGACAGGATCAACACGCCCTTGGTGTGGAAGGGGCCGGAGAGGTCGCTCTCGCGGTCGATGGCCACCACCCCCTCCTTGCCCAGCCCCAGGGAGGCGGTGATGCGCGAGGCCTGGCCAAAGGCGTAGTCGCCCATATCGATCACGGACAGGCCGTTGATCTGGCCCACCTTGGCGCCGGTGGTCTCCACCCGGATGAACTCGCGGGTGATGGACTCCCGCAGGCGTTCCTCCAGCATGGATACCCGGTAGATGCGCTTTTCGACCGCCGTGTCCACGTCCTCCTTGGCGATGAAGCGCCGGCCGGCCCGGCGGGCGTAGTGGTCCGCCTCCTTGACCACGTCCTCCACCACCGCCACCTGGAGGGTGAGCCGCTCGCGGTCGCCGGAAAGCTCGCCGGCCAGCTCTATGAGCCGCGCCGCGCCGCTGCGGTGGAGGGGCAGGAGGCCCTTGTTTTCGATCAGGCGGCAGAGGTGGGACAGGAGGCTGTCCACCTCCGCCTCCTCCCAGTTCATGCGCCCGGCCATCTGGGCCCGCACCTTGAACAGCTTGGGGAACTGGGGATCGTAGCGGTAGAGCAGGTTGTAGAGAAAGGAATGGCCCACCAGGATGACCTTTACGTCCAGGGGGATGGGCTCGGGTTTCAGGGTGCGGGTGACCATGAAGCCCATCTGCTCCATGGCGTCCTCCATGAAGGCCCGGCGTTCCCTGAGCGCGCGCTTGAGCCCGTCCCAGGGAAACACCAGCTTGAGCAGCTCCAGCACCGGGATGACCAGGTAGCCGCCGTTGGCCTTGTGCAGGGCGCCGGGCTTGAGCAGGGTGAAGTCGGTGACCAGGGCGCCGAACTGGGCCTGGCGCTCGATGCGGCCGAACAGGTTGGGGAAGGTGGGGTGGCTCTCAACCACCACCGGCGCCCCCTCGCTGTCGGAGTTGTCCACGAACACGTTGACCTGGTACTTCTTCAGGTCCGGTCCTTCCGAGGCCGCGGGGAAGGGGAGGTTGGCGGGCGGCTCCTTTTTCTTGAACTGGGAGAAGTTGTCCACCACGTGGTCACGCACCTGGTGCAGGTAGACCAGCACCTCCTTTTGCTCGGCGTACTTGTCCCGCAACTCGTCGAACAGGTGGCCCACCGCGGCCATCACCATCTCGCGGTCCAGGTCGGCCAGGGCCTGGTTCATCTCCTTTTCGAACCCGGCTATGGCCCGCAGGCTCTCAGTGACCTTGGCCTGGATCAGGTCGCTCTTCTTGCGCAGCGCGGCCCGTTCCTCCTCGCTCAGCTCGCGGATGCGCGCCTCGGGCAAAGGCTGGCCGTCCTCGTCGGCCGGGGCCACCATGATGCCGGTGGGCTCGAACCGGAGTACATAGCCCTCCTCCCGGGTCTGGCGGTCCAGCTCGGAGAACACCTCGCTGCGGCGCCTCTTGAAGTCGGCTTGCAGGCCCTCCTTGCGCCGGGCGTACTCCTCGCTTTCGAAGATCTCGGGTATGTGCTTTTGGAGCGCCTCCACCAGGGACTCCATCTCCTTGGCGAACACCCGGGCGCCGCCGGGCGGGAAGCGCAGGGCGCGCGGCTGGTCGGGCTGGCGGAAGTTGTGCACGTATACCCAGTCCGGCGGGGGAGGCTGCTCCTGGGCGATTCTCTCCACAAAGGTACGCACCAGGTGGGTCTTGCCCGTGTTCTGGGGGCCGTCCACGAACACGTGGTAGTCCATGTCCCGCATGGCCAGCCCGAACTCCAGGGCCTCCTTGGCCCTGGCCTGGCCCACCACCGGGTCCTGGCAGGAGGCGGCTTGGTCGCTGGTTTCGAAGGGTACCTTCTTGGGATCAAAGCTGCGCCTCAGTTGGGCAGGGCGCAGGGGCTCCGGCGGCTTGGCGGGCATGCAGTCATCCTCCCGGGGTTGCGGTGGGCTCGTGCGCGAGGGTTCTGGCTAGGAGGATAACACAACCAATAGCCGGCGGTAAGCCGCTTGGAAGCAATGGGCGTGCGGCAACCCCGCCTCGGGCGCTGCCACAGCCCTGGCGCAAGGCCGGCGGGCGACGGGGGGGGCGGAGGGCGACGGGGGGCGGCGACGGGGGGCAACGGGGGGCAACGGGGGGCGGCGACGGAGGGGGCAGCGACGGGGACGGGCGGCAGCGGGCGACGGGGCGACGGGGCGACGGGGGCGGCGACGGGGGGGGACGGGCGAGGGCAGGGCGGGGGGGGCTAGCAGGTGCCGGCGGCCGCGCACCAGCGGGCGCGCAGGGCATGGCCGCGCAGGGAATTGATCAGGGGCCTGAGGTCCGAGGTCTTGGGCACCACCGGGATGTTCAGGCGGCCCTGCTTGCGTATCTCACCCAGGCCCACCACCGGCCCCTGGAACACCTCCCGCAGCCTGGGCAGCCAGTGTTCAGGATCGTCACCCACGGAGAACAGGTCGGTCACCAGCACATGGGCCTGGTCATGGCGCATGCGCGCCACCGCCGAACCAAGGCTGTGGCACACGCCCACCGAGAACCCGGCATCCTGAAGCTCCTCGCGGTAGAGCCACGCCAGGGCCGGATCACTCTCCACCACCAGCACTCGGATCATATGTCACCCCCACCACCTTGAGGCGCATTGGGAAAGCGCCTATTTGGCCCAAAAAGTTGCAATTTGAATGCCAGTGCCGGGTCAAGGATTCCATGGGCTTGGCTCGGGGGATTTTGGGGCTACTGTCCGGATTACGACACATTTTTTCTGTACCACCCCTGTGACAGGCGTATAAGGTCCGCTTTACTTGTCAGAGTGCCTTTTGACCGGAATACGTCATATGTATTGTTTGCGACATATAGAGAGAGGGCTCCCAAGACCTTCCTGGAACGGCCCCAAGGTCCCATCGAGACTTGGTAAAGTTTCCTAACTCGAATAAAGCACTAGGAATTGTCCCTTTGAACTAGGACAAAAAAAGACCGCCTTTGTCTGGTTGGCACGGCCTTTGCCACTACTTAGGGGCGCCTGCGGGATGAAAACAGCGTCTTCGGACCAGAGCAAGGGAGTAATGCTGATGAGACGTAAAGCGAAGTCGCGTAGAAAGACCCCCGCCGTGGTTCCCCATATCGACGTGGACGCTTGGCTGGCCAGCCACCCGGATGCCTTGTTCGAGTGTCCCAATCAGCCCGGCAAGCTCAAGATCACTCCCCAGGCGTGCGCCAAACGCTATGTCACCGCCAATGAGCCTCGCTGGGCCAATATCGGGGCAGAGCCGTTTCCCATCTTTGTGTTCAAGATGAACCTCATCCCCTGCCGGAATTGCCAGACCGGCGCGGAGATGGCCGCCCGTTACCAGGAGCAGGCTGCTTAGACAACCCCCAGACCACCATCAGCCTTCGGGCACTCACCCCTCACTCCAGGCCCACGCCACCCGGCGTGGGCCGTCTTTTGGCCTCGCTTCCGTCCCACCATGCGAGATAAAAATCGTGGACCTGGTACGGTTGATGGGTTATGTTTCTGGCCGAAACCGGTAGTTGCGGGCAAGGGGGAATCGAATTGCCGTTCGCCAAGCTACACGTACCCGCCTCCTTGGCCCTGGACCAGTGCCAGGCCCTGGCCGAGGACACCCGCCAGGCCATCATCCAGGCCCTGGGGGTGCAGCCCATCCGGGCCAAGGTCATAGTCTACCCCTCGCCACTGGAATGCCGCGCCGTGCACCCGGAGCGCGACCCGGGCTTTGTGGCGGCCGAGGTCTTCATGTTCGAGGGCCGGCCCCGGGAGCTGAAGGACCGGCTCCTGGCCGAGCTCAGCCGCGTGATCCTGCGCCATACCGGCCTGGACCCTGACAACGTGTTCGTGCACATCCAGGAAAGCCCCCGCTCCGCCTGGGGAATCCGGGGCGGGGTCCCGGCCGACCAGGTGGACCTGGGCTATTGAAGACCGTCCGGCGCGGCCTGGTGGAAAAGAGCGCGGGAGCAGGCGTCCCGGCCGGTTTCCATCCCTCGGCCGCCGGCCCGCACTTGCAGCCCGGCCCGCGAGCGCATAAAATGGCCCCCTGTCCAGTCAGGCATACATGCTGACCAAGCAGGGAGGCTCCTCATGCCCCGGACCCAGGTCCAGAAGATAATCGAAGCGCACCTGGCCGAAGGCAGCTTTGCGCCAGGCAGCGAGATAGCCATCCGCATCGACCAGACCCTCACCCAGGACGCCACCGGCACCCTGGCCGCCCTGGAGTTCGAGGCCCTGGGCCTCGAGCGGGTGCGCACCGAGCTGAGCGTGTCCTACGTGGACCACAACCTGTTGCAGACCGATTTCAAGAATCCGGACGACCACCGCTTCCTGCGCTCCATCGCCGCCCGCTACGGCCTGTGGTTCTCGCCTCCGGGCAATGGCATCTGCCACCAGCTCCACCTGCTCAACTTCGCCCGGCCCGGGGCCACCCTTTTGGGCTCGGACTCCCACACCCCCCACTGCGGGGGCATGGGCATGCTGGCCATGGGGGCCGGCGGCCTGGACGTGGCCGCGGCCATGGCCGGCTATCCTTTCCACCTGACCTGTCCCAAGGTCCTGGGGGTGCGGCTCAGCGGCCGGCTCCAGCCCTGGGTGGGGGCCAAGGACGTGATCCTGGAACTCTTGCGGCGGCTCAGCGTGAAGGGGGGGCTGGGCTACGTGCTGGAGTACTTCGGCCCGGGGGTGGAGACCCTTTCAGTGCCCCAGCGGGCGGCGATCACCAACATGGGCGCCGAGTTGGGCGCCACCGGCAGCCTCTTCCCCTCTGACCAGCGCACCCGGGAGTTTTTGGCCTTCCAGGGCCGGGAAGGGGACTACGCGCCCTTGGCCGGGGACAAGGGGGCCTCCTACGACCACCTGGAGGAGATAGACCTTTCCTCCCTGGAGCCCCTGGTGGCCCGGCCCTCCAGCCCGGACGCGGTGGTCCCGGCCGCGGAGCTGGCCGGGGTGCCGGTGGAGCAGGTGATCGTGGGCTCCTGCGCCTCCAGCGGCTACGAGGACCTCATGACCGTGGCCTTGGCCCTGGAGGGCAGGAAGATAGCCCCCGGGGTGAGCCTTTCCATCAACCCCGGCTCGCGCCAGGCCCTGGCCCAGGTGGCCGCGGCCGGCGGGCTGATGCACCTGTTGGAGGCCGGCGCCCGCCTGCACCAGGCCGGCTGCCTGGGCTGCATCGGCATGAGCCAGGCCCCGGCCACGGGCGCCAACTCGCTGCGCACCTTCCCCCGCAACTTCCCGGGCCGCTCGGGCACCAAGGACGACCAAGTGTACCTGTGCGGGCCCCAGGTGGCGGTGGCCTCCGCCCTGGCCGGGCATATTGCCGACCCCCGCGAGCTGGGGCCGGCGCCCGGGCTGCCGGCCGCGCCTCCCCTGCGGCCCGAGGCCCTGGTGCCGCCGCCGGCCGAGGGCGGGACAGTGGAGGTGGTGCGCGGGCCCAACATCGCGCCCTTTCCCGAGCTGGATGCCCTGCCCGAGGACCTGGCCTGCACCGTGGCCCTCAAGGTGGGGGACAACATCACCACCGACCACATCATGCCCGCCGGCAGCCAGGTGCTGCCCCTGCGCTCCAACGTGCCGGCCATCAGCCGCTTCGTGTTCGCCGCCCTGGACCCCGAGTTCGCGGACCGGGCCCAGGCCCAGGCGCCGGTGGCGGTGGTGGGGGGCGAGAACTACGGCCAGGGTTCCTCCCGCGAGCACGCGGCCCTGGCCCCCCGCTACCTGGGAGTGCGGGTCAAGCTGGCCAAGTCCTTTGCCCGCATCCACAAGGCCAACCTGGTGAATTTCGGGGTGGTGCCCCTGGTGTTCGCCGACCCGGGCGACTATGAGCGGCTGGAGCAGGGCGACCGCCTGGAATTCAGAGGGCTGAGAAGCGCGGTCTTGGACGGTGCCGCAGAGGTCGTGGCCCGTTGCCAGGAACGCGAGATCACCCTGCGCCTGGAGGTGACCAGCCGCGACCGCAAGCTCCTGGCCGCCGGCGGTTTGCTGAATCACATCAAGGCCAGCCTCTGAGCGCCCCCGCCCCCGCCCGCCCCGCCGCCCCCCCGTCCCCGCCCCCCCGTCCCCTGCGAGGGTCCCTGCCCAGGGGGGCGGGGCAGGGAACACCTTATTTGTTTTCGCATAGAGCAAAAAAGATACTTTTGTCGAGCGGTTGGCTTCCAAAAAGCCATCCAAAATGCACAAAAGTACTTTCAGGTTGAGCTGGGGGCACTTTATAATTACGAAACAGCAAAATGTGACTGAACGAATCAAGTTGGTATGCCAAGCGCAAACCAAGCGAAAAGAGGCCAGGTTTGGCAGTCGGTCACACACGAGGGAAGGAGCAGGAGCATGAAAAAGATTCTGATAATGACTCTGGCGTTGTGTCTGTGCGTTGGGTGGGTGGGACTGGCCAAGGCCGCCTCGCCGGATGACGCCAAGGCGCTGGTCAAATCCGCCTTGAAGATGGCCAAGGAAAAAGGCTTGGATGCCACCCTCAAGGCCATTGCCGACCCCAAAGGGCCCTTTGTGAAGGGCGATTTGTATATCTTTGCGGGCGACACCAAAAACACCCAGTTAGTCGCCCACCCCATCAAGCCTAAACTGGTGGGCAAGGATCTATCCAAGATAAAGGACATAAAGGGCAAGCTGTTCTTCATGGGCTTCGTGCAGACCGCCCAGAACAAGGGCTCTGGCTGGGTGGACTACTACTGGCCCAAGCCCGGCAGCAAGAAGCCGGTCCCCAAGACCACCTACGTGGAGATCGTGCCCGGCACCAACATCTACTTTGCCTGCGGTATCTACAAGTAAAGAGGCAGCCAGGGACTAAGGGGCAGGGGCCTTTGTGGCGGGCCTTTTGCCCCGCGGAGAGCAAATGACAGGGCGGCGCTGGCAGGGGATCGCTCCCGGCCGGCGCCGCCCCCTTGTTGGGGCCTTGCGCGTTGCCGGCGCGGAAAGGGCCCTCAGCCCAGCACCTTGAAGATGACCACCGGCTTGGAGTATCCCTTGATGGCCCGGGGGCCCACCTCCTCGGCCGGGCAGGAGAAGCTGAGGCGGCCCATGGTCTCGCGGCTGGCCAGGATGTCCCAGCCGATATCCTTGGTCAAATCCTGGATGCGCGAGGCCACGTTCACGGTGTCGCCTATGAGGGCATAGGCGTGCTGCTTCTCGGAGCCGGTGTTGCCGGCCAGCACCAGGCCCGAGTGCAGGCCCACCCCGTGGGTAAAGGTGTGCAAGCCCTTTGCCCGGCGCTTTTGGTTCAACTCCTCCAGGGCCTTGCGCATGGCCAGGGCGGCGCGCATCGCCTGGTCGGCGTGGTCGGCAAAGGGAAGCGGCACCCCAAAGGCGGCCTCTATCTCGTCCCCCACGAACTGGAGCACCACCCCCCGGTGGGCGCGGATCACCTGGTGCATGGCCGTGAAATAGGCGCGCATGCTGGCGATCACCACCTCGGGCGGGTTGTTTTCCACAAAGGGGGTGAAGTCCCGCAGGTCTGTGAACAGCACGGTGGCGTCGCGGCGCTCTCCCTCCAGGGGGATGCGCCCTGCCAGTATCTCGTCGCGTATCTCCGGGGTGACGTACTTGCCGAACTCGGAGCGCAGGACCTCCCTTTCCTTCAGCCCGCGGATCATCTGGTTGCCCGCATCGCCCAGGACCCCGATCTCGTCATTGGACACCACCTGGATACGGCCGCTGTAGTCGCCCTTTTGCACCTGGCTCACCACCTCCAGCATCTGGCGCAGGGGGCCGGCCAGGGCGCTGGTGACCAGGTGGTTGAGGCGCAGCCCCAGGGCGAGGGCCATGGCGCCCAGCACCAGGGAGAATATGAGCACGCCCCTGCCGTACTCGGCGGCGCTGACCGCGTTGCCGGAGGCCTCGTATTGCAGGCTGAACAGGGTGAACAAGAAGAAGATCGAGGGAACCAGGGTGCCGGCCAGATAGAGGAGCTTGATGCGCCGGGACAGGGAAAGGCGCGCGGTTCCCTTGACCTTGGCCAGGTGGCCCCGGGGGAAGAAGAAGGGTATCAATACTTCGCGCGCGTGCCTTTCCAGGAACAAGAAGGCGATGGCGGAGTTGATGAGGCCCACCATGGCGGAACGGGTGCTGAGAAACAGCATGAGCTGTTCGCCCATCTGGCCCATCCAATAAAAGATCAGCCCCAGCAGGAGGGGGATCACCAACCACATGGCCACGTTGATGAGGCCGTAGATGAAGGGCAGGTTGATTATCCGGCGCCGGGCCTGTTCCCACAGCTCCGGCGGGGGATCCTGGCCGGCGCGTATCCGGGCCAGGCAGCCTGCCACCGGCCTCAGCAACACCAGGCGCATGGTGAACACGGGAATGAGGCACACCAGCACCCAGCCCAGCAGCCTGAGCAACAGGCCGTCCACGAGTTCCCTTTGGCTGAGCCCCATCCAGATGGCCACTTTGATGTTGAGGGCCGCCAGGGGGGTGACCAAGTTCAGGACCAATACCGCCAGGATTCCCACGGCAGTGGACCAGAAGGCTATCACGTAGAATCCCAATAGCGATGGCGGGCGGGAGGGGGGCTGGGTTTGGCGGTGGCGCCTTGAGGCCATGATGTTCTTTGAGCCCTCCAGAGGTGGCAACGGCTGGGCAGAGTATCCCCATTGTAGCCTCCTGGGAGGCTTTTTGACAGCCCCCGCGCGCCCCGGCTTTTGGGCTTGCCCGGAGTGGGGGCTTGGGCTATGATTGTGACCAGGTGGTCATTGGCCGGGCCGCCCTTTTTGCGGCCGGCCGAATGACCAGGTGGTCACTCGCGGATTGCCCTCAAGGAACCTTGACTCATGGCCCTTGCCGCATCACGCCCCCCCACGCCCCCCGCCCCCCAAGGCGGACCTCACGGCTTTGTGCCGCCCCAGACCCTGCCGCCGCTGGAGATTCCTCCCGGGCTGGTCAGTGACCCGGCCTTGGAGCCGGTGGCCGCCAAGTTGGCCGCGGGCCAGCGCCTGGACCGGGATGACGGCCTGGCCCTGATGACCAGCCGCGACCTCATCGGCCTGGGCGCCCTGGCCGATGCCGCCCGCCGGGCCAAGAACGGCGACCAGGCCTTCTACGTGGTCAACCGGCACCTGAACTATTCCAATGTCTGCGTGAACCGCTGCGCGTTCTGCGCCTTTTGGCGCGGTCCCCAGGCAGAGGACGCCTATACCCTCTCCCCGGCCCAGGCCGCGGCCCAGGCGGCCGAGGAGCCGGAGCTTGGCATCGACGAGTTTCACATAGTGGGCTCCTGCCATCCCGACTTGCCCCTGGACTACTACCTGGAGCTGTTGCGCGCGGTGAAGAAGGCCCGTCCCCGGGCGGCGCTCAAGGCCTTCACCCCGGTGGAGATAGACCACTTCGCCCGCCTGTCGGGCCTGCCGGTGCGCCAGGTGCTGGGCCTGTTGCAGGAGGCCGGCCTGGAGGCCATGCCCGGCGGCGGGGCCGAGATATTCGCCCCCAAGCCCAGGGCCAAGCTGTGCCCCCGCAAGATATCCGGCCAGCGCTGGCTGGAGATATGCGGCCAGGCCCACGGCCTGGGCATCCCCACCAACGCCACCATGCTCTACGGCCACATCGAGAACGCCGCCGAGCGGGTGGACCATCTTCTGGCCCTCAGGGAGCAGCAGGACAGAAGCGGCGGGTTCAACGCCTTCATCCCCCTGGCCTTCCATCCCCAGAACACGGTGCTGGACGAGCTGGAGCCCACCACCGCCCTGGACGATTTGCGGGTGATAGCCACCGCGCGGCTCATCTTGGACAACTTCCCCCACATCAAGGCCTACTGGGTGATGCTGGGCGAGAAGCTGGCCCAGGTGGCCCTCAGCTTCGGGGCGGACGATTTGGACGGCACCATCGTGGAGGAGCGCATCACCCACTCCGCCGGCGCCACCAGCGCCAAGGGCCTCAGCGAAAGGCGCCTGCGCAGCATGATCCAGGCGGCGGGTTTTACGCCGGTGCGGCGCGACTGCTTCTACCACCCGGTGGAGGAGCGATGAGCCGCGAGTTGGCCGGGGCCCTGGCCGCGGCCCGGGAGGGCTGGCGCCTGAGCGATGAGCAGGCCCTCACGCTTCTTCTGGAGGCAGACCTGCTCACCCTGGGCCGCCTGGCCCAGGCGGCCCGCTTCCGCCACAACCCCGAGCCGGTGGTCACCTATGTGGTGGACCGCAATATCAACACCACCAACATCTGCCTTTCCGGTTGCCGCTTCTGCGCCTTTTTCCGCGCCCCGGGCCAGGAGGGCGGCTATGTGCTGAGCCGCGAGGAACTGGGCCGCAAGATAGATGAGACCCTGGCCCTGGGCGGCACCCAGATATTGATCCAGGGCGGGCTGCACCCGGAGATAGGGGTGGAGGCCACCTGCCGGATCTTCCGCTTCATCAAGGAGCACCACCCCATCCACATCCACGGGCTCTCCCCCCCCGAGGTGGTGCACATGGCCGCCCTGGACGGGCTTAGCATAGGCCAGGCCCTGGATCGGCTGATCGAGGCGGGCCTGGGGTCCATTCCCGGCGGCGGGGCCGAGATACTGGTGGACCGGGTGCGGGCCTTGATCGCGCCGGGCAAGTGCACGGCCGACCAGTGGCTGGAAGTCATGGCCCAGGCCCATGCCCGCGGCCTGAATACCACGGCCACCATGATGTTCGGCAGCCTGGAGACCCCGGCCGAGCGCATCGAACACCTGGCCCGCCTGCGGGAGCTGCAGGACCAGAGCCTGGCCCAGGGCAGGGGGTGTTTCACCGCCTTCATCCCCTGGACCTTTCAGCCGGCCAATACCGCCCTGGCCCAGGTCGAGCCGGCCACGGCGGTGGACTACCTCCGCCTGCTGGCGGTATCGCGCCTGTTCCTGGACAATTTCAGCCACGTGCAGGCCTCCTGGGTAACCCAGGGCGCCAAGATAGCCCAGATGGCGCTCAATTTTGGCGCCGACGATTTGGGCTCCACCATGATCGAGGAGAACGTGGTGGCCGCGGCCGGGGCCTGCTTCCGCCTCAGCCGCGAGGAAATGGTGCGCCTGGCCGGGGACCTGGGCTTTGCCGCTCGCCAGCGGGATACTTTTTACCAGCCGGTGGCCTAGTCTGCGCCGCGGTCCTATCCACAAAAAACCAAAGAAAACAGAATGTTGTCATTGCCATCTTCGGCGGGGCCGGCAGGGGGGGTGGCGCGTAATGCACCCCGGTCAAAGATAAACACACGGTTTTTGGCGGCCATTTCAAATAAACCGCCCGGGTGATTATTGCCCTGCGACGGCGGGGAATCTATTTGAAGTCCAGCATAGCCATTAGCATGACTAAAGGCAAAACAGGCCGGGAATCGGCCGGTGGCAAAAATGCTCCTTTCGCAAAAAAACGAGGTATGAACATTTTTTACTTGCCAAAAACAGGGTGGAACTGTATTAGCTGAAGATAAAGAATAATTTTTTTAAAGTAACCACCCTTGGCGAAGGGAGTAAGCATGGCTCGCAAATCCAGGTGGAGTAAGGCGGACCGCAAAAAATTATTGCGGATGGTGAATGAAGGGGTGTCGGAGCAGGAAATCCGCCAGAAACTGGCGGTGGGAGACCGGCCGATGAGCGCGGTGGAATTCGCCCAGCAGCTCAAGATGGCCATGGTGGAAACCGGCCAGATAAAACAGGCCAAGCGCACCAAGGCCGCGGCCGGTCCCAAGACATACGAGGTGACCGCCAAGGGCCGGCTCACCATCTCCGATTTCAGCGAGTTGACCGGCTTCAAGACCGGCGACAAGTTCACCCTGGAAAAGCCCCGCGGCCGGTCCAATGCCTGGCGCCTGGTGCCCGTGAACTAAACGCCGATCACCGCAGGCCTTTATCGGCTGCAGGCCGCAGCCCTGGGTCATGGTTGCCCAGGGCTGCGCGCATTTGGGACGGCTCCTTTTGGATCGGGAGGTGCGGCCTTGCCCTTTGCCGGCCGAGCATTTCATGCCTTTGCCAAGACCATTCCCCGAGCCGTTCAGGTGTTTTCTCATCGCGAAAACGGCGGCCGGCAAAGTGCTCACTCGCACTTAGTAATCGTTCGCCCGCAATTTTAACGGCAGCCGTGAAAACGTTTTGCCGATCCCGTCTTATCCGGCTTCCGTGTCCCACCTGCCTTGACACTTCAAGGCAAGGCTGCGTATGGTTTTGATTAGGCCTCGCCCCATGCTTTTTCAGGCCTGAAGCGGGGAGCCTCAACGTGAGTCCCACCGACTTGGACATTGCCCGTGAACGCCTGGCAACGGCGCGCCGGGTGGCGGTGCTCACCGGCGCGGGCATCAGCGCCGAAAGCGGGGTGCCCACCTTCCGCGGCGACGGCGGGCTGTGGGAGAATCACCGGCCCGAGGAATTGGCCACGCCCGGGGCCTTTGCCAAGGATCCGGCCCTGGTCTGGCGCTGGTACAACTGGCGGCGCCGGCTCATTGCCGACTGTCGGCCCAACCCGGCCCATGAGGCCCTGGCCGCCCTGGAGGTCCGGGTGCCGGAGTTCACCCTCATCACCCAGAACGTGGACGGCCTGCACGGCCTGGCCGGCAGCCGGAGGCTCATGGAGATCCACGGCAGCATCTGGCGCCTGCGTTGCCTGGACTGCGGCCAGAGGCAGGAGGAACGCGAGCTGGACCTGCCCGCGCCACCCAGTTGCCCCCAGTGTGGGGGGCTGGTGCGGCCGGACGTGGTGTGGTTCGGGGAGGCCCTGGACTCCGAGCTGTTGGAGCGGGCCTGGCAGGCGGCCCAACAGGCCGAGGTAATGCTGGTGGTGGGCACCTCGGCGGTGGTGCAGCCCGCTGCCGGCCTGGCCGGGGTGGCCAAGGAGGCCGGGGCTTTCGTGGTGGAGGTGAACCTGGAGCCCACCCCCAACACCGGCTGGGTGGACGTGGCGCTTCTGGGCAAGGCCGGCGAGATCCTGCCCCGGCTGGTGGAGGCGCCATGAGCCGGCCGATCATAACCCTCACCACCGATTTCGGGGCCAGCCCTTTTCCGGGTTTGATGAAGGGGGTGATGCTGGGCATCTGCCCCGCGGCCCGCTTGGTGGACATCTCCCACACGGTGCCGGCCCAGGACGTGCGCGCCGGGGCCCTGGTCATAGAGCAGGCCCTGGAGGTGTTTCCCTATGGCACCGTGCACCTGGGGGTGGTGGACCCGGGGGTGGGCACCGCCCGCCGGCCCATCGCGGTGGCCGCTCTGGGCATGTTCTTCGTGGGGCCGGACAACGGCCTGTTCACCCCGGCCCTGTTGGCCGACTCCCGGGCACGGGTGTTCGAACTCGCGGAAAAGGGGCTCTTTCGCCAGCCGGTGTGCGACACCTTCCACGGCCGCGACGTGTTCGCGCCGGTGGCCGCCCATTTGGCCTGCGGCCTGGACCCTGCCAGCCTGGGGCCGGTGGTGGAGGACCCGGTGCTCCTCTCCTGGCCCCAGCCCAAGGAAGAGGGCGGCGTGCTCCACGGCGTGGTGCTGGCGGCCGACAGCTTCGGCAACTTGGACACCAACCTGACCCGGGAGCGGGTGGAGGGTTTCCTGGCCGGCCGCCGGGCCGAGGTGCGCCTGGGCGGGCTGAAGATCGACGGCATCCACCGCGCCTACGGCCAGGTCTCCGGCGGGCAGCCCCTGGCCCTGTACAACTCCATGGACCGCCTGGAGCTGGCCATCAACCAGGGCAACCTGTACGCGCGCCTCGCGCCGGAGCGCGGCTCGGCCTTTGGCCTGGCCGTGGAGGTGCGGGCGGTGGAGTAGGGCGGGCCGCCGCGTTTCTAGGCGCCCGTCTCCCGGGCCCGGTGCCATCTCCGTCCCCCCGCCGCCCCCCCGTCGCCCCGCCCCCCCGCCCCCCCGTCTGCGGGGGCTTTACGCGAAAAACCTTGCTTGGTTACCCTGGCGGCTGCCAGGTGGACTATACTGGGTCGAGGTGTACCGCCGCCCGCCAAGGGACCAAGGGGCGGCCGCGGGAGCCAATCACCTGGCATGGGAGGAGACCTGCATGAGCTACCAGTACATACTCTACGAGGAACAGGGTGAGATCGGCACCCTGACCCTGAACCAGCCCCAAAAGCGCAACGCCCTGAGCCGCGCGGCCGAGGAGGAGATAACCGCCTGCCTGCAAGACGCGGCCGCCCGCCACGCGGTAAAGGTGATCATCCTGCGGGCCGAGGGGCCGGTATTCTGCGCGGGCCACGACCGCACCGAGATACTCGACCAGCCCCTGGCCGACATCCGCCGCCTGTTCCACACCTCCTTCACCATGATGTCCACCATCCGCAGCATCCCCCAGTGCGTGATAGCCGAGGTGCACGCCATTGCCATGGCCGCCGGCTGCCACCTGGTGGCGGCCTGCGACTTGGTGGCCGCGGCCAGGGACAAGGCCCAGTTCGGCATGACCGGCACGGTCTACTCCTACAACTGCACCACCCCCACCGTGGCGGTGAGCCGCTGCGTGGGCCAGAAGAAGTGCCTGGAGATGCTGATGACCGCCAAGCTCTACAGCGCCGAGGAGGCGCGGGACATGGGCCTGGTGAACTGGGTGTTTCCGGACGATGAGCTCCACGAAAGGACCCTGGAGGTGGCCCGGGACATCTGCAAGACCTCCAAGTACGCCATCTACATGGCCAAGCAGAACTACTACGCCCAGCAAGAGATGACCGAGTGGCAGGCCTACATGTTCGCCAAGGAGATGATGGCCCAGCAGGCCATGAGCGTGAACGCCAGGGAGGGATTCTCGGCCTTCATCGAAAAGCGCGAGCCCCGCTGGAACGACGACACCTTCTGAGCCTCGAGGGAGGCCCCCGGCCTACCAGCCCTCCAGGGGGCAGTCCTGGCACAGGGGTTCGCCCTTTTTGCACAGGGTGTGGCCCAGGCGCACGATGAGCGCGTGCAGCTCGTTGTACAGGGCCGCATCGGGCGGCAGGTGGCGCATGAACAGGCTTTGCAGGTCGTGGTAGGTGTCGCCCTCCCGGGCCAGGCCGTGGCGGCCCAGCACCCGGAAGGTGTAGGCGTCGATCACGAAGATGGGCAGCCCGCCGGCGTAGAGCAGGATGGAGTCGGCGGTTTCCGGTCCCACCCCCTTCACGGCCAGGAGCTTTTCCCGGGCCTGGTCCAGGGGCAGCTCCCACAGCCGCGCCAGGTCCCCGCCGCATTCCGCGGCGATCATGTCCAGTAGGTTGCGCAGCCGCTGTTCCTTGAGGTTGTAGTAGCCCGCCGGCCGGATCAGCTCGGCCAGCTCCCGGGGCTCCAGGGCGCGCAGGGCCTCCAGCTCCAGGACGCCGGCGGCCTTCAGGTTGGCGATGGCCTTGGCCACGTTTTTCCAGGCCGTGTTCTGGGTGAGCACCGCGCCCACCACCACCTCCAGGGCCGAGTCGCCGGGCCACCAGTGGCGGGGGCCGAAGTGGGCGTAGAGGCGCTGGTACATGTCCATCAGGCGCCGGGCGGTCTTGGTGGTCTTCTTCCTACTGGGGGATGCCACGGCAGAGTTTGTCCTCGCAGTCTTCGCTTTCCACCTGGATGGTGTTGTGGTCCGCGCCGAAGCGGCTGCGCAACACCTGGTCGATGAGCCGGCGGGCCTGCTCGTGGTCCCCGCCGGGGGCCAGCCGGGCGTGCAGGGTGATGATGGGGTGCTCCGGGGTGAGCGACCACACGTGGATGTGGTGCACTTCCTCCAGGCCGGGCACTTCCTCCAGCAGCCCTTCCTGGATGGCCTGGGCGCCGGGCTCGGAGGGCGAGCCCTCCAGCAGGATGTGGGCGGATTCGCGCACCAGGCGCCAGGCGCTGCGCAGGATGAGCAGCGCCACCACCAGGGACAAGAGCGGGTCGATGGGCATCCAGCCGGTCCCCATCACCACCGCGGCCGCGACCAGGGCGGCCACCGAGCCCAGCAGGTCGCCCATCACGTGCAGGGCCGCGCCGCGTATGTTCAGGTTGCCGCTCTCACCCCGGTGCAGGATGAACAGCGCCGCCAGGTTCACCAGGAGCCCCACCGCGGCCACCCCCAGCATGAGCCCGCCCTTGACCTCCGACGGCGCCAGCAGGCGCAGGGTGGCCTCGTAGAATATCCAGGCGGTGATAAGGATCATGGCCAGGCCGTTGACAAAGGCGGCCAGGACCTCGGCCCGCACCAGGCCGTAGGAGTGGGCCTCGCCGCCCGCCCGCCGGGCCACCCGGAAGGCCAGCCAGGCCAGGGCCAGGGAGGCGGCGTCGGTGAGCATGTGGCCCGCGTCGGCCAACAGGGCCAGGGAGCCGGAGAGGAGCCCGCCCGCCACCTCCACCAGCATGTAGGAGCCGGTCAGGAGGAGGGCCCAGAGCATCTTGCGCTCGTTCGCCCTGCTCATTGCGGGCGGGCCGTGGTGATGGCCGTGGTCCTGCTCCGGGTGGGGAGGGTGCTGGTGGCGGTGCTCGTGTTCCGGCATGGCTCGCTCCTGGTTTGGCGCCCCGGCTTGACAGCCCGGCGGGCTCCCGTATACATACTATAACCCGTGCCGCCCGATGTTTCAGGCGGCTTGACACCGGCCCGATCCACAATCGAACAGCAGAGGCGATTCATGGCCGCGGAACCGCGACTCAAGAAGATGCGCAACTTCGGAGTGGTGGCCCACATCGACGCGGGCAAGACCACCTTCACCGAGCGGGTGCTGTTCTACACCGGCCGCACCCACAAGATCGGCGAGGTGCACGACGGCACCGCGGTGATGGACTGGATGGAGGAGGAGCAGGAGCGCGGCATCACCATCACCAGCGCCGCCACCACCTGCCAGTGGGCCGGGCATACCCTCAACATCATCGACACCCCCGGCCACGTGGACTTCACCATCGAGGTGGAGCGCTCCCTGCGGGTGCTGGACGGGGTGGTGGCCGTGTTCTGCGCGGTGGGGGGGGTGGAGCCCCAGAGCGAGACCGTGTGGCACCAGGCCGACCGCTACCGGGTGCCCAAGATCGCCTTTGTCAACAAGATGGACCGGGTGGGCGCGGACTTCGAGGGCGTGCTCCAGCAGATGCGCGACAAGCTGGGGGCCAAGCCCCTGCCCGTGACCATACCCTGGGGCGCGGAGGACCGTTTCGAGGGGGTCATCGACTTGGTGCGGGGCCGCTACCTCACCTGGAGCCAGGATGACCAGGGCCTGGACGTGCACGCCCAGGACATCCCCCCCGAGATGCAGGAGGCGTTCGCCGCCGGCCGCGAGGCCCTGTTGGAGGCGGTGGCCGAAACCGACGACGAGATCATGGAGAAGTACCTGGCCGAGGAGCCCATTGAGGCCAAGGAGCTGAACCAGGCCATCCGCAAGGCCTGCTGCCGGTTGGAGCTGGTGCCGGTGTTCGCGGGCAGCGCGCTCAGGAACAAGGGCGTGCAGCCGGTGCTCGACGGGGTTTGCAACTACCTGCCCTCGCCCCTGGACGTGCCGCCGGTGGAAGGCGTGCACCCCGACACCGGCGAGCCGGAGACCCGCGCGGCGCGGGAGCAGGAGCCGCTTTCCGCCCTGGTGTTCAAGGTGCAGATGGACCAGGGCCGCAAGCTGGTCTACGCGCGCATCTACTCGGGCGTGATCAAGGCCGGGGCCGAGGTCTTCAACGTCTCCAAGAACCAGAACGAGAAGGTGGCGCGTCTGCTCAGGATGCACGCCAACAAGCGCGAGCGGCTCGAGGCGGCCACTGCCGGCGAGATCGTGGGCATCATGGGCCTGAAGAACTCCTCCACCGGCGACACCCTGGCCGCCCGGGAACATCCCCTGCTGCTGGACCCCATGCTGTTCTACGAGCCGGTGATAAGCGTGGCGGTGGAGCCCAAGACCGTGGGCGACCAGGAGAAGCTGGCCCTGGTCCTGGACAAGCTGGCCGACGAGGACCCCACCTTCCGGGTGCGGGTGGACGAGGACACCGGCCAGACCATCATCAGCGGCATGGGCGAGCTGCACCTGGAGGTGCTGGTCCACCGCATCAAGCGCGAGTACAACCTGGACGTGAACGTGGGCCGGCCCCAGGTGGTCTACCGCGAGACCGTCACCACCACGGCCACGGCCAGCGAGAGCTTTGACCGCGAGCTGGGCGGCGACCGCCAGGTGGGGGCGGTCACCGTGGCGGTGTCGCCCAATCCCCGGGGCGAGGGCAACGCCTTTGTGGTGGAGGCTCCCGAGGAGGAGGTGCCGGCCCACCTGCACCCGGTCCTGCGCCAGGTGGCGGAGGAGTCCTTCACCAGCGGGGTGGTGCTGGGCTACCCGGTGCTGGACACCAAGGTGGCGGTGACCGGCGGCGCCTACACCCCCGGCGTCTCCACCGAGCTGGGCTTCCGCCTGGCCTTGTCCATGGCCCTGAAAAAGGCGCTCACCGAGGCCAAGCCGGTGCTCCTGGAGCCCATCATGAAGGTGGAGGTGGTGGTGCCCGAGGAGTTCATGGGCGAGATCATCGGCGACCTGAACGCCCGGGGCGGCTCGGTGGAGGCGGTGGAGCCCAAGGGCGGCACCAACATCGTGCGGGCCCGGGTGCCCCTGGCCCAGATGTTCGGCTATTCCACTGCCCTGCGCTCGGCCAGCCAGGGCCGGGCCCTGTTCACCATGCATTTCTCCCACTACGACCAGGTGGAAAAGAAAAAGGGCTGAGCAGCCGCGCTTCGCTGAAAAGCGGCCGGGCCGGCCAGGAGCCGAGGGACTCCTGGCCGGCCCGGTTTTTTCGCCTGGGACGGGCGAGGCAAGGACGGGGGGTGGGGGCGCTACTTCTTTTGGCCCTTGTCCGTGGGCTTGTCCGCGGCCTTGGGCGCGGGAGCGGCCTTTTTCTGCTTGGCGCGCGCGGCCTCCATGAGCCGCACCAGCTCGGACTGCACGATGCGCGAGACCCGGGTCATGAACATGGGCATCTTGGCCATCACCGCCCGCCCCTCGGGCGAGGCGTAGAAGTCGCTGATGGCGTCCAGCTCCTTGGCGCTGAAGGTGGCGGCAGCCGCGGCCACGGTCTCCTTCTTGATGCGGCCGCTGGCCAGGAGCTTGGCGCCGATCTGCTGGAACTGGGCGCGTTCGGCCTGGGGCAGGCGCGCGGTCATCTTGTCCATGGACTCCTGGATCATCTTGGCGAATTCCGCCGCGGTCCAGTAGCGCTCGGCCGCCTTGAGGTGGTCCGGGGATGGGGCCGCCAGCGCCGCGCCGGCCGCCAGCAGGGCGCCGCAGAGGGTCAAGGCCAGGGCCATACAAAGCTTTTTCATTTATTATCGCCTTTCTGGATATGGTGTGGGCTCAGGGGAATCGAGCCGCCGGGTGATGCCGGTGGAGTCGGTGATCCACAGGCCATTGATCGCTTGGCGGTCCCGGGCGAAGCCGGCGCCTTGCTGGTGGGCGGGGGGACGCTTCTTCTTTTTCGGCCGGTCCATCTCGTCCAGGGCCTTGCGCGCCTGGGCCTGCAACTGGGGGCGCCCGGCCAGGCCCTTGAGGGCGCGCTCCAGGTGGTAGCGCGCCGCGCGCAGGTTGCCCCGGGCCTTGAAGGCCAGGCCCAGTTGCAGGGAGGCCTCGGCGGTGTGGCCCAGGCGGCCCAGGGCCACGCCCAGGTCATAGCGGGCCTGGGAGTTCTCCCCGTCCAGGGCCAGCACCCGGCGGAAGGTGTCGCGCGCCTGGCTGAGCCGGCCGGTCTGCAGATAGGCCTGGCCCAGGGCCAAGAGCGCCTCCTGGTCCTTGGGGTCCTGGACCAGGACCCGGGCCAGTAGGGCCTGGGCCTGGCCGTACTCGCCCAGGCGCAGGTGGCAGATGCCCCGGGCGCGGATCACTGCCGGCGAATCGGCCCACCTGCCGCCTACCTGCTGGAGCTGCTTCAGGGCCAGCGCGAAGCGGGAGCGCCGCATCTCCAGCAGGCCCAGGCCGTAGCGGGCCAGCTCGTGCAGGTCGCCCCGTTTCTCGAGCTGGTGGCGCAGGGCGCGCTCGGCGCTGTCCTCGCTGTCGTAGAGGGCGATGAGCCGGGTGCGGATGCGCAGGAAGTCCCCGTTGTCATAGGACGAGCCCTTGAAGGGGTGGCGGCGCACCAGGTTTTGCAGGGTTTCCATACGCTCCGGGCTGGTGGGGTGGGTGAGCAGGTAGGTGGGCACCTGGGGCATGGTGTAGCGCTGCTCGCGCCAGATGCGGGCGAAGCTCCTTTCCATCTCCTTGGGCGGGTAGCCCGCCTTGGAGACGATCTGAAAGGCGCCGTAGTCGGCCTGCTTTTCGTCCTCGCGGCTGAAGGCGAGCTGCTTCTGGATGCCCGCAGCCACCGAGCCCATGGTTATGGCCTGGCCCAGTTGGGGCACCCCGGCCAACCCGCCCAGGATCATGCCGGCCAGCATGCCGGCCAGGGTGGCGGCGGTGACCGGGCCGGAGCGCTTCATGCGCGAGGCGATGTGGCGGTAATGCACGTGGCTCATCTCGTGGGCCATGACCCCGGCCAGCTCGGCCTCGGACTCCAGGGAGGTTATCATGCCCCGGAAGATGAATATCCAGCCGCCGGGCAGGGCAAAGGCGTTCATCTCGCCCAGGTCCGCCACGTAGAAATGGTATTCAAAGGGGTCGTCCTTGACCTGGGCGGCCAGGCGGGCGCCCAGGCGGCGGAGGTAGGAGAGCACGTCCGGGTCCTTTATGAGGGGAAGTTCGGCCTTCACCTCGCGCAGGGCCTTGCGGCCGATTTCGCGCTCCTCCTCCAGGGTCAGCGCCAGGGCCGGCGCGGCCGCCAGGGACCAGAACAGGGCCAGGGCGGTGGCCAGGGCGATGAGGCTTCTCAGCACGGTCGGGTCATGCCTTTCCGGGTGCGTACAGGCAGTGGCCGGTCATCTCGGGCGGCTGGTCCAGGCCCAGCAGGCTGAGCACCGTGGGCGCCACGTCGCACAGGGCGCCCGGGGAGAGGGCGGCGTCCTTGCGCTCGGGGTCGATGAGCACCAGGGGCACGGGGTTGGACACGGTGTGGGCGGTGTAGGGGCCCCCGCTGGCAGGGTCGATCATCTGCTCGGCGTTGCCGTGGTCCGCGGTCAGCACCACCGCGCCGCCGCGCTCCAGCACCGCGGGAATCACCCGGCCGAGGCAGGTGTCCACCGCCTCCATGGCCTGGCGGGCGGCCTCGAACACCCCGGTGTGGCCCACCATGTCGCCGTTGGCGTAGTTCATCACGATCAGGTGGTAGCCGCCGCCCTCGATGCGCGCGAGCACCTCCTCGGTCACTTCGAAGGCGCTCATCTCGGGCTTCTGGTCATAGGTGTCCACCTCCTTGGGAGAGGGCACCAGCACCCGGTCCTCGCCGGGGAAGGGCCTTTCCTCGCCGCCGTTGAAGAAGAAGGTCACGTGGGCGTATTTTTCGGTCTCGGCGATGTGGAGCTGCTTCAGGCCGGCCTTGCTCACCACCTCGCTGAGGGTGTTCTTGATCTCTTGGGGCGGGAAGGCGACCGGCACCTCCAGGTCCTCGTCGTATTGGGTCATGCACACGTAGTCGCTCAGTCGGGGACGGTCGCTGGCGTCGAAGCCGTCGAAGCCCGGCTGGTTGAAGACCCAGGTCAGCTCCCGGGCGCGGTCGGCCCGGAAGTTGAAGAAGACGGCCGCGTCGCCGTCCTGCATGCGGCCCACGGGCTCGCCCTTTTCGTCCACCACCACCGCGGGGGTCACGAACTCGTCGAACTCCTCCTCCTGGTAGCGGCTCTTGACGTACTCCACCGGGTCGCTGGTCCGGGGTCCCTGGGCCCGCACCAGGGCGGCGTAGTGCTTTTCCACCCGGTCCCAGCGCTTGTCGCGGTCCATGCCCCAGTAGCGGCCGCCCACCGTGGCCACCCTGGCCCGGGGGTGGTCGGCCAAAAAGGCTTGCAGGTCCTCCAGGTAGCCGGCCCCCGAGTCGGGCGGGGTGTCGCGCCCGTCCAGGAAGGCGTGGATGGCGATCTTCTCCACCCCGTGCGCCTCGGCCATCTGGATGAGGGCGTATAGGTGGGTCATCAGGGAGTGCACCCCGCCGTCGCTCATCAGCCCCAAAAAGTGCAGGGTGGAGCCGCGCTGTTTGACCCGGTCCATGGCCCGGCCCAGGGCGGGGTTGTCCTTGATGCTGCCGTCCTTGATGGCCAGGTTGATGCGGGTGATGTCCTGGTACACCACCCGGCCGGCGCCCAGGTTCAGGTGCCCCACCTCGGAGTTGCCCATCTGGCCCTCGGGCAGGCCCACCGCCTCGCCGAAGCACAGGAGCTGGGTGTGGGGGTATTCCGCGAACAGGGAGTCGATGAAAGGGGTGTTCGCCCGGGTCACGGCGTTGCCCTCGCCGTCGGGCGCAATACCCCAGCCGTCCAGGATGATAAGGGCTACGGGTGCCTTGCCGCTCATGGTCTGCCTTTCTGCCTGGGCCCGGTCAAGGGGGCCAGTCTGGGGGCCGTTCAGGGGCGCGCTCAGGGGGGCGCTCAGGGGCGCGCTCAGGGGGCACTCAGGGGGCGCTCAGGGGCGCGGAGCGATTACCCCCCTTCCTCCTCGCCGAGCAGGCCGCTCAGCGCCTCCTGCTCCAGCCCCAGCTTGGGGGCGTCGGCCCACAGGGAGTCCAGGTCGTAGAACTCCCGCACCGGGGTGTGGAATATGTGCACCACCACGTCGCCGAAATCCAGGAGCGCCCAGCGGCCTTCCTTGAGGCCGTCCACTCCCAGGGGCCTCACCCCCGCCTTCTTGAGCACCCGCTCCACCCTCTCGGCGATGGCCCGGGCCTGGCGGGTGGAGCGGCCGCTGGCCAGGAGGAAGTAGTCCGCATAGCCGGTCAGCTCCGCCACGTCCAACAGGACCAGGTCCTCGGCCTTTTTGTCCAGGGCCGCGGCCGCGGCCAGAAAGGCGGTCTGCCGGGGGTCGCTGGGGCGGGGGGGGCGTTTCCTCGTCATAGGGACCCACTCTCCGCGCCGCCTGCGGAGGCAGGCTCTTGGTACAGCTTTATACGTTTAATATAGTCCTCCACCGCGGGGTGGACAAGGTAGGTGAGGGCCAGTCCCTCGGCCGCCCGCCGCCGGATGTCGGTGCTGGAGATGGAGAGCAGGGTGCTGGGCACCCGCTTGGCCCCGTGGCCGCCGTTGCGGCGTATCCAGCCGTCGCCGGCCGGGGCGAAGTCCGGGTCCAGTTGCTTTTGCATGTACTCCAGCACGTCGGTGCGGGGGCTCTTGGGCCGGGCCATGACCACGAAGTCGGCGTGGTCGAACAGCCGCTGGTGCTCGTGCCAGGTGTGCAGGTGGAAGAAGGCGTCCGCGCCGATGAGGAAGAATATGCTGGCCTCGGGGTGGCGGCGGCGCATCTCCTCCAGGGTGCGCACCGTGTAGGAGGTGCCGCCCAGGCGGGCCTCCAGGTCGCTCACCCCGAAGCGGGGGTTGTCGGCCACGGAAAGCTCCAGCATGCGCAGCCGGTCCGCGGCCGAGGCCATGACGTGCTTGGGGTGGGGCGGCTGGGCGCAGGGCATGAACAGCACCTTGTCCAGGCCGATCTCCTCCACCGCCTCCAGGGCGGCGCGCAGGTGGGCGATGTGCACCGGGTCGAAGGTGCCCCCGAATATGGCGATTCGTTCTCTCACTGCCGGTCGGCCCTTTCCCTTTTTATTCGCGCACTTGGCCCTCTCCGAACACGATGAACTTCTGGCTGGTCAGCTCGGCCAGGCCCATGGGTCCGAAGGCGTGCAGCTTGGAGGTGTTGATGCCGATCTCCGCGCCCAGGCCCAGTTGGCCCCCGTCGTTGAAGCGGGTGGAGGCGTTGACCAGGACCACCGAGGAGTCCACCGCGTCCAGGAAGCGCCGGGCGCGCTGGTAGTCGCGGGTGACGATGGCCTCGGTGTGCTGGCTGCCGTGGGTGGCGATGTGGTCCAGGGCCTGGTCCATGCTCTCCACCACCCTGACCGCCAGGATGAGGTCCAGGTACTCCATGGGCCAGTCGTCGTCAGTGGCCGGGGTGGCCTCGATGATGAGGTCGCAGGTTTGGTGGCAGCCGCGTATCTTCACGCCCTGGGCCAGAAGCGCCTGGGACACCCGGGGCAGGAACTCCTCGGCCACCGCCTGGTGCACCAAAAGGGTCTCCATGGCGTTGCACACGCCCGGGCGCTGGCACTTGGCGTTCACGCAGATGCGTTCGGCCATGTCCAGGTCCGCGTACTTGTCCACGTACACGTGGCACACGCCCTTGTAGTGCTTTAGCACCGGGATGGCCGAGTTCTCGGCCACGAAGCGGATGAGCCCCTCGCCGCCGCGGGGGATGATCACGTCCACCAGGGCGTCCTGCTTCAGAAGGGCGCTGGTGGCCGCCCGCTCGGTGGTGGGTATCACCGACACCGCGGCGGTGGGTATCTGCAGCTCTTCCAGCACCTCCCGGATCACCGCCGCCAGGGCCAGGTTGGAGTTGATGGCCTCCTTGCCGCCCTTGAGCACCACCGCGTTGCCGCTTTTAAGGCAGAGGGCGGCGGCGTCCACGGTCACGTTGGGCCGGGACTCGTAGATGAAGCCGATCACCCCCAGGGGTATGCGCTGGCGGCCCACCAAGAGCCCGTTGGGCCGGCGCCACATGCCGGTCACCTCGCCTACCGGGTCGGGCAGGGCGGCCACATCCCTGAGGCCCTGGGCCATGGAGGCGATCACCTGGTCGGAGAGGGTGAGCCGGTCGATCATGGCCGCGCTCAAGCCGGCTTCCTTGGCCTGGTCCAGGTCCTTCTGGTTGGCCTCCTTCAGCTCGGGGGCCTTGTCCTCCAGGGCCTGGGCCATCTTCAAAAGCGCCTGGTCCTTGCGGCTGCGGCCCAGGGTGGCCAGGCCGCGGGCGGCCCACTTGGCGTTCTTGCAGAGTTCCTCGACTAGCTGCTCAACAGACATGCCACGCTCTCCTCTTCATCCAGGTCGAACACCACCAGGTTGTCGCGGTGGATCACCTCGTCCGCCTGCTGCTGGCCCAGGCGTTCCTTTATCTCGCGCGAGTGCAGGCCCCGGACCTGCCGCAGCTCGCCGCTGGAATAGTTGCTCAGGCCCACCCCCAGGATGCAGTCGCCCGGGCCCAGCACCTTGACCGCGCTGCCCGCCCCGAACTCGCCGCGCACCTCGCGCACGCCCGCGGCCAGCAGGCTCTTGCCGTTCTCCACCAGGGGGCGCACCGCGCCCTCGTCCACCACCACCTCGCCCCCGCTGGCCGCGGTGAAGGCGATCCAATGCTTGCGGGCGGTGAGGGGCGCCGGCCGGGGCAGGAACAGGGTGCCCAGGTCCTCGCCCGCGGCCAGGCGGTCCAGGATGCCGTCCACCAGCCCGTTGGCCACGATGGTGTGGGCCCCGCAGCGGGCCACCTTGTCCGCGGCCCGCACCTTGGAGAGTATGCCGCCCAGGCCGGTGGCGCCGGGCTGGGCGCTGGCCGCTTTCAGAAGGTCGGGTTCCACCTTCTCCACCACCGGTATGCGCTTGGCCCCCGGGTTCCGGCGGGGGTCGTCGTCCAGGATGCCGTCCACGTTGGTGAGGTTTATCAGCAGGTCGGCGCCGAGAAGGTTGGTGAGCATGGCCGCCAGGTTGTCGTTGTCGCCCAGCTTGATCTCCTTCACGCTCACGGTGTCGTTCTCGTTGACCACCGGGATGACGTCCCACTCCAGCAGGGTGAACAGGGTGGTGCGGGCGTTCACGAAGCGGGTGCGGCTCCTGAGGTCCGCGGCGGTGAGGAGCACCTGGGCCACCTTTTTGCCGTGGGCCTCGAAGGCCTCCTCGTAGGCCTGTACCAGTCCGGCCTGGCCCAGGGCGGCCACGGCCTGCTTTTCGTTGAGGGAAAGCTCGCGGTTCCAGGGCAGCCCGGCCTTGGCCCGGCCGCTGGCCACCGCGCCCGAGGACACCAGGAGCACCTGGCGGCCGCCTGTGGCCAGGCGGGCCAACTGGCCGGCCAACAGCTCCACCCGGCGGCGGTCCAATCCCCGGCCCTGGGCGGTGAGTACCCCGGAGCCCACCTTGACCACCACCCGGCGGCTGCGAGCTATCAGTTCGGCTCGATCCAAGCAGACCTCTCCACTTGCCATGAGGGGGCCCCTCAAGCGCTGCGCCCCTTGGGGCTAAGAATAGCAGAAGGCGCTAACGCTCTCAAAACAAATTACTTTCTCATCAAAAGCCAGGCGTTTTCAGGCCGGGTGGGGCCCTGGCCCCGCGGCCAGGCGTTGGGATATTTCCTCTACCAACTGCTTTACGCCGCTGCCCGTCTTGGCGCTGATGGGGAACACGGCCAAGCCCTCTGCCTCGAGCTTTTGCTTGAAACCGTCCAGGCGCGCGGCCGCCTCGGGCAGGTCCATCTTGTTGGCTGCCACCAGGCCGGCCCGCTGGGCCAGGGCCGGGTCATAGGCGATGAGTTCGGCCCGCACCACGGCCAGATCGCTCTCCGGCTCTGGGCCGGCCAGGTCCACCACGAACACGAAGATCCTGGTCCGCTCCACGTGCTTCAGGAATTTGAGGCCTAATCCCGCGCCCTTATGAGCCCCTTCCACCAGGCCGGGGATGTCGGCCATGGTAAAGGGATCGCCCTCGGGGGCCTGGGCCACGCCCAGTTGGGGCACCAGGGTGGTGAAGGGGTAGTCCGCGATCTTGGGCCGGGCCGCGCTGGCCGCGGCGATCAGGCTGGACTTGCCCGCGTTGGGCAGGCCGATCAGCCCCACCTCGGCCAGGAGCTTGAGTTCCAGGGTGAGGATACGCTTTTCGCCGGGCTCGCCGTCCTGGGCCATGCGCGGGGCCCGGTTGGTGCTGGTGGCGAAGTGCTTGTTGCCCTTGCCGCCCCGGCCGCCCCGGGCCGCTACGAACTCCTGGCCGTGTTCCACCAGGTCGGCCAGGAGCTCGCCGCTTGCCTGGTCCCACACCATGGTGCCCACCGGCACCTCCACCAGCTTGTCCTTGCCGGCGCGGCCGTTCTTGTCGCTGCCCATGCCGTGCTGGCCGCGGCCGGCCCGGAAGTGGCGCAGGTAGGAGTGGTCGGCCAGGGTGGCTATGTTGCGGTTGGCCCGGATGATTACGTTGCCGCCCCGGCCGCCGTCCCCGCCGTTGGGGCCGCCCTTGGGCTGGTGGGGCAGGCGCAGAAAGCTCACGCAGCCGTTGCCGCCGTCGCCGGCGGCGACCTCTATGGTGGCCTCATCTACGAAACGCATGCTCGTGGCCCCTTGCTGCCCGCCCAAACTGGAGAGACGGCCCCGGCGCCCGCAGGGCGCCCGCTGAGGCCGTCTCCAAAGCTGATCCGCTGGCTGGCTCAGTCGGGGTAGACGCTGACCCGTTTCCGGTCGCGGCCCACCCGCTCGAACTTGACCTGGCCGTCCACCTTGGCGAACAGGGTGTAGTCGCGGCCCTGGCCCACGTTCTGGCCCGGGTGGATCTTGGTGCCCCGCTGGCGCACGATGATGCCGCCCGCCTTGATCCGGGTGCCGTCGCCGGTCTTGATGCCCAGCCTCTTTCCGGCCGAGTCGCGCCCGTTGCGGGAAGAACCGCCGGCTTTCTTGTGTGCCATGTTTATTCCTCCCGGTTAGGCCTGGATGGCCTCGATGCGAACCGCGGTGAAGGGCTGGCGATGGCCGCGCTTGACGCGGTAGCCCTTGCGGCGCTTCTTCTTGAGGACCAGGACCTTCTTGCCCTTGCCCTGTTCCAGGATGGTGGCCGACACCTGGCCCTCCAGGTGGGGCCGGCCGATCTTGGCCTCGCCCTCGCCGCCCACCATCAGAACCGGGGCCAGCTCAATGGACTGGCCCACCTCGCCGGGCAGCTTCTCCAGGCGAAGCACCTGGCCCGGCTCTACCTTGTATTGTTTGCCGCCTGTGGCGATCACTGCGTACATGATTTATGCAACCTCCCGGAAACGGATGCAAACTATACGGAAGCCAGCGTGATCTGTCAAGACGCCGCTGCCAAGAAAAAGGCCGTTTCCGCGCCAGAATTCATGAACAAGAGATGATACACCCTGGCCGGCCCCTGGCCAAGCCCTGAAGCGCATTTTTTGGCGCCGGGCCGGGCCGGCAAAGGCCAGGGTCGATGCACCCCCAAATATTGAGGTGGATTCCGATTTTGTCCACCAAATATTGACGCCTGCCCCGAAAAAACCCCTGTTGCTTCTCCAGGCGCCGGGCAACGCGGCCCGGCCGTAGGCGGCTGGGGCCGGTCCTGTTTCCCCGGGCCGCAGGTTGGAGAGGGCCCGCGCCGATGATCTCCCGCGTAGAGCACCGAGGCCGGTTTCCCCGGTAGCGGATGAAAAGGCCCGCGCCGGTAAGGCGCGGGCCCTGGGGTTTGGGGGCAGGGGCGCCCGGCGCCGCCTACTTGACCTTTTTGAGGTACTTGAAGTACTCCCCGTCCGTGGAGAGTATCAGCTCGGCCTTGTCCTGGCCCGGGCTGTGCTTCAGGCTTTCCAGGGTCTTGAACAGGGCGTAGAACTCCGGGTCCTGGCCATAGGCCTTTCCGTATATCTCGGTGGCCTTGGCGTCGGCCTGGCCCCGTATCTTCTGGGCCTTTTCATAGGCCTCGGAGCGGATGCGGGCCAGCTCCTTCTGCATGGTGCCCAGGATGGACTGCTTCTCGCCCTCGCCCTCGGAGCGGTACTGGGCGGCGATGCGCTTGCGCTCGGAGATCATGCGCTCGTACACCCGTCGCTGCACGCTTTCCACGTAGTTGATGCGCTTTATCTCCACGTCCACCAGCTCGATGCCGTACTGGGGAGTGACCTTGGCCGCTGCGGCCAGCATGCGCCGGGTTATGAGCTGGCGGCCCTGCTGCACCACGGTGGGCTCACTGTTTTCCTTCCGCGACTTGGGCTGCACGGTCTCCGGCGGGGGCGGGCTGAACTCCTCCATGGCCTCGCGGCCGCGGTTGGGGTCCCAGTCCGCCGAGCGCACCAGTTCTATCAACAGGTTGGAGGAGACCAGGTCCCGCACCACCGAGTCGATGATGTCGTCCAGGCGGGAGAGGGCCCCCCGCTCGGTGGCCACGGTCTGGAGGAAGCGCAAGGGGTTGGTTATGCGCCAGCGGGCCGTGGTGTCCACCCAGATGTACTTCTTGTCCCGGGTGGGTATCTGGTTGGGCGAGCCGTCCCACTTGAGCAGGCGTTTCTCAAAGATGTGCACTTCCTGGATGAAGGGTATCTTGAAGTAAAGGCCGGCCTCCTTGTAGGGGCCGCCCACCGGCTTGCCGAACTGGGTGATGAGGGCCTGCTCGCCCTCCTTGACCGTGAAGAAGGAGGAACTGGCCAGGATCACCACCACCAGCGCCAAGGGTATGATTAAGCGTAGGCTTTTCATCAGCGCACCTCCTTGGCCGGGGTGCGGCCCTTGGTCAGGTCCAGCAAGGGGAGGAGCCCCTTGACCTTCTCGTCCACCACGTAGATCTTGTCTGCGTTTTCCAGCACGGTTTTCATGGTCTCCAGGTAGAAGCGCCGCCTGGTAACTTCCCGGGCCTGGCGGTAGGCGCTGAGCACCAGGTCGAAGCGCTTGGCCTCGCCCCGGGCGCGGTTGACCCGCTCGGCCTCGTAGCCCTCGGCCTCGGTCACCACCCGCTTGGCATTGCCCAGGGCCTTGGGGATCTCGCGGTTGTAGGCCTCCTGGGCCTCGTTTATCATGCGCTCCTTTTGCTGGCGCGCCTCGTTGACCTCGTTGAAGGCCGGCTGCACCGGCTTGGGCGGGTTGACGTCCTGCAACTTCACGGTGACCACCTGCACGCCGGTGTCGTAGGAGTCCAGGAGCTTTTGCAGGTCCTTCTGGGCCTGGGCGGCTATCTCCACCCGGGCCAGGGTCAACACCTCGTCGCCGTAGCGGTTGCCCACGATGGCGCGCATGACCGCCTCGGACAGATCGCGGATGGCGGCCACCCCGTCACGCACCGCGAACAGCCACTTGCGGGGTTCGCGGATCTTGAACTGCACGATCCACTTCACCTCGATGACGTTGAGGTCGCCGGTGAGCATCAGGGATTCCTCGGAAAAGCCCTTTTCGGTGAAGCGGCTGCGGATTCCCGGCTGCACCCCCCGGAAGCCGAACTCCTCCTTGAACACCCGGCCGGTCTTGACCGTGGTGGCACTCTCGATGCCCAGGGGCAGCTTGAAGTGAAGGCCGGGTCCGGCTTCCCGCACGTAGCGGCCGAAGCGCAGCACCACCCCGGTTTCCTCGGGTCCCACCGTGTAGTAGGCGGAAGATCCCACCATGATGGCCAGCACCACCAGCACCACCAGGCCCAGGCCCCTGACTTTCTTGAAGCTGGGTATCTTGGCCTTGAACTCGGCCAGCATCTTGCCGAAGTCGGGCTGCTGCCCGCCGCCTCCCCGCGGCGGCGGAGTCCAGTCCATGGGCATGTCTTGCTCCTCGCAATTAAACTGATGGATAAACTATCGGTCGGATATCTTAAACTGTATCAGGCCCTGCCGGCCGGGGCAAGGGGACCAGGGGCTGGTTTCAGCCCCCAGGGAGGCCGCCGGCAAGGAAACGGGGGTGGGTTTGGGGGCGGTCCGGGAGGCGCGGCCACCTTTGGCTCAGTCTGCGCCTTGCCGCCTGGTCAGGGGCAGCACCCAGGGCAGCACCGCGAAGGCGGGCAGGGCCACCACGAAGCTCAGCCCAAAAAAGGTGGCGAATCCGTAGGTCTGGGCCGCAAAGCCGCTCAAGGCGGCGGCCACGGTGCCCGACAGGGCGAAGATGGCCGAGAGGGCCGCGTACTGGGCGGCCGACACCTGGCGGTCGCAGATGCGCATGAGAAAGGTGAGGAAGGGGGCGGTGCCCAGGCCGCCGGTGGCGGACTCGAACATGCTGGCCCCGTAGACCAGGGCCGCGCTGCCCGGGCTGAGCGCGGCCAGGGCGTAGCCCAGGTTGGACAGGGCCTGCAAGGCGCCCAGCACCCACAGCGCCCGGCCCAGGCCCCACAGCTTGCACAGCCAGCCACCCACCAGGGAGCCGGCGATGGAGAGCAGCGTGCCCAGGGTGCCGCTGATCAGCCCGTACTCGGCCCGGGTGTAGCCCGACCGGTCCCAGAAGGGCCCCACCATCTGGCCCAGGAAGGCGTCCCCCGCCTTGAAGAGCAGGATGAACAGCACCACCGCCCACACATTGGGCAGGCGCAGGATGCCGCCCCAGGCCCGGCGGGCCACGGCCACGATGCTGCGGGCGGCCTGGCGGCCGGCTTGGTCCACGGCCGGGGGCCGGGGCTGGCGGGCCGGGGCCCACACCAGCACCATGAGGGTCACCGCCACCAGGCTGGCGGCCATCAGGGCAAAGGCCCCGGCCCAGCCCAGGTATTCGGAGATCCACACCACCAGTCCGCCCGAGGCGATCAGGGCCACCCGGTAGGTGGTCACCCGGAGCCCGTTGGCCGGGCCCTGTTCCTCGGGGGTGAGTATGTCTATGGTATAGCCGTCGATGGCTATGTCCTGGGTGGCGCTGGCCAGGGCCATGAGGCCGAGCAGCCCGAAGAAGGCCAACCCCCCCGGCGCCAGGCGGGGCACCGCCACCATGGCCGCGGCCACCAGCACCTGGCAGGCGATGATCCAGGGCGCCCGCCGGCCGAAGCGGTCCACCAGGGGGGCCCACAGGAACTTGAAGGTCCAGGGCAGGTGCAACAGCCCGGCCAGGCCGATGGCCGCCAGGCTCAGGCCCTCGGTGGAAAGATAATAGGAAAGGGTCTTGAACAAGAAGCCGTAGGGCAGGCCCTCGGCATAATAGAGCACCCCCACCACCAGCATCTTCTGCCGGAAGCTGGCGGCAGGGGAGGCGGGCCCCGGCCCGGCCCAGTTACTCAACTTCCACGATCTCCAGCACCCGGGTGCCGCCGGGGGTCTTGAAACGCACCTCGTCGCCCTCCTCGCGGCCCAACAGGGCCTGGGCAATGGGCGAGGAGATGGACACGCAGCCGTTGTTGGGGTCGCTCTCGGCCTGGCCCACGATGCGGTAGGTGGTTTCCTCGTCCGTATCCGGGTCGTAGACCGTGACCTTGGCGCCGAACACCACCCGCCCGTTGGGCTCGGGCAGGGGGTCCACCACCTCGGCCTGGGCCATCACCGCCTCCAGCTCGGCGATCTTGGCGGCCAGCACCGCCTGGCGCTCCTTGGCCGCGTGAAACTCGGCGTTCTCCGAAAGGTCCCCGTGGGCCCTGGCCTCGGCAATGGCCTGCACGTTCTGGGGCAGGGCCACCTTCTTGAGCCGTTCCAGCTCGGCCTGGAGTTTTTCGCGCCCTTCCCGGGTGATGAGCTGTCGTTCCACCTCGACCCCCTAGCTCAAAGCGTAATAGCCACTCTCCCGGGAACGCGACACCCGTCCCGGCAGGTGGGTTTGGTTTGTCCTGGCGACCCGGGCGGCGGGAAGCGCCGCCCGCTCCGTCCTGGTGTATTGTGGTGCCCCGGCCCGGGCTTGTCAACCGGAATGGCTGGGGAATCTTGTTGCCGGCGCAACTGGGTGGTATACTACATCCCTCATCGGCGCCCCGCCTGGGACAACGCCCCGGCCTCGTTTGTCAATTCGGTGCTGGGCGGGCCTTGACAGGCGGGGCGGATTTCTATAGTAATCCACTGGGCCGCGGTAGGAGTAGCGTGAAGGTCCGCTTGGAAGACATACCGCCCGAGGGGCTGGACCTCACCTTTTCCTGCGCCGGGCTGGGGCCCGGCGACCTGGGGGCCCAGGTGCGCCAGGTGCTGGAGGCGCCCCGGGCCAGCGTCCACCTGGAGCGCAGCGGCGAGCTGGTGGACATGCGGGGGGCCTACAGCGCCCGCCTGCGCCTGGAATGCTCCCGCTGCCTGGAGCCGGTGGAACTGGACCTGGAAGGCCCCTTGCACGTGGTGTTCCAGCCCCGCCCCCAGGGCCTGGGGGACGAGGAGGTGGAGCTGGCCGACGACGACCTGGAGGTCAGCTTCTACGCGGGCGAGGAGATCGACCTCGCCTTGAGCCTGCACGACGAGGTGACCCTGGCCCTGCCCATGGCGCCCCTTTGCCGGCCCGACTGCCCGGGCCTGTGCCCGGTGTGCGGCAAGAGCCGGCTGGAGGGCGAGTGCGACTGCCGGGGAAAGCAGATAGACCCCCGCTGGGCCAAGCTGGCCGAGCTGAACCTGAAGTGACATCAAATGCGGCCGCGCCGCGGCACGGGGCGCGGTGTCTGGCAAGGAGAAAAGAGTACCATGGCCGTTCCCAAGAGACGCCAATCCAAGACCCGGGGCCGCAAGCGCCGCTCCCACGACGCCATCACCCTGGCCCAGCCCACCACCTGCCCTGAGTGCGGGGAGCCCCGCATGCCCCACCGGGTCTGTCCTTCCTGCGGGTCCTACCGGGGCCGGCAGGTGTTGGCCAAGGAAGAAGCATAAGTCCTGGCCGCCATGCGCATCGCATTGGACGGCATGGGCGGCGACCGCGCCCCCTCGGTAGTGGTGGAGGGCGCGGCCCGGGCCTTGGCCGAGGGTCCGCCGGAGCTGGAGCTGGTGCTGGTGGGCCAGCCCGAGGCCCTGGAGCCCGAGATGAAGCGGGTGGGGCTCAGGGGAGACCGCATCAGGCTCCAGGCCGCCAGCCAGGTGGCCGGCATGGCCGAGAGCCCCTCGTCCATCCTGCGCCGCAAGCGCGACGCCTCCATCCGGGTGGCCTTTGACCTGCACAAGGCGGGCGAGGTGGACGCGGTGGTGAGCGCCGGCAACTCCGGCGCCACCATGGCGGTGGGCATGGTGGTCATGGGGCGCCTGCCCGAGGTGGACCGGCCCGCCCTGGCCTCGGTGCTGCCCGGCCTGGCCGGGCCCACGGTCATCATCGACGTGGGCGCCAACGTGGACTGCTCTTCCTTGATGCTCCTCCAGTTCGCCTACATGGGCTCGGTGTACGCCGAGACGGTGCTGGGCATCGACTCGCCCAAGGTGGGCATCCTCTCCATAGGGGAAGAGGGCGGCAAGGGCAACAGCGTGGTCAAGCAGGCCTACGACTACCTCAAGAACAGCCCCCTCAACTTCGTGGGAAACGTGGAGGGGCGCAACCTGTTCGACGGCAACCTGGCCGTGGTGGTCTGCGACGGTTTCGTGGGCAACGTGTGCCTCAAGCTGACCGAGGGCCTGGTGGACAACCTCACCCAGCTCATGAAGCGCGAGGTGCTGGCCACCACCCGGGGCAGGTTGGGCGGCCTGCTCTTGAAGCCCACCCTGTACAGCCTGAACGCGCGCCTGGACTATGCCCAGTATGGCGGGGCACCGCTTCTGGGCATCAACGGCGTGGCCTACATCTGCCACGGGGCATCCTCGCCCCGGGCCATCGCCTCGGCGGTGCGCATGGCCACCGAGTCGGTGGCCGGCAGCTTCACCGAGCACCTGGCCCAGGGGCTGGAGCGCTACCGGGGCGCGCTCTTGGGCTTTGACGAGCACTCATAAGGTTTTCTTCGGCACGCGCCCGGGGAGGGGGCGCGGCCCGCAAACATCCGGCCTGAGCCAGGGAGAGAAAAAGGGTATGGACTACTTCCTTACTGAAGAACAGGAGATGATCCGCGATCTTTGCCGGCAGATAGCCGAGGAGCGCATCAAGCCGGTGCGGGCGGAGCTGGACGAGAAGGAGGAGTTCCCCACCGAGATAATGAAGGCCCTGGCCCAGGCGGACCTGTTCGGCATCATCATCCCCGAGCAGTACGGCGGACTGGGCGGCGGCTGCCTGGAGAACGTGATCGCGGTGGAGGAGCTTTCCCGGGCCTGCCTGGGGGTGAGCACCTCCTACGCGGCCTCCTTCCTGGGCGCCTATCCCATCATCCTCTTTGGCAATGACCAGCAAAAAGAGAAATACCTCACCCAGATCGCCTCGGGCGAGCAGTTGGCCGCCTTTGCCCTCACCGAGAGCGCCTCGGGCTCGGACGCCGGCTCCATCCAGACCCGGGCCGAGAAAAAGGGCGACGAGTACGTGCTAAACGGCTCCAAGCAGTGGATAACCAACGGCGGCGAGGCGGGCATCTACACGGTGGTGGCCATCACCGACCCCAGCAAGGGCGCCCGGGGGGCCACCGCCTTCATCGTGGAGGACGGCGACCCGGGCTTCTCCTATGGCAAGAAGGAGACCAAGCTGGGCATCCGGGCCAGCGCCACCCGGGAGCTGCTCTTCAACGACTGCCGCATCCCGGCCGACCGGGTGCTGGGCCGCGAGGGCCTGGGCTTCGTGGTGGCCATGCGCACCTTTGACCAGAGCCGGCCCGGGGTGGGCGCCCAGGCGGTGGGCGTGGCCCAGGGCGCCCTGGACGAGGCCGCGGCCTTTGCCCGGGTGCGCAAGCAGTTCGACAAGCCCATCATCACCTTCCAGGCCGTGGCCCACATGCTGGCCAACATGGCCACCCAGATCGAGGCCGCCCGGGCCCTGGTCTACGCGGTGGCCCGCTACATCGACTCCGGCGCCAAGGACATATCCAAGGTGAGCGCCATGGCCAAGCTCTTCCCCACCGACATGGCCATGCAGGTGACCACCGACGCGGTGCAGATCCTGGGCGGCCACGGCTACATGCGCGAGTACCCGGTGGAAAAGATGATGCGCGACGCCAAGATCTTGCAGATATACGAAGGCACCAACCAGATCCAGCGCAACGTGATCGGCCAGGAGCTGAACAAGGAATACGGCCGCCGCAAGTAGGGCCGGCCGCAGCGAGGAGCCCATGGCGCCGCCCGCCGGAGGAGGGACGCCGGCGGGCGGGTTAGAGTTGGACAGCGGCGGGGAGGGCCGCAAAAGGGCCGCGAAAGGGCCGCGAAAGGGCCGCAGGACCGGTCCTTGCCCCGCCACCGCAAAGGGAGCCCCCACCTAGAGATGAAGATCATTGTCTGCGTCAAGCAAGTGCCGGACACGGCCAGCGTGAGGCTGGACCCGGATACCCACACCCTGAAGCGCGAGGGCGTGGCCTCCATCCTGAACCCCTTTGACCTGTTCGCCCTGGAGGCGGGCCTGCGCCTGCGCGAGCAGGCCGGGGGCGAGCTGCATGTCCTTTCCATGGGCCCGCCCCAGGCGGCCGAGGTCATCAAGGAGGCCATTGGCTACGGGGTGGACGAGGGGCTCCTTCTCAGCGACCGCGCCTTTGCCGGGGCCGACACCTGGGCCACCACCGCGGCCCTGGCCGCCGGGGTCAGGCACCTGGGCGGGGCGGACCTCGTCATCTGCGGCAAGCAGGCGGTGGACGGCGACACCGCCCAGGTGGGGCCGGGCCTGGCCATGCGCCTGGGCATCCCCCAGGTGGCCTTTGTGAAGGCCTTCCGCCAGGTGGAGGCGGACCATCTGGTGGTGGAGCGCCAGATGGACGACGGCTTCGACGTGGTGCGGCTGCCCCTGCCCGGGCTCATCACCGTGGTGCGCGAGGTGGGCGAGCCGCGGCCGCCTTCGCTCAAGGGCAAGATGCGGGCCAAGAAGTACCAGGTGCCCGTGTTGGGGGCGGCCGAGTTGGGCCTGGCCGAGACCGAGGTGGGCCTGGCCGGCTCCCATACCCAGGTGGTGGAGGTGTTCGCGCCCTCGGCCGCGGGCGAGCGCGAGATGATCGAGGGGCCGCCCGAGCAGGCCGGGGCCGCGGTGGTGGACCGGCTGGTGGAGGCCAAGGTAATCATGCTGGGGAGCTAGAGCCATGGCGCTTATCATCGACAAGGAACTTTGCACCGGCTGCGGCTCCTGCGTGGACGAGTGTCCCTTCGAGGCCCTGGAACTCAAGGATGACAAGGCCCAGGTGAACGACAAGTGCACCCTGTGCGGGGCCTGCGTGGACGTGTGCCCCGAGGAGGCCATCACCCTGGAGGAGGTGGAGCGGGCCCAGGACGAGCGCGCCGCCACCCACCGCGGGGTGTGGGTCTATGCCGAGCAGCGCGGCGGCCGGATGCCCGAGGTGGTGGCCGAGCTGTTGGGCCAGGGCCGCCGCCTGGCCGAGGAACTGGGCGTGGACCTGGGCGCGGTGCTCCTGGGCCACCAGGTGGAGCCCCTGGCCGCCGAACTCATGGCCCTGGGCGCGGACGTGGTGTACCTGGCCGACGACCCGCGGCTGGAGTTCTTCAACGACGACGTGTACTGCCAGGTCCTGGCCGCGGCCATCCGGGAGCACCGGCCCGAGGTGCTCCTGGCCGGGGCCACCAGCCTGGGCCGTTCCCTGCTCCCCCGGGTGGCCACCGCCGTGGCCACCGGCCTGACCGCCGACTGCACCGGCCTGGCCATCGACCAGGAGCGCCGCCTGCTCCTGCAGACCCGACCGGCCTTTGGCGGCAACATCATGGCCACCATCGTCTGCCCCAACGCCCGGCCCCAGATGGCCACGGTGCGGCCCCGGGTGATGAAGAAGGGCCCCTATGAGCAGGGCCGCCAGGGCCGGCTGGTGAAGCTGGGCCCGGCCGAGGCCCCCCCTGCCGCCACCCAGGTGCTGGAGGTGGTGGAGTCCCTGGAGGAGAAGGTGAACCTCACCGCCGCCGAGGTGATCGTGTGCGGCGGCCGGGGCCTGGGAGGGCCCGAGGGGTTCGACCTGGTGCGGGAGCTGGCCGAGGCCCTGGGCGGGGTGGTGGGCGCCACCCGCGGGGCAGTGGACGCGGGCTGGATAGGCCACGCCCACCAGGTGGGCCAGACCGGCCGCACCGTGGCGCCCAAACTATATGTGGCGCTGGGGGTGAGCGGTGCGGTACAACATCTGGTGGGTATGCAGAGTTCGGACAACATCGTGGCGGTGAACACCGACCCCAACGCGCCTATATTCAAAATCGCCACCTATGGTATAGTAGGAGACCTTTATTCGGTCGTCCCGGCTATGCTGGACCGCCTCCGGGAGCTGCGAGGCTAGTTCGGGCCGGGCCGGCTTTACAGGCTAAAAACAGGCCATGGGGCCGGGCAAGCGGGCTTTACGCCTCGAGCCTTGAAGCCCCCTTGTTGCGAGAGGTGAAGAGAGTGACGGATAAACGCCGAGTAAGCCTGGTCACCGGCGGGTCGCGGGGCATCGGCCGGGCCATTTGCCTGGCCCTGGCCAAGCCCGGGGACGTGGTGGTGTTCAACCACTTCGATCCCGACGAGGTGGAGGCGGAAAAGACCCTGGCCCTGCTCCAGGAGGCCGGGGTGACCGCCGAGGCCAAGAAGTTCGACGTGGCCGACCCCGCCCAGGTCAAGGAGTTCGTGGATCACGTGGTGCAGACCTACGGCGGGTTGGACGTCCTGGTCAACAACGCGGGCATCACCATGGACGCGCTTCTGGTGCGGATGAGCCTGGAGCAGTTCGAAAGGGTGCTCCGGGTGAACCTGGTGGGCGCCTTCGTGTGCCTCCAGGCCGCGGCCAAGGTCATGATGAAGCAGCGCTCGGGCTGCATCGTCAACGTGGCCAGCGTGGTGGGCCAGATCGGCAACATCGGCCAGGCCAACTACTCGGCCTCCAAGGCCGGGCTCATGGCCCTCACCAAGACCGCGGCCAAGGAGCTGGCCGCCCGCGGGGTGCGGGTGAACGCGGTGGCGCCGGGGTTCATCGAGACCGACATGACCAGGGCCGTGCCCGAAAAGGCGGCCCAGGCCATGAAGGCCATGATCCCCGCCGGCCGGCCGGGCCAGCCCGAGGACGTGGCCGACGTGGTGGCCTTCTTGTGTTCCCACGCCGCCCGCTACCTCACGGGCCAAGTGCTCCACGTTAGCGGCGGCATGTATATGTAGAGGTCAACGGGCCCCCTTTGCGACGGGGCTCATTTTCTTGGGAGTGTATCAACCATGGATATCAAGGAAAAAGTCAAGCAGATCATTTGCGAGCAGCTTTCGGTGGCCGAGGAGGACGTGGTTCCCGAGGCTTCTTTTGTGGACGACTTGGGCGCTGATTCCCTGGACCTGGTGGAGATGATCATGGCCATGGAGGAGGCTTTCGACATCTCCATCGCCGACGAGGACGCTGAAAAGATCAAGACCGTGCAGGACGCCTGGGACTACATCGCCTCTCGCACGAGCAACTAGGCATTGCCCCCTGAACCCCCCCAGGGACGGGCCCGCCGGGTGGCGAGGCCCAGGGAGGCCAGGGGCGGGGCGTGCAATCGGCGGGTCTTCCCCATTTTAGCTTTCCGTGCTCCCCGCGCCCCCCACGCCCCCCTCGCCCCCCTCGCCGCCCTCGCCGCCCCCGTGCCCTCTTTTGCTCTCCCTGGGGATGGCGGGGAAGGCTGTAAGGAGGAGTTGTGCAGCGACGGGTGGTAGTAACCGGAGTGGGCCTGGTGACGCCCCTGGCCACCGGCACCGAGGAATCTTGGCGCCGAATCCTGGCCGGCGAGAGCGGCATCGGGACCATCCAGAAGTTCGACGTGACGGGTTACAAGGTCCAGATCGCCGGCGAGGTGTTGGACTTCAAGCCCGAGGACTGGCTGCCCAAGAAGCAGATCAAGCGGCTGGATACCTTCATCCACTTCGGCATTGCCGCCACCCGCATGGCGTGGGAGATGGCGGGCCTGCCGGTTCCCCTGGAGGGGGAGATGGCGGCCCGGACCGGCTGCATCATGGGCGTGGGCCTGGGCGGCTTGCAGACCCTGGAGGCCACCATCCCCCAGGTGGCGGCCAAGGGCCCCCAGTCGCGGGTGAGCCCCTTTTTCATCCCCAAGCTCATCGGCAACATGCTTGCCGGCGAGGTGGCCATGGAGTTCGGGGCCAGGGGCCCCAACACCTGCGTGTGCACTGCCTGCGCGGCGGGCACCCACTCGGTGGGTGACGCCATGAAGACCATCCAGCGCGGCGCGGCGGAGGTCATGGCCTGCGGCGGGGCGGAGGCGGTGATAACCCCCACCACCTTGCAGGGCTTCAGCTCGGCCAAGGCGCTTTCCACCCGCAACCACGAGCCCGACAAGGCCAGCCGGCCCTTTGACCGGGACCGCGACGGCTTCGTGATGAGCGAGGGGGCAGGGGCCTTGATCCTGGAGAGCTTGGAGCACGCCCTGGAGCGGGGCGCCCCCATCCTGGCCGAGCTGGTGGGCTACGGGCTCAGCTCGGACGGCTACCACATGACCGCGCCCGACCCCTCGGGCGACGGCTTCATGCGCTGCATGCAGATGGCCCTGGACGATGCCGGGCTGCGGGCGGAGGACATAGACTACATCAACGCCCACGGCACCAGCACCGACCTGAACGACCTGACCGAGACCAAGGCCATCAAGGGGGTGTTCGGCGAGCACGCCTACAAGCTGGCGGTGAGCAGCACCAAGTCCATGGTGGGCCACATGCTGGGCGCCACCGGCGGGGTGGAGGCGGTGTTCTCCGTGCTCAGCCTGCGCGACCAGGTGCTGCCGCCCACCATCAACTACACCACCCCCGACCCGGAGCTGGACCTGGACTACGTGCCCAACACCAAGCGCGAGGCCGCGGTCAAGACCGTGCTCAGCAACTCTTTCGGCTTCGGGGGCACCAACGCCAGCCTGATATTCACCCGGTACCAGCCCTAGGACCCAAAGCCCAAGGAGGCCCCCATGCGGATAGCGGTGGGAAGCGACCACGGCGGCTACAATCTCAAGGAGGCGGTCAAGAAGCGCCTCCAGGAGCAGGGCCACCAGGTGGAGGACATGGGCGTGTTCTCCGACCAGGCCAGCGACTACCCCGAGCAGGCGGTGGCGGTGGCCAAGGCCGTGGCCCAGGGCCAGGCGGAGCGGGGGGTGCTGGTCTGTGGCTCCGGGGTGGGCATGAGCATCACCGCCAACCGTTTCCACGGGGTGCGCGCGGCCCTGGCTCCCACCGAGGAGCACGCCCGCCTGGGCCGCCAGCACAACAACGCCAACGTGCTCTGCCTGGGCGAGCGGCTCACGCCCCAGGACCAGGCCCTGGCCATCCTGGACGTGTTCATGAACACCGAGTTCGAGGACGGCGGGCGGCACCAGCGGCGGGTGGCCAAGATCGACTCCCTCACCGGAGGCCAGCCTTGAGCGGCCGGCCCACCAAGGACCAGTATTACCTCAACATAGCCCGCGAGGTCTGCCGCCGGGGCACCTGCCTGCGCCGCCAGTACGGGGCGGTCATCGTGAAGGACGACCAGATCGTGTCCACCGGCTATGCCGGCGCGCCCCGGGGCGTGGCCAACTGCGTGGACCTGGGGGTGTGCCTGCGGGAGGAGCTGGCCATTCCCCCTGGCCAGCGCTACGAGCTGTGCCGCTCGGTGCACGCCGAGATGAACGCGGTGATCCATGCCTCCCGCGAGCGCACCATGGGCGCGGTGATGTACCTCTACGGCCTGGATGTGAAGACCGGACAACCCACCGCCAATCCCGAGCCCTGCCTCCTCTGCCGCCGTGTTATCATAAACGCCGGTATCGAGCGGGTGGTGGTGCAGCCCGCAGGGGGGGAGATCGTGCACCTGTACCCGGCCGACTGGATCGAACAGGAGAACCAGGAGGCTGCGCGAGGCATGGCGGCGCGGGCGGACAAGGGCGCCCAGGCCGCGGGAGGGGAGGAGGCCAAGTGAAGTGCCCTTTTTGCGGTCATAACGACAACAAGGTGGTGGACTCCCGGGTGAGCAAGGACGCCTCGGTCATCCGCCGCCGGCGCGAATGCCTGGAGTGCGGCCAGCGCTTCACCACCTACGAGCGGGTGGAGGAGCTGGAGACCTATGTCATCAAGAAGGATGGCACCCGCGAGGTCTATGACCGGGGCAAGGTGAAGAAGGGCATCATGCTGGCCCTGCAGAAGCGGCCGGTGTCGGTGAACGTGGTGGAGGAGTTCCTGGACCAGTTGGAGGCCGGCTTCCAGGAGCAGAACCGCCGCGAGATACCGGCGGCCGAGGTGGGGGAGGCGGTGATAAGCTGGCTGCGCAAGATCGACGACGTGGCCTATGTGCGCTTCGCCTCGGTGTACCGCGAGTTCCGCGACGTCAAGGAGTTCATGGCCGAGCTGGAGCGCTTGGTCTCCAACAACAAGGACTCCTCTGCCGCCGAGTGATGTCTCCCCAATCCCCAGAATCCCAGGACCGCCGCTTCATGCGGCGGGCCCTGCGCCTGGCCCGCAAGGGCCTGGGGCGCAGCTCGCCCAACCCGGCGGTGGGCGCGGTGGTGGTCAAGGATGGCCGGGTGGTGGGCCAGGGCTTTCACGACCGCTGCGGCACCCCCCATGCCGAGGTGCGCGCCCTGGCCGAGGCCGGCGACCAGGCCCGGGGCGCTGCCATCTACGTGACCCTGGAGCCCTGCCATCACCAGGGCCGGACCCCGCCCTGCACCAAGGCCATCCTGGAGGCGGGCATCCGCCGGGTGGTGTACGGCGCCTCCGACCCCAACCCCCGGGTGGCGGGCGGGGGCGGGGCCTTTTTGGCGGCCCGGGGCCTGGAGGTCCGGGCCGGGGTGCTGGGCGATGCCTGCCGGCACGAGCACCGCTTCTTCTTCAAGCACGTCACCAGCGGCCGGCCCTATGTGGTCTTGAAGACCGCGGCCACCCTGGACGGCCGGACCGCGGCCCATACCGGGGACAGCCGCTGGGTCACCGGCGACAAGGCGCGGCGCCAGGTGCACCGGCTGCGCGCCTGGCTGGACGCCATCTGCGTGGGCAGGGGCACCGCCCTGGCCGACGATCCCCGGCTCACCTGCCGCCTGAGGGGCGGCCGCGACCCCTTGCGGGTGGTGGTGGACACCAGGCTCAGGCTGCCGGCCACGGCCAAGGTGCTGAACCCGGACTCGCCGGCGGGCTGCCTGGTGGCCTGCGGGCCCGATCCCCCGGCCCGCCGCCGGGCGGCCCTGGAAAGGGCCGGGGCCGAGGTGCTGGCCCTGCCCGGGGCTGGGGGCGGGGTGGACCTGGCGGCGCTGTTGGAGGCGCTGGGCAAAAGAGGGGTCACCAGCCTGCTCCTGGAGGGGGGCGCCGGCTTGGCCTGGGGGTTCCTCTCCGCCGGGCTCATCGACGAGGTGGTCTACTTCTTCGCGCCCAAGCTCATCGGCGGGGCGGAGGCGCCGGGCATGATCGGCGGGGCGGGCTTTGCCCGCATGGCCCAGGCGCTGCCCCTGGAGCGGCCCCGGGTGCGCCGCTTCGGCGATGATGTTATGCTCCAGGCCAGGGTGAAAGCCTAGAGGGAGCGGGAAGAGCCATGTTCACCGGACTCGTGGAAGGCGTGGGCGAGGTCCTGGGGGTGCGGCCCCGGGGCCCGGACGCGGTGCTCACCATCCAGCCGCCTTGGGACCTCGAGGAGGCGGTCCTGGGCGAGTCGGTGGCCGTGAACGGCGCCTGCCTCACGGTCACCGGCCTGGCCGGCGGCGGCTTCACCGTGGACGTGAGCGCCGAGACCCTTTCCCGCACCACCCTGGGCGGCCTGAAGCCCGGGGCCAAGGTGAACCTGGAGCGGGCCCTCAAGCTGGGCGAGCGCCTGGGCGGCCACCTGGTCACCGGCCACGTGGATTGCGTGGGCCGCATCACCGGCAAGGAGCAGGTGGGCCAGAGCACCCGTTTCACGGTGAGCATCCCGGCCGAGCACCTGCGCTACGTGGTGGAAAAGGGCTCGGTGGCCCTGGAGGGCATAAGCCTCACGGTCAACTCGGTGGGTGCCGCGGATTTCAGCCTCAACATCATCCCCCACACCATGGCCCAGACCACCCTCAGGCTTGCGGGGGTGGGCGATTCTGTTAATATTGAGACCGACCTCATCGGCAAGTACGTGGCCAGGCTATTGATTCGCGACGAGCCCCCCCAAGGGTCCAAGGGCGGGCTGAGCCGCGAGGACCTGGCCAAGCTGGGTTTCTAGCTATCAAGCCCCTCTTATCAAGGAGACTCGCAGCATGCCCGTGGCCAGCATAGAGGAGGCCATTGCAGATATAAAGGCCGGCAAGATGGTCATCCTGGTGGATGACGAGGACCGGGAGAACGAGGGCGATTTGACCATGGCCGCCGAGAAGGTGACGCCCGAGGCCATCAACTTCATGGCCAAGTACGGTCGGGGCCTCATCTGCCTCAGCCTAACCTCGGAATGGGCCGACCGCTTGCAGCTCCCCCTCATGGTCAGCGACAACCAGTCGCCCTTCCACACCGCCTTCACCGTGTCCATCGAGGCCCGCAAGGGGGTGACCACCGGCATCAGCGCCCACGACCGCGCCACCACCATCCTCACCGCGGTGCACCCCGAGGCCAAGCCCGACGACCTGGTGAGCCCGGGGCACATCTTCCCCCTGCGAGCCAAGAAGGGCGGGGTGCTCAAGCGCACCGGCCAGACCGAGGGCTCGGTGGACCTGGCCCGCCTGGCCGGGCTCACCCCGGCGGGGGTGATCTGCGAGATCATGAAGGACGACGGCACCATGGCCCGCATGCCCGACCTGGAGGTCTTTGCCGCGGAGCACGACCTCAAGATCGTCACCATCGCGGACTTGGTGTCCTACCGCATGCGCAACGAGTCCTTTGTCCACCGCCAGGCCGACGTGCGCCTGCCCACCCAGTTCGGCGAGTTCCGGGCCATTGCCTATACCAACGACGTGGACGACACCGAGAACGTGGCGCTCATCATGGGCGAGATCGATTCGGAAAAGCCCATCCTGGTGCGGGTGCACTCCGAGTGCCTCACCGGCGACGTGTTCCACTCCCGCCGCTGCGACTGCGGCGACCAGTTGACCGGCGCCCTGAAACGCATCGCCGAGGAGGGCAACGGCGTGCTCCTGTACATGAAGCAGGAGGGCCGTGGCATCGGGCTCATCAACAAGCTCAAGGCCTACGAGCTGCAGGACCAGGGTTGCGACACGGTGGAGGCCAACGAGGCCCTGGGCTTTCCCGCCGATTTGCGGGACTATGGCATCGGCGCCCAGATCCTTCATGACCTGGGAGTGCGCCAGATGCGGCTCATGACCAACAACCCCAAGAAGATGGTGGGGCTGGAGGGCTACGGCCTGTCGGTGGTGGAGCGGGTGCCCATCGAGGTGCCGCCCTGCCCGGACAACGAGAAGTACCTGCGCACCAAGTGCGTCAAGCTAGGTCACCTGATGGGGCTCAGGGATTAAAGCACGCCCGCCGGGAGCAGCCCTTGGCAGCGGCCGGCGCGGGGGAAGGGGGTAGACAAGTGGTCAAGACGCTGGAAGGAAAACTGCAAGCCCAGGGCATGCGCTTTGCCTGCGTGGTGGGCCGCTTCAACGACTTCATCTCGGGCAAGCTCCTGGAAGGGGCCCTGGACGCGCTCAAACGCCACGGCGCGGAAGAACAGGACATCACCGTGGCCTGGGTGCCCGGCGCCTTTGAGATTCCCCTCACCGCTGGCAAGCTGGCCGCCAGCGGCAAATACGACGCGGTGATCACCCTGGGCGCGGTGATCCGGGGCTCCACCCCCCACTTCGACTACGTGGCCGCAGAGGTGAGCAAGGGCGTGGCCGCGGTGGGCCTGGAGAGCGGGCTGCCGGTGATCTTCGGGGTGCTCACCACCGACACCATCGAGCAGGCCATCGAGCGGGCCGGCACCAAGGCGGGCAACAAGGGCGCCGCCGCTGCCCTGGCCGCCATCGAGATGGTGGATCTGTTGCGCAAGGTTTGAGGCCGCTTCCCGAACCCCAGCCCCGAAGGTAGGCCCGTGGCCAAGACCACCGACCGCAGGCGCAGCCGCGAGATGGCGCTCCAGGTGCTCTACCAGATGGAGCACGGCAGCGCTGGCGCGGAAGAGGCCCTGGAGCTTTTCGCCGCCAATTTCGATGCCCCCCCGCGCCAGTTGGACTACACCCGCGCCCTGGTGCTGGGCATCGCCGAGCATGCCCAGGAGATCGACCAAGCGCTTTCCGAGGTGAGCCGGCGCTGGAAGCTCACCCGCATGGCCCGGGTGGACCGCAACATCCTGCGCCTGGCCGCCTACGAGATGCTGTTCAGCCAGGGGCGGGTGCCGCCCAAGGTGGCCATCAACGAGGCGGTGGAGCTGGCCAAGCGTTTCGGGGGCAATGATTCGCCCTCCTTTGTCAACGCGGTGCTGGACAACCTCCTGGCTGCCCAGGGGCAGGGGCGCCCGGCAGAATAACCGCCCCGCCGGGCCGTAACCTCTTTTCAAAGGGAGCGGGGGGGGGCGGCTGCAGGGGCGGCTCCCCCCACCCGGAACCCATCATGGCCGTATCGCCGACTTTCCAGAACCTGCCCCCGGACAAACAGGAGCGCATCCTGGACGGCGCCTTGTCCGAATTTGCGGACAAGGGCTACGCCCGGGCCTCCCTGAACGCCCTGGTGGCCAGGCTGGGCATAGCCAAGGGCAGCATCTTCCAGTACTTCCGGGACAAGGCCGGGCTTTTCTCCCACGTGTTCGACTTTGCGGTGAGGCGGGTCAAGGACCACCTGCGCGGGGTGCGGGAGGAGACCCGGGGCCGGGACGTGTTCACCCGCATCCAGCTTTCGCTGGTCGCCGGCCTGGACATGATCGAGAGGAACCCGCGGCTGTTCAAGCTCTACCTCAAGATCATGTTCGAGGGCGACATACCCTTCAGGGCCCAGCTCCTGCAATCCATCCTCCTCTTTGGGCGGGACTACATCCTGGACCTGTTGCAGGAGGGCATCCAGGCCGGCGAGCTGGACCCGGAGCTGGACCTGGAGCTGGCCGCCTTTGTGGTGGAGGCGGTGTTGGAGCGCTTTCTGGTGGCCTCGGCCGTGGAGCACATGGACCCCGAGCTGGGGCTGTTCGGGGCGGACCGCGCCCTGGCCGAGGAGCGGGCCCGCCAGGTGGTGGAGGTGCTCAGGCGCGGCCTGGCCCCTTCCGGCCCCTGACTGCTGGTGGGCCCTAAAACGGGTGGCCCACCATGGCCCAGACGTTGACCCCCTCCTCGGAGTAGGCCACATCCAGGCGCAGCACGCTCTTGATGGCCATGATGCGCAGGCTCACCCCGGCGTCCCAGTGCATGTCGCTGTGCAGCTCGCCCAGTGACCAGTTGCCCGCCACCCGGCCGGCCTCGCCGAACAACACGAACTGCCACCAGTCGATGTCAGCCCAGCGCAGCCAACTGATCTCGGGCAAGGGCTGCCACTGGGGGATGTGGCGCAGCTCGGCCGTGTAGTAGATCGCCGAGCGGTCGTTGAAACGGGCGGTGGGATAGCCCCGCATGCGCCAGAAGCCGCCGAGCTGGGAGCCCAGGTAGGGCGGGGGGCGGTGGGACACGCTTCCGCCCGGGTTTTCCTCCCAGGTCAGGCAGTGGGCGGTCCACAGGTTGAAGGCCAACACGTTCTGCCGGCTCCAGCTCCCGGCGCCCAGGTCCCAGTAGGCGGCGTACTCCGCCTCCACCAGGGTCCAGGGGTCCGAGTCCTCCAGCACCCCGAAGTCCCGGGTGAGCGCCAGGCGCTGGATGCTCCCCTTGCTGGGGTTGGTGGGAAAGTCGGTGTTGTTGTAGACCAGGGCCAGCTCCAGGGCCAGGCTGCGGCGGATGCCCGTTCCCAGTGACTCGTGGTCCAGGGTGCGTTCGCGCCAGAAAGGCCGCAGCTCCACCAGGGTGACTCCGCTCTGAAGGGGGTTCCAGGTCTCGCCGCCGCTGGCGCCGGAGGCCAGCAGGCCCTTTTTCAGCAAATAGCGGGGCATGGCCCTCTCCCTGGCGTGGCCCAGGGGCAATACGTAGCGAAAGCGCAGCTCCACCCAGTTGTCCTCGCCCTTGCCCTGCAGGTAGCTGCCCCCGTCCGAATCGTTGCTGCCGGCCCGCGGCCCCGACAGGCCGGGCCTGGCCGGGACGTAGAAGCGCTGGTCCGCGTAGCTCCCCCAGGAGATGTTGGGGTCCACGAACAGGCGCTCGGCATAGGGCAGGCGCAGGTTCCAGGCCACCAGGTAGACCCCCCGCGAGCCGTTGCCGGAGCCCATGACCGCGGCGGACATGCCCATTTGCGGTTGCAGGTAGGCAGTGGCGCCGGCGGCCACGCCATAGGCCACGCCCAGGGACTCGGTCTTGAACACGTAGGGCAGGGCCAGGGCCTGGGGCTTGGTTTGCTCCTGGCCCAGGTTCAGGACCAGGGACGGCGGCGGGAGGAGGGTGCGGCCGGCCTCGGCCGGCAGGGCCGGGGCTATCAGCAGCAGGCAAGCCAAAAGGGCCGCAGCCAGGTTGCGTTTTGTCATTTGGGCGTGATCCACTTGTTTAAAGATTTACAGGGGGTTCGTTCCAATTCGGGACGTATTGATTCGGCGGCATTCACCTGGTGGGAGCAGGAGCATTCCGCCGGCAATGGGCTGGCACTTCATTTAAATATCATATCAGGCTGTTATGCGCTGCCGGAAGTAGTTTTCCGCCTGGATTGCCGCGGGATGGGGGTGGGATTCGGCCCGCGCCCCTGGCCGGGGCCGGGCAAAGGTCTTGCCTGGCCGGGGCGGGTGTATTATGATTTTTTACTCTTGGCAATAGCCGTTATCGCATAGCGTTAATGTGCGTGGCCGGCCCTGGAAACCCATTGGAGCGGAGCAACAAGCATGGACTACACGATTCCCGAGAACCTGCGGCTCATGGTGGACACGGTGCGCCGGTTCGTGAAGCAGGACCTGGAGCCCATCAGCCAGCAGGTGGAGGACGAGGACCGCATTCCCGACGAGGTGGTGGCCACCATGGCCGAGCTGGGCCTCTTCGGCCTGGCCATACCCGAGGAGTACGGCGGCCTGGGCATAGGCACCCTGGGCGAGTGCCTGGTGTACGAGGAGCTCTCCAAGGTCAATGCCTGCTTCCGCACCCGCATCGGCACCAACAACGGCATCGGCTCCCAGGGCATCCTCCTGGACGGTACGCCCGAGCAGAAACGGAAGTACCTGCCCAAGCTGGCCTCGGGCGAGTGGACCGGCTGCTTTGCCCTGACCGAGCCCGAGGCCGGCTCGGACGCGGCCAACATCCAGACCACGGCCCAGCGCCAGGGCGACAAGTGGATCCTGAACGGCCGCAAGCACTTCATCACCAACGGCGACATCGCGGACGTGGCCACCGTGTTCGCGGTGACCGACAAGCACAAGCGCGCCAAGGGCGGCATCACCGCCTTTATCGTGGAAAAGAGCTTTCCCGGCTTTTCGGTGGGCACCATCGAGCGTAAGATGGGCATGCGCGGCTCCCACACCTGCGAGCTGATCTTCGAGGATTGCCAGGTGCCGGCCGAGAACGTGATCGGCGGTGAGGCCATGGTGGGCCAGGGATTCAAGACCGCCATGAAGACCCTGGACAAGGGCCGGCTCACCATGGGCGCCGTGGCCCTGGGCTCGGCCCAGAAGCTGTTGGAGCTGAGCCTGGACTATGCCCGGCAGCGGGTGCAGTTCGGCCGGCCCATCGCCGAGTTCCAGGCCGTGCAGTTCATGCTGGCCGACATGGCCACCCAGATATACGCCGCCCGCCAGATGCTCTACCACGCGGCCTGGCTGCGGGACCAGAAGGGCAGCGCCGTCATCAAGGAGGCATCCATGGTCAAGCTCTTTTGCACCGAGATGGCGGGCCGGGTGGCGGACATGGCGGTGCAGATACACGGCGGCATGGGTTATATGAAGGAATACCCGGTGGAACGTTTCTACCGCGACCTGCGGCTCACCCGCATCTACGAGGGCACCAGCGAGATCCAGCGGCTGGTGATCGCCCGCCAGTTGATGAAAGGTTAGGACGCCATGGCTATCCAGAAGGTATTCATCATGGGCTCCGGCCTGATGGGCTCCGGCATCGGCCAGGTCTGCGCCCAGGCCGGGCTGGAGGTGGTCTTGTGCGACGTGGACCAGGCCGCCCTGGAGCGGGCGCGCGAGGGCATCGCCTGGTCCGCGGGCAAGCTCATCGAAAAAGGCAAGGTGGCCGGGACCCTGGAGGAGGTCATGGGCCGCATCGCCACCACCACCGACCCCGCGGCCGCGGCAGAGGCGGACCTGGTCATGGAGGTGGTGTTCGAGGACCTGGAGGTCAAGCGCCAGGTCTATGCCCGCCTGGACCCCCTGATTTCGGAACAGGCCCTGGTGGCCTCCAACACCAGCGCCATCCCCATCACCGAGCTGGCCAGCTCCCTGAGCCGGCCGGAGCGCTTCCTGGGCCTGCACTTCTTCAGCCCGGTGCCCATGATGCGGGCGGTGGAGGTGATCCGCGGCATGCACACCTCTGACCAGGCCTTTGCCCAGGGCCGCGAGTTCGCCCTGGCCATCGGCAAGGAGCCCATCATGGTCAACCGCGACGTGGCCGGGTTCGTGATCAACCGCATCAACTTCCCCTCCACCATGGAGGCCATGCGCCTGGTGGAGGAGGGGGTGGCCTCGGTGGAGGACATCGACAAGGGCCTGCGCCTGGCCTCGGGCCGCAAGATGGGCATCTTCGAGACCGGCGACATGGTGGGCCTGGACGTGACCTACGGCGCGCTCATGGCCATGTTCCAGGAGACTGGCGACCCGCGCTGGTATCCGCCCCTGCTGCTCAGGCGCAAGGTCAAGGCCGGCCATCTGGGCCGCAAGACCGGCAAGGGCTGGTATGAGTATGACGCCCAGGGCAACCGCCTGGGCCCGGCCAAGATCTAACCGACGGGGGGCGGAGCGGTGGGGGGGCGGGGGCGACGGGGGCGTGAGTATGGCGAGGGCAGGGCGGCCCGACAAGGAGGCAGGCATGGCCGAGGAGTTGGTGAAGTACCGGATCGAGGAGCAGGTGGCGATCGTCACCCTGAACCACCCGCCCTTGAACGCCCTGGACGTGGCCACCAAGCTGGCCCTGGAGGCGGTGTTCCAGGAGCTGGACCAGCGGCGGGAGGAGATGCGCGCGGTGGTGCTCGCCGGCGAGGGCGAAGCCTTTGCCGCGGGCGCGGACATCAAGGCCTTTCTGGATTTGGAGCCGGAGAGCGCCAAGCGCCGGCTCATGCGCTCCCACCAGGTGTTCGCCACCGTGGAGAACTTCCACTGGCCGGTGATCGCGGCCATCCACGGCTACTGCCTGGGCGGCGGCCTGGAACTGGCCTTGTGCTGCGACATCCGCTATGCTGGCCAGGACGCCAGCTTCGGCTTTCCCGAGGTGAAGCTGTCCATCTTCCCGGGCAACGGCGGCTGCGCCCGGGCCCTGCATTTCTTGGGCCTGGGCCGGTTCAAGGAGCTGGTGTTTTCGGGCAGCACCATCTCCGCCCAGGAGGCCCTGGCCTACGGGCTGGTGGAGAAGGTGGTGCCCCGGGGCGAGCACCTGGCGGCGGCCCTGGAGCTGGCCCGCAAGATCGCCCGGCGGGGCCCCCTGGGCATTGCCGCGGCCAAGCGGGTTATCAACCGCACCCGGGAGCTTCCCCTGGCCCAGGCCCTGGAGCTGGAGTCGGACCACTGGGCCGGGCTCACCGCCAGCCAGGACATGAAGGAAGGGGCGCGCGCTTTCCTGGAGAAGCGCAAGCCCCGCTACCAGGGGCGCTGAACCGGGCGCCCCTGACTTGCCACAGGGAGGCAGAGGCCAAGCATGGAACTCACCCAGACCAGGTATGAAGTCGAGCGGGGCGTGGCCCTGGTCACCCTCGACCGGCCGGAGCAGATGAACGCCTTTACCCACGTGATGCGCGAGGAACTCAAGCACATCTTCGACCAGGCCGACCAGGACGACGCGGTGCGCGCGGTGGTGGTCACCGGCGCGGGCCGGGCCTTTTGCGCCGGGGCCGACCTCTCCGGCGGGGGCGGCACCTTTGACCGCCGGGGCGAGGACGGCCGGCCGGTGCGCCTGGCCGAGCACCGCGACGGCGGCGGCCAGGTGGCGCTCGCCATCCACCGCTGCCGCAAGCCGGTGATCGCGGCCATAAACGGCGCCGCCGTGGGGGTGGGGCTCACCATGACCCTGGCCATGGACCTGCGGGTGGCGGCCGAGGACGCCAAGCTGGGCTTTGTGTTCTGCCGCCGGGGAGTGGTGCCCGAGGCCTGCTCCTCCTGGTTCCTGCCCCGGCTGGTGGGCCCGGCCAAGGCCGCGGAGCTGGTCTTCACCGGCCGGGTGTTCCAGGCCCGGGACGAGGCCGGCTCCGGCCTGTTCAACTACGTGCTGCCCGCGGGCCAGGTGCTGGACAAGGCCCTGGACCTGGCCCGGGAGATAGCGGACAACACCTCGGCCGTGTCCGTGGCCCTGGCCAAGGCGCTCCTCCAGCGCGGGCTCAGCGACCCGGACCCCCAAACCACCCACCTGCACGACTCGCGGGTGTTCCTCTGGGCCGGGCGCCAGGCCGACGCGGCCGAGGGCATCCAGAGCTTCCTGGAGAAGCGGCCGCCCCGCTTCAGCCTGAGCCCCACCCGGGACCTGCCCGAGTTCTATCCCTGGTGGATCGAGCCCAAGGTCTGAGGCGCTTGGCCCGCCCCGGGCCGCCTGTTATTATGGGCAGCGCCAAGCGATGACACCGCCAAGGAGCCGCCTGTGTCCCCAACCAGAGCCCACCCCAAAGGAGCCCCGCCAGGGGTATGGCTGCTTTCCGCGGCCCTGGCCTCGGAGGCGGAGATCCTCACCGCCCGCCTGCAGCCGGCCGGCGAGATCGGCCGCCGGCCCTGCTGGCAGGGACGCCTGGGCGGGCGGGAGGTGCTCCTGGTGCTCACTGGCATGGGACTGGTCAACGCGGCCAGCGCGGTGACCGCGGTGCTGGAGCAGGTGCCCGGCCTGAGCGCCCTGGTAAACCTGGGCTGCGCCGGGGCCTATGCCGGCAGCGGGCTGGCGGTGGGCCAGGCCGCCCTGGCCAGCGAGGTGGTGCTGGCCGACCAGGGGGTGCGCACCAGGCGCCGGCTGCACGGCCTGGAAAAGACCGGCATCCCCCTGTTGGAGCGGGGCGGCCAGGCCCTGTTCAACCGCCTGCCCTGCGACCCCGCCCTGAGCCGGGCCCTGGCCCGGCCCGGCCTGGCCCGGGGCGTGTTCGCCTGCGTGGTACAGGTCTCGGGCGATCCCCTGATCGCGGCAGAGGTGGAGGCGCGCTGGGGGGCCATCCTGGAGGACATGGAGAGCGGGGCCGTGGCCCAGGTGGCGGCGCTCTACGGCCTGCCCTTTGCCTGCCTGCGCGGGGTGAGCAACCTGGCCGGCGCCCGGGAGCTGGAGGTGAGGGCCGGGGCCGAGGCGGCCCAGCGCGCCCTCCTGGCCGCCCTGGGGGAGCCGGCATGAGCGCGGCGCGGGCCATACGCTTCGGGTTTTCGCCTTGCCCCAACGACACCTTTGCCTTTCACGCCCTGGCAAGGGGCCGGGTGGCGGTGCCGGGCCTGGCCATTGAGCCGGTGCTGGCCGACGTGGAGGAATTGAACCGCCGGGCCCTGGCCGCCGAGTTGGAGCTGACCAAGCTCTCCTTCCACGCCCTGGCCCACGTGCTGGACCGCTACGCCCTGCTGCGCGCGGGCGCGGCCCTGGGCCGGGGCTGCGGACCCCTGGTGGTGGCCCGGCCCGGCCGGGCGCCGGCCGACCTGGCCCAGGTCACGGTGGCGGTGCCCGGCCGCTACACCACCGCCCACCTGCTCCTGGCCCTGTACCTGGGCCGGCCGCCCCGGGTGGAGCCCATGCTCTTCAGCCAGGTCATGCCCGCCGTGGCCCGGGGAGAGTTCGCCGCCGGCCTCATCATCCACGAGGGACGCTTCACCTATGGCCGCCTGGGCCTGGAGAGCCTGGTGGATTTGGGCCAGTGGTGGGAGGCGGAAACCGGCCTGCCCATCCCCCTGGGCTGCATCGCCGCCCGCCGCGACCTGGGGCCCGCCCTGGGCCTGGCCCTGGAAGAGGCCCTGGCCCAGAGCGTGGAGCAGGCCTGGGCCCGGCCCCGGGACTCCCGGCGCTTCGTGCTGGACCATGCCCAGGAGATGGAGGAGGAGGTGGTGGCCCAGCACATCGGGCTCTACGTCAACCAGTTCACCCGCGAGCTGGGCCCGGAGGGGCTGCGGGCAGTGGAGCACATGCTGGAGCGGGGCCGCGCGGCTGGCCTGCTGCCCCAGGTCCGCCAGGACCTCACCTGGTAGCGGTGTCCCGGGCGTGGGCACAAGAAAAAAGCAGCCCTCCATTGGGCTGCCAGACCATGTGGATTCAGAATAAGACCCCTGCTACACCACCTCGTCCACGATGGAACCCACGGTCAGGCCCCCGGGATAGCTGCTTTGGGCCGGCTGCAGGGCCGAGTCCTGGGAAGGGGGCGGCAGGTCCACGAAAGGTGGCTCCTCCTCGGGCGGTGGGGGCGGCGCCGAAGCCTCGGGGGGCGGGGACGGCGGGGGGGGCGGAGGCTCGGTCGCCGGGCGCTCCACCGCCTCGCCGCTGTAGGCGGTCTGGAAATAGCTGCTGGTGCTCGGATCGAACTCGATGGCCATGTCTACACTCTTCCTGTCTATATATTTAGGATCACCGGCTGAACTTGTCAAGTTCCCGCTTTTTGGGCTAATATTCGGGAAAGTTGCCCGCGGACCTGCCCGCGGCGGCCTGCACGCGGACTTTTTGCCCTTGTCTTGGGAAGGGATGGCCTGAGATTGGACACAGATTCACGGCGGGGACTGTTCAATCGCCTCAAGAAGCTGTTGATGGGCCACCGCGCCAGCACCTCCGAGGAGCTGGAGGAGGAGATCCAGGGCCTGGTGGACCAGGGAGAGGCCCAGGGGCTCATCTCCGAGCGGGAGGCCGACATGATCGAGGCGGTGCTCGATCTTTCCGAAACCACCGCCGACCAGATCATGGTGCCGCGCACCGACCTGGCCATGGTCCCCCGTGAGGCGAAGGTGGAAGACATCATAAAGGTCATCGTGGAGTCGGGCCATTCCCGCATCCCGGTGTACTCCGAGGACCCGGACCACATCGTGGGCCTGATCCATGCCAAGGACCTTCTGCCCTTCTGGAACCAGGAGGACGAGGTGGTCCTGGAAAAGATCATGCGGCCTCCCTTTTTCGTGCCCCAGGCCATGCCGGTGAACGAGCTGATGACCGCCTTCCGGCGCAGGCGGGTGCATTTGGCGGTGGTGGTGGACGAGTACGGCGGCACCGCCGGGGTGGTGACCCTGGAGGACGTGCTGGAGGAGATCGTCGGCGAGATCGAGGACGAGTACGACCAGGAGGAGAAACTGATCACCGAGCAGGCCGACGGCTCGCTCCTGGTGGAGGGCCGCCTGGAGATCGAGGAGCTGGGCGAGCGCCTGGGGGTGGAGCTGCCCGACTCGCTGCCCGAGGGCCGCTTCGAGACCGTGGGCGGCTTCATCACCACCCTCCTGGGCCGGGTGCCCCGCCCCCAGGAGGAAGTGGTCTACGGCCCGGTCCGCATGGTGGTCACCGGCGCGGACGACCGCCGGGTGACCCAGGTGCATGTGCATACCCTGCCCTCGCCGGCCCCGGCCCAACCCGAGTAAGCAGCCCTTGAGCGCACCTTCCCCCGGCAACTCCTGGCGGCCCGTGCTGGCCATGGCCCTGGCAGGGGCGGCCCTGGCCCTTGCCTTTCCGCCCCACGGCCTCTGGCCCCTGGCCCTGGTGGGGCTGGTGCCGCTCCTGTGGCAATGCTGGCGCCAGCCGCCGGCCCGGGCCGCCCGCCTGGGCTTTGTCTTTGCCTTGGCCCTCGGCCTCGCCCAGCTCTATTGGCTCCTGGTGGCCATGGTGGTCTATGGCCAGGTGGCCTGGCCCCTGGCCGGGTTCGCCCTCTTGCTCCTGGCCGCCATCCTGGCCCTGTACCTGGCCGCCTTCGCGGCCCTGGTGGCCCTGCTGCGCCGGGCCGGGGTGAGCCCGCTTCTGGGCGCGCCCCTGGCCTGGGTGGGCCTGGAGTGGCTGCGGGCGGTGGCGCTCACCGGCTTTCCCTGGCTGCCCCTGGGCAACGCCCTGGTGCCCGTGCTGCCCCTCATCCAGAGCGCCGAGATCTGGGGGGTGCACGGCCTCTCCTTCTGGCTGGTGCTGGTCAACGCCCTCCTGGCCCGGGCCCTGTTGGGCTTGGCCGCCAGGCGGCGCTTGGGCGGCCGCGAGCTGGTGGCCCTGGGCGCGGCCGGGCTGATCCTGGCCGGCGGCGGGCTGTGGGGCCAACTCCGGCTGGAGGAGGTGCGCGCCCAGGCCCGGGCCGCGCCCCGGCTCATGACCACCGTGATCCAGGCCAACATCCCCCTGCCCGAACTCTGGCAGCGCAAGCTCCGCCAGCGCAACCTGGAGCGCCACCTGGCGCTAACCCGCCGGGCCGCCGCCCGGGTGGAGCAGCGGCCCTGGCTGGTGGTGTGGCCGGAGTCGGCGGTGCCGTTCTACTTCATGGCAGAGGGCCGCGAGAGCTTTTTGGTGCTGCGGGCGGCCAGGGAGCTGCGGGCCTACATCCTCACCGGCACCCTGGGCTCCCGCCTCAAGGAGGGCCGCCCCCGTCCCACCAACCGCTCCTGGCTGGTGGGGCCCGACGGCCGGCCGGCGGCCTGGTACGACAAGGTCCACCTGGTGCCTTTCGGCGAGTACGTGCCCCTGGAGAAGGTCCTCTTTTTCGTGCGCGCCCTGGCCATCACCAGCGACAACTTCCTGCCCGGCAAGCAGGGCGACACCCTGGAGGTGGCCGGGGTGAAGGTGGGGCCCCTCATCTGCTACGAGTCCATCTTTCCCGAGCTGGCCCGGGCCCAGGCCCTCATGGGCGCCCGCCTCCTGGTGAACCAGACCAACGACGCCTGGTACGGCCGCACCGGGGCCAGCGCCCAGCACATGAGCCACCTGGCCCTGCGCAGCGTGGAGAACCGCCGGGCCTGCGCCCGGGCGGCCAACACCGGCATCAGCGGCTTCGTGCTGCCCGACGGGGACATGGTGCAGACCACCGGGCTGTTCGAGGAGGCCCTGGCCAGCCGCGACCTGCCGCTCATGGGCGGGCTCACCTTCTACACCCGCCACGGCGAGATCCTGGGCCCTGGGGCCCTGGCCCTGGTGCTGGCCGCCGCTGCCTGGGCCTGGCTGCGCGGGCGCCGGCGGCGGCCGGGGTGCAGCCCGCGCCAGGCATGATATAGTTGGTCCTGGTACCCGGAAGGCGAGGCCCGGCCCGGCCGGGCTATGGAACAGGCTAAGGAGGTCTTGGGAGATGTTCGAGGATATCAAGGAGTCCTTGCAGGCCCTGCGGCAACGGCTGGACGTGATCGGAGAGCATCTTTGACCCCGCTGCCAAGCGCCGGCGCCTGGCCGAGCTGGACAAGCTCATGGCCGCCCCCGGCTTCTGGGACGATCCCGACACGGCCAAGGCGGTGAGCAAGGAGCGCACCGAGCTGGAGCAATCCCTGGCCGCCCATGAACGCATGCTGGCCAAGCTGGAGGACGCGGAGGTGCTCCTGGAGCTGGCCGTCGAGGAGGACGACCGCGCCACCGCCAAGGAGGTGCAGGCCTCCCTGGCCGCCATCGAGGCCGGCTTGCTGCAACTGGAGACCGCCCGCCTGCTGGGCGAGCCCGACGACGGCCGCAGCGCCATCCTGGCCATAAATGCCGGCGCCGGCGGCACCGACGCCCAGGACTGGGCCGAGATGCTCCTGCGCCAGTACACCCGCTTTGCCGAGCGCCGCGGTTTCGAGGTGCGCCTGTTGGACTTGCAGGAGGGCGACGAGGCGGGCATCAAGAGCGCCACCCTGGAGATAAACGGTTTCCAGGCCTACGGGCTCCTCAAGGGCGAGAGCGGCATCCACCGCCTGGTGCGGATCAGCCCCTTTGACGCCAGCCACCGCCGCCACACCGCGTTCGCCTCGGTCTATGTCTCGCCCCAGGTGGACGAGGACATCGAGATCGAGATCAACGAGGCGGACCTGCGCATAGACGTGTTCCGCGCCTCGGGCGCCGGCGGCCAGCACGTTAACAAGACCTCCTCGGCGGTGCGTATCACCCACCTGCCCACCGGGGTGGTGGTGTCCTGCCAGAACGAGAAGAGCCAGCACCGCAACAAGGAGATCGCCCTCAAGGTGCTCAAGGCCAGGCTCTACGAGATGGAGCTGGCCAAGCGCGAGGAGGAGAAGCAGAAGATACACGACTCCCACCAGGAGATCGCCTGGGGCAGCCAGATACGCTCCTATGTGCTGGCCCCCTACCGCCTGGTCAAGGACCACCGCACCGGGGTGGAGATGGGCAACGTGGACGCGGTGCTGGACGGCGACCTGGAAAACTTCGTGCAGGGCTATCTCCTCTGGCGGGCCCAGGGCCGCGAGGCCCAGGCCCAGGCCGAGGCCGGGCAGGGGGAAGGGGAGGGCCGGACCGCCTAAGTGGGCTTGGGGGTTGACCGTTTTTTGCCCACCCCGCACTTGACACCCCCCTGGCTTGGTGTTAAGCAGAATGACGGCACCCGCGAACAGAGTGGAAGGGAGTGCCCTTTTTTTGGGCTTGCCTAGCTGTTTTCCTGTAATTGCAAGGAGATAATCCAAATGTCCCTCACGCCGTTCCTGGAGGTTTCCGAGGCCATCGCCCTGATGGGAGGCGATACCCTCTACCAGTGCATGCAGTGCGGCCTCTGCTCCGGCCTGTGTCCCTGGCCCGAGGTGGAAAGCCCCTTCCGCACCCGTAAGCTCATGCGCATGGCCCAGATGGGCCTGGAGGGCTTCGAGTCCGACGAGATCCTGTACGCCTGCACCACCTGCAAGCTCTGCGTGGTCAACTGCCCGCGCCAGGTCAAGATCATCGACGTGGTGAGGGCCATGCGGGCCATGATCGCCGAGTCCGGCGCCACGCCGCCCAGCCTGCGGCCCATCATGGGCTCCATCCACTCCAACGGGAACCCCTGGTCCGAGCCGGCGGACAAGCGCGAGGCCTGGACCGAGGGCCTGGATGTCCCCCGCTTCGACGGCTCCCAGGAGTACCTGCTCTTCGTGTGCTGCACCAGCGCCTATGAGAAGCGCTCCCAGCAGATCGCCAAGGCCATGGTCAAGATCCTCTCCGCCGCCGGGGTCAGCTTCGGCATCATCGGCAACGAGGAGCGCTGCTGCGGCGAGGCCCTGCGCAAGATGGGCGACGAGGAGCAGTTCGCCAGCCTGGCCGAGAAGAACATCAAGCTGTGGGCCGACAAGGGCGTGAAGAAGATCGTCACCACCAGCCCCCACAGCTATGTGACCTTCTCCCAGGAGTACCCCGAGCTGGGCTCCGAGGTGGAGGTGGTGCATTACACCCAGCTCCTGAAGCAGCTCATCGACGAGGGCAAGATCAAGCCCTCCGGCGAGTTCGCCAAGAAGGTCATCTACCACGACCCCTGCTACCTGGGCCGCCATTCCGAGGTGTACGAGGAGCCCCGCCAGATACTGGCCAGCGTGCCCGGGGTGGAGCTTCTGGAGTACGACCGCAACCGCAAGCAGGCCCTGTGCTGCGGCGGCGGCGGCGGCCGGCTGTGGATGGAGACCGAGCCCGAGCAGCGCTTCTCCACCCACAAGATACGCCAGGCCGACGCCAAGGGCGCCGAGGTGGTGGCCACCTGCTGCCCCTACTGCATAAGCATGCTCACCGACAGCGCCAAGGGCGAGAACCTGGACGAGAAGATCCAGGTGCTGGACGTGGCCGAGATCGTGGCCCAGAGCCTGTAAGCAGAACCGCCAAGGGGAAGCCCCGGCCCGCCGGGGCTCTCCCCTCCCAAATACCTCTTGCCCAGGCACAAGGGGCGCGCCCCGTGGCGCGCCCTTTGTCTTTGCCCTATTCGCGGCAACAGGTTCAGGGGGCCCCTGGCGGGGGGTGGGTGTCGGCCTGGGCAGGGGAGACCGGCAGCCGCACCTCGAAGCAGGCGCCGCCGGCCGCGCGGTTGCGGGCGGAGACCTCCCCGCCGTGGGCTGCCACGATGGCCTTGACCGCGGCCAGGCCCAGGCCGGTGCCCTCCACCCCCTTGGCCGCCGAGCCGCGGAAAAAGGGCGAGAACAAGGACTCCAGGTCCTGGGGGCTGAGCCCCGGCCCCTGGTCGCATACCTCCACCCGGATGAAGCCGGCCGGCTCCTGGACGCAGACCACCTCCACCTCCCCCTGGTCGGTGAACTTGATCGCGTTGTCGAAAAGATTGGCGAACACCCGGCCCAGACGCCGGGCGTCGGCCTGCAAGGGGGGCAGCTCGCCCTTGATGTCCAGCTTCCACTCCAGGCCCTTTTCCCGGGCCCGCTCACCGTAGGGCCTGGCCAGCTCCCGCAGGCTCTGGGCCAGGTCCAGGGGCTCCAGGGCCAGCTCCGCGTGCTTGGTGCCCAGGCGCACCACGTCCAGGTAGTCGATCACCAGGGACTGCACCCGCTTCAGCTCTTGCAGCACGATCTCCAGGTAGGAGCGCTGCTTGGGGCTCAACTCCCCGGCCTTGCCGGCCAGCAGCCGGTTCATGAAGCCCGCCGCGCTCACCAGGGGGGATTTCATGTCGTGGGCAAAGAAGGACAGGGTCTTTTCCCGCTCCTCCTCCAGGGCCACCCGCTGGCTGATGTCGTAGAAGGCCTCCACCGCCCCCACCAGCTCGCCCGAGGCGGAGAACAACCCCACGATGCGGAAATGCACGGGTATGGTCTCTCCCTGGCGGTTGGTTATGGTGGAGCGCAGGGTGATGGATGTCTTGCGGCTGGAGAGCACCGACAACAGGGGGCATTTCAGGCCGCACTGGCCGCCGCGCAGCACCTCGCCGCAGTAGCGGCCCAGGGCCTCGGCCTCGCTCCAGCCGGAAAGCTCCTGGGCCAGTTGGTTGAGATAGGTGACCCGGCGGTGGGGGTCCACGGTGATGACGCCCACCGGCAGGCCGTCGAGCACGAAGCGGTACCAATCCTGCTCCGAGATCTCCATGCTCTGGCCTGGCCGGTGGTCGGGTGTCATGCTGGCGCACTGCCTCGCGGATGACGGGGTTGGGGGCAAGCGCTCTGGTCGGGACCGGAGCTGTCGTGACCATAATCATACACTAACCGCCGGCATTTTTTCTCCCGCAAAATCACGGCCCCGCCCTTTGCCGGCGCCGGCCCTGCCACCAAAAGGCCAGGCCCCAGAGCCAGAAGATGAACCCCAGGCCCCAGCCCACCCGCACCCACAAGGGGGACGACGGGGGGGACGGGGTGGCGACGGGGGGGGCGGGGGGAGCGACGGGGGGAGCGACGGGGGGGGCGACGGGGGGGGCGGGACCTTGGCGGCCGGCCTGGCTGGTTTGTTGCCAGGCAAGCTCGCCCCGGTGGCCCATGCCGTCTTCCACCACGAGCAGCCACTTGCCCGGGCGGTCCGCCACGAAGGCGAAGCAGCCCTTGGCGTCGGCATTGCCCTTTTGGTGGGTCCGGCCGTCAGGGGCCAGCACCCGCACCCGGGCGAAGCTCATGGGCTCGCCGCTGTCATAGCCCGCCCGCAGCACCACCGCGGTTCCCGTGCCGGCCTGGAGCCGCACCCCGTGAGCCGCGGCGGGCTGGGGGCAGCCCAGGCCCAGGCCCAGCAAGAGGACCGCGCCCAGGACCCGCGGCCCCGCCCAGGGCGCGGGGCCGCGGGTGAGGGACCAAGGCCGGGCCATCACTTCAGCTCAAAGGTGAGGGCCGCGCCCTGGCTGAAGGTGTCGCACCGGGCCGGGTCCTTGAAAGGCGTCTTGTGGCCGGTGCGCACCAGCCAGCGGCCAGGATGCCACAGCTTCACCTTGACCAGGCCCTTGTCGTCGGTCTTGGCGTAGAAGGCCATGGCGCCTTCCCGGCTGAAGCCGGCAAAGGTGGCCATGACCTCGGCCTTGGCCAGGGGCTTGCCGTTCAGCAGCACCTGCACCGGCAGCTCGTCGCCGGCCTTGAGGGCGGCGGGATCGGCCAGGGGCACGATCTCCAGGGGCTGGCCCACCGGCTTTGACACCTGCCCCGGCTTGCCGCCCAGGTTGACCAGGGTCTTGGCGTACTTCACCGCGCGCACGCAGCGTATGGCCTCGGGCACCTGGTTCTTGGGCTTGTTCACCCACCCGTCGGGCGAGAGGCTGTACCACTGCGGCTTGGAGCTGCCCACTACCAGGTAGGAGCCTTGGGCCAGGGGCCGCGCGGACTGGTACTTCATCCCGGCCAGGGGACTGGTGCTGATCTTGCCCTGGGGGCCGATCACATAGAGCTCATCCACCAGCTTGGGGTCCAGGGGTTCGCTTTGGGGGAACTTGTGGCCATAGCCCATCTCTATGACGAGCTTCTGGCCGGCCTTGGCCTGGGGGCAGGAGAGCCAAAGGTCGTGGGCCCCGGCAGCGCCGGCATGGAGACACAGGCCCAGGGCCAACAGGAGGCCCAGCAAAGTCTTGTGCTTGATCACCTTCACACCTCTCTTTCCAAGTTGATCCGCAGGGCCGGCTGAACCAGCAGCGGGTCCTGCGGAGCGTGTTTTCCGGCCGTTGCAACGGCCGGCCTGGTTTGGCGTTGCTTGTCGGTCCAATGGATCGATCGCATCCAGTTCCCCCTGGCAGCAGGGGGCGCGGGCAGGCATCACCTCCTTTCCTGGCCGCCGCCGGGCAGCGGGCAACAAAAAAAGGCCGCCACCCCCCACAAGGGGGGGGTAACGGCCTTCTTGACCAGGTTGTGGGGCCGGGGGCAAAGGCCCCGGCCTTGCGTTTGCTCAGATGGGTGGCTCGGTGCCGGCCAGCATGGGGGACGGTCCCGTTCCCGCCGTCCCCTCCGGCCCCGCCATCTCCGCCGGCCTCGACGGCCGCAGGGGGCGCACTTCAGTGCGCGACGACCTAAGCCGACCCGCGCCGATGTTAACCTTTGCCGCGGTGGTTGTCAACCTGCGGCGCGGGTGGGAGGTGCCGTAGTTTGATTCTATGGTAGCCGCCTCGCACCTGATCACCTTGGGCGGGCTATATTGCACCATTGTCTCTGTACTGGAGCCATACTGCTTAACCAGGGTCCCATCGTCTATATCAGCCCCAAAGGCTTCATATGCGGCTTCAAGATAAACGCCGTAACCATCGGTGGTCTTTTGGATGTGGGTAGCAGGTCTAGTTACCAAACCTTCTATGAAGTATTTGGCACAGTTTCGACGCTGCGAACTCCCACCATCCAGGAGCAAATCAACTCTGTTTGGTTTTGCGCATTCAAATTGGTTTTGGGCCGCTGTCTTAGTTGACCTTGTATGAAAAAAATGATATCAATAAAAAATATATACGGCTCTGTTCTGGTTTGGAGTATATAAGTGTGGTCAATATGAACTTTCGGAGGCGGGAAATGGCAAATTCCAGGGAGATGCGGAGACTTCGAAACAAGTGGTTAACGGGAGGGTCTTGGCCCAAAAGGCTGGAATGGTTAGAAATAAAGGGTTTGCGTGGTTGGGATGGACAGCGCATTGAGTTCAACTTTCCAATGGTGGCCGTTGTGGGGGAAAATGGTGCAGGGAAAAGCACTATTTTACAGGCGGCAGCTTCAGTATATAGAGCACCAAAACATGCGCCTAAACAAAAATTTGCCTCCGATTTTTTTCCAGATACCGCTTGGGATGAAGTGAAAAATGTCATGGTGAAATATTCTGTGCGCGAGGGAGATGAGGGGACAACGGTTGCAAGTATCCGCAAGCCAACTACCAGATGGAGGGGAAATCTACAGCGCAAAATCCGGAGAGTTTATTACATTGACCTTAGTAGAATTCAACCATTATCTGCACGTGCGGGATACAAGAAGCTGGCAAAATCAACCGTGTCAGAAAGCCGTGCCGATTCGTTTGCCAGCGAAATGGTTCAAAGGCTCTCCAATATTATGGGTATTCATTACGACTCGGCAAGACTTGCGACGACCACGATTGACTCCAAGCGCACGGTATCTGTAGTTGAAAGAAACGGCATAGGATATTCTGGTTTTCATCAGGGGGCGGGAGAATTAACCTCTGCTGAATTGCTAAGCGAAGACTTTGAAAAATATTCGCTAGTTATAATAGATGAGATTGAGTCCTCTCTTCATCCCAGGGCACAACGCCGACTTATTCGCGACCTAGCGACCCAAGCCAGGGAAAAAGAAATTCAATTTATTATTTCAACGCATAGTCCGTATGTGCTGGCTGAATTGCCACCAGAAGGAAGAATATACATAGTAGAAAGTGGTTCCACGAGATCAACGGTAACAGGTGTGAGCCCGGAATTTGCCATGTCCAGAATGGACGAAGAAGACCACCCGGAATGTGATGTTTATGTGGAAGACGATATCTCTGCGATGCTGGTTAAAGAAGCCATAATCAAACGAGAGAAAGATTTGGTTTCAAGAATTGAAATAATTCCCTATGGTGCGGCATCGGTTGGGAGGAGCTTGGGGCTAATGGTTGAGAAAAATAAGTTCCCCCGCCCGTCTGTGGTTTTTCTTGACGGGGACCAAACGGAAAGGCCCGGGGTTGTTCTATTGCCTGGAGAGGAATCTCCCGAACGTTTTGTGTTTGGCGCCTTAAAAGAAAAAGGCTGGCCAAGTTTGGCAGAGCGACTTGATAGAGGACCTTCAGACGTAATCGATTCACTTGACAAAGCGATGACTCTACCTGATCATCATGATTGGCTCAAGTATGCCGCTGACCCGCTTTATGTGGGTAGCTCTAATTTATGGCAAGTTATGTGCGCCTCATGGGCGGCCAACTGCGCCACTAAAGAAGAACTAGAAAAGATTGTTTTGCCGATTAAGGATGCGCTTAGTGGCGTTTAGGATTTACCCTAACGTTTCTATGTAGCCTTTTGGGCTATTTCTGACCGTTGCTCGGACGTGGGTTTTCGGGCGCGGGCCTTGCCGCTTTTTTCCCCTGGAGTTACGATGGCGGGGTCTTTTCGCTTTTTGCTCCTTTGGGCAGGTACATTTCCATTGTTGCGAAAGGAAATCATAGACGTAGCCCTGGAGAAAGCGCTTTAGAATCCAACAGACTCACTACCTGCGGCCTGTTGCGGGCCACGGACCTGAAAAGGGGCGCGCCCTCCTGGACGCGCCCCCCGTTGGCTCGGGTTGGAAAAGGGCCGAGGATCAGGCGTCCATGGCCCGGCGGTCGGCCATGTCCACCAGCACCCGCTCCCGGCCCTTGTCCAGGCCCAGGGCGGCGCGCTTCTTGTCGATGTGGGCGATCATCTTGCGGGCCATCTCGTGGGGGTCCACGCAGAAGTCCCACTTGCCCATGCCCATGTCCTCCAGCCGGTTGAACAGGAGGTCGTGGAACTTGGTGCCCTCCACGATGGGGAAGGTGACGCCGAAGACGGTGTACACGCCCGAGGCCACGAAGTACTGGCCGATGGCGATGGCCTTCTCGCTCATGTACTCCGGCGCGGCCCCGGCCACGGGCAGGTCCGCGATGCTCTCGCCCAGGCCGCCGGTCTTGACCATCTCCGAGCAGGCGATGAGGATGCGGCTGTTGTCCACGCAGGCGCCCAGGCCTAGCACCGGGGGCATGCCCACCGCCTCGCACACCTCGTGCAGGCCCGCCCCGGCCAGGGCCGCGGCCTCGGGCGCGAGCAGGCCGGCCTTGGCCAGCGCGATCTGGGAACAGCCGGTCTGCACCACCAGCACGTCGTTTTTGATGAGCTCCTTGACCAGCTCTACGTGTACCCAGTCCTGCTTGACCCGGGGATTGGTGCAGCCCACCACCCCGGCCACGCCCCGGATGCGGCCGTTGATGATGTTCTCGTTCAGGGGCGTGTAGGAGCCGCGGAAGGTGCCGCCCAGCATGTAGTTGATGTACTCGTGGGAAAATCCGTATACCCCGCGGTCCTTGCGCTGGGGTATCTGCACGGGCGCCTGGCGGTTGGCAAAGCGCTTGATGGCCATCTCCACCACGATGTCGGTGCAGTCCCGGGGGTCGTCCTCCTCGAACTCCACGTGCATGACCCCCTCGATGTGGGCCCGGGGGTTGGTGGTGAACAGCCTGGTGCCGTAGCATTCGGCCACCTTGCCCAGGCCCTGCTTGATGCACTGCACGTCCACCGCCATGGCGTCCACCGCGCCGGTGACCAGCACCGCCTCGGTGCTCATGAAGTTGCCCGCGTGGGGGATGCCGCGGCGGGAGAGCATCTCCAGGCCGGAGCAGCACATGCCCACCAGGTTGATGCCCTTGGCCCCCGCCGCCTTGGCCTTTTCCACCAGGGCCGGGTCGGAAACCGAGGCCAGCATGGAGTCGAACAGGTTGGGCTCGTGGCCGTGGATGATGATGTTCACCTGGTCCGCCTTGAGCACTCCCATGTTCACCTCGCCCTGGGTGGGCTTGGGCGTGCCAAAGAGGATGTCCCCCACCTCGGTGGCCACCATGGAGCCCCCCCAGCCGTCGGACAGGGCGGTGCGGCTGATCTGCTTGATGATGTTCTCGTAGTCCTGGTCCATGCCCATGTGGGTGCGGTTCATCATCTCCATGATCTCGCGCATGGCGCCCCGGGGCACCACCCCGGCCTTGCGCCACATCTCCTGGGTGGCCTGGGGCGCGCGCTTGATGAAGGGTATCTCGCCCTCGGTCTGGGTGTAGGTCTTCTCCAGCTCGGTGGCCAGGTCGCGGGCCACCTCCAGCACCTCGCGGTCCCTGGTGGCGATGCCCAGCTCCTCGGCCACCTCGAAGAGCTTTTCGGTGTCCTGGATCTCGTAGTCCTTGATGCGGCCCTCAACCACCCCCCGGAACAGCTTGAGCATGTCCATGCCGTGGTCGGTGTGGGAAGCAGTGCCCGTGGCCACCATGCGGCCGAAGTTGCGCGACTGGATGGTGTCGATGGTGGCGCCGCAGATGCCCACCTTGCCGTAGGGGTCGTTGGCGTTGAGGCGGCAGGGACCCATGAAGCAGTTTTTGCAGCAGGCGCTCTTGGCGCCGATGGGACAGGCCTTCATGGCCTGGGCCCGGTCAAAGGCGATCTCCACCTCGTCCCGCCGGGCCTTGCTCAGCATCTGCTGGGTCGTCTCGCAGATGGTGAGTTCCTCTACCGGTATAAGGTTCTGCTTTGCCTTTTTCTTTTGGTCTGCCATCGCCTAGTGCCTCCTGAAAGATGAGTGGCGGTATTGGTGCAGGCGCAAGCAGCCACGACCCCCTCAGCACAGCGGCTTGGCCAGATTGAGAACCATACCTATTATAATAGTAATGGTATGCAACAGAGCGCGCCAACACTTTAACGAAATTTTGTGCAGATTCTTCGTTGGACGGGCGACGGGGGGGGCGGGCGACGGGGGGGCGGGGGAGGGCGACGGGCGGGGCGGGATGATGTTATGATTCCAAGGGCAAAGGCATTGAGGCTGCGCCAGGAGGGAGTTGCATGCCGCACCCGGAGCAGGGGCCCGAGCCCCAGGAAGAAGCCAGGGAGCCGGAACCGGTCTGGCTGGACCCGGACACCCGCTGGAAGCTGGCCAACGAGGCCTGGCTCCAGGAGCACTGGAAGCTGGTGCTGCCGGTCATCATAGCGGTGGGCTTGATCCTGTTCGTGCTGCCCTGGGTGTTCTTGTCCTTCTTGCCGGCCCTGGGCATTCAGCTCTTCAGCGTGCTGGGCTTGTACCTGGTGGGCAGGCGCTACACCACGGCCTTTGACCGCAGGCGTTGAAACCGGGCCGGCTTTTGCCGCCCCCAAAAGCTGCGAAGCCAATACCCGAGGGGCCGGGCCGATCGCCCGGCCCCTCGAGCCTTGGGGTGCGGCCCGCTCACGGGTGCCGGGCCGGGGGCTGGCCGGCATTGCCCGGGGAGGCCCACAGGCCGGGGGCCCGGTTCAGGTCCTCCGGGCTCCACCAGGATTCGTGGCGGGCGTGCACCTGGGGGGGGAGGGGGCGGGCCAGGAGCGGCTCTGCGGCCTTGAGCTGCTTGAGGTAGGCCTCGGAGCAATAGAGCCGCCGGGGGCTCTCCAGGAAGTTGGGTTCCTGGCCGCGCCGCTCGGGATCGGAGAGGGTGAAGCCCCACAGGGCTCCGTAATCGTAGGGCACCTGCTGGTCCGCCCATTGCCGGGCCAGGTTGCACATGTGGTCCGCGGCCTTGGAGGTGAGCCCCCGCGGCCGGCGGAACCACACCACTGCCTCCCGGTTGTCCGGGTCCAGCAGGGGCGGCAAGGGCCTGATGCGGTAGCCGCCGCCCACCGCCTCGGCGATCCACCCGCCCGGCAGCACGGTGGCCACGTGGGTGGCCACCAGCCGGCCGGCCTGGTAGGCGGCGCGGCCGGTGGCCATGCCGATGTTGTGGCTCAGGAAGGCGCCGGGGCGGAAGCAGAACATGGCCCAGCCGGGACCATAGTCCGCGCCCTCGCCAGGAGAGAGATTGACCACCATGGGGATCTAGACCTGGCTCCTAAGCTTGCACGAGTGACAACGGCTGAAACGGGCTACAGCTCCCGGTACACCTTCCAGGCGGCCTGCCCGGCCAGGTGCACTGCGAAGGGCTCACCCCCGGCCGGGTCGGGCACTGGCGCGAAATCCTGCTCGCGCAGCTCGCACACCGCCGGCCGGCTGGTGGTGGTGTAGGAGGCGCTCACCACGCCGGCGTTCATCTGCACCTTGACCACGTCGTAGATGGCGCCGGTGTCGTCGCGGATCGTGACCCGCCAGGCGCCGGACACCTGGATCACCGGGCTGGCCGGGTCGGCCGTGGCCCGCAGGGTGGCGGTGATGTTGAGTGCGTCCGTGCCGTCGTTCTTGATGCCCGGCGGGTCGTCGCCGTCCCCGCCGCTGATGGCCACGTGCAGCCATACTTCCTTGGGCGGGGCGGGCGTGGCCTCGGCAACGGCAATCACCTGGCCGTTTTCCACCTCAGCC
>CAZUHP010000008.1:0-92573 GCA_964620595.1 uncultured Desulfarculaceae bacterium | reverse complement strand
CGTCGCCCCCTACCGTGGACGTCTTGCCTGCCTTATGGGCAAGACCATGACAGAGGATGAACCCATGCCCCAAGAGCCAGCCCTGCAGGACCTCATACGCAAGGACCACCCCGGCCGCTGCTGTTACGGCTGCGGGGCGGACAACCCCGCCGGCCTGCGCCTCAAGAGCCATGTCCAGGGGGACGAGCTGGTGGCCCGCTGGCGCGCCCGGGAGCACCATCTCTCCTACCCGGGCTTCCTGAACGGCGGGGTGGCAGCGACCTTGATGGACTGCCACGCGGTATGCGCGGCCTTTGTAGCGGACCTGGAGGGACTGGGGCTGGACCCGGGGGATGCGCCCGAGCGCCTGCCCGCGGGCTGGACCAAGGCCATGAACCTGGAGTTCCTGAAGCCGGTACCCCTTTCCGCGGAGATATCCCTGCGGGCCAAGGTGGTGGGCAAGGGCGACAAGAGCCGCCGCGTGAAATGCTCGCTCTATGTAGATGGCCAGGAATGCGTGAGGGGTGATTTGACCATAATCATGGTCAAACCCTCATAGCGCTGTTCTCGTTCTTGGGAGAAAACCCCACCTGGGGGGAGGAAAGGGATCATGGCTCAAAAGGCGATAAACCTGACGCCCGCGCAAAGGGAAAAGCTGTTGCGGGACCTGTGGGTGCTGAACGACGCCCGCTGGTTCCTCAAGTCCACCCTGAACCTGGGCCCGGAGGTGGCCAACCAGATGAACCAGACCGTGGTGGGCTCCTTTGGCAAGACCGAAATCAGCCGCCTGCTGGCCGAGTCCGGCTTTGGCCCGGTGGAGGACATAGGGCAGTTCAAGGAGCTGGTGGAATATGCCTCGGCGCTCTACTTCCCCAAGGAGCACGTGTACCAGTTCGAGGTCCGGGACAAGAGCACCCTGGTGGGACGCATCCTGGAATGCTACGTGCACAAGGCGGTTTCCCAGGCGGGCGGCATCGACTTCTACCAGTGCGCGGCCAAGACCAGGCTCAGATCCTGGCTGGCGGGCTGCGGCCTGGCCGGCGAGGTGCAGGTGAGCAAGGACACCGCCACCTGCGAGGGCAGTTGCGAGGTCACCTTCCAGATCCAGTGGTGAGCCTTGGGCCCGCCACCTGTTACCGCGCCTCCCTGCTCCCCCCTCCCCCGCCTTCCTTGGCCAGCGGGAGCAAGGGGCGCGGCCGCCGGCTCATCCCCTGGCAGCAGCCTCAAAAAATCGTGTAGGACTGGTCCATGTTCAAGGTATAGGGCGAAAGCACATCGCGTACCCGGGCCTCGATCTTGAGGGGGCTGGGCCCCATCTCCTTGGTGCGGGCCAGGGCCTTTTGCACCAGCTCCATGGCCTCGCGCCCCATGTTGGGCGCCACGCTGGCAGCCATCAGCCGCTGGTGAGGGAAGCCGGCTTCCTCCAGGACCACCCGCAGGTGGTCCAGGCGCAGGTCGGCCCAGGTATTGCCGCTGAGCGAGTAGCAGGCCTGGGGATGGCAGGCCAGCACCAGCACCGCGTCGAAACCCTCCCGGAAGGCATGCAGCACCATCTCGGGATCGATCTTGCCCGCGCAGGGCACCTGCACCAGCCGCGCCTCCTCCGGCCAGGCCACGCCCTCCAGCCGCGCCGCCCGGAGCGCCTGGCCGGCCGAGTTGGCGCAGGCCAGCACCAGCATCTCCGGGGCAGGCTCGCCATGGGCCAGTTGCCAGGGCGTGCTGAGGCCCGCCTTGATCTCGGCCCGGTAACGGGTGTCCTCCTGGTTGAGCAACTGGATGGCGTCCATGGGACACTCCGCGGCGCAGGTGCCGCAACCGGTGCAGGTGAGGGGATTGGCGGTGGGCCGCCGTTCGACCCGGCCCATGGCCCCCTGGGGACAGACCCGCAGGCAGGTGAGGCACAGGGCGCAGGCCTTGCGGTCCACCTTGACCAGGCCGGCCTCCACCACCGCCTGGCCCTTGCCCAAAAGCCGGCGGACCTGCCAGAGCGCCTCCTGCACCTGGTCCAGGGTGGTTTCCAGGTCGCGGCTGCCCTGGGCCGGCCCCACCAGGAACACTCCCCCCCGGGCGGAGAGGGTGGGCAGCGCGTTGACCGCCTCCGGCTGCAAGGAGCCGTCCCGGCTCACCCCCAGGCCCAGGCAGCGGGCCAGCTCCCGGTAGGCCTGGTCCGGCGCGGGCCGCTCGTCCACGGCCAGGAGCTCCAGCTCCTGGCGGATGGGCATTTGGAGTATCTCCTCGAAGTAATCCACCGTGACCCCGGCCTCCTCCGCCCGGGGCCTGAAATCCCCCTGGCGGAACTTGACCAGGCCCACGCCCTCGGCCCGGGCGGTCTGGCTCAGTTCTTCCAGCTCCGGCGCGGCCACCTTCAGGTTGCCGGTGAACAGCATGACCTGGGCCCCCAGCTCGCGCACCAGGTCCTGGCCCAGGCGCAGCGCCGCCCGCAGCGAGGCAGGGTCGGCCTCCCGCGACAGGCCCACGGCCAGGCCCACCCGGGGGGACTCCGCCCCGGCCAGCTTCTGCAAGTGCTGGGGAGCCGAGACCAAGGCCGCCAGCCCGCTCAGGGACAGCACCCGCGGCGAGGGCTGCATCTGCCAGTCCCCCAGGTTCAGCTCCTGGGGCGGGCCCTGGGCCATGACCACCGCGCCCACCTCATAGCGGCGCAGGCCCTCCTCCCGGTCGCGCACCAGGGCCTGGAAACTCCCGGCCGGTCCGGCCAGGCCCAGCAACTCGCCGCGGGGCAGCACCTCGATCTGCTCCGAGGAGCGCACCTCCTCGGCCAGCGCGGCCGCGGCCTCGGCGGCCTCGGGCCCCAGAAGGGGCTCGGGCGGGGCCAGGCGCTTGTCCGGGGTGATGAGCAGCACCTGGTAGCCGCCGGCGGCCAAGTCGCGGCTGGCGGTCAAGGCGGCCAGGCCCGCCCCCACCACCAGGACCCGGGTGGACACCTCCAGGGTCTGGCTCTCGGGCTCCTGGCGCTCCTTGACCGCAGCCAGGGATTGGCACAGGGCGAAGTGGGCACCGCCTTCCACCTGGCACTCCTCCAGGCCGTCCTCGGGCCGCTGGCAGACCTCGACCAGGCTCACCATGGCCGGGTCCAGCCCCCGCTCCAAAAGGGCCTGGGTCAAGGGCCCGCTGGGGCCGGCCAAGGGGCAGGCCCCCAGCAACAGGCTGGTGAGCCCCTCCTCCTGGGCCAGGCGGGCCAGGGCCCTGGCGCCTTCGGCCTGGCAGGCCTGGGTGATTTCATAGACCCGGCCGCCGGGGGCGCCGGTTTCGGCCGCCCAGCGCAGCCGTTTGTATTCCAGGGAATCGGCCTTCGTGCGGCCACCCTGGCAGAGAAACACTCCCACGCGTGCGGGGCTCGCCATGCTCAAGCCTCCTCCAGGTAGCGGATGGTCTGGCTGGCCGCGCGGCCGGCATGGGCCACGCTCTCGGCCACGTCCATGGGCCGCGCCGCGGCCCCGGCCACGAATATGCCCGGCGCGCCCCGGCTCATGAAGCCGTGGGCGTCGGGCTCCAGCCCCAGGGTCCGGGCCAGCTCGGGATGATCGACGCCAGGGGTGATGCCCACCGAAAGCACCAGCAGGTCAAAGGGCTCGCGCACCGGCTCCTGGCCGGGCTCGGCCTGGTACTCCACCTCCACTCCCCCCTCGGCGCCGGCCCACACGTCATAGGGCATGGAACGCACCAGCTCGAGGTCCTCCCGGGCCGCGGCCAGGAACTGGTCAAAGGCGTGGCCGAAGCTCTGCAGGTCCATGTAGAAGACGCTCACCTCGGCCCCGAAACGGTGCTTGAGCAGCCGGCCCAGGCGCAGGGCATAGCCGCAGCACACCCGGGAACAATAGTTGTGGCCGCCGCGCTCGCGGGAGCCCACGCACTGGATGAAGGCCACCCGCCGGGGCTCGGCGCCGTCCGAGGGCCGCGCCGGCCGGCCCTGGCGCCGCAGTTGCGCCTCCAGCTCCATGGCGGTCACCACGTCGGGTATGCGGCCGTAGCCCAGGCGGGCCTTTTCCCCGGCCGGATAGGGCGCAAAGCCCGTGGCCAGCACCAGGGCATGGGCCCTGATCTCCCGGCTGGCGGGCTGGCGCCCGAAATCAATGGCCTCCTCCGGGCAGGCGTCGCGGCAAAGGGTGGAGCGCTGGTCGCGGAAGTAGAGGCAGCGCTCCGGGTCCACGGCCAAAAGGGGCACATCGCCCGCCAGGGGAGGCCGGCGCAGGGCGCCCTCCTCCGGGCACTGCTCCAGGCAGAGGCCGCAGCCGGTGCAGGCGGCCGGGTCGATATAAGCCGGCCGCTCCTCCAGGCGGACCAGGTACTCCCGCCCCTCCTGCGCCACCTCGGTCACCCGGCTGCGGCGCAGGATGTTCACCCGGGGGTGGACCAGAAGCTCGCGCAGGCGGGGCTCGGCCAGGCAGCCGTTGCATTGCTGGCACTGGTCCGTGGCCTTGCAGGTCAGAAGCGCCGCGTGGCCGCCGATGAAGTCGTCCTTTTCGATGAGTTCCACCCTGGCACCGGCCTGGGCCAGGTTCAGGGCCGCGCTGGCGCCGGCGATGCCGCCGCCGATCACCACCACCGTCTTGTCCTCTATGCCCATCTCGTCTCTCTTTGGCTTAAAGGCCGCAGGCGTCCAACAGCGCGGGCAGTTCCTCCTGGGCTCCGGGTATGGAAAGATGCACCCCGTCCGCGCCGGCCGCCTTGAGTTCCTTCACCAGCTCCGCAGCCCGCTCGCGGGCGGCAGGCTCGTCCACCTCCACCCCGGCGATCAGCTTGGCCCCCTCCACCCCGGCTTCGCGCCGCAGGCGGCTGTAGGCCTCGACCCCGGCCAGGGGCATGGTCACGATGAAGCCGGCGCCCGCCGCCAGCTTCTTGCGCAACTTCAGGAGTTGGGGACCCAGGGGCTCGGCCTGGGCCGCGGCCGTGGCGCCCAGGAAGAAGGAAGGCGCGCCGGCCAGTTCGATCCCGGCCAGGTCGGTCCCCTGGCTGAGCCCGCCGGCCAGTTGCAGGGCCTGCACCGAGTCCAGGTCATACACCGGCTTGGCCTGGGGATGGTCGCCCAGGTTCACGAAGTCGCCGCTCACGATGAGCAGCGTCTCCACCCCGGCCGCGGCCGCGGCCAGCATCCGGCTGGTGAGCGCCAGGCGGTTGCGGTCGCGGCAGGTGAAGGTGAGGATCACCTCCACCCCGGCCTTTTGGATCAGCTCGCCGGCGACCACCACCGGGTCCAGCCTGGCCTCGGCCCGGGGGTTGTCCGCCAGCACCACCGCATCCACCCTGCCGGCCAGGCTGGTGGCCAGCTCCTGCAGGGGCTTCAAGTCTACGCCCTTGGGCGGCTCGAGCTCCACGGTCTGCACAAAGCCCTTGTCCGCCAGGGCCTGGCTGAACCTAGTCATGGGTGCTGTACCTCCTCTGGTAGGCGGGGTGAACCTGCTTGAGGGGCAGGTTGGAGAGCGAGTAGTCCCGCGGCCCCAGGATGGGGCTCAGGTTCTCCAGCCGGCCAGTGCCCTCCAGGCGCTCCCAGATCAAGCTCCACACGCAGTCCCGCTCCGGGTCGGTCTCGCATTTGCCTTCCCGCGCCCCGCCGCAGGGACCGTTTATCTGCCCCTTGGGGCAAAGCGCCACCGGGCAATAGCCGCCGGTCACGGTGAGCAGGCAACTGCGGCAGGCGCGGCACTTTTCGTCCCACACGCCCACCTCGCTGTTCACCCCGATCATGGTGGTGTCCACCCCGGCCAGGACCGGCACCCGGGGGAAGCGCTCGGCCAGGAACTGGATGCCCGCGCCGCAGGCCAAGGAGAGCAAGGCGTCGCAATCCTCGGCCCGCTCGGCCAGCTCGTCCAGGAACTCGCGGTCGCACTGGCGCTCCACGCAGGCGGTTTCAAAGACCTGCTCGCGCCCCTTCATCTGGGCCGCGATGTCCAGTTGGGCGGCCAGGATGCCGGCCTCCTTCTCACCGCCGGTGAGGCACACCGCCACACAGGTGCCACAACCCACCACCAGCACCCGCCTGAAGGGCGCGGCCGCCTCGGCTATCTCCTCAAAGGGCTTGCGTTTGGCCACGATCATACGGTCAACTCCTCGCTACTGCCTGCCTCGGCCGCCCGCCGGCGGCCCAGGGGATTGGGTCCCAGTTCCAGGGCCCAGCGGGTCATCTGCTCCACGGCCTGGGCCCACTTGGGCGCGTCAGAGGCACCGATGTGAAACATCTCCAGGCGGCCGGAGCCCAGGCCCACCTCATCCAAGAGCAGCTTGGCGTGTTCCACCCGCTCCCGGGCCCGCAGGTTGCCCTCCAAGAAGTGGCAGTCCCCTATCTCGCAGCCGGAGACCATCACCGCGTCGGCCCCGGCCCGAAAGATGCTCAGCAGGTAGACCACGTCCACCTTGCCGGTGCACAGGAGCTTGACCACCCTCACGTTGGGCGGGTATTGCAGGCGCATGGACCCCGCCATGTCGGCCGCGGTGTAGGTACAGTAGGTGCAAAGCAGCGCCACGATCTTGGGTTCGTATTTCTCGCTCATTCCTCGCCTCGTCCATTCCGGGCCGCCCATGCCGGCCCTGGCCGTCCTGCCTAGATGGCCGTTGCCTTGGCCATGATCTGGGCATCGGTATGGTGCTGCACCTGTATGAGCTTGCGGGGGCAGGCCGCGGCACAGCTACCGCATCCCTGGCAGGCGGCCGGATCTATGTAGACCACGCCCTCCTCGTTGAGCTGGGGCACCCCGAAGGGGCAGGTCCGCACGCAGGTCAGGCAGGCCACGCAGCGCTCGGCGTCCACCACCGCCACCTCGCCGCCCACCATCATCTCCGCCTTGCTCAGCACCGTGGCCGCCCGCGCGGCCGCGGCCTTGGCCTGGGCGATGACCTCCTCGGCGAACTTGGGGCCGTGGGCCGCGCCGGCCAGGAAGAAGCCCGCGTTCACGAAGTCCACCGGCCGCAGCTTGAGGTGGGCCTCCATGAAGAAACCGTCCGCATCCAGGGGCAGCTTCAGGGCCGAGGCCAGCTCGGCGGCGTCCTCCCGCGGGCGAACCGCAGCCGAGAGCACCAGGCGGTCGGCCGCGAACTCCAAATCCTCCCCCAGGATGGAATCCCAGACCCGCACCGTGATGTCCTCCGGGCCGGCCTCGCTCTGGGGAGGCCGCTCCGGGTCGAAGCGCACGAAGCGCACCCCGGCCTTGCGGGCCTTCTGGTACCAGAGTTCCTTGAGGCTGAAGGTGCGGATGTCGCGGAAGAGCACCGTGACCTCGCAGTCGGGCTTCAGCTCCTTGATGCGCAGGGCGTTGGCCACGGCCTGGGAACAGCAGATGCGGCTGCAATAGGAGTGTTCCTGGTCGCGCGAGCCCACGCACTGGATCATCACCACCTGCTCCACCCCGGCCAGGGGCTCGTCCCCGTACAGGGCCTCATGCAGTTCGAGCTGGGTGAGCACCCGCGGGTCCTGGCCGTAGCCGTGCTCGCTGGGTTCATACTCCTGGGCGCCGGTGGCCAGAATCAGGGCGCCGTGCTCCAGGGATTCCTCCTGGTCGCCCGTCTTGAGACGGCTCACGAAGCTGCCCACGTGCCCGGTGGTGCCCAGCACCCGGGTGTTGAGATGCACCTGGATGAGCCCGTTGTGGGTCACCTCGTCGATGAGCTTCTCCAGGTGCTCCTTGATGTCAAACCCCTCCAGGGCGCGGTGCAGCCGGCGGGCCAGGCCACCCAGCTCGGGCCCCTGCTCCACCAGGTGGGTGAAGAAGCCCTGGGCGGCCAGGCTCTGGGCCGCGGTGAGGCCGGCCAGCCCGCCCCCCACCACCAGGGCCGACTGGTTGACCGGGGTGGGGAAGCGGTGCAGGGGTTGCAGCAGGCCGGCCCGGGCCACGGACATGCGCACCAGGTCCTTGGCCTTGGCCGTGGCCGCCTGGTGGTCGCCCTGGTGCACCCAGGAGCACTGGTCGCGGATGTTGGCCATCTCGAAGAGGTAGGGGTTGAGCCCCGCCTTCCTGAGGGTCTCCTGGAAAAGGGGCTCGTGGGTGCGCGGGCTGCAAGAGGCCACCACCACCCGGTTGAGGCCCTGCTCGGCAATGGCCTGGGCCATCTTCTCCTGGCTGTCGGTGGAGCAGGTGAAGAGGAACTCCTCGGCCGCCACCACCCCGGGCAGGCTGCGGGCGTATTCCACCACCGCCGGTACGTCCACGATGGAGCCGATGTTGATGCCGCAATGGCAGACGAACACCCCGATGCGCTGCTCCTCGTCCGCCACCTGGCGCTCGGGCGGGAACTGGGTGACGCTCACCTCGCTGCCCCGGGCCGGCGCCAGCAGGGCCCCGGCCTCGGCCGCGGCGCCCGAGGCCTGCATCACCGTGTCCGGTATGTCGCGGGGGGCCTGGAACACGCCGCAGGCATACACGCCCTCCCGGCTGGTGGCCAGGGGGTTGAGGCCCTGGCGGGCGGCAAAGCCGAAGCGGTCGGTCTCCACCCCGAGCCGGGCGGCGGTCTCCACCCCGGCGGGGTGGGGCACCAGGCCCACCGAGAGCACGATCATCTCGAAGGTCTCCTCCACCAGTTGGTCGTGCTCGTCAAAGTACTGCAACACGAGGTCGCCGCTCTGGGGGTCTTCGATCACCCGCGAGGGAATGGAGCGCACATAGCGCACCCCGTGCTCCTGTTTGGCCCGCTCGTAGTAGCGGTCGAACCCCTTGCCCTGGGCCCGGATGTCCATGAAGAAGATGGTAGCCTCCAGGCCCGGCACGTGCTCCTGGGCGATGATGGCCTGCTTGGAGGCGTACATGCAGCACACGTAGGAGCAGTAGTCCCGGCCGATGGAGGCGTCGCGGGAGCCCACGCACTGGATCCAGGCCACCCGCTTGGGCTCCTTGCCGTCGCTGGGCCGCTGCACGTGGCCGCCGAAGGGACCCGAGGCGCTGTTGATGCGCTCGAACTCCAGGCTGGTCACCACGTTGGCGTAGCGGCCGTAGCCGAACTCGGGCTTGCCGTGGGCGTCGAAGGGAACGAAGCCCGGCGCCATGACCACCGCGCCCACCCTGAGTTCCAGGTCCTGGGGCTGCATGTCATGGTAGATGGCCCCGGCCTGGCAGACCTCCACGCACTGGTAACACTCCGAGCAGATGCCGCAGGCCAGGCAGCGGGCGGCCTCGGCCTGGGCCTCCTCCTGGCTGAGACACTGCACCACCTCCGCAAAGCCCAGGCTACGCTCCTTGGGATCGCGCTGGGCCGGACGCCGCCGGGGCTCGCGGGCCACGCCCGCGGTCTCGCCCCGGGCCACGGCCGCCTGGAGATCGCGGCCGGCAAGGAGGTCCTCGCCGACCAGGAAGCGGCGGATGCTCTCGGCCGCGGTCTTGCCGGCGCGGATGGCCTCCACCACCGTGGCCGGGCCGGTCACCACGTCGCCGCCGGCGAACACCCAGGGCTCACCGGTCTGGAGGGTGACGGGGTCGGCCACCAGGCGCGAGGCGCGGGCCACCTTCACCCCGCAGCCCTCGTCCAGGCAGGATACCTCGGGCCTCTGGCCTATGGCGGCCAGCACGCCGTCCACCTCCAGGGTGTACTGGCTGCCCTCCACCGGCACCGGCCGCCGCCGCCCGCTCTCGTCGGGCTGGCCCAGCTCCATGCGGATCACCTCCACCTGGCGCAGGCGGCCGCCCTCGCCCAAAAAGCGCACCGGCGCGGCCAGATACTCTATCTTGATGCCCTCCTCGAGGGCCTCGACCACCTCTTCCTCGTAGGCCGGCATCTCCTGGCGGGTGCGGCGGTAGAGGATGGTCACCTCCTCGCTGCCCAGGCGCAGGGCGGTGCGCGCCGCGTCCACCGCCACGTTGCCGCCGCCGATCACCGCCACCCGGCGGCCCGGGCTCTGGGCCGTGCCCTGGGCGGCCTGGCGCAGGAACTCCACCCCGGACTGCACGCCCTCCAGCTCCTCGCCTTCCACCCCCAGTTGCATGCCCTGGTGGGCGCCCAGGCTGACGAACACCGCGGCATAGCCCTGGTCCTTGAGTCCGGCCAGGGTGTAGTCGCGGCCCAGGGCGGTGTTGAGCTTGATCTCCACCCCGCAGGCGCGGATGTAGTCGATCTCGTAATCCAGCACCTCGGGCGGCAGGCGGTAGTCGGGAATGCCCACCCGCAGCATGCCGCCGGCCTTGTCCAGGGCCTCGAACACGGTGGGCCGGTAGCCGGCCAGGGCGAGATAATAGGCGCAGGTGAGCCCGGCCGGTCCCGCGCCCACGATGGCCACCCGCTCCTTGTCCTGCACGGGCAGCTCCGGCAGGTCGGGCTCGCCCTGGGTCAGCTCCCAGTCGGCCACGAAGCGCTTGAGGTCGCGGATGGCGATGGGCTCGTCCACCTCGGCCCGGGCGCAGGCCAACTCACAGGGATGGGTGCACACCCGGCCGCACACTGCGGGCAGGGGATTGTCGCGCCGGATCAGGGCCAGGGCCTCGCGGAAGCGGCCCTGGGCGATGAGTGCCACGTAGCCCTGCACGCTGATACCCGCCGGGCAGGCGTCCTTGCAGGGGCTGGTGCCGCGCTTGTCCACCGCAAAGGCGCCGGGCACCGCCTGGGGGAAGTGGCGGTAGATGGCCTTGCGCCGGTTGAGGCCCTGGTTGAAGTCGGCCGGCACCTCCACCGGGCAGGCCTTCACGCACTCGCCGCAGCCCGAACACTTGTCCTCGTCGATGAAGCGGGGGGCCTTGCGCACCTTGGCCGTGAAATCCCCCGGCTCGCCCGTTAGCTCCAGCAGCTCGGCCCGGCTGATGATCTCTATGTTGGGGTCCGAGGCCACCTCGATGAGCTTGGGCGAGATCATGCAGGTGGAGCAGTCGTTGGTGGGGAAGGTCTTGTCCAACTGGGCCATGATCCCGCCGATGGAGACGTTCTTGTCCAGCAGGTAGACCTTGTAGCCGGCCGCGGCCATGTCCAGGGCCGACTGCATGCCCGCGATGCCGGCGCCCACCACCAGCACCGCGCCCGAAATCTTTTCCGCTTGGGGCTTTTCGCTGTTCATAGCCGCTCCCAGGTTTCTTGGGGCAGCCCGCTCTGGGCCAGCAGCGCCCGGGGGCTCACCAGGTGACGTTTTAGCCAGACCGGCGCCTTGTCATGGCCCAAGGACAGGCCCATGAGTTCGGTGAAGTAGAACACCGGCAGATAGACCTCGCGGCCCAGCTCGGCGGCGATTTCCTTCTGGTACAGGTCCAGGTTGGCCTGGCACATCTGGCAGCCGGTGACGATGCAGTTGGCGCCGCGCTCCAGGGCGCGCTCATAGAGTCGGCCCACCAGGGTATGCACCACGTCCGGCCGGGCCACCGCGTGGCTGGCACCGCAGCAGTCGGTCTTGAAGGGCCAGTCGATCACCTCGGCCCCCAGGGCGGCGAGCAACCGGTCGATGCCGGTGGGGTTCTCGTGGGCCGGGTGGCCGGTCACCGCCGGCGGGCGCTGGCCCTGGCAGCCGTAGTAGACCACCGGCCGGATCCCCTCCAGCTCGCGCACCTTCCTGGCCTCGGCCTGGGCGATCATCTCCGGGCTGGTGAGGAAGCTGTTCAGCTCCACCACCTCCACCCCGCCCAGGTCCACCCCCGGCTCGGCTATCTCGGGCGCCAGCAGGCTCGCGTCCCGGGCGATCTCGTGCTGGGCGCTCTTGAGGCGGTTGAAGCACAGGGCGCAGGGCACCACCACCGGCTGGGGCCCCTCCAGGGCCAGCACCAGGTTGCGGGCCGCCAGGTTCAAGGAGATGCGATGGTCCAGGCTGTGGGCCGCGCTGGCCCCGCAGCAGTTCCAGTCCTCTATCTCCACCAGCTCCAGCTCCATGAGTTCGGCCACCCCCCGCACCGACTCCAGGTAGTCGCGGGCAGTGGCCTCCAGGGAGCAGCCAGGATAGAAACCCACTGCTTTCATGAGCGGCCGCCTTTCTTTGCCTGCCGCAGGGCCTTCAGCCAGCGGCGGTCACGGGTGCCCTTGGGCAGCAGCTTCATGCGCCCCCGCTTGAGCATGGCCCAGCCCAGGGAGGCGTTCTGCTTGGCCTCCGGGCCAAAGGCCCCGCCGGTCTTCAGGAGGTAGCGGGTCATGAGCCCGCCCTCGAAGACCCGGCCCCGCTTGAGCACCTCGTCCAGGAACAGGCGATGGAACAAGAGGGTGCGCTTCTCCTCCACCGGGGTCCCCTCCTGGATCACCACCTGCTTGAGGTAGTCCATCAGCCTGGGCAGGTCCACCTGGTTGGGGCAGCGGGTGACACAGGTGTGGCAGGAGGCGCACAGCCAGATGGTGCGGCAGCCCTGCAAGCGGTCGAGCAGGCCCAGTTGCACATAGCGCACCACCTGGTAGGGGTGCAGGTCCATGGCAAAGGTGAGCGGGCAGCCGTTGCTGCACTTCTTGCAGCCGTAGCAGGCCCCCACCTCCACCCCGCTCTCCGCCTCCACCCGGCGCAGCAGCTCGCTGGTGGGGCGGATGGCCTCGGCCGGCGGCGCCTCCGGCGCCTGTGGCTTGGATGCCGGCGCTTCCACGTGGTTCCTCCTAGCTCAGAATGCGCTTCACTTCGCCCAACAGCTCCTCGGGCTCGGGCGGCTTCTCGATGTACCCCTCGGGCTCGGGCACCTGCTGGTTCTTGAACTTGTCCAGCACCTTCTGGGAATGCAGAAAGGTCTTCTTGGCCAGGCCGGAGATGATGAGAATCGGGATGCCCTGGTACTCCGGGTTGGTCTTGATCTCCCGGTACATCTTGATGCCGCTCTCCTTGGGCATCATCACGTCCAGGGTGATCAGGTCGGGACGCTTCTCGCGCACCTTGGCCATGCCCTGCTCGCCGTTCTCGGCCAAGCGCGGCTTGTAGCCGTTGGACTCGAGCAGGGTAGAGATGAAGGTACGCACGTCCATCTCGTCGTCCACCACCAAAATGTTCTTTGCCATGGCTTGCTCCCTCCTGTGGCTACAAGGTGTAGGTCTTTTCCGGGTTACGGATGGCCATTACGTGGCAATGCGCCCGGCGCGAGACCTGGTCCACCGTGCTGCCGTAGTGGGTGGGCTCCAACTCCGAGAAGCCGCGGGCGCCCAACACGATGAGGTCCACCTGGTTCTCGCGGGCGTAGCGCAGTATCTCCACAAAAGGAGTGCCGGCTATCACCTGGTAGTTCACCTCCCCGACCCCCTCCAGGCGTCCCTGGTAGCGCTCCTGGAGCTTGCGGGCGGTCTCGGCGATGAGTTCGGGCGTGGCCTCCACCACCTCGCCGGAGCCGCGCTCCTTGGTGGCCTCGGTGGGCAGGTAACGATGCAGCGAGGGCAGCACGTGCAGCACGTGCAGCTTCGCTCCGTAGCGCTGGGCCAGGTCCACCGCATGGATGAAGGCGATTTCGGCATCCTCGGAGAAATCCGTGCAGTAAAGAATGTTCTTGTAATCAATCATCTTTGCACCAACCTTCCTCTGGGGGGCGGCTTGGGGCGCCCTCCCGGTGCATGCCGGCGACAGGATGACGCCGGCGCCTTCCCCTACCAAATCTCCTTCAGGTGGCTGGGCTCCTTATCCTTGTGGGGCTTTTTGGGCAACACCAGCCAGAAGGTGACCCCGCGGCCGGGCCGGTTGTCATAATCCACCCGGCCGCCGTGCTCGCGGGCGTTCTTCTGGGTGACCATGAGCCCCAGGCCGGTTCCCGCGGCTCCCTTGGAGCTGTAGAAGCCGTCGAAGATGTGGGCCAGCGCCTCCTCGTCCAGGCCGGGGCCGTTGTCCTCCACCTCGAAGGCCACCTCCTCGCGGCCGCTCTTGACCCGCACCCAGACCTTGCCCTCGCTGCGGGTGGCGGCCGCGTCCAGGGCGTTGCAGATGAGGTTGACCAGGCTGTCCAGGATGGCCTTGCGGTCCACGTGCACCGTCACCTCCTCCGGGGACGGCTCCAGGATCAGCTCCACCTCCTTCTCCTCGGCCATGGGCATGAGCAGGTCCACCGCCTCGCTCAAGAGTTCCCCTGCCGCGATCTCCTCCAGCTTGGGCTGGCGGGGCTTGGCCAGGGTCAACAGGTCGTAGACCAGGTTCTGCACCCGGCGCAGGTTGCGCTGGAGCATCTCCATGCCGTGGTCCATCATCCTGTCGCACTGCTGCTCCCGCCCCTCCTTCAGCAGGTAGGCGCCGCCCTTCAGCCCGGAAAGCATGTTCTTGATGGAGTGGACCAGGGAGGACACGGTCTGGCCCACCGCGGCCAGGCGCTCGGCGGCCACCACCTTGGCGGTGGCGTCGGCCACCCGCTGCTCCAGCTCCCGGGTGTAGGCGTTGAGTTCGGCCCTGAGGGCCAGGCGCTCCTGGGCGCGGGACAGGGCCACCTCCAGGGCCTCGGGATTCACCGGCTTGGTGATGAAGTCCGAGGCGGCCAGTTGCAGGGAGCGGATGGCCAGGTCCATGTCGCCGTGGCCGGTGATGACGATCACCTCGGTCTCGGGGCTCTTCTCCTTGATGCGCCGGAGCAGCTCTATGCCGTCCATGCCGGGCATCTTGAGATCGGTAAGCACCACGGCCGGCTTTTCCCGTTCGAAAAGCTCCAGCCCCTTTTTTCCGTCCTCGGCGGTAAAGACCTGGTAGCCGTCGGAACTCAGGTCCAAGGACATCATCTTGCGGATGCCCGGCTCGTCGTCCACCAGGAGCAAGCGGTTGAAGCGCGGGTCGGGCGCGTTGGCCATCAGTCCTCCTCCGAAGCCACGGGCAGGCTGAGCCGGAAGCTGGCACCCTGGCCGGGTCGGCTCTCCACCTCGATGCTGCCGCCGTAGTCACGCACGATGCCGTAAGAAATGCTCAGTCCCAGGCCCGTGCCCTTGCCCACCTCCTTGGTGGTGAAAAAGGGCTCGAAGATACGTTCCTTGAGTTCGGGTGGCACTCCCACCCCGTTGTCGCTCACCGTAACCTCCACCCGGCCGTCCCGCCGCCGGGCCGCCACCCGGATATGCCCCACCAGCTTGCCATCGCCGAGCCGGCGCTCCTCGATGGCGTCGCGGGCATTCAGCACCAGGTTAATGAACACCTGTTCCAGGCGGTTGACCTCGCCCCACACCGGCGGCAGGTCCGGGGGCATGTCCACCTCCACCGTGATGTCGTGCACCCGCAATTGCTGGCCCAGCAGTTGGAACACGCCCTCGATGGGCTGGGCCAGGTCCACCTTGCTGCACTCCACCTCGGCCTTGCGGCCGAACTCGCGCAGGTGGTTGATGATGCGGGTGGCGCGCTCCACCTGGGCCTTCAGTTCCTGGGCCACCTCCAGCACCACCTCCGGATCCGGTCCGCCCGGCTTTTGCGCCTGCTTGTTCAGGATGCTGCCGCTGGTGGCCATCACCGACAGGGGCTGGTTCAGCTCGTGGGCCACGCCGGCGCTCATCTCGCCCAAGGTGGCCATCTTGGCCGCCTGCACCAGTTGCTGCTCGGTCTTGAGGGTCTCGCTGATGTCGGCGGTGGCCACGATCACGGCCATGCGGTCCAGGTACTGGCCGTAGGAGGCGCGCATGTTGACCATGAACACCTCGCCGTTTTTGCGCTGGTGGTGGACCCGGGCCAGCATGTTGCCGCCCCCGGCCAGGAAGCGCTTCACCTTGGCGCGGTCGCTGGGCTCGGTGAGTTCCAGGAAGGAGCGGCCGATTAGTTCGCCTTTGAGGTACTGGTACTCGCTGGTGGCGCGGTCGTTGGCGTCCAGTATCTCGTAGGTGCGCTGGTCGAACACGAAGATGGCGTTGGGGTCGTTGTTGAAGAACAGGCGGTACTTTTCCTCGGACTTGCGGAGTTCATCCTCCAGCCGCCGGATGTCGGTGACATCGGTGGCCATCTCCATCACCGCGATGATGTTGCCCTCGCGGTCGGTGATGGGGGCGGTGAGGTTGAGGAAGTAGAGCGGCTTGCCGTCCGGGCCGAGCACCGTCTCCTCGGCGGTGTGGATCTGGCCGTCGTTGAAGCTCTCCTCCACCGCGCAGCCCGGGCACTTGCTGTCACGGCCCTTGTAGACCTGGTAGCAGTATTCGCCGATCTTGCGGCCGAAGTCGCGGGCGAACATCTTGTTCACCGCCACCAGCTTGAAATCGCTGTCCTGCACCGAGATGTAGCAGGGAACCTGTTCGAAGAGCGTCTGGAAGCGGCGGCGGCTCTCCTCCAGGGCCTCGGTCTTGTCCTTCACGCTCTGGCGCATGCGCTCGAAGTCCTGGGAAAGGACGCCGATCTCGTCGTGGGAGAATAACTCGACCGGGTGGTCGTAGTCGCCCCGGGCGATGCGGCGGGTGGCGCTCACCAGGGTGGAGAGAGGGCGGTTGAGGGTGAAGTGGGTGATGATCGCCAAGAGGGCCGAGATGCCCAGGAAGATGATGAAGGCCACCCCCACCACCTCGCGGGTGGTGGAGGCCACCTCCTCGTCCACCCCGGCCAGGCTGAGGCCCACGTCCAGCACGCCCAGCACCTTCTGGCTGGGGGGGTGGGCGTGGCAGGGGTCGGTGTAGCAGGCCGGCTCGGTGTAGATGGGGTTTATCACCCCCAGCACCCGATGGGGCCTGCCATTGGGCCCGGCCTTGGCCTGGAAGATGCGGCTGCGCTGGGCCTGGGGCAGGCGCTCCAGGGGCCGGTCCTTGAAATGGCAGGCATAGCAAGCCTCTGCCTGCATGTCCACCATCTGCCCGATCTCCGAGGCGCGGCTGGAGAACACGATGCGGCCCTGCTTGTTGAACACCCGCACCGCCTCCACGCCCTTCTGCTTGCCGATGGCCTTGATGATCTGGTGCATGTTGTCGCGCTGGTTGCGCAGCATGCTGTAGTGGGTGGCCCGCTTGACCGTGTCGGAAAACCACATGCTGGTCTGCAACATGCGGTTGACCGCCCGCTCTTCCAAGGTGACGCTGCCCAGGTAGGCGGCCAGGGAGGTGAGCACGAAAAGGCAGCCCCCCACCCACAGAATGAGGCGAAATGACACCCTATGCCACGGTCGTAATAGGGCTTGCCTATGGGCTTGGGGGTCGGGCATGGTGCCTTTTGAATAAGCACGAGGTGTGCCAACAAGGTACCATCCAGAAATGGCTGCAATTTAAGCTGGTTATGAAATCAGGACCCAGGAGGGCGGGCAACGCTGTTGCAGGTCGGTGCAACAACATATTGGGAATTTAAACACTTTAGTTAATCATAACGGCATATTATGCCAATCAATATTTGTTGCACGTGTTGCACGAAATTGTTGCATAAATGCAACAATCACGGGGGCTGAATTCCCAGTCGTTTCATGCGGCGCCAAAGGGTGCTGCGGTCGATACCCAGATGCCGGGCCGCCTGGCTCCGCTGCCAGCCCGTGCGGTGAAGCGCCTCCAGGATGCGCTCCCGCTCCGCCTCCTGGCTGCCCGGGGCCGGGACCGCCTTGCCCTCGGAGTGGGCGCCCCCTTCCATGAAGCCCCAGGGCAGGTGGTGGGCCTTGATCACGTCGCCCTGGCACAGGAGGCAGGCGTGCTCCAGGATGTTCTCCAACTCGCGCACGTTGCCCGGGTAGTCGTAGTTGAGCAGACGCTCCAGGGCCGCCGGGTCGAAGCGGCAGATGAAGGTGCCCTTTTCCACGTTCTTTTTCTGGATGAAGCGCCGGATGAGCAGGGGGATGTCCTGGCGCCGCTCGCGCAGGGGGGGGATGTGCACCCGGATGACGTTCAGCCGGTAGTACAGGTCCTCGCGGAAATGGCCGGCCTTGACCTGCTGGTGGAGGGGCTTGTTGCAGGCGGCAATGATGCGCACGTCCACCTTCACGGTCCGGCGGGCGCCCAGGGGGAAGAACTCGCGGTCTTCGATCACCCGCAGGAGCTTGGGCTGCAGGGACAGGGGCAGTTCGGACACCTCGTCCAGGAAGATGGTTCCGCCGTCGGCCAGTTGGAAGCGGCCCGGCTTGTCGCGGTCCGCGCCGGTGAAGGCCCCGCGCAGGTAGCCGAACATCTCCGACTCCAGCAGGTTTTCGGGCAAGGCCGCGCAGTTCACCTTGATGAAGGGCTTGGCCGCCCGGGGGCTCTGCTGGTGGATGATGTGGGCCAACAGGTCCTTGCCGGTGCCGGTGGGCCCTTCGAGGAGGATGGTCACCGGCTTGGGCGCCACCACCTTGAGCACCTCGAATATGCGCTGCACCTGGGGGCTCTCACCCAGAAAGTCCTCCCAGCGGTAGCGGCGTTCCTCGGCCAGGAGGCGGGCCAGTTGATAGCTCTGGATGGTCTCCACCCCGCCCACCACCTGCCCCTTGGCGTCCTTCAGGGGCACCAGGGAGACCTTGACCGGCACCACCGAGCGGCCCCGGTGGCGGATGAACACCGCCTCGCGGTTGTGCTGGCTCTCGCCGGACTGGAGGGCGCGCTTGAGGGGGCAGTCACCCTCGCACAAGGAGGACTTGAACACCTCGCGGCAGGGCTGGCCCACGGCCTCGTGGGGAGAGATGCCGCTTATCTGGGCAGCGGCCTTGTTGAAAAAGGTTATGCGCCCCTGCCGGTCCAGGGCGATCACCCCAAAGGCCACCGCGTCCAGGATGCTGAGGGCAGGAATGTCGCCCTGGACGATGGGATCGGTTGGCTCCATGGCCGCGGCTCCTTTGGCTGGTGCGGGGCGAGAGAAATCACTGAATTAAACGCATTATACCTTCGCCAAGCAGGCCAAGCCAATCCCTCGGCCCCTCGCCCCCCGGCCGCCCCCCGTCGCCTAGGACTGGTCTTCGTCCTGGCCCGCGGCCTTTTGGTAGGCCATGAGCGCCTGGGCGGTGCCGGCCTCGATCTGGGTGCGCACCTCCACCTCGGCCTGGGCCCGGGGCAGCTCCTTCAGCTCCACCAGGCCGCGGCCGATGAGCACCTCGAACAGGTCCTCCACCGCGTGGCGGCCCTTTTCCGGCATGACCTTGAGCGCCGCCGCCATGATGGCCGCGAAGCTGCGCCGGCCGTCCACCAGGCTCAGGACCTGGTGGGCCAGGGCGCGCACGATGTAGGACTTGCCGCTCTTCTGGTCGTCCAGGCGGTGGTGCAAGCGGCCCTGGTGCTGGATGGGCACCAGCTTGAGCCCCGGCCGCAGGGAGGGCACCAGGCGGGACCAGGGCCGGGCGCCGAGTGGTTCCTCCTGGTTGGTGAGCACCATGCACAGGCGCCGTTCACTGCCCTTGTGGGTCAAGGTGATGCGCCGGGCATAGGTCTTGACCAGGTGCAGGCCCAGGCCGTCCTCCTCGCGTCCCTCCAGCACCGCCTCCAGGGAGTAGTCCGGCTCGCTGGTGGGGTCGTAGGCCAGGTGGCGGGTGGTGAAACACAGCCCCAGGCCGTCGGCCTCCAGCGAGAACTCCACCTGGCAGGGCTCGCGCAAGCCGGCCACATCGCAGCGGGCGGCTATGTGGAGGAATATCTCCTCGGCGATCAGCCGGGCCCGCCCCTGGGCGTGGGGGCTCAGGCCGGCCAGGCCGGCGGCCTCCTCGGCCGCGGCCAGCACCAGGGGCAGATAGGCCCGGGCCGCGGGCAGGGTGAGTTCCACCCGCTCGCCGGTGAGGGTGGCGGCGCACTGGTCAGCCGGAGGCATTGGCCCCTCCTTCCCCCTTGTCCAGGGGAGTGCGGGCCCGGGCAAGGGCGGGGCGATCGCCGGGGCGCGGTTGGCAGGAGCTGGGCATTGACGCCTCCCTCTGGTGATGGACCGTGCCCCCAGAGCATAGCAGCGCCCGACCGCCCCACACAAGCGGCCGGCGGGCGACGGGGGGGCGCGGGGGAAAGAGCCGGAGGTGGGAAAGGGGTGAAGGGAAACCGAGGGCCGCGGGCAGGCTAGAGCAACTGCTCCACGGGCAGGGCGTACAGGCTCAGGCCTCCGACCTGGCCCGACTTCCGCAATTCCTCGAGCCGAGTGGCCAGCTCCTCTGCCTGTGCCTCTTCCAGCGCGATCATGAGCGCGTTGTTGAAGCCGGGCCACACGCCATCGTCCAGGCGGGGCTCGGCACGTTCGCCCCGGCCCAGCACCCGCCGCCACTGGGTGTAGCCCAGCCGGCCGGTGGCCTCCAGGGCCTCCATGACCTCCTCCTCGAACACCGCGTCGTAGACCAGGATCAACAGCTTCATGCGCCGGCCTTCCTTTCCCGCCGGGCCTCCAGGTAGTCGTAGACCACCGGGATCAGGACCAGGGTCACCAGGGCCGAGACGGTAAGCCCGCCCAGCATGGTGATGCCCAGGGGGTTCCAGACCTCGGCGCCGGTGGCGTTGCTCACCGCCATGGGCAGCATGCCGAAGAAGGTGGTGAGGGTGGTCATCATCACCGGCCGCAGGCGGTCGCGGCCGCCCTGCACGATGGCCTCCCGCCGGGCCAGGCCCCGGGCGCGGAGCAGCTTGATGTAGTCCAGGAGCACGATGGCGTTGTTGACCACGATGCCCATGAGCATGACCACCCCCATGAAGGAGATGACGCCCAGGGTGACGCCGCTGATCCGGAAGGCGTAGATCACGCCCACGAAGGCAAAGGGCACCGAGAACATGATGATGAAGGGGTCGCGCAGGTTGCCGAAGAGCGCCGCCATGACCATGTAGGTTAGGAGGATGCCCAGGGCCAAGAGCAGGGTGAGGTCCTTGAAGGCCTTGGCCTGCTCCTCCACGTCGCCGCTGAAGGCCAGGCTCACCCCCGGCGGCAGGCTCAGCGCGGCCATGGCCCGGCGGGCCGCCTCCTTGCCCTGGCCCAGGGATATCTTCCACAGGTCGGCCTCCACCCGCACCACCTTTTGCAGGTTCTTGCGCTCGATCTCGATGGGTCCCTTGCGCTCCACGATGCTGGCCAGGTCCTTGAGCCTCAGCTTGCGGCCGTCCGGGGTGAAGATGGGCACCTGGGGCAGCAGGTCCGGGCGGTCCTTGTCCACCTTGGTGAAGCGGGTGAATATGTCGTAGTTGTCGCCGCCGTCGCGGTACTCGCTGGCCTCATAGCCGTACAGGTAGTTGCGCACCTGCTGGGCCACCTGGCCGGCGGTGAGCCCCAGGAGCGAGGCCTTGTCCCGGTCCACCTGCACCCAGAGTTCGGGGCGGGGGTCCTTCTGGCTCACCGACACGTCGGTGAGCCCGGGCACCCGCTTGAGGCGCCGGGCCAGCTCCCGGGCCACGGCCAGGTTCTGGTCCAGGTCGGGGCCCTGCACCTCCACCACCAGGGGCTTGGACTGGCTGCCGGCCAGGATGGCCGAGGCCGGGTCCACGGCCAGCACCTTGAGCCGGGTTATGCCGGGGATCTTCTCCAGGCGCCGGCGCAGGGCCTGGGCCACCTCCTTGGCCGAGCGGTCGCGTTTCTCCTTGTCCACCAGCTTGAAGCCGATGGTGGCCGCGTTGGGGGCCTCGTCGAAGCCCAGGGCCAGGCCGATGCCCTCCTCGGACTGGCCGCACCAGGCGTACAAGGTCTGGAACTCGTCCTTCTTGACCACGCTCATGATGTCGTCGATGGCCCGCTCCACCACCTGCCGGGTCTTGTCGATGCTGGTGCCTTCCTCCAAGCGGAACTCCACGCTCAAATCACCCGAGTCCACCTCGGGCATGAAGGAGGTGGAAAGGAAGGGGATCATGGTGACGGCCGAGATCAGGGCGGCGCCCACCAGGGCCAGCACCGGCCCCTTGTGCTCCAGGCACCAGCCCACCACCCGGGAGTAGGCCTCGTCCACCCGCTGGAAGCCGCTTTCGGACCAGTGGTAGAGCCGCCCGCTCCAGCCGTGACGCCGCCGGGCGGCCTCGGCCGCCGGCCTCAACCACCGGGAGGCCAGCATGGGCGTCATGGAAAGGGCGGTGAACAGGCTGGCGGCCAGGGTGACGGTCACCACGAAGGCGAGCTGCTTGAAGATGACCCCCACCAGGCCGGTGAGGAACATCATGGGCAGGAAGATGACCACCGTGGTGGCGGTGGAGGCAGTGATGGCCAGGCCCATCTCGCTGGCCCCGAATATGGCCGCGGTGCTGGGCCGGCCGCCGCGCTCCAAATGGCGCACGATGTTCTCCAGCACCACGATGGCGTTGTCCACCACCATGCCCGAGGCGATGGCCAGGCTCATCAGGGAGACCAGGTTGATGGAGTAGCCGCTCCAGTACATCAGCACGAAGCTGATGATGAGCGAAAAGGGTATGGCCAGGGCCACGATCAGGGCGCTGCGCAACTGGCGCAGGAAGAACAAGGTCACCAGGATGACCAGGCAGATGCCCATGATCAGGCTGAGGCGCAGGTTCCTCACGTTGGTGACGATGTTGTTGGCGTTGTCGATCATCACCTTGATGGCCACGTCCGAGGGCATCTGGGCCTGTATCTTGCGGATGCGCTCCTTGACCGCCTCCACCACGGCCACCGTGTTCTTGCCGGTCTGCTTCTGGATCATCAAGACGATGGCCCGGCGCTTGCCCTCCCAGGCGGCCAGGTCCTCGGGCTTGAAGCCGTCCTCCACCGTGGCCACGTCCTCCAGGCGCACCGGCCGGCCCTGGTAGCTGCCGATCACCGTGCGGCGCAGCTCCTCCAGGGAGGTGTAGCGTCCGGGCACCCGCACGAAGTACTCCAGGGGCCCGACCTTGGAGGAGCCGGCGGGCAGGTTCAGGTTCTGGCCGGCCAGGATCCGGTTCACCTGGTGCAGGCTGAGGCCATAGGCCTCCAGGCGGAAGGCGTCGAAGTAGACGTTGATGCGGCGCCGCAGGCCGCCGTAGATCATGATGGCGCCCACCCCGGGCACCCGGCGGATCTCGTCGGCAATGCGCTTGTCGGTGATATGGTACAGCCGCGGCCAGTTGATCTCGGCCGATACGCTCACGATCATGATGGGGGCGGTGGCGCTGGAGAACTTGTAGAGCACCGGCGCCTCCACGTCCTTGGGCAGCTTGCGCCGGGCCAACTCCAGCCGGTCGCGCAGGTCGTTGGTGGCGGTGTCCAGGTCGGTGTCCCAGTCGAACTTGCAGGCCACCACCGACAGGTTGTCCACGCTCTTGGAGGTGAGGGTGTCCAGGTTGTTGACCCCGTTCACTTGGTCCTCGATGCGCTTGGTGACCTCGCTCTCCACGTCCGAGGCGCTGGCCCCGGGCCAGGCGGTGAGGATGGAGACCACCGGCGGCTCGATCTCCGGGAACATGTCCACCGGCAAAAGCCGCAGGGAAAAGAGCCCCAGCACGATCACCCCCACAAAGAGCATGAGGGTGGCCACCGGTTGGCGCACCGAGAACTCGGGAAGGCGCATCAGTCTGCCTCCACCAGCTTGACCGGCGCGCCGTCATGCAGGAGCGACCCCCCCCCGGTCACCACCTCCTGGCCGGGCTTGAGACCTTTTTTTATCTCCCGGCGGGAGCCAAAGGTGGGGCCCACCTCCACGTTCACCTGGCGGGCCTTGCCCCCCTCTATGGTGAACACGAACCAGGCGCCGGTGCCCTCGGCGCGGCTCACCGCCTGGCGGGGCACCAACAGCGCCCGGCGGCTGCCCAGGAGCACCTTTACCTGGGCATACATGCCCGCCCGCAGGCGGCGGTCCGGGTTGTCCAGCACCACCTCCAGCTCGGCCGAGCGGGTGCGCGGGTCCAGCAGGGGGCTCACCACCGACACCTTTCCCCGGAACACCCGGCCGGGATAGGCGTCCACCCTTATCTCCGCGGGCTGGCCGGGGCGGGCCAGGGGGTAGTCGGGCTCGGCCACGCTGGTGATGACCTTGACCTTGCTCTCGTCGGTGATCTGGAACATGGGTTTCTTGTCCGAGGACAGCGCGCCGGCGTCCACGAAGCGGGCCGAGACGAAGCCGCTGATGGGCGCCCGGATCACATGGTCGTTCAGCGCGATGTTGATGCTCCGCAGCAGGGCCCGGGTGGCGGCGATCCGGGCGGCGGCCAGCCGGGCCTGGGCCCGGGCCGCCCGGTACTCGGCGCGGATGTGATCCAGCTTTTGCCGGGGCGCGGCCTTTTTCTGGAAAAGCACGGCAAAGCGTTCCTGGTCCTTGGCCAGCACCCCCAGCCGGGCCTCTGCCGCCGCCTTGGCGGCCTCGGCCTCCCTGAGGCGGGCACGCACCTCCTCGCGCTTGGCCAGGTAGGTGGTCTGATCCAGGCGGGCCAGCACCTGGCCCTCGCTCACCCGGTCGCCGCGCTCCACCAGTATCTCCTTTATGTGCTGGCCCTTGATCTTGGAGATGACCAGCACCTGGCGCCAGGGCTTAACGTCCGCAGCCTGCTCCAGGACCACCTCCACCTGGTCCACCACCGCCGGCGCGGTATGCACCGGCACCGGCTCGGGGGCGGCGGCCTGCTTCTCGCCGCCGGCCAGGTAGGAAACCAGATTGAAGACGATGATCAGGCCCAAGACCGCCAGCGCGGCCAGCACCCAGATCCGGGCGCGCCCGCGGGCGCTCTTTTGGCCGTCCCCTGGATTAGCCATGCTCTAGACTCCCCTCTTGAGACCAGCGATGAAGCCCTCGCACAGGCGCTCGGCCATGGCGAAGAAATCGAAAGCCTTGGGATCCGAGGCGTATTGCAGGTACAAGCCGATGATCAAGGACACCGCCGCCACGGCGGCCGCCTCGGGGTCGGCCTGGGGGAAAAGGCCCTCTTTCAGGCCCGCCTCCACGGCCTGGGCCACAAAGGAGCGCACCCGCCGGTAGACCCCGCGTATGTCGCCCTGGGCGAACATGAGGCGGTGGCCCTCCATGAAAACCTCCACCGCGCCGGGAAAGCCTTCCGGCTGGTCCACCCGGAGAAACTCGCCGGACATCTCCTCCACCATGGCCTGGAAGAACTGGCGCAGGCGCTGTTCAGGGTCGCCCACCTCGCTTTGCAGCTCGGCCAAGCGCTGGTCGATGAAGTTTATGTGGTTGGCCACCACCGCGCCGAACAAGGTGCGCTTGTCCTTGAAATGAAAGTAGAGCCCGCCCTTGGTCAGCCCGGCCCGGGCAGCCACCTGGTCCATGGTGGTGGCCTGGAAACCGTGCTGGGCAAAGAGCTGGTGGGCGGCCTCCAGGATGCTGGCGCGGCGCACCTCCTCGGGCAGCTTCTGGCGCTTGGCTGTCTTCTTGACCGGGCACATGAGGACCTCCTGGCTCAATGATACCGACTAGTCGGTATCTGTCAACGCAGGAGCAGGTCCTCCTGAGCCGGCAGCGCTAAAGCAGGTTATTTCAACGGGATAACCGGGAAGCCCCCGCAGGGGGGGGCAACAAGGCCGGGCTAGGCCCTCAAACGCAGGTTGGTCATCTGGATCATGGGCTTGGACTGGCCGGTCTGCTTGTCCTTGACCAGCACCTCCCGGGCGGAGAAGGGGCCTTCCTTGTTGTTCAGGACCCGGCTGGTGCGGGGGCCGCGGATCTCGGTGGTGGCCCCGGCTGAAACGCGCACATGCAGCCACACCGCGCCCGAGGGCATCACCGTCTCCATCTCCGCCAGCTTCTCGCGCTGGCGCTGCAACTCATAGGACAACTCGTCCAGGCGGGCGCGGCCAGAGGCCACCCCCTCCTTGAGGGTCTCGCGCATGGGCTTGATCATTTCCATCTGGCTCAACAAGTTCTCGCGGTTGGCCTGCTGGGCCGGGTCCTTGATCGCCTTGATGAGCCCCCGCAGATCCTCCTCGGTGGTGACCAGCTCCTCCTGCTGGGCCTGGACTATCTCGCTCAGGTCCTGGATCTCCTTTTCCAGGTCCTCCACCCGCTTGCGCGCCGCATACACCGCCTGCTCGAACTCGGGACGCACCCCCAGGCGGATCTTGGAGCCGCCCGAGCCGGTGCTGACGATCTCGCCCACCACCACCCCCTTGACCGCGGCGATGCGGCTGTTGACCACCCGGCCCCCCACCGCGGTGAGGCTGACCTTGCCCTCGGACTCTATGTCGCACTGCACGATCTCGGTCTCGGCCACGAAATCGCCCTTGCAGGTTATCTTGCTGTCGCGGGCGAAGCGGGCCACCACCTTGCCGCCCACCTTGACCTGGGCGCCCATGATGCCGCCCCTGACCGTGAGGTTGTCGCGCACCTCCACCGTGCTGCGGGGCTCCAGCTCGCCCACGTGCAACTCGTAGCAACGCACCTTGAAGTCCGAAAGCACCGCCCCGCCCACCTTGACCACGCCCGGGAAGTCGATGTGCCCGGACTCGAAATCCACGTCGCCGTCGATCATCAGGACTTCGTGGACCTCGAAGAGGTCCTCCTCGCGCCGGATCGCCATTCCCTGGACCGCGGCCACTGCCACCCGGCCGTCCTGTTCGATCTTCACCCCGTGGCCCTTGCGGAACTTGAGTATGCGGGGCTGGGGCGGCTGGATGACCTCGCCGCGCACCGTGACCCCGGGCTGGCCGGGTATCGCCGGGGTGAGCACCGCCAAGGTGGTGCCCACCTCCACCACCGGCAAGGGCCCCTTGTCGCGGAAGTCGATGTGACCGTCCTTGGTCCGGCGGCCCACCCGCTCGGACTCCAGGGTGACCTTGACTTCGATGTGGGCGTCCTGGCCGGGCTGGGGCTTCCGCCCCTGGGCCACCACCACCCCCTCCAGGGTCTCGCCCTTGACCAGGGCCTCCACCGCCTCCCTGAGGGCCTGGGGCTGGATGCCGTGCTTGATCCCCTCGTCGCGCAGGATCCTGACGATTTGCTGTTGAATCTCGGTCTGGTCCTGGCCGGGGGCGGCACGGCCATAGAGCCGGGCCACCAGACCGCTGTCAGCGATCTCGATCCCCAGCTGGGCGGCCTTGCCTTGGCCCTGGGCCTTTTCAGATGGATCGGTGCTCATGTCCTCCTGCCATGCTTGGAGGCCAAGGGGGCAAATGTATCAAAATGTAAGTCTAACAAATCGGCCACCCCTTTGTCGAGCTTCCCCTCAGGAGCCCACCCCCAGCAACCCACCGCCCCCACTGGCGAAAATCCCCGCCACGCAGCCGGTGAGCAGGGTGGCCAAGGTAGCGGCCCACAGGGCCTTGAGCCCCATGCGGCTCAGCTCACCCAGGCGGCCGGGGGCCAAGGCCCCGAAACCACCCACGAAGATAGCCACCGAACCCACGTGGGCAAAGCCGCACAAGGCATAGGAGGCCAACAGGGCGCTGCGGGTATAGACCAGGCTACCCTCCTTCAGGAAAGCGGCCAGCTTGACATAGGCCGGGATCTCGGTCACCAGCACCCGCTCGCCCAAAAGGGCGGCCACCTGGCCGGCGTCAACCGGGGGCACGCCCATGGCCAGGGACAAGGGCCAGGCCCCATAGGCCAGGATGCCCTGCAAGCTGAGGTTCTCGACCCCGGCCAGCCCGCCCAGCCAGCCCACCAGGCCGTCGGCCAGGGAGACCAGGCCCAGAAAGCTGATCAACAGCGCCACGATGCCCACCACCAGCTTGACGCCCTCCATTGATCCCTGGGTGACGGCCTCCATGTAGCCGCCGTAGCGGCCCGCCTCCGGGTCCACGGTATGGCCGGCGGTGAGGGGCTCGCCGGTTTCAGGCTCCATGAGCTTGGCCACCACGATGGCCGCCGGGGCCGAGATGATGGACGCGCTGACCAAGTGCCCGGCGATATTGGGGAAAACCCCTCTCAGTGTGGCCACGTACACTCCCATGGTGGAGGAGGCCACCGTGGCCATGCAGGCGGTGAGCAGGCAAAAGAACTCGGAGCGGGTGAGATCGGCCAAAAAGGGACGCACCATGCCGGCCGACTCCACGCCCACGAAGATGGTGGAGGCCACGCCCAGGGACTCGGCCCCGCTGGTGCCCAGGGTACGCACGAACAAGCGGGCGAACAGGCGCACCACCCGCTGCATCACCCCGGCCTGGTACAAGAGCGCGGTGAGCGCCATGAAAAAGACCACCGTGGGCAGCGCCTGCACCGCCAGGATGAAACCCAGGGAGCCCTTTTCGCCCGGAGGGACGGCCAGGGGGCCGAAGAGGAACTTGATGCCCGCCTGGGCGTGGTCCAGAAGGGCCACCACCGCCTGGTTGAGCCAAAGCAGCGCCACCCGCCCCACTGGCAGCAGGAACACCGCCGCGCCCATGGCCAGCATGATGGCCACCCCCCACAGGAGAGTGGCCACCCGCACCCGGCCGCGGTTGCGGCCCGTGAGCCAGGCCAGACCGCAGATCAAAAGCAACCCGGCGGCGCTTATCAGATTGTAGTACCACGGAGCGGGCTGCAACTGCACCTCCTTGCCCGGCGGGAGGCATCATAACACGGCCGGGGCGCGGGGGCCTAGCCCCCTTGCCCCGGCCGCGGCCTGGCTCAGCTCACTTGCAGGAGGGCTTGAACTCAACCTTGATCTGGTAGCTATGGCTGAAGGTCGAGTATCCCACCCCATCACTCAAGGTGCAGGCGCATCGCCGGACTTTCTTGTTGCCGCTCCGGATTTCCTCGTAGCGGCACCATTCGGGCGTGAACTTGATGCCCACCCGGCCGCCGGCCTTCACCTTCCAGGAGTATGAGTTCCTGCCCCGGTCCACCACCCCGGGGAAGTATCTCCCGCCCGCCACCCAGTGGCCGTTCAGGCCCACTTCCGGGGAGCTGGAGAGCACCGCCCGGGCCCGCCCGCGGCAGGCCCCGTACTCGTGGTTGGCGAAACGGTGCTTGCCCCAGCAGGTGACGGTGATGCGCAAGGTGCCCGGTCCGGGCAGGTCAACGCCATACTCCGCCGTGGGGGGGGCGTGCCTGGTGTCGGTGAACACCGGCCCCTTTTTCGGGCTCTTGCCGGTGAAGGTCTTGAGGGTCGTGTACTTGCCGCAGGGTACCCGGCGGGGCCGCGGCTTGGGCTCGGGCTTGGGCGCGACCAGGGGGGCCGGCTCCGGCTTTTTCTCCCCGGTCACCGTGATGGCAAGCGGACGGCTCCACAGGGAGGAACCGCCGGCCGCGTCGTCCACATAGGCCAATATGCGGTAGACCCCCGGCTTGGGCACCCGGCTGCCCCAGGTGATGCGCGCCTTGCGGCCCTTTAGGGTGGCGCTGGCCTCCTTGAACACCTTGCCGCCCGGCGTCTTGATCCGAAGATGCAGGGTGAAGGGGCCCTTGCCGCCGCTAACCACGGCGGAGACCACCACCTTGCCCTCCAGGGGCCGGCTGGTCTTGTCCGCGGACAGCCCCACCCGGGCGTCGGTCCTATAGGGCTTGGCCGGCGGGGCCGGCTTTTGCGCCTGGCCGGCCAGCTCGGCGGCCAGCACCAGCTTGTAGGTCTGGGGCGCCACCCCCGGGGTGTCGCTGACCAGGGTCAGGGTCAAGTCCGCCTGGGCCCGTCCCTTGGCGCCCTGGCCGGGGGTGATGGCCACGGTGCGGGTGAAGTAGCGCCACTGGACCCGCTGGGGGTTGGACAGGTAGAACTCGCGGGTGCCCGGCCGCTCGCCGGCCAGGCGCCAGCCCGGCGGCGCCTTCCAGGACACCGCCACCAGCGAGGGGGCCGCGCCGGTGAGGTATTGGCGCAGGGTGTGCTTTTCCGCGTAGCGCCGCATGGCGGCATAGCCACCGTGCTGGCCCCATACCTTGTAGAGGGACTCGGCCTTGGGGTCCAGGCCCTGCCACATGCCGTATTCCCGGGCGATCTTTATCTTGAACTCCGCCCCCTGGCCGGGCGCCACCTTTTGCAGGAAGCGGGCCTGGCCGTGGCGGCCGCCAGCGCTGGTGGGGCTTACCAGGCGCCCGTTCACCAACACCCGGAAGGCATGCAAGGGAGGCAGGTACTCGCCGGCCCGGGCCTTGAGGGCCAGTTCCTGCACCTTGGCGGCTATCTCCTGGCTGACCAGGAAATCGCGGTAGAGCCTCCCGAAAAGCCGGCCGGTGATGTCGCCCTCGCCGGCGGTGGCGAACCAGGCGCAGCCCGCGCCCTTGGCCGCGTGCAGGAAGCGGTTGGTGGCCGCGCGTATCTGGGCCTGGCTGGAGAACTTGTAGGCGATGGTCTCCCGGGTCAGACCCCGGAAGGGGCTGGCAAAGGGTATGGTGCCGTTGCGGAACAGGTAGCAGGAGCTGCCCGGCTGGTAGAACTTGCGGATGGCCATGTCGTTGATGGGGTCGAAGATGGCCGCGTTGATCGCCCAGGTGGCCGCGGCCTTGAACACCTGGCGGCCCACGTCGGCCACCAGGGCGGCGATGGCCGCCGGCGGCACCGCCATGGAGGCGGCCACCGAGGCGGTCTCCAGGGCGGCCGCGCCCGGCCCGCCGTCCTGGTAGGCCAGGATGATGCCCACCACGTCCGCGGCCAGCATCACCCGGCCGGTGGCGCTGGCAAAGGCCTCCATCAGGGCCTTGCGCAGACCCAGGGCGCGGGCGGGGCCGCCCAGGCGCTGGAGCCGGCCGCTGCGGGAGAGCTGGCCCAGGTACTTCATGTCGTCGCTCATCCTGGCCAGGTGGCTCTCCACCCTATCGGCGAACTGGGCCAGCTTGCGGCCCACCTCCTCGTCGGTCTTCACCCCGAAATGAATCTTCAAAAGCTCCTTCTGCTCGGCAAGGGGCTTTTTCTTGATATCCAACAGGAACTTGGCAAACTGGCGCTGGTTAGGATCGGCCCGGAGCTGGTTCAGCCTGGCGCCCCACTGCTTCTCCAGGCCGGGCACCAGCCATTCCTGGGTGTTGTTCAGATACTTGGCCGCGGCCCGCGCCCGGGCGTCCACCGAGCCCTTGCCCGCCTTGGCCAGCATGGCCAGGCTCTCGTCCACGAACTTGGAGGGGTTGGTGAGGTACTTGGGCACCTTGCCCTGGGTCACCCGCCAGAACTCCTCGGTGACCTCGCGCATCCGCTTGAGCCCCACCACCCTGCCCTTGGCGTCGAGCACCGGCTCCCACTTGAAGCAGGCCACGCCGCCGCCGGTGCGGTTGGCGTAGTCCAGGAAGAACCTCTGGCCGGTGGGGCCGGTGAACAGCTCGTCCCAGTCGCGCACCCGGCTGTGCACCACCTTCACGTCCGGCCCCTTGGGCACGGACAGGTGCTTGAAGCGTCCCTGCCTGGCCGCCTTCTTGAGGGCGGCCTCATAGCGCCTCTCTATGCCCTGGCGCACCCGGCGGGTGAGTTCCTCCTCCAGCTTGGGGTCCGAGGAGCCCAGGGTGAAGTCGATGTCCGATCCCTTGCCCGTGGTGTTGTTGAGCCAGGAGCCGCCGCCGGTGCCCCGCAGGTGCTCCAGGGTCTTCTTCAGCTCGGCCGGGCTCTGGTGCATCTCCAGGATCGCCTCTTCTATGGACTCCCAGAGCCACTTCTCCTGGGTCTCCAGGGAGAAGGGGGCCTTTTCGGCGCAAAGGCCCGGCGCGGCGAAAAAGGCGGCGGCCACCATCAGGGCCGCCAGCAGTATTATCACGGGGCGAACGGCAAAGCGGGACGGCACTAGGATCACTCCTTGGGGCAAGTTTGAGGGGTAGAGGGTGGGAGGAGCAGGCTGGCACTGGGAAATTATACCAAAAGGAACGGCTGCGGGCATGGGCCCGGGCCGGCGCCGTCTTGCCAGGGGGGCTGCCGGATGGTATCAACTGGCCCATGATCGCGTTGCACCAGGTTTACAAGGCCTATGGCCGGCAGGAGGTCCTCAAGGGCGTGAGCCTCCAGGTGGGGCCCGGCGAACGCCTGGGCCTGGTGGGGCCCAACGGCGCGGGCAAGTCCACCATCCTGGGCCTTTTCCTGGGCCAGGTGGAGCCGGACCGGGGCGAGGTGTTCAAGGCCAAGAACCTGCGCCTGGGTTATCTGCCCCAGGAGCTGCTCTCCTTGAGCGGCCGCACCGTGCTGGAGCTGGCCATGGACACCGGCGACCGCCTGGGCGAGGTGGAGGCCGAGCTGCGCCAGGTACACCGGGAGCTGGCCGCCGGGCCGGACCCGCAAAGGACCGAGGAGCTTCTCGCCCGTCAGGGCCAGCTCATGACCCTGTTCGAGGGCCTGGGCGGCTACGACCTGGAGGCCCGGGCCAGCAAGGTGCTCTCCGGCCTGGGATTCAGCCAGGACCAGTTCCAGCGGGACGTGGGCACCCTGTCCGGCGGCTGGCTCATGCGCGCCGCCCTGGCCCGCATCCTCCTCTCCGCGCCGGACATCATTCTCCTGGACGAGCCCACCAACCACCTGGACCTGGAGTCCCTGCTCTGGCTGGAGGGGCAACTGGTGAAGAGCCCCGCCTCCCTGGTGCTGGTCAGCCACGACCGGGTGTTCTTGGACAAGGTGGTGAACCGCATCGTGGAACTGGACCAGGGCCAGCTCTACGTGTACGGCGGCAACTACTCCGAGTTCGAGGCCCAGCGCGAGTCGCGGCGCAAGGCCCAGGAAAAAGCCTATTACGCCCAGCAGGAACGCATCCGCGACATGCAGAACTTCATCGAGCGCAACCGCTCGCGCAAGGACCGGGCCAAGCAGGTGCAGGCCCGACTCAAGGCCCTGGAGAACATGGAGAAGCTGGAGCTGCCCCAGCGGGACCAGGCCATCCACTTCGAGCTGCCCCAGCCGGACCGCTCGGCCCAGGTGGTGGTGGAGCTTTTGGGGGTTCACATGGCCTACGGCGACAACGTGGTGTACCAGGGCCTGGACTTTTCGGTGCAGCGCGGCGACCGCCTGGCCCTTCTGGGCCGCAACGGCCAGGGCAAGTCCACCCTGCTCAAGCTCCTGGCCGGCCTGGTGCAGCCCCAGCGCGGCCGCCGCCTGGTGGGCGGCCGGGTCAAGATGGGGGTGTTCTCCCAGCACGCCCTGGAGGACCTGCACCCGGACCACACCGTGCTGGAGGAGCTGGGCACCGTGGCCGGGCTCATGCCCCTGTCCCGCCAGCGCTCGCTGTTGGGCACCTTCCTGTTCAAGGGCGACGACGTATTCAAGAAGGTGCGGGTGCTCTCGGGCGGGGAGCGCTCGCGCCTGGTCCTGGCCAAGCTGCTCATCACCGCGCCCAACTTCCTGCTCCTGGACGAGCCCACCAACCACCTGGACATCTCCTCCCGCCGGGTGCTGGAAAAGGCCCTGGAACAGTACCAGGGCACCATCGTGCTCATCAGCCACGACCGCCACCTCATAAACACCGTGGCCAACAAGGTGGCCTACGTGCAGGGCGGCCGGGTCACGGTGTGCCCGGGCAACTTCGACGACTTCTACCGGCTGTGGCGGAACAAGCTGGGCGCCGAGTTGGAGGGGGAAAGCCAAAAGACGGCGGGGCAAGGCCCCCGGCCGGCTGCCCCGGCCAAGTCCGCGCCGGCCGGCCGGCGCAAGAGCGCCGCCCAGAAGCGGGCCGAGGCCGAGGCCCGCAACGCCATCTACCGCAAGCTGAAACCGCTGAAGGAAAAGCTGGACCAGGTGGAGGCCCAGGTGGAGGAGGCCACCGCCCGCCTGGACGAGTTGGTGGAGCAGATGGTGGACCCCGGGGCCTACCAGGACCCCGAGCGCTGGGCCGAGCTGAGCCGGGCCCACGACGAGGCCAAGGCCCGCCTGGAGCGGCTCACCCAGCGCTGGGAGGAACTGGCCCTGGAGCTGGAGGAAGCCAAGGCCAAGCTCTCTGCCTGATCCCTCCGCCCCCGTCGCCCCCGCCCCCGTCGCCCCCGCCCCCGTCGCCCCCCTTGCCCGCCACACCTTTTTCTTTACGCTACGCCCGCCGTCCCCCTATCGCCCCCTGCCCCCCGTCGTCGCCTGCCCCCCGTCGCCCCCCGTCGCCCCCCCGCCCCCCCGTCGCCCCGTCGCCCCCTAGTCCATGCCCAGGGCGCGCTCCAACTCGGCGGCCTCGGCCTCCAGCTCGGCCCGGCGCCGGGGGTCCAGGTCGGGCCGGGCCAGCTCGCGGCGCAGGGCCTCCAGGCGACGCTCGGCCCGGTAGTCGGCACAGGTGATGTTGGGCGTGTAGGTCATGGCGGTCCTCCCATGCCCCCTCTACCATCCCGGAGCGGACCTGCCAAGCCCTGGCCCCAAACGGCCACCAGCCCCCGGCGCCTCCGAGGCCCCCCGTCAGCTTGACACCTCCGGGGGGCGCGGCCAAGATGGAGCCATGACGAGCCACGCGGACACCCCCCCGGTGAGCTGGGAACGCCTGGCCGGCGCGGCCCTGGGCACCATGTGCGGCGACGCCCTGGGCATGCCGGTGGAGGGCTGGAGCGCCGAGGCCATCGCCAGCCGGCACGGCCGGCTGGAACGCATGCTGGCCGGCCGCCTGCCCGCGGGCTCCTACACCGACGACAGCCAGATGATGATCGCCATCCTGGAGACCCTGGCCGCCAAGGGCCGGCTGGAGGGCCCTTTTCTGGCCCAGCGTTTCCTGGCCTGCTTCGAGCCCTGGCGAGGCTATGGCGGCCGCATCTTCGGGGTCATGGAGCGCCTGGCCGCGGGCGCGGCCTGGGACGCGGCGGGCACCGACTCCTTTGGCAACGGCGGGGCCATGCGGGTGGGGGTGGTGGGCGCCTTCTACGCCGACGACGACGCGGCCTGCCGGGAGGCGGCCCTGGCCCAGTGCCGCATCACCCACCAGCATCCCCAGGGCCTGGCCGGGGCCGCGGCCCAGGCCTTGGCCGTGGGCCTGGCCTGCCGGCTGGGCGCCCAGGGACGGCGGCCAGAGCCCCGGGAATTCGTGGAGCACATCGCCGCCCAGGTGGAGGACATCGACGCCCACACCGCGGCCCGGCTGCGCGACCTGCCGCCCCTGCCCCGGGGCCGCGAGCAGGCGGCCCGGGAGGCATTGACCGCGGCCTATGCCTGCGACGTGACCGCGGCCGAGGCAGTACCGCCGGCCCTGGGCGCCTTCCTGGCCGCGGAGAGCGCCGAGCAGGCCGTGGTGCTGGCCGTGAGCCTGGGCGGCGACACCGACACCATCGGCGCCATGGCCGGGGCCCTGGCCGGGGCCCTCTGGGGGCTTGCCGCCCTGCCCGCCGCCTGGGTGCAGGCCCTGGAAAACGGAGCAAAGGGGCGGGATTACGTGCTGGAGCTTTGCCGCCAGGCCCTGGCCGCAAAAACCGGTTGACGAATCCGGCATCCACTGATAAACAATCGCTTGCACGAACAAAAGGGCTGCTAGCTCAACTGGCAGAGCAACGGACTCTTAATCCGTAGGTTCAGTGTTCGATCCACTGGCAGCCCACCAGAAAAACAGGGGGTTAGGCTGATTGCCTAACCCCTTTTACTTTGCACGGTTGGAGATGGTGGGAATTTATATCCCCCGAAGTTCTCGAAGATAGTTGGTGGTGGTGGTCTGGGAGTGTCCCCGCCGGGCCTGGATCGTGGTAAACGGCACTCCCTTGGCGGCCCAGCGGCTGGCCGTGAAATAATGACGGTTGTTCATACGGTCCTCCCAGGTCAGGGATGGCGTTGCCGTCCATCGCCAGCCTCTAGGCGGAAAACCGCGTGAACAACCAGAGTCGGGTAATCACTGACTAAGGCACAATGACCACGGGGCCGGGCCGCACCACCACCGGCGCGGGACGCACCACCACGCGGGGCCGGTGTACGCGGGCATGCCGGGGAGGGGCAGGGGAAACCACGCAGCCGGCCAGGGCCAACAGGCCGAGCACCATGACCACGCTCACTATCTTCTGCCACATGACTTGTTCTCCTGGTTCGGGGTGAGCCCTAGTAGTTGGGCAGGCAACGGCCCTGGCACCGGCTCCAGTGCCAACCGGCCGGACACACCGGCACAGGCTTGACCACCACCACCGGCTTGGGGCGCACCACCACCGGCGCGGGCCGCACCACCACCGCCGGCACCCTGACCACCACCGCGGGCCTCACCCTAACCACCCAGGCCAACGCCGGCGCAGCCAGGCTGAGAGCCAAGGCCAAAGTGACACCGATCATCGCCAGCTTCTTCATGACAGACCTCCTTTGCGGGGCAGATGGTTCGTTAGTAACGCGGCCGCCGGCGCCGCTCCGCGGGGAAGCGGCGGCGGAATCGCTGGAATATCTGGCGCAGATCCTGGAAGCGCTCGCGGCCCAGAATCTTCCGCACTTCCAAGAGAAAGCGCGACTGGGTCATGGCCAGCTCAGACTGGGCCTCGGCTATGCGCTGGAACTGCTGGTCAATGGCCGCCTGGTCCAGGGGCTGCTGGTCGAACAGGTTGTCCACCACCAGCCGCGCCTGTTGTATCTGGCTGCGCAGGCGGATGCGCTCCTGGCTCATCTCCAGGTAGAGACGGTCCAGGCGGCGGGTTTCCGAGGGGGTGAGCCCCAACTCCTGGGCCACCCGCGGCGCCCGCCACCACTTGCCCAGGGCCGGGGCCTCCTGGGCCGCAGCCGGGCAGGCGGCGCTGGCCAGCCACAGCAGCGCGGCCATGAATGCGCTCAGGTATATCCTCGTCATGCCGATCCTCCCTCTATGCCGCCGGAGCGGCTGGGGTCTGGGGTGATGAACTCCATGAACTCCTCGCTGGCTGGTGCCTGGTCGCCACCCAACACAAAGAGCTGAAAGGGCGAGAAGGGCTCCACCTCCTGGAGGCCCAGGCCAGCCAGGGTGGCCGGGTCCTCATAGAGCGGGGCCGGCACCGTCTCCGCCAGGAAACCGGGCTGGGGGGCGGAGCCGCCCTGGGGACCCCAAACCCCCAGCCACACCGCCAGCAGGGCCACCGCCGCCAGGGCCAGGCTGCCGCCCGCGGCCAGGGGCCATCTCCGGCGGCGGGGCAGGGCCGGCGGCTCCGGGGGCAGGGCAAAGCGCCGGGGCGGCACCTCCACTGCCTGCTGGCCCAGTTCCTCCAAGCCGGCCAGGTCGGCGGCCAGGTGGTCGCGCAGGGCGGCACAGGCCGGGCATTCGACCAAATGCCTGCGTTCGTCCTGGCTGAGGTCCTCCTCGGCCAGAACCGCCACGATGAGCCGATCCTCGTAAAGATGATCCTGATCCGTCATACCTCACCTCGCACCAGCCGCAGGAGGCTGGGCCGCCGGCGCAGCTTGGACACCGCCCGGAAAAGGTGACTCTTCACCGAGCCCTCGGCCCGGTCCAGAACCTTGGCTATTTCCTTGATGCTGAGCTGGTCCAAAAAACGCAGGGTGAACACCTCCCGCTCCTTGCCCGGCAGCTCGTTGCGGAACTTGTTTATCTCGCGCCAAAACTCCTGGCGCAGCACCCCGTCCAGGGCGGACTCGGCCTGGGTGTCGGCCGGCTCGGGCGGCTGATCCTCGTCCGGGCCCCTCAAGGGATTCACCAGGCGCAACACCTTGCTGCGGCGGTGGAAATCGCGCACCAGGTTCAAGGCGATGCTGAACAGCCAAGGCCGGAAACTTTCCGGCTGGCGCAGGCGCTCCAGGCTGGCATAGGCCCGCAGGAACACCTCCTGGGCCAAGTCTTCGGCGTCCATGGAACTATGGATGCGAACATAAACCATTCGGTATATCTCTGGCCAAAACAGGTCCACCAGCTTGTCAAAGGCAGCCCGGTCACCCTGGGTGGCCTTTTGGGCCAATACCGCCGTCCAATCGACCGTGGATGCCTCGGAGTTATGGGAATGGGCCTCGTTGTGCTGCATCTGGCTCTTGCCTGGGAGTTTGAACGACGGTTTTCAAGCTCTTTGACCAGGGAGACGCACCCTGCGGCCAAAGGGTTTACATTTTTCTCGTGGCGCGGGCCGAAACTGAACCAGGGCAGGAAATAAAGGTATTTTAGCACGGCACGGCGCGGGGTTAGCACCATAACCCTCATCGCGGCCCGACTTGGTTCAGCTTGCGCGGCCAGGGCACCTGATGCTACTTTTAAAAAGAGCTGATCTCGCCCGTGGGCTGTCCGTACGAGTGGCTTGCGGGTGTGCTTTCTTGTGGCGCAAGGGCTTAACCCTATCTTCCGGTGAGCATGATGCACGACCCTGACGACAAGCAAGGCCCTCTGCGCGCCACTTTGGAGCGCCTGCGCCGGCGGGTGGCTGAGCTGGAAGCCCGCCGCGCCGGGCGACAGGCCGGCGCGGACGGCCTGTACCAAGGCGACGAGAACTACCGCACCCTGGTCAACAACCTGAGCGTAGGTGTCTACCGTAACACCGGCGGCCCCCGGGGCCGTTTCCTGCGCGCCAACCCGGCCATAGCCCAGATGTTCGGCTACTCCAGCGTGGAGGAGTTCCTGGAGCTGGAGGTGGCCGAGCTGTATGTGAACCCGTCGGAGCGGGAACGCTTTGTGGAGAACGTGGTGCAAAAGGGCGTGGCGCGCAACCAGGAACTGCTCCTGAAACGCAAGGACGGCAGCCAATTCTGGGGTTCCTGCACCGCGGTGGCCAAGTACGGCGAAGACGGCAGGCTGATCTGGATCGACGGGGTGATAGAGGACATCACCGAACGCCGCCAGGCCCAGGAGGCCCTGCGCCAGGCCGAGTATGAAAAATCCATCGTGCTGGACAGCTACGCCGAACGGGTGGTCCTGCAGGACCTGGAGCACCGGGTGCGCTGGGCCAACCGCGCGGCCGGCGATTCGGTGGGTCTCGCCCCGGCCGAGTTGGTGGGGCGCCGCTGCCATGAGGTATGGCACGACAGGCCGACCCCCTGCCAGAAATGTCCCCTGGAGCGCGCCATGGCGACCGGCCAGCCGCAGGAGGCAGAAATCGTGTCTGCCGACGGGCGGCACTGGCTGATTCGGGGCTACCCGGTGGTGGCCCGCGATCAGCAGATCATGGGGCTGGTGGAGGTGGCCCGGGACATCACCGAGCAATACCTGGCCAAGGAGGCCATTCGCAAAAGCGAAGAGAAGTTCGCCAAGGCCTTCCGCCGGAGCCCGGTATGGGTGGTCATCAGCGTCCTGGCCGACGGGCGCTACCTGGAGGTGAACGAGGCCTTCCTGCGCGGCCTGGGTTACACCCGGGAGGAGGTGATCGGCAGGACCTCCCTGGAGCTGGGCCTGTGGGTGGACCTTTCGGCCCGGCACCGGATGGTGCAGGAGATCGAACAAAACGGCTCGGTGTCCCAGATGGAGATAGAGTTCCGCCGCAAGGACGGCCGGGTGGTGACCGTACTCCTGTCCGGGGAGGAGATCGACATAGAGGGCGAACGGTGCATGGTCTCGGTATCCCTGGACATCACCGAGCGCAAGCGGGCCGAACAGGCGCTACGGGAAAGCGAAGAAAAATACCGCACCTTGTTCCACAACATCCAGGACGGGGTCTTCGTGGTCCAGGAGGATCGCTTGACCCTCGTCAACGATTCCCTGCTCCGCATGAGCGGCTACACCCTGGAGGAGCTGCTGGGCCGGCCCTTCATGGAGATAATCGCCCCTGAGCACCGGCAGATGGTGGCCGACCGCCACCGCCGCCGCCTGGCCGGCGAGGATGTGCCCCACGAGTACGAGCTGAGCCTCCTGCGCAAGGACGGCTCCCGGCTGGAGGCCAAGATCAACGTGGGCCTGGCCAGCTACGGCGGCAAGAAGGCCTCCATGGGCACCCTCAAGGACATGACCGAAACAAAGCGGGCCGAGCTGGAGAAGGCCAAGCTGCAGACCCAGCTCCAGCATGCCCAGAAAATGGAGGCCATCGGCACCCTGGCCAGCGGCATCGCCCACGACTTCAACAACATCCTGCAAGGCATCCGCGGCTACGTGCAGCTCATGGAACTCCATGCCGACCAGCCCCAGCGTATCTCCCACTATGCCGAGGCGATCGACCAGGCGGTGGGCCGGGCCACGGACCTGGTGCAACGCATGCTGGCCTTTGGCCGCAAGCTGGACCCGGAACTCAAGCCGGTGAACCTGAACCAAGCGGTGGAGCAGGCGGTGCACATCCTGAAACACACCATCCCCAAGATGATCACCATCGAAACCGACCTGGCTCCGGACTTGGCCCTTATCAACGGCGACCCCAACCAGTTGGAGCAGATACTGCTGAATTTGGCCACCAACGCGGTGGACGCCATGCCCGGCGGCGGCCGGCTGGTGATACAGACCGAAAACGTGTGCCTGGACGAGGCCTATTGCCAGCAGCACCTGGGCGCCGCCCTGGGCGACTACGTGCGCCTCACGGTTTCCGACACCGGCCAGGGCATGGACCAAGAAACCCTGGCCAATATCTTCGACCCCTTCTTCACCACCAAGGAGGTGGGCCAGGGCACCGGCCTGGGCCTCAGCATCGTCTACGGCATAGTGCAGAGCCACGGCGGGCACATAAGCTGCTACTCCGAGCCAGGGGCGGGCACCACCTTCCGCATCCATCTGCCGGTGCTCAACGAGGGCATCGCGGCCGAGCCCCGCCGCCAGGAGCGCCTGGAGCAGGCGCCGGGCGGCCACGAAACCATCCTGGTGGTGGACGACGAGCAGGTCATCCGGGAGGTGGCCAAGGAGACCCTGGGCCACTTCGGGTACCGGGTGCTCACCGCCGCCAGCGGCGAGGAAGCCCTGGAGGTGCATGCCCAGCACCAGGCCGAGATAGACCTGGTGATCCTGGACATCGGCATGCCCGGCATGGGAGGCATCCGCTGCCTGCGGGAACTCAAGACCCGCCAGCCTGACTTGAAAATCATCGTGGCCAGCGGCTACAGCCTGAACGGACAACACAAGGACATCAGCGCCGAAGGGGCGGCCGATTTCGTGGCCAAACCCTACCGGGCCTACGAGCTGTTGCACAAGGTGCGCGCGGTGCTGGATCCCCAGGGGTGAGGCCCCCCCCCCGCCCGCCCCCGCCCCCCCCCGGCCTGCCCCCGGCCAGGATAGACCCGACACTCCGCGAGGCTCCATGGACGCTCCCCAGACGGAAACATCTTCTCCTTCCCCAGAGCCGGCCGCCGGCCCGCGCCCGCGGGCGCGCGGGGTCAAGCAGGTTCTCCTGGGCGGAGTCTTCTGGCGCATCCTCATCATCGAGGCGATCCTGCTGCTGGGCTCGGTGGCCTACCGGGCCTGGTTCCACGGCGCCGCCGGGGAGGAACTCCTGTGGTATGCGGTGCGCATCATGCTGCTGGTGGCGGTGATCATCCTCTTCATGTGGCTCACCCTCTCGGTGTTCCTGAAAGAGCGCATCATCGCCCCCCTGGAGGCCATTGCCGAGGCCAACCGCAAGCTGGAGAACGACGATCCGGCCGGCCGCGAGGTGGAGCTGCCCGCGCGGGTGCCCAAGGAGATAAGGGAGATCGCCGACAGCCGGCGGCGCATGGTGGCCACCATCACCCGCATCGCGGACGAGCGCCTGCGCCTGGTGAACTTCATCAAGAAAACCTTTGGCCGCTATCTCTCGGACAAGGTGGTGGACGAGATACTCTCTTCGCCCCACGGCCTCCATCTGGGCGGCCGGCGCCAGGAGGTCACCATCCTCATGGCCGACCTGCGGGGATTCACCACCCTGGTCGCAGACCGCGACCCCGAAGACATGATGGAGCTGATCAACCGCTACCTGGACCGCATGAGCCGGGTCATCCTTTCCTACGACGGGGTGATCGACGAGTTCATCGGCGACGCCATCCTGGTCGTGTTCGGCATGCCCCGGCCCCAGCCCGACGACCCGGCCCGGGCGGTGGCCTGTGCCTTGGCCATGCAGAACGCCCTGGCCGAGCTGAACCAGGAGATGAGCGAGCCCCTGGAGATGGGCATCGCCGTGAATACCGGCACCGTGCTGGTGGGCAACATCGGCTCGGAGCAGCGCCTCAAGTACGGAGTGGTGGGCGCGCCGGTGAGCATGGCGGCGCGCCTGGAGTCCACCACCGTGGGCGGCCAGGTGGTGATCGGCCAGGCCACCTATGAGGCCGTGAGGGACCTGGTGACCACGGCTCCGGCCCGGACCCACATGATGAAAGGCTTCAGCCAGCCCGTGGTGAGCCACCCGGTGCTGGCCATGGGCCCGCCCTACAATCTCCGCCTGCCGGCCGAGCCCCAGGCCAGCGAGCTGGTGCCCCTGGAGATGCCGGTCACCGCCTGGCTGGTGGAAGACAAGGAGGTCTCCGCAAGGGCCATCCCCGGCACCAGCCTGGCCCTGGGCAAGAGCCTCTTGGCGGTGCGCCTGAAGGAAGAGCTGGCGCCTGGGGACAACCTGAAGCTGCACATAGACCTTTGCGCCGAGGCCCACTGCTTTGGCGACATCTACGCCAAGGTGCTGGAGGTGGAGGCCAGCCCCCGGGGGCCGGTGCACCGCCTGCGCATAACCGCCATCTCCGCCGAGGACCGACAGGTGCTCAAGCGCTGGCGCCAGGAGGTGTCCTGAAAGCCGGACCGGCAGGCCCGGCCGCGATCCTTGGCACGAAGCGATCTTTTTTTGGGGGCCCCTCTTTACTTGGGGCCGCTCTCCGGCGAGAATTCCTTTGGACTCCGGCCGGGCCGTCACCGGCCGGAGGCGGTTGACGCCAACCCAAACACTGCCATGGGGTAAGAGCCATGATCGTAATGAAGTTCGGCGGCAGCTCGGTGGCCAACCGGGCGCAGATAGAAAAGGTGCTGGAAATCGTGAAGAGCCGCGCAGACCGCCGGCCGGTGGTGGTGTGCTCGGCCCATAAGGGCATGACCGACGCCCTGGTCCGCTCGGCCCGGGCCGCGGTGCAGCGCCAGTACGAACTGCCCGACGTGATAGACCTGCAATCCGAGATAGCCCAATCCCTGGGCTGCCCGCCCGACCTGCTGGCCGATCTCTACCAGGAGATAAGCGACCTTTTGCGCGGCATCGGCCTGGTGCGCGAGCTGAGCCCCCGCAGCTTGGACTACGTCGCCAGCTTCGGCGAGCGCATGTCCGTGCGCTGTATCGCCGACTTCTTCACCCGCCAGGGCCTGGAGGCGCGGGCCTATGACGTGTGGGACCTGGGCTTTATCACCGACGCCAACTTCGGCTGCGCCCGCCCCTTGCCCGACTACAAGGAGCGCATGCAAAAGGCCTTTGCGGAACTGGTGCCCGAGGGGGTGGTGCCGGTGGTCACCGGCTTTGTGGGCAAGACCCCGGACGGCGAGATAACCACCGTGGGCCGCAACGGCTCCGACCTCACCGCCACCCTGATGGCCGCGGCCCTGGGCGCGGAGGAGGTGGAGATATGGACCGATACCGACGGGGTCATGACCGCCGACCCCTCGGTGGTGCCCCAGGCGCGCAACATACCCCTCATGCGCTTCGACGAGGCCGCGGAGCTGGCCCGCTTCGGCGGCCGGGTGCTGCATCCCTCCACCCTCCTGCCGGCCATGGAAAGCGGCATCCCGGTGCGGGTGGTGAACACCAACCGCCCCCAGCATCCGGGCACCATCATAAACCAAGAGGGCGATCCCCAGCACGACGGGGTCACTAGCGTGGCCTACAAGGAGAACCAGGTAGTGCTCACCATCTCCACCACCAGCATGCTGGCCCAGGCGGGATTTCTGGCCCAGGTGTTCACGGTGCTGGCCAAGCACGGGGTGGTAGTGGACGTGATCTCCACCTCGGAGATCAGCGTGTCCCTCACCACCAGCGAGTTGGAGCCGGTGCAAAGGGCCCTGCCCGAGCTGTCCGCCATCGGCACCTGCGAGCTGCACCCGGGCAAGACCGTGCTGGTGGTGGTGGGCCGCAAGCTGGCCGAGCGCCAGGGGGTGGGCGCCCGGGTCATGACCACCCTGGCCGAGGCCGAGGTGCCGGTGGAGATGCTCTCCTTTGGCAAGGACAGCATCAACTTCTCCATGGTGCTGGACGACAAGCACATCGACCGCGCGGTGCCGGTGCTGCACCAGAGCCTCTTCGAGTAGCAGGCCCACCCCTTGTCCCCGTTCCCCGGGGCCTGAGCGGCGGCGGAAGGGATCGCCCCTTCCGCCGCCGGTTTCCATGAGTGCGCTGTCTCCCTGACTACAAGGCGATTCCCGCCCTCTCGTCCCCAGGCTGGCCCAGGGAATGGGCGCGGCCAGCGCCGTGGTCGGGGTGGCTCTGGTAATACCAATGGCGGTGCCCGCGGGGCGAAAGGATGCCCACGTGGGTGGTGCGCGCGCCCAGGCCCAGGGACATCTGGAGCCAATCCAGGCTGTGGTACTGGGTCCACAACCACTCCTCGGCCCGCTGGCGGCTCTGGGAACTACGGTAGTCCAAGTCCACCGCGCTGGCAGTGAGGTGGTCGCTGTGTTCCGCGCCGCCCACCCGGCGGTTATAGGCTTCGGGCCGCCACCAGTTGCGCATCACCACCGCCTCGCCCAACAGGTCGCGGATCTGGTCGGCAATGAGCGCCAGGGCCGCACCCCGGGGCCAGTAGTCGTAGTCGGGCAAAAGCTCGCTGTAGCCGGCCTGGCGGGCCGCCTCGGCGTTGTGGGGCCGGGTCATCTCCTGGGCCGTGAAGTGGCGCACCCCGCTGGCGGTCAGATACTCCTGGAAGCCGGCCACCGTGTGGGGATAGTCCGTGGGGTTCGCCACGGTGCCGCCGAAGTGGCGGATGGCCCGCTGGTAGGGGTCGCTGTCCTGCTCCAGGGATTGGGCGCTGCCCCCGCCGCCGGCGGGCAGGAACCGGCGGGCCTCGTCGTAGGCGCTCTGGATGCGTCCGGCATAGGTGGTCACCTGGCCGGAGCCGTTGTAGCCCCGGGCAACGGCGCGCCAGTCCTTGTCGCGCAGGGCCTGGATCATGCGGCCGCGCCGGCCGTGGTACTGGCAGTAGTCGAAGAAGCCCAGCACGTGGGCGCGCTCGCCGGCCTGGAAGGCATCGTACATCTCGCGCGGCGAGCCGTAGCCCAGGATGCGGTAGTGGGAGACCAGTATCTGGGGGCCGCCGATGCTGATGCACTGCAAGGCGGTGTTCTCGCCGGCCAGTCGGCTGGCCAGGGCCAGCACCTCGTACTCCCGGGTCTGGTTGCCGTGGAAGCTCTGGAACTCGCCGCTGGTGACCGCCCGGAACTTGTGGCAGCGCCAGGGGCGGTCGCAGCCCTGGCCGGTCTGGGGGGGCCTGGTGCCGAACTGGAAGTGCTGGTCGAACACCGTGGCGTTCTCGGCTCCCCACCGGCGCCAGAGCAGATGGTTCTCGAAGCGGATGAGGGCGTGGTCCACCGTGTGGCTGCGCCCCCCGCTTTCCACGTACCACACCGCCAGCACCGCGGCCGGCTCGATGCCTAGCTGGCCGGCCAGGGCCTCGATCAGCCCGCCCAGGCGGTTGTAGGTGGCGGCCAGGCTGCGGCGCCGCGCGGGCCAAGAGTTGTCTATGGTCACCGGCATGGCCGGGGCCAGGGCCGCGCCCTGCAAGGCGGGATCATCCTTGTAATAGGTGCCCAGGTTGGAGTACGCGGTCCATCCGTAGGCAGTGCCGTCCAGGCCCTCCACCCTGGCGTAGTCGCCCTGGCGCTCCAGCACCCGCACCTTGGTGTACTGGGGTATACGCCGGGGACGGTCCCAGGCGAATTCGGGCGGACCGGTGCGGATGCGGGCGTCGCCGTCCACCACGGTCATCACCGGCGTCGTCCCGCCGGTCTCCATTTCCCATGCCTGGGCGCCGCCCTGGTCCTGCCAGGCAAAGCGTTCGTCAGCCACCGGCGCGGGCTCCAACAGGTCCCGCTCGGCGACCGCAAGGGCCTCCTCCACTCCGGCCACTGCGGTGTCACCCGGCGGGGCGGCGTCGTAGAGCTGGATGCCTTGCTGCTGGTCGGGCCGGATCTGGAAATGGATGTGGTTGTCGTGGCCGCGGTAGGCGCGGCAAAGCCCGGCGCGGATCAACACCGGATCGTTGAAGTAGACGAGGCTGACCAGGGGTTGGGCGCGCAGGGCCTGGAGCTGGGCGCGGGCGGCGGCCTGGTCGTAGCTGCGGGTGTCGCGCCAGGTGATGCCGCCCGCCCGGCCGTCCTTGCGGGGCAGGCGCAGGTCGCAGCACAGGCCGGTCTGGTGGCCGGAATGGTCCGGGGTGCGGCCGCCGTGGGGCAGGCTGGTGTCGTTGACGGTGAGCAGCGCGGCCCGGGAGTGGCCGCCCAGGTAGTTGTCGCGGTAGTGGGCCGCGGCGGCGGTGATGGTGTTGGCCAGCCAATTGGTGCCGTAGTCATGGTGGTCGCTGGTATCAGCCAGCTCCGCGTTGTAGAAGCCCTCGGCCCGGGAGCCGGTGGGCATGGTCTGCCAGCGGGGAGCGTTGCTGTCCTGCAGCCAGCGGTAGGTAGGCCCGGGCACGTCCACCCGTCCGTCGCCCAGCACCACCTGGTGGCCCTGGACGATGGACTGGAACAGCTTGATGGCCTGTATGGTGTCCGCGTCCATGGTCTGGCCGGGCCGCAGCCAATCGAAGCCCAGTTCGCGCAGGCGGTCCTTGAGGGCGGCCACGTCCTGGGGGTTGTTGGTCCCGCCCCGGCCCACGCTGGCTTGCAGCAGGAAACGGATGCGGCTGGTGGTCGCGGGGCTGTCTTCGGCAGCACGGGCCAGGGGCACCTCCAGTTGCTGGGTGACCGCACCGGGCGCCTTGAGATGGCCCACGTAGCCCAGGGCGGTGGCGGGCTGCAAGGCGATGTCGCCGGCAGTGTCCCAGTTGGGCTGGCTGGCGGTGAGCGGCACCCCGGCCTGCTCATAGGCGGCCAGCACCAGTTGCGAACAAGCCAACCCGTCCCCGGTGGCGGCGCCCAGGTTCACCGCCCCCCGCCAGGCCAGGCAGCGCTCCCGCTCGGAGCCCTGCTTGGCGCTGCACCAGGAGCGCGGGTCCAGCCGGCATTGCAGGTTGCGGAACACGCCGCGGTAGGTGAAGCTGCGGCCGGCCTGTTCCCGGGCCCAGCGGGCCGCGCGCGCGGCCTGCTCGGCGCTGAGCTGGGGATGGCGCAGGACCGCCACCACCGTGGCCGGAGCGGCGACCTCCTTGAGCGGTTTCAGTTCGGCCGGGCCGTGGTGGGCCTGGGCCACCATGCCCTCGCCCACATACAGCGCCATCCGGGCGCTCTCGCCGCCCGGGCGTCCCGGCTCGGGACTGCTGATGATCACCAGGTCTGCGGGCACCAGCGCCTCCGCGTGGATGGCCCGGCCGCCGGTCCCCGGGTCCAGGGGATCGGCACCCACCGAGGGGAGCGAAAGGCTCACCGCCCAGGTGTCGGCATGGCCGCCGGGCACGGCCAGGCCGTAGCCGCCGCCTGCCGCCGCCGACAAGGATTGCGACACGGCCACCCTCCCCAGCGACCGGCGGATGGCCCCGGCAATGGCCTGGGCCAGGTCCTGGCGGTAACTGTCTTGGGCCAGGCGCTGGGCCTCCTGGGGGTTGGACAGGAACGACACCTCCAGCAGGCAGGCTGCGGTGCTGGCATGGTGCCGGTCGCGGCGAATGACTCCCCAGTTGTGCTCGCGCACCCCGCGGTTGGAGATGCGGGCCGTGGAGGATATGGCATCGGCCAGGGCCTGGGCCAAATCCCGGCTGGGCGCAGGGGCGCCCGGCGCCACAAAGGCCTCGGTGCCGTTCACCGCGGGATCGTGCCAGCCGTTGAAATGGATGGACACGAAGACCGCGGCCTGGTTGTCCCTGGCCACCGCGGCCCTGGCCGCCAGGCCCAGGTTCACGTCACTGGTCCTGGTCAGGACCACCCGGGCGTCCCCCTCCAGGAGGGCGGCCACCCGGCGGGCCAGGTCCAGGGTCAGGTTCTTTTCATGCAGCCCGTTGCTGCTGGGATCGCTGTCGGGCCGGGACCCGCCCACCTCGACGTCGCCGCCATGGCCCGGATCCAGGACCACCACCGGTTTTCTCTCGCTCATTTGATCGCTCCCTTCCACCCGCCGGCCCCCCCGGGTCCGGCCGGCTGTCCCTGGGCTTGTTCCCCTGGTTTCGCGCCGGCGCCGTGGCGCCGACCCCAAGGGACTGCGCCCGGGTCACTCTTGCCTGTCCACCTGCCGGCTTCTCCTCCCCGTCTAGCTGGCCCCTTGCTGCGCCTGCTGTTGAGGCTGCTGTCCGCCGCCGGTTCCGGTCACCGGCGTGTTGGCCTGGGGATTGGCCGTGTTGCTCTTGATGAGGTTGATGGCCTCGGAATCGGCGAAACGCTCCAAGGGGAAATAGTCGCTCTTGAACTTGAGGTCCACCTCGCCGGTCAGGCTGGCGTTCACGTCCAGGTCGTCGCTGCTGTTCTTCTTGGTGGAGCTGACATAGGCCACCGTGTTCTTCATCTTCACGCTGGGCCCCCCCGAGAGCCATCCCCACAGGCCGCCGCCGTAGCTGGCCGTGGTTTCGTTCTTCCAATCGAACTGGGAGGCGCTCTCGGCGGTGGCGGTGTCCTGGGTGTTGATGCGGAAGCCCATCTTGGCCTTGATGCGCCCGCTGGTCACCACGATGCGGTTGATGCCCATCAGCACCATGGTGGAAAGCACCTGGTGGCGCTGCTGGGCCAGCCGGCGCCGGGCGGCGGGCACCAGCACCTCTTCCACGGTGTCGTCGTCCAACTCCACCTTCTCGGAAAGCCCCAGCGCCCCCTCGAAGTCCGGGCGGGGCAACTGGTCGGCGTTCTCGCGCAGGCGCACCCGGGCCTTTTGGCCCTGGATCTCCACCCGGAAATGCCCCGGGTAGCTGGTGGCCAAAAAATCCCGCGCCTGGTTGTCGGTGATGTTTTCGGCCATGAACTGGTCCACGGTCTTGGCCACGTTGGCCAACAGGCCGGCATAGGCCTCCATCTGGTCGATGGCCGCATCCACTATGGCTCGAAAAGTTCCCTGGATCAGGTCGGCCACAAAGGTGGGGAAGGCAATGGCGTTCAAGGTCTGCTTGGTGATGTCCGCCACCTGGGAGGCGGCCCGGGGGCTGAACTCCTCGGCCGCCGGCCCTCCTTCTTCCGCCGCCCTGGCCAGGGGCCGGCGCCCCTCGCCGTCCTCGGCCGGCGGCGCTCCCTCCTCCACCGGCTCCTGGATCAGCACCGGGGTCTGGCCCAGTTTGCCCGACTGGATGAAGTCGTCCTGCACCAGGGCGCCGGTGTAGGCGGCGATCTTGAGCATGTTGTCGAACATTTCCTGGCGCTGTTCAGGAGGCATCTGGCGGTAGGCCGGGCTGGCCTCCAGGATCGCCGCCACCTGGCTGCGCGCCAGGTTCATGACCGCGGGGCTGGGGCGTACCTCGTCACCAGAGGCGGGCTGGGCATAGGGCCCCGGCAACACCTCCCGCACGGCTGCGTTCTGGGTTTCCAACATGGTCATATCCTCCCTGGGTTCGCGTGGCTCTCCTGGGCCACGGTCCCTCTCGGGCTTATGCCCCGGCCAGGGGGCGGCAGTAAAGCGAGCCAGCACCTGGCCCTGCTTCCAGCTGGTAGTTCTCTCCACCTCACGAGCGCCCTCCCCTGCCGGCGTCCCCGGCGCTACTGGCCGGCCTGCCCCCGGAGCCGCTGCCAGACCCGCCGCTGGAGCCGCCGCCGCTGGAGCTGCCGCCACCGCCGGACCCGCTGGCGCCGCTCCCTCTGCCGGCCGACCCGCCGCCTGATCTCCCTCCGCTCCCACTGCCGGCGCTGGGCGAGGAGGCTTGAGGCACCTGGGGGGCATCGGGCAGCACGCCCAGGCGGCGCAGGGCAGGCTCCTGGCGCTGGCTGCGCCGGGAGCGGGGAGACTGGTAGCGGCCCACGCTGCCGCCGGTGGCGATCTGGCCGAACAGGTCGGCCTGGCCCGGCACCGGCGTGTTGCCCCGGATGCGGCTCAGGGCGGCCGAATCGGCAAAGGCCTGCAAGGGCAGGTAGTCGCTCTTGAAATGCAGCTCCACCTCGCCGGTGAGGTCGGTGTCCAGATTGAGTTCGTGGTCGCTCTGGGCGCGGGTGGAGCGCACGTAGGCCAGGCTCATGGCAGCGGATGCCCGCCAGGGTCCGAATCCATAGCTGGCGCTCAAGCCGCTGCGGAAGTCGAAGTCCGTGGCGTGCTCGGTGTGCAGGCGGTCGGTGGTGTCGATATGAAAGCCCATGGTGGCGCGTATCTTGCCGGCGGTCACCACCAGGCGGCTCACACCCATCAGGACCATGGTGGAGAGCACCTGCAGGCGTCCCTCGGCCAGCTTGCGCCGCGCGGCCGGCACCAGGGTCTGCTCGATCTCCTCCAGGTCCAGCCCCACATCCTGGCTGAGGTTGAGGTCGCGCCGCCAGGAGGGCGCCGGGCGGTCATCCGCGCCGGGGCGCAGGCGCAGGCGGGGGGCGCCGCCGCTGGTGGTCACCTCCAGGTATTCAGGGTAGCGCTGGGCCAGCCAGTCCCGGGCCTGGTTGTCGGAGATGTTGTCGGCCATGAACTGGTCCACGGTCTTGGACACGTTGGACAGAAGCTCGGTGTAGGCCTGTAGCTGCTCGATAGTGGCGTTGGTGATAGCCTCGAAAGTTCCCTTGATCAAATCCGACACAAAGGTGGGGAAGGCCACCGCCCTCAGCGTCTGCTGGGTGATGCGCGCCACCCGTCCGGCCGCGCTGGCCTGGAAATTATCCCCGTCCGACTGGGCCCGGACCAGGGGCGCTTCCAACTGGGTGCTGGTCTTGACCACCGGCCGCTGGCCCAGCTTATCGGCCTGGTGCCATACGTCGCGGGCCAGCTCGGCGGCATAGGCCGCTATCTTGACCAGGTGCCGCCGCAGGCGCTCCTGCTCCGCCGGTGGCAAGGCATGGAACCCGCCGCTGGCGGCCAGGAGCGCACCCACCTGGGAACGGACCAGCTCCATGGTGGCCGGCAAGGGGCGCAGGCCGCCGGGCGAAGGAGGCTCGGCAAAGGGCCCGGGCAGGCCGTTCCCCTGCGCCTGTCCGCCCCCAGGGCCGCCATCCTCCCAGGGAGACGCGGGCCGCGGCTCGGCCGCCTGTGCCGCCAGGGCCGGCATCAGGCCACCTCCAGCCCGCTGGCCTGCAACCAGGCGGCGGCATGGCGGAACACGGGGGAGTCGGGCTGGAGGGTGGGCGTCCCTTGGGGCCGGCGGAAGTCCGCCAGGCTCTCGGCCAGCCAGAGGAACACCTGCTGGCCGGAGCGGCCGCGCTGCACATAGCGTCCCAGGTCAGGGCCCTTTTGGCCCAGCACCCGGCGCAGGAGATCCCACATGCCGCGCGCCCGGAAGCAGCGGGTGACCGCCGGGTGGCTGAGAATGTCTATTGCCCGTTGAAGCTGGTCCTGGATGCGGCGCGCGGCTGCTATGGTGTTGCCGTACAGCCGGGAAGACAGGCTGTAGAGCAGGCCCAGGGCGGCAGAGCGCAAGGCGGCCTGGTCTGCCGGCCAAAGCCCGCGGCCGGGCCGCAGCCCCCGACAGGCACGCACCAGGGCCAGGCAGAGCAGGGCCAGCCTGGCCTGGAAGTCGCGGTTGGCGTTCCGCAGGGCTGCGTCGCCCACGCCCGGACCCAGGCCGAAGACGCGGGCGAACAAGAGATTGCGTTCGCGCTGGCCGTAGAAGCCCGCCTGGAGCCGGTGGTAGGTATCCAGCTTGTCGGCGGCTTGGGGGTCGCGCAGGGGCAGGCGGAGCCGCTGGTCCACCAGGGCTTCGGCCACCAGGATGAGCCCGGTCTGCTCCAGCTCGGCCTGCAAGTACAGGGCACCGGCCGCGCGCAGGGCCTCGCTGCTGAGGCTGTCCCTGTCGTCCAAAAGGGGCGGCGGGTTGAGCCCCAGGGGGTCATGGGCGCTGCCGGCCTGCGCCGGCGCCTGGTCGGCCAGGGCACCGGCGGCCAACGCCAGGCTGTGCTGCAAAGGTGTCACCACTGGCCTCATCCTAGGCCGGCGCCCCGGCCGGCGGCGGGACGGGCGCGGCCGGGCCGGCCGGCGTCGGGCCGCCGGTCATGGCGCCCCGGTGGCTGCCCGGCGCCTTGGCCTGCACCTGGTTGACTTGCAGGATGTCCACCATGCGCTCCAGGGGGAACGTCTCGCTCTTGAAGTTGAGCTGCACCTTGCCGGCCAGGTTGGCGTGCATCTGCACCTTGGCCTCGGACTGGTCCGTGCTGGAAGTGCTGACCTTGAACTTGGTGCTCTTGGTGGAGGTGCGGCCCGAGAGCCACTTGCCGGTGGCGCTGTACCGCCAACTGGACTTGCCCTCGCTGGCGTCGCCCTCCCAGTCCCATTCACTTCCGCTCGAGTAGTCCCAGGTGCCGGAGCCCTCGCGGGTGGTGGTGTCGCTGGTGTCCTTGGTGTATTCGCCGCCCATGGTCCGTTCCCGGCTCACCATGTCGGTGGTGTCCAGCTCGAAGAGGCAAGACGCCTTGATCTGGCCGTCGGTGACCACCAGGCGGTTGATGCCCATCATCACCATGGTGGCCAAAAGCTGCTGGCGGTCCATGGCGATGCGCCGGCGGGCGGCCGGCACCAGCTTCTCCTCGATCTCCTCGCTGTCGGCCGAGTCCAGGGAAAGGTTCAGCCCCAGGTCCTGAAACAAGTCCGGCAGGTTGTCCTCGTCCATGCCTTCCTTGGGCTTGACGCGGGGCTGGTCACCCTCCAGGTCCAGCTCCAGGTGGTCCGGGTAGCGCTGCACCAGGTAGTCGCGGGCCTGGTTCTCGGTGATGTTCTCCTTCATGTACTCGTCCACGCTCATGGCCACGTTCTTGACCAGCTCGGAATACGCCTCCATCTGCTTGATGGAACTGTCCACCACGGCATCGAACACCCCATCCAAAAGCCCTGATACAAAGGAGGGGAAATCAACCTTGGCCACCAGCTCGGTGTAGGCGTCCCTGCCCGCCTGGGCGGCCACGGCGCCGCCCTGGCCGGCCATCTGCTGGCCGGCGGTGGCAGGTGAAGACGGCCTCCTGACCGGTTGGGCGGGCGCGGCGCCGGCCAGTTGCACGGCCAGGGGCGCATCCTTGGTCTCGCCGCCGCCGTCCACGATATAGGCCGCCACCTTCACCATGTCGTGGGCCAGGGCCTTGCGCTTTTCCGGGGGCAACTGGCGGTAGGCCGGGCTGCGGGTGAGTATCCGGCGTACCTGCTGGCGGGCCAGGGCCAAGGTCTCTGGGTCTAGGTTCTGGCTGGACATGGTCCCTTCTCCTTGGCCTGGGCGCTACACCGCATACTGGGCCGGCGCGGCGGCCTGGTTCTGGGGCGGAGGCGGGCTGGCGGGCCGGTCCTCGCCGTCCCCGCCGGCCTGCCTGGTTTCACCGGAGGTGTGCAGGGCGGCCGGCCGCAGGAACAAGGCGATGCGGGCGGGCATGTCCGGCCGCACCTTCACCGACAGCACCGACAGGTCGCCGGGACCCTCGTAATGCTCGGGGGTCATGGCGATGAGCCAGTTCTGCAGGGCGCGCAGGCCGCGGGGGCGTTCGCCCAGGGCCATGCGCAGCAGGGAGAAGAACTGGGTGGGAGTGTCCGGCACCGCGTCCAGGTCCACGTCCAGCCGCAGCTCCACTCCCAGGCGAGTGGGCCGCAGGGTGATCATGGCCGAACCCGGCGGCAGGGTGAAACGGGAGCCCAGGATGAGGGCGGTGGTGCTCAAGAGGCTGGCGTGCTGGTGGCCCAGGCCCAGGCGGTCCATGAGCGGTTTCAGCCCGGACAGGGGCAGCGCCGAGGTCACCTCGAAGGCGAGTTGCTGGCTGCCTCCGCTACGGCCGCAGCGGATGGTGCTGAAGGCCGGCCGCAGGCCAGGCACCGTCTCCAGGGCGATGCGGGCCATGCGGAACAGGGGACCGGGCAGGGCGTCCATCAGGTCGCTGCCCCACTGGTAGGTGACCATGGACTCTCGCAGGCCGTAGCGGTCGAAGCCGCTGCCGAAAAAGGCGCCGCGCCCGTAGTAGAGGGGGCGGGCGGCGCGCTGGCTCTCCGAGCGGCTGTCGAACCAGCGCAGGGCCTGGGGCCCGAAGTGCTGGTGCACCATGCGGCGCATGGTGTCGGTGGCCGACATGATGCGGTCCACCGGGTTGGCGCTTCGGGGATCCACGGTGTCCATGTGGAAGCTCAGGTTGCGCGCCGAGGTCTCGCTGAAGGTGGGCTCCAGCATCAGGTGGTTCTGGTACAGCTCCGAGCCCACCGGCAGAGGCAGGGCCTCGTCCAACACGTGGCCCAGGGTGGGCACCGGATCGGCGGTGGACATCCGCTGCGAGGCGTGACGCAACAGGCTCTTGGCCTTTGCGGACGCCGGAGCTTGCTCTGACATTGAATGCTCCTTCCCACGGCGGAGAGTTGGGGCCGCTAGGCGGCCGGCAGCATGCTCTTGAGCTGGTCCAGGGTGGGAGCCTGGCCGGCGGCCACCATCTGCCGCAGTTGCTCCAGGGAGTCGCCACCGCCAGCGCCGCCGTGGGAGGGGAGGCTGGTGACGGCGGGAGTCTCGGCCGGCTGGGAATACTCGTGCACCTCGTCGCTCTTTATGCCGTTCACCGCCAGCCAGGACTCCACCCAGCGGGCCAGGGCCTCTTCCTCGTCTTCGGTGAAGTGGGCGGGCTTCTGCGGCTGGCTGGGGTCGGGGAACAAGAGCTTGCCCAGCTCGGCGCTCCAGGCGGTGTGCTTGCTGGCCAGCAGGTGCATCACCGCCTGGCCGGCCTCGGCCATGGTGCGGTGGCGCACCACGTTGGGCGCCTGGCCGAACTCGCGGCTGGCCACCTGCTCGATCAGTTGCCAGATGTTGTTGACGCCATAGGCCTTGAGCACCGAGGGGGACTTGAGCATGTTGATGGCCTGCTTGATGTGGCGGCTCAGGCGCCGGGCGGCGTAGTGGGTGCCGGCCCACCCGAAGAGCGACAGGTTGCCTGCCAGGTCGCGGCCGGCCTTACGCACGTAGTCGTCGGTCAAATAGAGCGGCCGGGCCCGGCCGGTGCTGGAGACGCCACCCATGGCTTCCCGCTTCTGGCGGCGATACTCGGAGACACTGGCCAGGAAACGCATCCACAGGGTTTCGAACTCGGTGTTGGGCCGCACCTCGGAGGAGACGTCGCCGCCGGGCACTCCGAACAGCCGGCTGTAGAGCCCCAGGCGGGCGGCGGTGTTCAGACGCTGGGTGGCTCCCCAGTAGTAGCGGTCCAGGGCGCGGCCGCCCTCGTCCAGCCCCACCGGCAGCATGCCGTTGACGAACAGCTCGGTCAGCCGGTCGGCGGTGTCGAACAGGCGCACCTGCTCGAGCTGATAGGCCAGGTAGCAGACCGCCACCGCCTCGATGTTGTCTTTTTCGATCTCGTCCTCAGAGCCCTTGTCGCCGGTCAGGGCAGGCAGGTCCAGGAACTCGAAGCCCTTGGGCCGGGAGACATAGTTGTCCAGGCCGCGCTCCACGCACAGGGGGAATCCGGCCGATCCCACCGGGTAGTCGTCCAGCCGGCTGAACACGTAGCGGCCCACCGCGGCCAGGGCCTGGTGCGAGGTGCGCTTTTTGTTTCCCGCACCAGGAGGCAGTATCCTGGCGAGCGCGGCGTCGATGTAGTCGTAGACCTTGAGCAGGCTGATTCTCTTGCCCGTGTCGCCGTTGTTGAACAGGGTGGTCTGGTGGGAGATCAGGTCCAGGTAGAATTCGCAGACCTTTTGCCTGAGATAAGGATCGTCGTCTTCGTAGTCGAACACCTCGGCCTGGAGCAGCATGCCGGTGATGGCGGCATGGGCGATCTCGTTGCCGGACCTGGGTAGGTTGCAGTGTTCCGCCAGGACCTTGGAGACCGCCTCTGCATAGGCCTTCTTCTCGGCATCGCCCCACTTGCGGGGGATAGCCATCAGGTCTATGGAGTATTCCACACCCATTTCTCTTACCTCCTTGATAAAAGCCTTGATTGCCTTGGTAGCGTTGCGGCGGGGGCTGCGGCCCACCAGGACATGGATCGCGGCCCTTGTGATCTCGGTTCTGCTCCGGGACGGCAGGCTTCCCAGGTCCCTTGCCAGCCGCTTGAGCAGCTTCGGCTGGTCGGCGCTGTGCAGCAGGGTGGGCTCCTTGGCCTTGGCCCAGCGCAGCAGCCCACAGGCAGCGGCCAGGTTCTCGATCCGACCCCAGGCCGCCGTCAGGCCTGGCCGCCGCTTCCATTCCTGGGGCTTGGCCAGCAGTTCGGCCGGCGTCCCCCGCCAGAGTTTCCGGTCCCTTGCGGGAAGCAGCCGCCAGGTCTCTCCCAGCGCCACCGCCAAAAGGGCCAGGGCCTTGGCCTTGGGCGGCTTGCTGACCCGGGCCAGGTATCGCCCGTGCAGGCCCTCGGCCAGTAGCTCGAGCAGGTTGCGGCCTTTTTTCATCATCACCTCCCTGCCGGCGCCGCAGCGGGCTCTCGGTCCATAAGCCGCAGGGCGGCCGCCACGTTCAGCAGGCCATGGCCGGTCTGCGGGTTGAAGTCCTCTCCGCCCAGGGGGGCGGCTGAGCGGGTGAGCAGGCTACGGGCCCGGGCACTGTCCACCGATTGCCCCTTGCGCCGGGCCCGGCTGACCAGGAGCGCGGCCGCCCCGGCCACGAAGGGCGCGGCAAAGGAAGTGCCGGAGCTGATCTTGTAGCCGCGCAGGCCGGCGCTGATCACCCCCTCCCCCGGGGCGCACAGGTCCAGGTGATCGCCGTAGGAGCTGAAGGCCGAGCGGCGGCCGTGCTCGTCCACCGAGCCCACCGCGATCACCGCGGGATCGGCGGCCGGGTAATAGCGCTCCTTGCGGCCGCTGTTGCCCGCTGCGGCCACCAGCACGCAGCCGAAACGTTGGGCATAGGCCACCACCTCGGCATGAGGCGGCCCGCAGCCCGGCTCCATGGCGCTCTCGGCCGTGCCGAAGCTCATGTTGATCACGTCCGCGCCCAGGTCCACCGCCACCTTGACCGCCAGGTCCAGGTCTGACAGCGCCCCCACCCCGGTGAGTTTGTCCGACCGCCCCTCTCCGCCGGCCACCAAGGCGGCGGCCAGGCCGCGAACCGGGATCAGCAAGGCACGGCCGGCCAGGCCGGGCGGCAGCCGCCATCCCCAGGCGCCGATGATGCCGGCCACAAAGGTGCCGTGCCCGGCCTCGTCGGAAGGGTTCAGGTCGCGGCCCCAGGAATCGCCCACCAGCCGCACCTGGGCGCTCAGCCGGCCCATGCCCAGGTCCACGGTGTCGTAGCCCGCCAGCAAGCGGCCCCGCAGCTCGGGATGGCCCAGGGAAACCCCGGTGTCCACTACCGCCACCCGCACCCGCTCGTCGCCCGGCTCCAGGGCCAGGGCCTCGTCGGCCCGCACCCGCTGGTGGTGGCGCCACAGGCGGTCGCGGCTCAGGCGGCGGCGCACCAGGGGCGGGACCGCCTCCTGGGGCGCCAGCACCAGGGCCTGGCGGCGGACCTTTTCCACGCCCGCCAACTGGCGCAGGGCCTCCACCACCTGGCCGGTGGCCTCGGGCTCGCCGATGTCCACCCGGTAGGTGCGCGACAAGCCCATCTCCTCCTCCAGGGAGCTGTAGCCCCGATGGCGTTCGCCCACCGCGTTCAGGGAGCTACGTGCCGGAAACACCCCCACCGCCCGGAAGCCGTTGCCCCAGCGCCTGAGTGTCCGGTCCAGGGCTCCCCCGTCCAGCTTGCCGGCCGGCCGGCTGGCCCCGGCCAGGCAGTCGAGCTGGTTGGGCACGTGTTCGAAGCTCATGCCGGCTCGGGTGACGACCAGCAGTTGGCCGGGACGGTACAGGCTCATGCCGTCTCCTCCCGGGGAGCCCAGGGGTCATAACCGGCGCTGCCCTCCCCTGCCCCCTCCGCCGGCTCCTGGGCCAGTTGGAAGCTCATCACCTTGCGGTCGGGCAGCTCCACCTGCAGCTCGCCGCTGCCGACGCCCTCGGGCAGGTCGAAGACGACCAGGTCCTCTTCGGCCGCCACCAGGTCCAAGGGCTGGTTGTTGAGACGCACCCGCGGCGGGCCTTCCTCGCCGATGAGGTTGCGGCCGGAAAGACGCAGCCGGCTCACTCCCGGCGCCAGGCGCACCACCGGCAGCGCCTCGCGGGGTTTGGCCCGGCGTTCGGTGCGTTCCCCGCGGCTGGGCTGGGCCCGGCGCAGGGATGGCCGCAAGGCATCATCCTTCAAGCGATGGGGCGGCCGGGGCGTGAGCAGCCCGTCCCCGGGCCGCAGGCGGCCGGGCGGCTCCGGCCGCAGCACGGGGCCTCCCTCCCTCAAGGGAGGCTTGCGGCCAGGTCTGCGTTCGGGTTTGGGTTCAGGCTTGCGGCGGAGGTCGATCTCGGGATGCCGGGGCTTCACCGGCTCCACCCGTTCCAGCACCGGCCCTGCCCGCTCAATCACCTCCACGATGCGCACCGGCTGCACCCCGGACAGGCGGGAGATGGCATGCACCCCGATATTGGAGCGCAGCCGCTTCAGCTCGGCGGCGTTGCGCACCCCGAGGCGGGAAAGCCGCCTGCGCTCCTGCACGTCCAGGCCCAACTCCTCCAGCGAAGGGCTGTTGAACACGTTCAAGGAGACGGTGTTCTCCTCGATCATGGGCCGGGTGATGGTGGTGAAGCCCAGCTCTATGCGGCTGGCACCCTCCTCCTGGGGGCCGGCCGGCCGCAGCATCACCTTGCCTTGAGGGGTCATCTCCACAAACACCTTCAGCTCCATGGCGAAGTCCTTGACCGCGTAGGTCAAGGGACGATTGCGCGCCTTCAGGGCCAGGGCATCCTGGGCCTGGTCCAACTGGGCCGTTATGGCGTCCAGGAAATCCTCGACCAGAAAACTGCCGCCGCGCTCAGGCACCGCGTCCCGTCTCCGCCGGCGCCATTCCCCCGGCTCCCTCCCCCGCGGCAACCAGGGCCACCTTCAGGCGGCTGCGGTGGGTCCAGGGCAGGAAACCCGCCTGCCAGCGCGAATGGGGCGGCCGGGCCAAAAAGACCAGCCTGCCGCGGTGCAGGCCGCAGCCCACCTCCAGGGGCATCTCGATCTCCGCCTCGGAAACCACCAGCCCCGAGGCCGGCGGGGCCTTCACCGCCTCCACCATCTGCACCAGGGTATGAGCCAACTCCTGCCAGGCCATGGGCCTTACCTCGGCGCCCAGGGATCGGTCGCGCCGCTGCTGGCCTGGGGCTGGGCGGCCGGCGCTGCCTGGCCGCCTTGGGCGCCTTGGGCCGGCGGGCCCGCCTGGCCCGGAGTCGCGGGCACCCGGGCGTGACGGTTGATCAACTGGATGGCCGCGCTGTCGGCGAAGCGCTCCAGCGGGAAATAATCGCTGCGGAAGCGCACCTTGACCTGGCCGGTCAAATCGGCGCGCACGTTCACATCGCTCTGGGCGTTGAGGCTGGTGGTGTTCACCAGGATGGCGTTGGCCGTGAAAGGACTGCTGCCCGCCCGCCCGGCCAGGTTGCCGGTGGTGGTCTTGGTCTGGTCGAACTTGAGCTTGGTGGCCTCGGAGGCGTCGATGTGGAACTGGAGCTTGGCGTTGATCTCGCCGTCGTCCACCACCACCCGGTTGATCCCCATGAGCACCATGGTGGCCAGGGTCTGCTGGCGCATCTCGGCCAGGCTGCGCCGGGCCGCGGGCACCACCACCGCTTCCACGTCGTCCTCGCCGAGGTCGCTCATGGTCTCGAAGCCCAGATCCTGGAAGAAGCTGGGCAGGGGGTCGCTGCTGGGGGCGTTGCGGTTCAGCACCAGCCTGGGCTCGCGGCCGTCCAGTTCCTTGCTGAACAGGCCGCCGTACTGCTCGGCCAGGTAGTCCCGCGCCATGCCGGACGAGATGTTCTCCCGCATGAACTGGTCCACGGTGCCGGCCACGCTGCTGAGCAGCTCGGCATAGGCCTGCATCTGCTGGATGGAACTGTCCACGATCGCCTGGAATGTGCCCGTGATCAACGAAGACACAAAGTCGGGGAAGCCGATGGCGTCCAGGGTGGCCCGGGCCACCTCGCCCACCCGGCTGGTGGCGCCGCCCTGGCTGGCCTGGCCGCTGCTGCCCTGGGCCGGTCCCGCCTGCCCGCCATCCTGCCGGGCCGGGCTGGTCTGGCTGGTGCCCCTGCCGGGGCGCGAAAGCCGCTGTTGCAGGTCGGGCGGAGCCAGGGACCGGGCCAGGCCCTCGGCATCGGGGGTGCGGGAAAGCACGCCCGCGATGGTGGCCAACGACTCCCGCAGGTCCCGGCGGGTGTCCGGGTCCAGCTCCAGGTAAGCCGGGGATGTCTCCAGTATCTCCTGGAACCGCTGCGTTACCTGATCTCGATAACCGGGCACTTCATTGCTCATCATCCACTCCTGTATGCCAAGGCACCCCCATGGCCGGCCGTTGCTAGGCCAACTGGTAGAGGGTGTCCGGTATGTCGGTGGAGGTTCTCAAGGTGCGCACGCGACTCGCCCAGCCGGTGCCCTCGGCCCGGCGCACCACCGCGTCCAGCATCTGGTCCAGGCTGGGTATCTGGATGGGTGATCTGGACCCCAGGGCGCGCAGGGCCGCGGTGGCCGCTGCTTCGGACATGGGCCCCCAGACGTTGTCCACGCTAAGACCCGGCGTGGCCCGCTGGAACTCCTCCAAGCGGCTGTGGCCCAGGGTCTGCAAGGCCTGCTCCCGGGCGGTAGGCGACTGCAAGGGGCTCACCGCCTGGTTGAACCAGCTCCGGCCGCCGCCCACGCCCATATGCACGCAGCGGTCCAGCAGCATGGCCAGGGCGCGCTCGCTGTTCAGCCCCATCCAGCCGGCATAGGGCAGCACGGGGTCCAGGTACAGCTCGGAGGCGGTCTGGTACTGGGCGGCCTGGAAGGGCAGATGCTCCGCGGCCTGGCGGAAACGGCCGAGCCAGGGCTCGGTCCACAGGTCTGCCCCGCCCACCGGCTGCACCCTGGCGCTCCGGCCGCCGGGGCTCTGGGCCGAGCCGGGCCCCTCCGCATTGGTGACGCGCAGGAGTTCCTCTGCCTCCGGGCCGAAGATGCGCGAAAAGGCCTCCTGGTCGCGCGCCTTCATGGCCCGCAGCAGCTTGCCCAGGCTGCCCGAGTCCTGGGTGAACTGGATCAGGCCATAGGACAGGCCGATGTGATAGCGCTGGTAGGCAGGGTGGTCGGTGCCGAACCTGCCTTCGAATTCGCCGTCCGCGTTGATGGCGGCGTAGCGGTCGCGCCCGGACTCGAAGCGGGCCACGTGGTCGATGGTGCGCTTGCGGTCTTCGATGCTGAGGGGGCGTGGCTGGGCAGTGTCTTCCTGGGCCCAGCCGGCTTCCTGGTCCAGGGGCTGGTAGGCGGGCTCGGTGTCCTGCCCGGCCGCCTCCAGGGCGGGCTCGTAGGTCGCGGCCGCGGGCTGGGCCGCCGCAGGTTCGTCACCGGCGGTGTCATAGGGCTCATCCGGTTCCAGGTCCTGCTCGGGCGCCTCGTCGTAGTCCTCCGGCAATGCCAGCGGAGGCTCTGTTGCCGGCTGGGCCGGCGGCGCGGCCTCCATCGCCGGGGCCTGGTCCTCCAACTCCCGGGCCGGCGGCTCCAGGGGACCGAAGCCGTCGTCATAGTCCAGGTCGAACTCATCTGCATACGCCTCGGCCGGCGCGGTGCTCTCGCTGTCCCTCAGCGGCGATGGGGGGGCCGGCGACGGGGGGGCGGGCGACGGGGCGGGCGACGGGGGGGCGGGCGACGGGGGGGGCGAGGGAGTGGCCGACGGGGGAGTGGCCGACGAGGTGGTGGGTGGCGGCGCGCTCTGGAAATAGTGGGCCGCATCCGGGCCGGGCTGATCCGGCTGGGCGGGCCAGTCCGCCTCTTGGGAGGGCGCGGCATCCAGGGAGGCGGGCGGCGCCTGGTAGTAGGCGTCCTGGTCCTCGCCGGGTTCCTCCTCCAGCCCAACCGCGCTTAAGGGCGGCGGCATGGAATCGCGCCCCGCCTGGGCCGCGGCCGCCACCCGCCGCAGCATCTCGGTGCGGGTGCCCATGACCACGGCCAAGCTCTGCCCCTGGAAGTCCGCGCTGAGACGCACCGAGGGTGCGCCCTGGGGTAGCTCGCTCGGCGCCATTGCAAAAGCCGGGTCAGCGCCCTGGTCGTCGCGGTAGGCCACCAGGGTGTAATAAATCGCCTCCGGCCGGGGCTGGGCGCTGACAAAACTGCTCAGCACCGCTGGCGGCACCAGGTACACGGCGCTGCCGCCTTGGGCCTGCAAAAAGCCGCTGTCCTGGCGGCTGGAATAAAAATTGGTCGCGTTGCGCCGCTCGGCCTGGGCCGGGTCGAACAGGCCGCGGTCAGTGGTCAGGAGCACCTCGAAGTAGGGCAGGTCCCCGGTGGATATGGTGAAGCCCAGCATGGGGAAGCGGTCGTTGAGTTCCTGGCGGTTGGGCTTGATCTGGGGCCGCGCCGCAGCCAGGGTACCGCCGGTGGGGGGAACGAGGCCGGGCCTGTCTGGATAGGCGCGCTGGGCGAACAGCATGGGCATCCCTCCGTCCTGTGCAGCCCAAGACCGGCTTGGGCTGGCTCCTGAAAAGACGATTGGCAAGCAGGCCGCAGGGCCCGCTCTTTCACGTCAAAGGATTCAGGGCCGGGATGGGGAGGCTCCTCCGGGGGTGGACCCTGCCCTCTTGCTGCGGGCATAGACCATTTGGCCTCCCTGGAGGCATACCTGCTCCACCAGCCCTTGCCGGACCAACAGGTCCAGCGCCTTTTGTACTTTTTCCCGAGAGCGCTCTACATAATGCCGCCACAGCCACCACTTCCTGATGCCCTCCATGGTGTCGGCAGCTCCGGGCCGTTTGGCCAGATATCCCAATATTTCCTGAGCAACAGCATGGACCTCGCTATCTTCTGCTTGCATGCACAGCGCCCTTTTGAATATGCGGTAATTATCGTTCGGGGGGATTATCAGGCAATTAATGTGCCAAAGGTTAGCCATAAAAAAGCCTGAAAAATCAAAGGGCATAATTTTTTGGTTGCCGCCAAAAGTCCCACCCCGCCTGCCTTACGGGTAGGCTAAACTGATGGCGGTAATGACAAAAACAAGGTGGGTAATCAATGACCCGGAACCGGGTCGCTGTTTACCCACCTGGCGGCGAGACAAGGCCGGCAGGCGGGGACAGGACGGGTATGATGGGGGTGGGAACGGGGCGGCTCAGGAGCCGGCGGCCCCGGCCTTGTAGGCATGGGCGGAGATGCCGTGTTTCTTGAGCAGGCGGCCCAGGGCGCGCCGCTCCTTGCCGGCCAACCGGGCGGCCTGGGAGATATTGCCGTTGGCGCGCTGCATCAAGTCTATGAGGTAGCAGCGCTCGAACTCGCGGATGGCCCGGGCCTTGGCTTCCTGAAACGGGCGCTTGATCGCAAAGGCCTCGGCCCGGCCGCCGCCAGGAAGGGCACGGCCCCCTTCCCGCAGCTCGTCCAGGTCCCAGAGGTTTATTTCTTCACCTTCGCTCAACAAAAAGGCGCGGTGCATCAGGTTCTCCAGTTCCCGCACGTTGCCGGGCCAAGTCAGGCTGTGCAGGAAATCCAGGCAGGCGGCGGAAAGCTCCTTCAAGGGTTGCCCGTAGCGCTTGGCGCATTGGCGCAAAAAGTGGCGGGCCAACAGCGGTATGTCCTGGGTCCTCTGGCGAAGCGGTGCGATGGTTATGCTCAAGAGATTGAGCCGGTAATATAAATCCTGGCGAAAAAGGCCGCGGCTTATCAATTTGGGCAGGTCGGTATTGGTGGCGGCGATGACCCTCACGTCCGCGGTCCTGGGCCGGCCGGAGCCCAGGGGGCGGTACTCCTGGTCTTGCAGGAAGCGGAGCAGGATCACCTGGCCCTTGGGGGAAAGGGCCTCCAGCTCGTCCAAGAACAGGGTTCCCTTTTCCGCATGGCCCACCAGGCCCGGTTGGGCCGGACCGGCATCGGTATAAGCACCCTTTTCGTGGCCGAACAGCTCGTTCTCCACCAGGCTGTCGGGCAGGGCGCCGCAATTGACCGGCACGAAGGGATGGTCGCGCCTGTGGCTCAGGTAATGGATCGCCCGGGCGGCCAGGTCCTTGCCGGTGCCGGTTTCGCCTTGCACCAACACCGGCGCATCACAGCGGGCCACCTTCTTTATCATCCCCACCATGCCGTCGAACTCCGGCGACTCGCCCACCAGGTTGAGCCCCAGGTTCTCGGCCAAAAGGGACCGCTCCGGGTTGGCGGCGCCAGGCGCCCCGTAGCGGCTGAGGATACGGTCCAGCCGGGCCTTTAGTTCGCGGTCCTGGCAGGGCCAGGTCAAAAAGTCCTTGCACGTGGCGATCAACTCGGCATCCCAGGCCCCGTGCCGGCTGATTATGCCCAAGGAAGGCAGGTCAGGAAACCGGGCCAACACCTCCAACAGGTGCGCCCCCTGGTCCGGCTCCGAGCCATCGGCCAGGAAAACCAGGGCGTCGAAAAAATCGCTCCGCCCGCAATCCAATTCGCTTTGGGTCAGGCCCCTGACCCGCGAAAATCCCAGACGGACCAGGCGGCTCCGCAGGTCCTGGAAGCCACGGCTGTCCTGCCGGGAATAGAGCACCAAGCTGGCGTCCCGCTGAGGCATATCACTCCCTTGACACCAAGAGGCGGATGCGGCGCAACGGGGGGGCGACGGGGGGGCGACGGGGGCGACGGGGGGCCAATAAAAATCAAAGTCAGCGCAACAGGTTTTGCTTGCGGGCAAACAAAATCTGGCCAAACCCTGGGGCCATTAAATCATCGCTCATAAAAACGGTATGGCCTTGCTGGTGGCGAAAAGGCCTGGCTCGGCCAGAGGTGGCAGGATGTTTCTGGAGTGTCTCTGCGGGATGTGGTCAAGGCGATATAGCGAAACCGCGAAATATTCGCGCGCAAAAGCCTTGTACGACAACAACCCGGCCTCCCCCCCTAGCCGGTTGTCAACCAACGGTGACGCCACTCTCGGGTGGCGGGTCTCCCTCCCACTCCCCAGGAATTCTACAGATTACGGTTCATACCAACTTAATTGGAATTATAGATCCATCCTTCAGGATAGTAAGCAATGCTGTCAAGTGAAAAGAAAACTTGCCCCTCGCTCGGCAGGCGTGCCTGGCCTGTTGACTGCCTCCGGTCTCCGGCAACCGCGCGCCGGGGGGACGGCTAAGCCGGCTCCTCAAAGGTGGAGTCCTTACCAGGGGCAGCCGGCACCAAAAGGACCTCCCGCCGGGCGGGGGCCAGGCTGACCCCAGGCTCGGCGTCTATGCGCTGCTTGAGTAGCTTGAAGAGGTCGCAGCGGGTCCGCCAGTAGGACTTGTTGGCCACCCAGCAACGGCCGCCGAGCCTAACCCCATCGCCTTCCAGCCCCAGCACATAGACCTTGGGCGCCGGTTTTTCCAGCACCCGCTCATCTCCCTGCATGATCTCCTGCATTATCTCAACCGCGCGGTCCATATCGTCATGGTGCCGGATGGTGATATCCAGGCTTATGCGCCGGTTGGGGGTGGTGTGGTAGTTGATGATGATGTCGTTCAGTATCTTGTTGTTGGGTACGAACACGGTGCGGCCGTCAAAGGTCTTGAGGCGGGTGTGGAAGAAGCTGACCGCCTCCACCTTGCCGAACAGCCCAGCGGCCAGGATGGTGTTGCCTATCTTGAAAGGCATGGTGGGAAAGAAGGGGCGCAAGGTCATGTACAGCGCGGCCCCCACCAGCAGCACCACCACCAGGGAGCGCAAGAGAAAGCGCAGCGGCAGCCCCAAAAGGTGCAGGGAAGCGAGCACCGCCCAAGCCAGCACCATGAAATACAGCACCCGGCCCAGGTTGGTGACCAGGCGCTGGTGGTGCTCGGTCCTCAAGGCCAGGCGCTTGGTGGCCCGGAAGATGAGGTTGGCCACGATGAGGCCGGCCACCAAAAAGACGATGCTGCGAAAGAGATCCTGGCCAAAGGCGTTGCCCCAGGCATTAAGGTCGGCCACCCATTGATCCAGACTGAATTCTTCCATGTCCTCTCCTCGCTGAATCCAGCTCGGCGCCCTCTATGCGGAGGGCTTACTTTCCCTTGTCCATCACCTTTTGTCTCTCGTTTTGCTGGGCCATGATCTGGGAGTAGGCCAGGTAGTACTTGAATATGTTGCTCACGTACTGGACCGTCTCCCTGCCGATGTACTTGGCCGCCGCCACCTCCACGTTGCGGAACCAGCGGTTGGGATCAAGGCCCATCTTCTTGGCCTTGGCGCGCAGGCCAGCCACCCGGGCCGGTCCGGCGTTGTAGGAGGCAAAGGTGAACAGCACCTTGTCCAACTCGTCCATGGGCGCTTTCCGGAAATAACGGTCGTATATCCAGCGCAGGTACTTGACCCCGGCGTGGATATTCCTGTCCAGCTTTTGGATGTCCGGGATGTGCACCGGCGGCCCGGCCGCGGTGCGGGGCAAAAGCTGCATCACCCCTATCGCCCCCATCGGGCTGCGCTTGGATTGGTCCAGGCCTGACTCCTGGTAAGCCAAGGCGGTGATCATCAGCCAATCGAAACCATACTGGCCGGCGTATTTGCGGAAGAACTCGATGGTCCGCCGGAAACGCTTCATCGCGTCGGGCGCCAGGGCATTCTTCACGAACTTGGTGCTCTTGAAGTAACGCTTCAGGAGTATGTTGCCCAAAAGGGTGCCCTTCTTGTTCTTCTTGATGAAGCGGTTGAGCGCCTTTTTGAGCTGGGGGCTGTTCTTGCGAATGGCCCAGGCGATCTGGCCATCGCGGCGCAGCACCAAGTTCCGGTGCACCTGGAGCTTGGGAAAGACCTGCTTCCACAGGTTGGCCAGATAGTCGTCGGCCACGGTTATCTTGTAAAGGCCGGCGTTCACCATCTCCAGGATGTCCTCGGTCTCCAGAAACTCGCTGACCGCCTTGACCTTCACCGGCGCCTTGCCCGCGGCCTTCAGCTTCTGGTTGAGCTTGGCCACACTCTGGTAATAGGAACTGGAGCGGCGCAGCCACACCTCCTTGCCGCTCAAGTCGTCCAAGTCTTGCAGGGGCGGCGCGCCGGGACCGGTCACCACCAGTTCCTTGACCCCGCCGGCCACAGGAGCGGTGAAATCAACTTCCTTCTCGCGCTGGGGAGTTATGGTGAGGCTGGCAGCGGCGATGTCGCCCCGGCCCTCTTTTAGGTAGGGGAGCAACTGGTCTCGGGCCACGGGGATGAACAAGACATGAATCCGCAAGTGCCGCCGCTTGAGCCGCCGGTTGAGATCCTTCTCAAAGGCCATCATCATTTCGTAGGTGGCGCCGCGGGTGGTGACGCCGTCCAGGAAGAAATTGGTCTTGTTGTAGGTCACCAGCACCCGGATCACCCGGCGTTTGATCATCTGGTCCAAATCGCCGGTCCATGACCGCAGGAGGCGCTCCCGCCCCAATTCGTCGAACTGTTGCAGAGCCTTGGCCCAGCAGGGCGACACCGCCAGGACCAGCATGGCCACCAACAAGAGGCCGGCGTTCACAATACGGCGCATGAATCCATCTCCATGCATGGCACGTCTCCATCCCATGATTCAGGGCCTTTTTGCAGGCAGGCGTACGGCGGGAGAGCCCTCAAGGTGAAATATAGAAATGATACCGTCAAACCTGCCTCAACCAAACGCCTTTTTCGCCTGGCGGTCCCTTATGGCATCGCCTGGTTTTTTCCTGGCCAGGGCATTTTAGCTTGGGCGATAATGAAGTCCGCCACGCCCCGCCTAACAGAATCGGTGATCCGCCATGAGCCAAGCCGCCATCCAAAAAGAGTTCGCCCGCCTGGTGGGCGACGAAAACGTGTTCACCGCCGCAAGCGACCTGTGGGCCTACTCCTATGACGCCGCGGCCTGGGACCAGAGGCCGCCGCGGTTGGCGGTGCGCCCCACCAGCACCGAGGCCCTGGGCAAGGTGGTGGCCCTGTGCCACCAGGAGGGGCTGCCGCTCACGGTGCGTGGTTCGGGCACCAACCTGAGCGGCGGCACCATACCCCCGCCCGGCGCAGTGGTGGTGGTTACCACCGGGCTGAACCAGATACTGGAGATCAACCAGGCCGACGGCTATGCGGTGGTCCAGCCCGGGGTCATCACCGCCCGCCTGGCCGCGGCGGTGGCGGACCGCGGCCTGTTCTACCCGCCCGACCCGGGCAGCCAGGCGGTATCCACCCTGGGCGGCAACGTGGCCGAGAACTCGGGCGGGCTGCGGGGGTTGAAGTATGGGGTCACCCGCGACTACGTGCTGGGGCTCAGCTTCTTTGATGCCTCCGGCGCCCTGGTCCAGACCGGCTCCCGCACCGTGAAATGCGCCACGGGCTACAACCTGGCCGGCCTCATGGTGGGCTCCGAAGGCACCCTGGGGGTGTTCGCCGAGATAATACTCAAGCTCATCCCCCCGCCGGCCAGCGCCAGGGCGCTCACCGCGGTGTTCGACACCACCGAGGCCGCCTCCGAGGCGGTGGCGGCCATCATCGCCGCCCGCATCCGGCCCGCCACCCTGGAGTACCTGGACAACTTCACGGTGCGGGCGGTGGAGGCCTACAGCCAGGTGGGCCTGCCGGTGGAGGCCGGGGCCATGCTCCTGGTGGAGGTGGACGGCCATCCCGCCCAGGTGGCCGAGGAAGCGGAGCTGGTGCAGGACATCTGCCGGAAGCAGGGCGCCTCGCGGGTGGTGGCGGCCAAGGACGCGGCCGAACGCAACCGCATCTGGGAGGCCCGGCGGGCGGCCATACCCGCCCTTTCCCGCTTGAAGCCCACCACCATGCTGGAGGACGCCACCGTGCCCCGCAGCCGTATACCCGAGATGGTGCGGGCCATCGAGAAACTGGCCCAGCGGGAGCGCATCGTGGTGGGCATCTTCGGTCATGCCGGCGACGGCAACCTGCACCCCACCATCCTCTGCGACCGCCGCGACCCCGAGGAATGGCAACGGGTGCGGAAGGTCGTGGAGGGCATCCACGCCACTGCCCTGGAGCTGGGCGGCACCCTCAGCGGCGAGCACGGCATCGGGCTCACCAAGTCCCGCTTCCTGGTCCACGAGGTGGGCCAGGCCACCATAGCCTGGTCCCGCCGGCTGAAGGCGGCCCTGGACCCCAAGGGCATCCTGAACCCAGACAAGATCCTGGGCGGCTAGGCGTGCGCCAGGCCCGCATGATAGCCGAACTCCTGGCCGAGCTGGAGGAGCAGCTCACCGCCTGCATGCGTTGCGGCTTCTGCCAGGCGGTATGCCCCCTCTACGCTCAGACCGGCCGGGAAACCGACGTGGCCCGGGGCAAGCTGGCCCTGCTGCGGGGCCTGGCCGAAGACCTGGTGCGCGACCCGGAGGAGGTGCGCCAACGCCTGGAGCGCTGCCTGTTGTGCGGCTCCTGCGCGGCTGGCTGCCCCAGCGGGGTGCGGGTGTTGGACATCTTTCTAAAGGCCCGGGCCATCATAACCAGCTACCTGGGCCTCGGCCCGGCGCAGAGGCTGGTGCTGCGCGGCCTGCTCTCCCGGCCGCGCGCCATGCGGCGCCTCCTGGGCGGCGCCCCCCGCTGGCAGGGGATCCTCACCCGGCCCCAGAGCGAAGTGCTGGACACCGCCTGCCTCCGCCTGGTCGGCCCACTCAGCCAGCGCCACCTGAAACGCCTGGCCCGCACCCCCTTTCACCGCCAGACGCCCGAGCTGGACCGCCGGCCCGGAGCCGGCCGTCCCCGGGTGGCCTTTTTCGTGGGCTGCCTCATCGACCGCTTCTATCCCCAGACCGGCCGGGCCGCCCTCAAGGCGCTCGCGCATCACCAGGTGGGGGTGTACCTGCCGCCGGGGCAGGCCTGCTGCGGACTGCCCGCCCTGGCTGCCGGCGACCTCAAGAGCTTCGCCGCCCTGGTGGCCCACAACCTGCCCCTGTTCGACCCTGCCCGCTTCGACTACCTGGTGACCGCCTGCGGCTCCTGCGCCCACGCCCTGGCCGAGCTGTGGCCGCTCATGGCCGAAAGGCTGCCCCCCGGCCAGCGGGAGCAGGTGCAGGCCCTGGCCGGCAAGGTCCGCGAGATCAGCGACCTGTTGGTGGAGGTCGGCCTGGCAGGCGGCAACCCGCCCAGGGCCAGCGCCCCGGCGCAGACGGTGACCTATCACGACCCTTGCCACCTGAACAAGGCCCTGGGGGTCTCTGCCCAGCCGCGCCAGGTGATCGCCGCCAACCCGGCCTACTGCCTGGTGGAGATGAGCGAGCCGGACTGGTGCTGCGGCCTGGGCGGCAGCTTCAGCCTGAAGCATTACCAGCTCTCGGCCTCCATCGGCCGGCGCAAGCTGGCCAACATCCAGGCCACCGGCTGCCGCCTGGTGGCCACCTCCTGCCCGGCCTGCATGCTTCAACTCAGCGACATGCTCTCCCAGGCCGGAGAGGACATCCAGGTACGCCATGCGGTGGAAATCTACGCCGAATCCCTGACCAATCCAGCCTGAGCCCGCCGGCCGGGCAGGAGGGCCTCTCCACCCCTGGCAAGCCCCTGCCCGCTCCCCTGTAGAGCCCCCGGTTTGACTTGCCCGGCGCATTAGTTTAATATTCCACGAATTTGCCGGTCCAATCCGATCCTGGTTGTCATGGGCGGCCTTTTGCGGAAGGTGTGGCCGGTAGGCCAGGTGCCCCCTGGCAGAGGAGGCTATAGATGAAATTTTGGCGCGAGCCCTTGGACCTGGGCGAGATGAAAATCACCCGGGGCAAGGTGACGGTCATTCAAGAGCGCTGCAAGGGCTGCGAGTTCTGCATCTCCTACTGCTCCCGCGGCGTGCTGGTCATGAGCAAGAAATTCAACCGCAAGGGCTACCACTACCCAGAGGCAGCGGAGCCCGACCTGTGCGTCAATTGCCATTTCTGCGAGCTGATCTGCCCGGAGTTCGCCATCTTTTCCGAAGAGATCGGCTAATCCGCCCGGCCGGCGGCGGGACAGGGAGACAGGGAGAACGAGGTGAAGGGCAAGGCGGTACTGACCGGAACCCATTTCATGAACGGCGACGAGGCCTGTTGCGAAGGCGCCCTGGCCGCGGGCTGCCGCTTCTTTGCCGGCTATCCCATCACGCCGGCCACCGAGGTGGCCGAGCGCATGAGCCGGCGCCTGCCCCAGGTGGGCGGGGTGTTCATCCAGATGGAGGACGAGATCGCCTCCATGGCCGCCATCCTGGGCGCCAGTTGGGGCGGGGTGAAGTCCATGACCAGCACCTCGGGCCCGGGTTTTTCGCTGATGATGGAAAACATCGGCCTGGGCATATGCACCGAGACGCCGTGCGTGGTGTGCAACGTGCAGCGGGCCGGTCCCAGTACCGGCCTGCCCACCCTGGTAGGCCAGGGCGACATGATGCAGGCCCGCTGGGGCTCCCACGGGGTGTACGAGATAATCGCCGTGGCCCCGGCCTCGCCCCAGGAGATGTTCGACTTCACCATCAAGGCCTTCAACCTCTCGGAACGCTTCCGGGTGCCGGTGATGATCATGGCCGACGAGGTGGTGGGCCACATGAACGAGCGGGTGGAGATCCCGCCGGTTGAGCAGATCAAGCTGGTGGAGCGGCCCAAGCCCGAGATGCCGCCCTCCCGCTACCTGCCCTACCAGCCCGGGCCGGACGGGGTGCCGCCCATGGCCACCTACGGCGAGGGCTACCACATGCACGTCACCGGCCTCACCCACGACCAGCGGGGATACCCGGTGATGGAGGCCTGGGCCCAGGAGGAGATGACGAGCCGCATCGTGGGCAAGATCAAGGACAACCTGGAGCTGATCACCGACTACAGCACCTTCCACCTGGACGACGCCGAGGTGGCGGTGGTGGCCTACGGCATCAGCGCCCGCTCGGCCCGGGGGGCGGTGCTGGCCGCCCGCGAGGCGGGCCTCAAGGTGGGGCTGGTCAAGCTGAACGTGGTCTGGCCCTTTCCCGAAGACTTCATCCGGGAGCTTTCCGGCCGGGTGAAGGCCATGATCATGCCCGAGATCAACCTGGGGCAGATGGTCCTGGAGCTGGAGCGCCTCAGCCAGGGCCGCTGCCTGGTGCGCCTGGTGTCCCACCCCGGCGGAGGCATCATCACCCCCGGCCGCATCGTGGAGGCGGTGCAGGCCGTGCTCAAGGAGGCCGCATGAATCCCCAAGCCCAGGCACAGCCGGTCCATCCCCAGGACCAGCTCCTGCGCACCGACCGCATCCCCCACATCTGGTGCTCGGGCTGCGGTATCGGCATCGTGTTCGGCGCGGTCATGGCCGCGGTGATGAAGTCGGACACCCCCCTGGACGATGTGGCGGTGGTATCCGGCATCGGCTGCACCGGCCGCATGGCCGGCTATATCAAGCTGGATTCCTTTCACACCACCCACGGCCGGGCCATCCCCTTTGCCACCGGTCTCAAGCTGGCCCGGCCCCAGGGCAAGGTGATCGTGGCCTCGGGCGACGGCGACCTGCTGGCCATCGGCGGCAACCACTTCATCCACGCTGCCCGGCGCAACATGGACCTCACCATCATCTGCGTGAACAACTTCAACTACGGCATGACCGGCGGCCAACTGGCGCCCTCCACCCCCTTCGGCGCCAAGACCACCACCACGCCCCTGGGCAGCCCGGACGAGCCCTTCAACTTCTGCGCCCTGGCCGCGGCCTGCGGCGCCACCTACGTGGCCCGCTGGACCGCTCTGCACATCCGGCGCCTGACCACGGCCATCACCGAGGCCATGGCCAAGAAGGGCTTCAGCTTCGTGGAGGTGATCGCCCCCTGTCCCACCGCCTTTGGCCGGCGCAACAAGATTCGCCGCGCCCTGGACCTCTTGCGCTTCTACTACGACCGCTCGGTGGTGAGACACCAACTGGACCCGGGCGAAACCACCATCGACCTCGAGCGCGACCTTCCGGTGGGCAAGTTCCTGGACATCGAACGCCCCACCTTCCTGGAGCATTACCAGATGATCAACCGCGGCGAGGTGGAGGCCTGGCCGGCCACCGGGGTGGACGCCTCGGCAGCGGGCAAGCGCAAGGCGGGATAGAGGAACATGGCAGACAACACCCAACGCGAGGTGATAATCACCGGTTTCGGCGGCCAAGGCATCATCCTGACCGGTAACATCCTGGGCAAGGCCGCCACCATCTACGACGGCCGCCACGCCACCATGACCCAGTCCTACGGCCCCGAGGCCCGCGGCGGCTCCTGCTCTTCCCAGGTCATCGTGTCTGACGGGGAGATCGCCTTCCCCTATGCGGAGAAGCCCCAGATAGTGATCTGCATGAGCCAGGAGGGCTTCGCCAAGAACCACCAGGCCCTGGTGCCCGGCGGGCTGTTGATCTGGGACAGCGACCTGGTGGAAACCGGCGAGCTGGGCTCCGACTGGGTGTGCTATGACATCCCGGCCACTCGTTTCGCCGAAGAGATGGGCAACAAGATGATGGCCAACATCGTCATGCTGGGTTTCCTCTCGGCGGTGAGCGACCTGGTGGGCACCGAGTCCCTGAAGCAGGCCATGCTGGGCTCGGTGCCGCCCCACACCAAGGACAAGAACCTGGCCGCCTTTGAGAGGGGCCGCAAGTACGGCCTGGCCGCGCTCGAGGAGCGGGGCGGGCGGTGAGCGCCGGGGGAAGCAAACAGGCGCCCCGCCGGGCGGTGCTGGTGGTGGGCTCGGGCTACGGCGCCCTCAAGGCGGCCGAGGATCTGTCCCACGCCGGCATCCCGGTGGTCTGGGCCACCCGGGCCCAGCACTTCCTGGAGCTGCCGGAAGGGGTGGAGCCCTTTGCCGAATGGCCCGGCGACCTCAACTTCCAGTTCCGCCCCCTCTACCTGCGGGTGACCCGCCACCCCCTGGTCACTCCCCTCACCCAGGCCCGGGTGGCGAGCATCGAAAAGCGCCCCGCCGGCTACCGCACCCTGCTGGAGCAGGACCCCGTCTACGTGGACTACGACCGCTGCACCGGTTGCAGCCGCTGCCTGGAGGTCTGCCCCCTCCAGGAGAGCGGCCATCCGCCCCTCAGCCGCAGCCCGGCCTTTTGCCCCTCGCGTTCCCTGCTTCTGGACAAGCGCCAGACCAGCCCCTGCCGCCTGGCCTGCCCCCTGGGGGTCAATGCCCAGGCCTATCTGGCCCTCACCGCGGCCGGCCGCTTCGAAGAGGCCCTGGCCGTGGTGCGCCGCGACAACCCCCTGCCCGGGGTGTGCGGACGCATATGCAGCCACCCCTGCGAGGAGGCCTGCCGGCGCAACGAGCTGGACGAACCCCTGGCCATCCGGGACATCAAGCGCTTCCTTTTTGACTACGAGGCCGAGCAGGGCCCCGCCGCCCTGCCCGCGCCGGCGGGGCCTCCCCGGGGCCAGAAGGTGGCGGTGGTGGGCTCGGGGCCGGCCGGCCTGGCCGCGGCCCACTTCCTCAACCAGGAGGGCTTTGCGGTCACCGTGCTGGAGGCCATGGACCAGGCCGGGGGCATGCTGCGCGCGGGGATCAACGCCTTCCGCCTGCCCCGGGCAGTGCTGGACGCGGAGATAGCGGCCCTGGTGGCCAGCGGCGTGGAGCTGAAGACCGGGACCCGGGTGGAGTCCTTGGACGAGCTGTTCGGCCAAGGCTTCGACGCGGTGTGCCTGGCCACCGGCACCCACCAGGACCTGCGCCTGAACATACCGGGCGAGGACCTGGACGAGGTGCGGCATTGCGTGGATTTCCTCTCCCAGGTCAACCTGGCCGGCGACGCCTCGGTGGGACCGCGCACCGTGGTGATCGGCGGCGGCAACTCGGCCATGGACGCGGCCCGCACCGCCCTGCGCCTGGGCGCCCGGGAGGTCACGGTGCTGGCGGTGGAGACCGAGGACCAGCTCCCTGCCTCGCCCCAGGAGGTGGCCGAGGCCCGCGAGGAGGGGGTGCGCTTCAAGCTGGGCTACGCCCCGGTGGAGCTGGCGGGCCGGGACTGCGTGGCCGAGGTGATCCACCGCCCTGCCCACTGGGAGCCCACCCAGGACGGACCCCCGCGCCTGGTGTTCGACTCCGCGGAGCTGGAGAGCATCGAGGCAGACACGGTGATCGTGGCCATCAGCCAGCGGCCGGACCTGGCGGACAGCCCCCTGGGCCGGGAAGTGGAGCTGGGCCCCGGCGGCAGGCTGGCGGTGGACGAGGGACTGGCCACCTCGCGGCCCGGGGTGTTCGGCGCCGGCGACTGCGTGTCCGGCCCTTCCACCGTGATCCAGGCCATGGCCGCCGGCCGCCGCGCCGCCGCCCGCATCACCGCCTACCTGGCCGGCGGGGAGCCGCCCTGGCGGGAGCTGGCCGCCGAACCCCGCGGGGTGGGCGAGCACCTGCCCATCGGCGAGGACATCCCCCAACAGCCCCGCCAGCGCATGGCCCAGCGCCAGCCCAAGGTGCGGCGGCGGGACTTCGAGCAGGTGGAGCTGGGCTTCACCGCCAGCCAGGCCAAGGCCGAGGCTTCCCGCTGCCTGCAGTGCGCCTCTTGCTGCGAATGCCTGGCCTGCGAGGATGCCTGCGGCGAAGTGCGGGCCATCGACCATTTCCGCACCGGCCGCCGGCTGGAGATAGAGGCGCCGGCCGTGGTCTGGGCCGAGGCCGGAGAGCCGCCCTGGCAGGGCTCGCCGGACGGCGCCGGCCTTTTCCGGGTGGAGCCGCAGAGCTACTCGGCCGACCTCATGGACGTGCTCATGCGGGGAAGCGCCGCGGCTGGCCTGGCCATGGCCCCGGCCGCCAAGCTGCGGGTGCCGGCGGTGCCGGCAGAGCCCCGGCCCGAGCCGGTACCAGGGGCCGAGGCGCTGCGCATAGGTCTTTTCGTGTGCGCCTGCAACCAGACCATGGCGCCGCCGGCCGTGCTGGAGCGTATCCTGGAGATGGGCCGCCAGGTGCCGGGCGTGGTGCACGGCGAGCTGGTGCTGTCGGTCTGCAACCTATGGGGAGCCGAGCAGATCGCCGCGGTGGTGAAGGAAAAGAGGATCAACCAGGTGATCCTGGCCTCCTGCGTGTGCTGCCCGCTCAACTTCCAGTGCATAAGCTGCAACGACCAGCGTACCCGGGCCCGCCTGCACCTCTTCGAGCGCCTGGGCCTGGACCGCAGCCGCTTCGAGATGATCAACCTGCGCGACCACCTGCACCCCGAGTTGGTGGACGAGGAGGAAATGTTCGCCCGGGCCCGGGCACTGCTGCGCGGCGCCTTCATCCGCTCCCGTCACCTGGCGCCCCTGCGCCGGGGCACCACCGAGATAGGCCGGCGGGTGCTGATCCTGGGCGGCTCCCAGGTGGGGGTGAGCGCGGCGCGCAACCTGGCCCTGCAGGGGCTCAAGGTGCGCCTGGTGCACCGGGCCTGGCCCAGCGGCCAGGAGCTGCCCCCGGCCATCGCCGGGCGGCCCTTGGCCCCGGAGTTGGAGACATCCATCACCCAGGTGGAGGCGGCCGAGGTGGGCGGCATCCAGGGCCAGTTGGGCGACTTCACGGTCAAGGCCAGGGTGAACGGCCGCTGGCGGAGTTGGAAGACCGACGTGGTGTGTCTCACCGACGAGAACCTGATCGGCCTGGCCATGTACGCCGGCCGTACCGGGCTCAAGAAGTTCTACCGCTACGACTTCGCCTTCTTCAACACCCCCCAGATCGGCATCTACCGGGTGATGCCGGTGACCCTCCAGCGGGTGGACGCCTTCCAGGCCGGCGCGGCCCTGGCCGGCGAGGTGGCCACCACCGCGGCCAAGGCCTATCTCCAGGACCACCAGCTCAGCCCGGAGGTGGACCCCAGCCGCTGCCGGGGCTGCGGCCGCTGCGTGGAGATATGCCCCTTTGAGGCGGTGAGGCTCCAGGAGAACCCGGACGGCTCCTATACCTCGGTGGTGTACCGCCACAACTGCGTGGGTTGCGGGGGTTGCGTGGGCCGCTGCCCGGTGACCGCCCTGGACATACCCTATTTCTCCAACCGCCTGCTGGAAGACATGGTGGCCGGACGCATGAGAAGCGAGGCCTGAGACATGAGCACGGTGAACATACTGGGCATAGCCTGCAACTGGAGTCCCTATTGCTGCTACAACGCGGCCGGCCAGGCCGGCCTGGAAATGCCGCCCAGTTTCCGCCTGATGCGGGTGATGTGCATCGGCCGCATAAATCAGGCCCTGATCCTGCGGGCCTTTGAATACGGGGCCGACGGGGTGATCCTCTTGGAGTGCGAGGACGAGGACTGCCGCTACGGACCCGGTCCCGAGGTGGGCCACACCAACGTGGCCCGGGTGCGCCGGCTGCTGCACTACCTGGGCATCGGCCAGGAGCGCCTGGTGGAGAAGACCTTCCGGGCCGACCAGCGGGAGGAGATGGTCAAGACCTTGTGGGATTTTGCCGAGCGCATAGAGGCCCTGGGACCCAACCCGGCCAAGGCCCGGCGGGAGCAGATGGCATCGTGACCCTGGACACCCCCCGCATAAGGGAGATCATCAAGAAGCACTCCCTGCACCTCTGCCTGGAGTGCGGCAAGTGCTCGGCCTCCTGCCCCCGGCTGGTGGCCGGCAGGGAATACTCCCCCCGCCTGCTGGCCCAGAAGCTCATGTTCGAGCCCCAGGACACGGCCTACATCCAGAGCGCGGTGTGGGAGTGCCTGACCTGCGGTCTCTGCGAGGAACGCTGCCCCTCGGGCGTGCAGTTCAACCGCTTCATCCTGGAGCTGCGCCAGGTCCTGGCCGAGGAGGCGGGCATCGTGGGCTACCTGGCCCACGACGGGGCCCTGCACTCCTGGATGCGGATCATGACCTCGCCCGAGTTGGAACAGGACCGGCTGGGCTGGCTGACCCCGGAGCTGAAGACCGCCTCCCAGGGGCCGGTGGCCTTTTTCACCGGCTGCGCCCCCTACTTCGACGTGTTCTTCGCCAACCTGGAGGTGGATACCCTGGGCCTGGCCCGGGACAGCATCCGCCTGCTGAACCGCCTGGAGGTGGAGCCGGTGGTGCTGGGCAACGAGCGCTGCTGCGGGCACGATTTGCTCTGGACCGGCGACCAGGAGAACTTCGCCACCCTCTGCCGGCTCAACTACCAGGAGTTCAAGGACCACGGGGTGGAGGAGGTCATCACCGCCTGCCCGGAGTGCTACCTGGTGCTGCACGATTTCCTGCCCCGGGTGGTGCCGGAAAGCCGCCTCAAGGTGACCCTGCTCATCGACCTCCTGGCCCAGGCCACCGCCGAGGGCCGGCTCTCCTTCCGGCCCCTGGAGCGGCGGGTCACCTACCAGGACCCTTGCCGCCTGGGGCGCATGGCCGGCCGCTACCAGGAGCCGCGCAGCCTGATCCAGAGCGTGCCCGGCCTGGACCTGGCGGAGATGGAGTTCTCGCGGCAGGGCGCCTTGTGTTGCGGCAACAGCTCGTTCGTGAACTGCGACGCCTTTTCCAAGCGCATCCAGGTGGAGCGGCTCCGGCAGGCCAAGGCCACCGGCGCGGAGATATTGCTCACCGCCTGCCCCAAGTGCCTGATCCACACCACCTGCGCCCTGCGCGACCCGATAAAGGGCGCCCCCCCCGCCCTGGAGGTGCGCGGCCTGGTGGGCCTTTTGGCCGAGCAGATGGAGTAACCCCCCGGGGCCGGGGCCAGCGGGCCGCGGGCCGGCAGGGGGCTGGACGGAATAGCAAAGGATACGCATGATGCCTGACAAGACCGAAGCCCTTGAACCCAGGATCGGCGTGTACGTATGCCACTGCGGGCTGAACATAGCCGGGGTGGTGGACTGCGCGGCGGTGGCGGACTACGCCCAGGGCCTGGAGAACGTGGTGGTCGCCCGCCACGACGGCTACTGCTGCTCCGAGCCCGGCCAGATGCTCATCAAGGAGGACATCGCCGAGCACGGACTCAACCGGGTGGTGGTGGCCTCCTGTTCGCCGCGCCTGCACGAGCCCACCTTCCGCCAGTGCGTGGCCGAGGCCGGGCTCAACCCCTATCTCCTGGAGATGGCCAACCTGCGGGAGCAGTGTTCCTGGGTGCACAGCCAGGAGCCCCAGGCCGCCACGGCCAAGGCCAAGGACCTGGTGCGCTCGGCCGTGGCCCGCACCCGGGGGCTCACGGTGCGCCAGGAGATCGAGGTGCCCATGGAAAAGGCCACCCTGGTCATCGGCGGCGGGGTGGCGGGCATCCAGGCGGCCCTGGACCTGGCCGACGCCGGCTTCCAGGTGACCCTGGTGGAGAAGCAGCCCAGCATCGGGGGCATGATGGCCCGGCTGGACAAGACCTATCCCACCATGGACTGTTCAATATGAATCCTGGGGCCTAAGATGGCGGATGCCGGTCGGCATCCCAACATAAGGCTCCTGACCAGCAGCGAGGTCACCTCGGTCACCGGCTACGTGGGCAACTTCTCGGCCCGCATCCTGAAGAAAGCGCGCTTCGTGCACGAGGACCAGTGCACCGCCTGCGGCGACTGCGCCGAGGTCTGCCCGGTGGTGGTGCCCGACGAGTTCAACGAGGGCCTCTCCTCGCGCCGGGCCATCTACCAGCCCTTCCCCCAGGCGGTGCCCTCGGCCTATGTGCTGGACATCCAGAACTGCCTGGGCCACGACCCCATCAAGTGCGGCAAGTGCGCCGAGCGCTGCGACAAGGACTGCATCGACTTCGACATGAAGGACGAGGAGATCGAGGTCAAGGTGGGCACCATCATCGTGGCCACCGGCATGCAGGTCTACGACCCCCGGGTGCTGGACGAATACGGCTACACCCGCTTCCCCAACGTGCTCACCTCCCTGGAGCTGGAGCGGCTGATCAATGCCGGCGGCCCCACCAAGGGAGAGGTGGTGCGCCTAAGCGACCGCAAGGTGCCCCGCTCGGTGGCCTTCATCCAGTGCGTGGGTTCGCGTTCCCAGCGCCGGGGCAATCCCTACTGCTCCAACATATGCTGCATGAACACCATAAAGAGCACCTTGCAGCTCAAGGAGCACTACCCGGACATCCAGCTCACGGTTTTCTACATAGACATCCGCGCCTTTGGCAAAGGCTTCGAGGACCTGTTCCGCCGCAGCCGCAGTGAGGGCACCCACTACGTACGCGGCCTGCCCGGCGCCATCCGCGAGGACCCGACCAGCGGCGACCTGATCCTCACCGTGGAGAACACCGCCACCAACCAACTGGAGGAGCACCGGGCCGAGATGGTGGTGCTGGCCACCGGGGTGCACCCTCCCGAGGAGATGCACATCGTGCAGGAGATGCTGGCCTTGCAGAAATGCTCGGACGGCTTCTACCTGGAGGCCCACCCCAAGCTGCAACCCGTGGACTCGGCCACCAAGGGCATCTTCTTCGCCGGCTGCGCCGAGGGGCCCAAGGACATCAAGGAGTCGGTGACCCAGGCCTCGGCCGCCGCGGCCCGGGCCAGCCGCCTGATGTCGCCGGGGAAGCTCCTGGTGGAGGCCATCACCGCGGAGGTGCATGCCGAGGCCTGCACCATGTGCGGCATCTGCGCCAAGGTCTGCCCCTACAACGCCATCAGCTTCGACAAGAAGGCCAAGAAACCGGCCCTGGTCAACGAGGCGGCCTGCGCCGGCTGCGGCACCTGCGCGGCCGAGTGCCCGGCGGGCGCCATCCACATGCACCACTTCACGGACCAGCAGATCAACGCCCAGGTAGACGCCATCCTGGAGGAAGACCCCCAGGCGGTGATCCCGGTGTTCGCCTGCAACTGGTGCTCCTACGCCGGGGCCGACTTCGCCGGGGTGTCCCGCCTGCAGTACCCGGCCAACACCCGCCTCATCCGCACCATGTGCTCGGGCCGGGTGCGCGAGGACTTCGTGTGGCGGGCCTTCCGCAAGGGCGCGGCCGTGGTGCTGGTCTCGGGCTGCCACATCGGCGACTGCCACTACATCGACGCCAACCACTGGACCCAGCGGCGCCTCAAGCGCATGTGGCGCAAGATGGAGAAACTGGGGCTCAGGCCCGAACGCCTGCAACTGGAGTGGATCAGCGCGGCCGAGGGCGTGCGCTTCCAGGAAGTGATGCAGAGAATGGAATCCCTGCGCCAGGGGGTCACCCCCCAGGAGGTGGCCGAGACCATGCGGATATTGCAGGAAGAGGCCGAGCGCGCCGCGGCCAAGAAAAAAAGCGCGGCCTAGCCCCGGCGGCAGGCCGCCGCCCTCTTTTCAGCGGGTGCTACCTGTCTGGCAATCAAAGGTGCCGGGTTCCTGCTCCGGGGGAGACTCGCCCCTCAGCCGCTCCTTGACCACCCGGTTCATGGCGTTCTTGGGCAGCGCCGCCAGGGACCGCCAGAACCGGGGCACCTTGAAATCGGCCAGCTCCCGGGCGCAGTGCTCGATGAGTGCCTGCCAGTCCTGCCCCGCGCCCGGAGCCCACACCACCAGGGCCAGGATCTCCTCCTCGCCCACCGCATCGGGCGGGGTCACCCCGATGACCGCCGCCTCGGCCACCCCCGGCGCCGCGGCCAGCACCGTCTCCACCTCCACCGCGCTTATGTTCTCCCCCTTCTTGCGGATCACGTCCTTGGCCCTGCCCAGGAAGTAGAGCACGCCCTCCGGGTCCATCACTCCGCGGTCGCCGGTGTGCAGCCAGCCGCCCTTCAAGGCCTCGGCCGTGGCCTCGGGATCGTCCAGGTACTCCTTCATCACCGCCGGGTTCTGGATCACGATCTGGCCGGGGGTGCCGGGCGGCGCCTCGCGGTCCTCGTCGTCAAAGACCTTGACCCGGTTGTAGTCGCCGGGCCAGGCCGGCTCCATGGGCACCCCCACCGCCCCTTCGATGCAGGGCGCGCCCCGGGCGCCCATCACCGCCAGGGGTGCCTCGGTAAGGCTGTAAAGGGTTTGCAGGCGCACCCCGAAACGCTGTTCGAAGTCGCGGTAGTGGCCCTTGGGCGCGCCGCCGGCCACCACCTGGGTGAGCGGGTTGTCCGCGTCGTCCGGCCGGGGCTCGCGGCCCCAGAGGATGGTGGTCAGCGCCAAGAGCAGCACCGCCTTGTTGGCCTGGTAGCGCCGGGTCCAGTCCCACCAGCGGGAGGCGCTGAACTTCTCGGCCAGGATCAAGGTGGCCCCGGCCCACAGGCAGCCCAGGGCCGAGTAGAACTGGGCGTTCACGTGGAACAGGGGGTTGGCGGTGATCAGGCGGTCGCTGGGCCCCAATTCCGCGGTGCGGGCGAAGGATGCCGCAGTGCGCAGGTAATCCCCGTGGGTATGCACCACGCCCTTGGGAAAGCCGGTGGTGCCGGAGGTATAGAGGATCACCGCCCGATCATCCAGGCCCAGGCTGGGGCGGGGCGGCGGGGCCGCGGCGGAATCGATCTCCCGCCAGGGTATGAGCCCCTCTGCCTCGGCATCCACCCCGAGCCAGGCCCGCACCTCCGGGCAGTCCTCTTTGAGTCGGGGGAGAAGCTCCAGGGATTGGCTGCCCACGGCCACGGCCCTGGCCCGGCAGTGGCCCAGGACGTAGGCTGCCTCCTTGGCGGTGAGGCGCAGGTTGACCGGCACCATCACCGCGCCCAGCTTGAGCAGCGCCCACCAGAGATAGATGAACTCGGGCGAGTTGCGCACCAGCAGCGCCACCCGCGCGCCCTGGCTCACGCCCAAGGCGGCCAGGCCCGCGGCCACCCGGTCCACCCGGCGGTTCACCTGGGCGTAGGTTATCTCCTGGTCCTTGAACACCAGGTAGACCTTGCCGCCCATCTCGGCGGCCCGGCTCTCGATCAGCTCGCGCACATTCTGCATGGCTATGCCTCGGCCCGGGCCCCCGGCCGGGAGCCCCCGCGCCAGGATTGCAGGGCATAGAGCCCGGCCAGCATGGCCGCGCCCAGGATGTCGCTCTGGTAGCCCGGCATGATCAGCATGAAAGCCGCCACCAACAGCACCGCCCGCCAGAATATGTTCAGGCGCTGCTTGAGAAAGCCCATCAGGGCGGAGCCGATGGCCATGCAACCCATGAGGGCCGATACGAAGCTGAGCGCGATGGCCCACCAGTCGCCCTGCCAGATCAGCACCGGGTGGTAGACGAAGATGAAGGGCACGATGTAGGCGATGATGGCTAGGCGCATGGATTCGAAACCAGTGGCAAAGGGCTTGGAGCCGGCTATGCCCGCGCCGGCAAAGGCGGCCAGGGCCACCGGCGGGGTGATGCAGGAGAGGCAGGCATAGTAGAACACGAACATGTGGGCCGCCAAGGGCGCCACGCCCAGTTGGATGAGGACCGGCCCGGCCAGGATCACGGTGAGGATGTAGGCCGCAGAGGTGGTGAGCCCCATGCCCAGGATCAGGGAGGCCACCATCACGAAGGCCAGGGACAGGAACAAGGAGCCCGCGCTGGCCTGGATCACCAGGCTGGAGAACTTGAGCCCCAGGCCGGACTGGGTGACGTTGCCGATCACTATGCCCGCGCAGGCGCAGGCCAAGGCCACCTCCAGCGCCCCCTTGGCCCCCTTCTCCAGGGCCTCCAGCACCTTGCCGGGCACCTGGCGCAGGTTGCCGCGGACCAGGCTCTCCACCACCATGATCAACACCACCGTGCCGATGGCCCACAGGCCGGACTTCATGGGCGAGAGCCCCCCCACCAGGGCGGCCACCAGGACCCCGGCCGGCACCAAGAGGTAGCCGCCCTGCCTGAGCACCCGCCCCACCGGGGGCAGCTCCTCCCGGCTCATGCCCCTCAGCCCTTGCCGGAGCGCCTCCAGGTGCACCATGTAGAGCAGGGCGAAGAAATAGAGCACCGCCGGGATCAGGGCAGCCTTGCACACCTCCAGGTAGGCGATGCCCAACATGTCGGCGATGATGAAGGCCGCCGCACCCATGACCGGCGGCATGAACTGGCCGCCGGTGGAGGCCACCGACTCGATGGCCCCGGCAAAGGTGGGCTTGTAGCCTATCTTCTTCATCAGGGGGATGGTGAAGGAGCCGGTGCTCATCACGTTGGCCACCGCCGAGCCGGAGATGGAGCCGAAGGTGGCGCTGGAGAGCACCGCCACCTTGGCCGGCCCGCCCCGCAGGTGGCCGGCCAGGCCGTTGGCGAACTGGATGAAAAAGTCACCCGTGCCGGAGATGACCAGGAAAGCGCCGAACAGGATGAAGATGAAGATGAAGCTGGCCGACACCCCCAAGGGGATGGTGAACAGGCCCTCGGTGGTGAGGTACTGGTAGGACACGAGCTGTTCCAGGTCGATGAGCCGGTGTCCCCACAGGCCGGGGATGTAATGGCCCCAAATGGTGTAGGCCAGGGCCACCAGGGTGATGATGGGCAGGGCCGGCCCCATGATGCGGCGGGTGGCCTCCAGCACCAGCAGGATCAAGGCCCCGCCCAGCCAGAGGTCGGCGGTGGTGGCCATGCCGCCGCGCAGGACCAGCTCCTTGTAGCCCAAGGAGATGTGCATCAGCGACCAGGCCGTGAGCCCGATCAGGGCCCAGTCCCAGGCCAGATGTAGCCAGCGCCGGGGCCGGGCCAGGTGCTGCTTGGCCGGCGGGTAGATGAGAAACACCAGGGCGCAGGCAAAGAGCAAGTGCACCGGCCGCTGCACCATGGCCGAGAAAAGCCCGAACTGGGCAGTGTAGAGATGAAAGGCGCACATGCCCAGCGCCACCAGGGTGACGATGCGGCCGGTGAGGCTCTTGGCGGCCCTTGTTTCGGACATAGACCCTTTCCCCAGGGGCCCCAAAGGGGCTTGCAGTTATAGGCCCGCCTGGCACAGCCCTTGGCGGCCCGGGACCAGGCGCCGCCACCACAGGCGCCAGCGCGGTTCCTCGACCGCCACCAGGTCCAGCAGGCTCCCCGGCGGGGCCACCCGGCACAGGCGCAGGCGCTCGCCGTTCATGATCAGGGTGTGGTCGGCCAAATCCGGCGAGCCCAGGCGGAAACGCACCGGGTGGCGCGGCTCGTTGATGTTGCGTAACTCGCCCACGCCGTCCGGGCGCAGGTGGAAGTCGTGGTACTCGAAGCCCTCGCCGTTCAGGTTGGACTTGAAGGTCATGTGGGTGAGGATGATGCGGCCCGGTCCCTCCACCCGGTAATGCTCCGCAAAGAAAGCGCGGTCGTAGGAATGGAGGAACCAGATGGTGAAGGTCTGCCCCGGCGGCGCCGGGCGCAGGGCCGCCAGCCGGCCGCTGTCCTCCTCGCGCACCTCCAGGCAGAGCACCTGGCCGGAGGCGTAGGAAACGGCCAGGACCGCTGCCAAGGCCAGGGCCAGGGCGATGAGCACCCTTGCCCGCCGCCCCCCACCTGGGGAGCGCCGGGCAAGGGACCTATGTGGCAGGCTCCGCATACCTCATCCCTGGGTGCTACTTGAGCACGCCCTTTTCCTTGAAGTACTTCGCCGCACCGGGGTGCAGGGGAATGGGGATGCCGTCGGTGGCGGTGTCCAGGGTGATCATCTTGAACTTGGCGTGAATCCGGTCCAGCTCCGCCTTGTGCTCGAACACCGCCTTCACGATGTCATAGGCGAGCTGGTCCTTCATGCTCTTGTTCACGATGAAGATGCCCATCCAGGCCAGGGTGTGGTGGGGCTTGTTCATGTCCTTGTAGGTGCCCGCCGGGATGGTGCGCGGGAAGTAGGCCGGGAAGTCCTTGTTGATCTTCTTGGCCACCTTGGGCTCGATGTCCAGGAAGCGTATCTTGCGCTGGGTGGACAGGTCCACCAGGGTGGGCGCCGGGGTGCCCAGGGTCACGATGCCCACGTCGATGTTGCCGTCCTTCATGGCCGCGGTGGTCTCGGTGGCCGAGAGGAACTGCTCGTCGATGTCGTCATAGGTGATGCCGTAGACGCCCAGCACGTAGCGGGCCATGGCCTCGGTGCCGCTGCCCGGCGCGCCCACCGCCACCTTCAGGCCCTTCTTGCCCTTGATGTCGCTGATCTTCTTGATGGGCGAATCGGCCAGCACGAAGAACTGGATATCAATGGGGTAGGTGGAGAACAGGCCGCGGATGTCCTTCTGGGGCTTGCCCTTGAAGGCATGCTGGCCGGTGTAGGCGTAGAAGGCCGCATCGGGCATGGAGAGCGCCAGGGCGTCGTTGCCCTTGACCACGTTGCGGATGTTCTCGATGGAGGCGCCAGAGGGGTGGGCCGAGGCGTAGTAGCCCTTCACGTACTTGTTGATCATGTTGGCCACGCCGCCGCCCAGGGGATACCAGGTGCCGCCGGTGGAGGCGGTGCCAATCGCCAGGCGTTCGTCCGCCGCCGCCGGGGCCGCCAGCGCCAGGCACAGGGCCAGGGCCGCCAGCCAGACCATTGCTTTCGGGGTGCGCTTGTTGAATGCCATCTTGTCCCTCCCAAGACCTGATTGATACCGGGCGGCGGACGGTGAAACCCGCCTGCCCGCCGTGGGTGGGCCCCAGGCTGGAGCCCGATTCCTTTTGCCCGGTCCTGCCGGCCGGGCCGTTTACTCTCCTCCGCCGTGGTGGCCAGCCGCCTTCTTGCGGCTGGCCTGCTCCCGCAGGCGATACTTGAGCACCTTGCCCGAGGGGTTGCGCGGAATCTCCGCGATGAAGCTCACCCGCCGGGGCTTCTTGTAGGAGGCCAGGTTGGCCTTGCAAAACTGGATGATCTCTTCCTCGCTGGCGCTCATGCCCTCCCGCAGGGTCACGAAGGCATGCACGCTCTCCCCCCACAGGGGATCAGGCACGCCCACCACCGCGGCGTCGGCCACCGCAGGGTGGGTGAAGAGCACCTCCTCCACCTCCCGGGGATAGATGTTCTCCCCGCCGCTCACCACCAGGTCCTTCTTGCGGTCCACGATGTAGAAGAAGCCTTCCTCGTCCCGGCGGGCCAGATCGCCGGTGTACAGCCACCCGTCCCGCAGGGCCTCGGCCGTGGCCTGGGGCTGGTTGTGGTAGCCGGCCATCACATTGGGCCCGCGGCAGACGATCTCGCCCACCTGGCCGGCCGGCACCTCGCGGCCCTGCTCGTCCACCAGCTTGGCGTGCAGAAAGGGCAGCGCCCGGCCCACCGAGCCGTCCTTGCGCAGGGAGTCGGCCGCCCGCAGGATGGTGATGGTGGGCGAGGCCTCGGTGCAGCCGTACACGTCGTAGACCCCGCTTATGTTGGGGAAGAACTCCAACAGCCGCCGCTTGACCTCCAGGGGCAGCTTGTCCGCCCCGGCGGTGCACTTGGTGATGCTGGTGGTGTCGAAGCGGCCCGCGGAAGGGTGCTGCATCAAGAGCAGGTACATGGCGGGTGAACCGGAGATCACCGTGGCCCGCTCGCGCTGGATGAGGGCCAGCAGCTCCTCGGGCTCGAACTTCTCCACCAGCACGCTGACCCCGCCCAGGGCCACCTGGATGGTCAGGTGGTTGTTCAGGGCGGCGGTGTGGTAGAGCGGCCCCACGATGATGGACACCTGGCCCTCGTGGTCCTCGCGGCCGTGCATGGTGTTGTGCAGGTTCCAGAGCACGTTGCGATGGGTGATGACCGCGCCCTTGGGACGGCCGGTGGTGCCCGAGGTGTACATGATCTGGCAGGGGTGGTCTTCGCCGATCCGGGTATCCAGCCGCCGCGGCTGCCCCCCGGCCAGGAACTCCTCGTAGTCGTGGCAAGGGTCTGGCCCCTGGCCGCCGGGGGAGACGAAAAAGCGCACGCTCTCCAGCCCGGCGGATATGCCGGCCACGGTATCGGCGAACTCGCGCCCGTGGAACAGGGCCGCGCTCTGGGAGTCGTTCAGGATATAGGCCATCTCGCGGCCGGTGAGGCGGGAGTTGATGGGCGTGGCCACCAGGCCGGCCCACAGGGCCGCGAAATAGACCTCCACGAAGTGAGTGTTGTTCAAAAAGAGGATGCCCACCCGCTCGCCGGCCTGGAGCCCTGCCGCCAGCATGGCGCCGGCCAGGCGGGCCACGCGCGCCTCCAGCTCGGCATAGGTGCAGCGCTGCCCGCCCGAAACCAGGGCCAGGCCCCCGGGCTGCCGGGCCGCGGTATTGAACAAAAGATAGCCTACGTTCAATCCGCACCTTCCCAGGGAACGGGCGGCGGGTAGGCCGGGTATTTCCCTTCCCAGCCCAAGGACGCGGAGATATCCCGCCCCAGCCCCCACAGGTCCTCCACCATGCGTTCCAGGTAATCGCCCTTGGCCTCCTCCACTGAGAGCGAAAGGTTGACCGCGGCCACCACCTGGCCTTCCTGGTTGAACACCGGGGTGCCCAGGGAGTAGAGCGACAGGTTCAGCTCCCGGTCACAGATGGAGTAGCCCCGCTGGCGGGTGTCCATGAGGTCCTCCCACAGGGCCCGGGGCTGGCTGATGGTATGGCTGGTGATCTGGGTCAGTTCCATGCCGGCCAGAAGCGGCCGGAGCTTGTCGTCCGGCAGCCCGGCCAGGAGCGCCTTGCCCGAGGCGGTGCAATGGCTGGGCAGGCGCGAGCCGGCCTGCAGGTCGAACTTCAGGAAGCGCTGGGCCTCCTTGCGGTGAAGGAATATGATGGCGTCTCCGTCGAGCACCGCCAGGTTCATGGTGCGGTTGTGGCGCTCGGCAAAGGCGTCGATGACCCCTGCGGCCAGGCGCTTGAGCTGGGACCCGTTCAGGAAGGCGAACCCCAGGGAGAGCACCTTGGGCGTGAGCTGGAACTCGCGGTGTTTGTCGCGGTGCAAAAAACCCAGTTGCATCAGGGTGTCGGTGAAGCGCTGGGTCGCGGTCACGTTGAGGCCGCTCAGCCTGGCGATCTCGCTCAGGGTGAGGGAGGGGCGCTCGGCCGAGAACACCCCCAACACTGCGAGCCCTCTTTGCAGGGACTGGACGAAGTGTAGTCGCTTGCGTACCAATTACCGCTCTTCGTTAATTGTTGTTGATATGTGTCATAACCATAATACAGCCGCCAAAGCCATTGCAACCAAAAATCGCCCACCAATCTCCCGCGCCGGCATCCGCCCAGGCGCCCATGCCCACCGCCCATCCTTTTGGCTATTAATCCTCGACCGGCCGAGCCCGTTCTGGCATGCTGGTAGCGGTCGTTCCGGAGGCCTTGCCAGAAACGGCTCCGCGGTCACTGGCCATCGCCCCCTGGAACCGTATGCCCAACACCCATGGACCTCTGCCGCCAGCCCTCCTTTAAGCCTGCTCATGGCTCAACCCCGCGCCATGCCGCCGGCGGGCGCTTGCCGGGCCCCCAAGGGCCGGAACGCCGGGGGATGTCCTGGAAAAACGCGCTATGGAACACACCACTCTCATCTACCTGCTGGGCAGCGCCATCTTCTTTGCGGCCTTTTTCATCCGGGCCGTTTCCGGCATTGGCAGCGCCCTGCTCAGCATTCCCCTGCTGGCGCTCCTCTTGGAAGTCAAGGTGGTGGTCCCCTTGGAGGCCATCTTCGAGGTCGGCTTCAGCCTGCTGCTGGTGAAAAGCCTGTACAAGGACATGCAGAAGAAGATGATCCTGTACCTCATGATCGGTTCCGCCCTGGGCTCCTTGGGCGGGGTGTTCCTGCTGAAGTCGGTGTCAAACCTGGTTCTGCAAAAGGCCCTGGGAGTCACGGTGGTGGTCTTTGCCCTGTCCCTTTTGCGGAACCAGGGGCAGGCCGGGCACAAGCTGTCCGACTACTGGGGGGTGGTGGCGGGAGTGGTCGGCGGAACCCTGGGCGGCCTGTTCGGAATCAGCGGGCCGCCCATGGGCTGGTATCTTGCCTACAGGCTGCGGGCCAAGGACGTCCTGCGCGCCACCTTGATCGGCCTTTTCGCCCTGGACTTCAGTTGGCGGGTGGGGATTTATGCCTTCTCCGGCATGATCTCCCTGGAGGTGCTCAAGCTGGCGCTCATCTTCTTGCCGGCCCTGGTCCTGGGCACCCTTGCGGGCAACAAGGCGCAGGCCCGCATCAGCGACCTCAGGTTCCGGCAGATAGTGGCCCTCATCCTGGCCTGCTCCGGTGTCCTGCTCCTGTTGAAATGAAGGCTCATCCAGGTAATGCCTGGACGACAGCCACCTTGGCCTTGGGGCCCGGGCTGTCCGCCCAGGGGATTGGATGATATTTCGCCGTCTTTGCGAGGAAAAATGATGTGCTTACTTCCCTGTGGCCAGTGCCGCCGGGGTGCCTGGGCCAGCCAGGCCGGATTGCATCCCAACCCATATCATTTTCCTCGCAAAGACGAATGGACAATCATCTTCATCCCGACCCGGCCCTGTCAAGGCTGGCCCCAGGGCCACCCTTCAGGGCTATGGCCTTGACAGGGCCGGGTCGGGATGATCTCTGAAAACGCCCCCCTTTGCCGGAAGGGCCTGATAATGAAGAAAGGCAGTCCCCTCCCCGCCCGGGGCGACGCTTCCCGCGGCCCTGTCCTGGGGGCGTCCTCCAGGCCGGGCCTGTGGTATGCTAGCAGGGGTGCGGCCCGCGGCCTTGGCCGCCCGGCCTGCGCCAGACACACACCTCGAACGCTTCCTGGGAGGGTTGCCATGATCCTGGTCCGCCTGGTTCCTGCCCTTTGCCTTGGCCTGCTGGCCCTGTTGCTGACGGCCGCGCCCGCGCCGGCCGGCCCGGTGGAGGACATCAAGGCCGGCAATGCCGCGGCCCAGGCCCAAAAGCTGGACCAAGCCATCCAGCTCTTCACCAGGGCCATCGAGTCCGGCCGCCTCTCCCCCACCAACCTGGCGGTGGCCTACAACAACCGGGGCAGCGCCTACGACGACCAGGGCCACAGCGACCGGGCCATCCAGGACTTCAACCAGGCCCTCAAGATCAAGCCCGACTACGCGGAGGCCTTTTACAACCGTTCCTTTGCCTACGAGAAAAAGGGGCTGCTCGCCCTGGCGCTCAAGGACATCGAAAAGGCGGTGCGCCTGCAACCCGACGACAAGTACTACCTCGACCGGCTGGAGTACCTGAACCACCGCCTGGCCGGAGGCCGCTAGCCTGCCGCGTCCACTCCCCTACCCCTCTCCCGGAAAGCCGGGGGGCGACGGGGGGCGGGGGGGCGACGGGGGGCCGACCAGGGCGACAGGGCGCTCCGCCTACTGGCGCACCGTGGTCATGAGCCACAGGCCGGCCAGGGCGAAGACCCAGTTGGAGAGCCACACCGCCACAAAGGGCGGCAGCACCCCCGAGTAGCCGAAGATGCTGCGCGCGTAGGAGAAGCTCACCCAGTACAACAGCGCCGCGCCCATGCCCAGCACCACTGCCTGGGCCAAGGCGCTTCCCGAGCGGCCCCTCTCGCCCAGAAGGGCCAGGGGAACCCCCAGAAGCGCCATGATGAAACACACGAAGGGATAGCTGATCCGCGCCTGCAGGTCCACCCGGTAGCGCCGAGCGTCGTAGCCCTCGCGCTCGATGCGGTCCAGGTAGCGGGCCAGCTCGGTGAAGGTCATCTCCTCGCTGGGCTTGGACAGGCGGCTGAAATCCTGGGGCAGCTCGGGGAGGTTCAAAGGCAGCTCCTCAAAGGACTTGGCCGAGTAGCCGCCCCCGGCCAGGCGGCGCTGGATCAGGCCCTCGAAAGCCACCCACCGGCCCGACAGATAGCGGATGCGGCGGGCGTCCACCCGCAGCGCCAGGTTGAAGTCCTTGTCAAAGCGGTAGTAGACCACGTCCGAAAGGGTCTGGCTGGCCGGGTCGTAGAAGCCCACCCGGTAGATGGAATTCTGGCCCTTGAACCAGAACTTCTCGGCATGCTGCAAGCGGCCGGGCCGCTTTTCCACCAGGGCGTCCCAGATGTAGTTGGTGCGCGCCTTGGTGCGGGGCACCACCGTCTCGTTCAAAAGGGCCAGGGCCAGGGTGAGGGTCAGGGATATGAGCAGGATGGGAAAGGTGAAGCGCACCAGGCTCACCCCGGAGGACTTCACGGCCACGATCTCGTTGCGCTTGGACATGAGCGCCAGGGTGATGACCGCGGACATGAGCACGGCCAGGGGCATGAGCAGGGTGGTGATCTCGGGAATCTGCAACACGAAGAAGGTGAGCATGGTGGCCCAGGAGAGCCCGGCCTCCTGGAAGTTGTCCACCTTCTCGATGAAGTCGAAGAGGGTGTAGATGGCCACGAAGGCCACCACCATGAAGGCGAAGTGCTTCAGGAACTCGCGCGCCACGTACAGAGCCAGGATGCGCATGCCTAGCCCTCCTCCAAGCGGCGGCGCCGCAGCCGGGCCAAGAAGGCCGGCAGGGCGTCCAGGTTGTCCAAAAGCGGGATGGAGGCTTCGTTCAGCTCCCGCCGGAACATGAGCACCCCCAACAGGCCGAAGACCAGGTTGGGCACCCACATGCCCAACAGGGGCGGGTAGAGCCCGGTTTCGCCAAAAGACCAGGCCGCCGAAAGCAAGAGATAATAGAGCAGGAACACCCCCAGGGCCACCGCCACCCCCCAGGAGCGCCCGCTCTTGGAATGGGTGCCCAGGGGTAGGGCGATCAGGGCCATGACAAAGCAGGCAAAGGGCAAGGCAAACTTCTTGTGCAGCTCCATCTCCACCTGGTAGCGTTTCTTGTCCCCCGGAGGCAGGCGGTCCAACTCGGCCAGCAGCTCGCCCAGGTACATCTCCTTCTCGTGCTTGCTGGTGCGCTTGGCGCTCATGAAACCGCTGGCGTCGAGGGAGATGTCGTAGGTCTGGAACTCCGCGGTCTGGGCCTTTTTCAGGTCCGGGCTCACCCCGTGGATGGAGCCGTCGTACAGGCGCAGGGTGAGCCGGTTGTTCCGGGCCGGAAACAGCTTGCCCCGCTTGGCCACTATGGTATGCACCCGGTTGGGGTCGCGTTCGTCCACGATGAACACATCCTGCAGGATGCCCCCGCCGGGCAGGCGGTTTATGTAGATCACCAGGTTCTTGAAGGAGTCCAAAAAGACCCGCTCCTTGAGGGCCAGGTCCGCCTTGGACTTGGCCACCCGGAAGATCAGGTTCTCGAAGTTGTGGTTGCCCCAGGGCAGGCCCCAGATGGCCAGCACGCTGGTGAGTAGCCAGGCGATGAAGGCCAGCGCCGCCACCGGGGGCAGAAGCTGGTGCAGCCCCATGCCCGCGGTCTTGATGGCGGTTATCTCGTTGTCCGAGCTGAGGCGCAAAAAGGCCAGGAGCACGGCCAAGAGGGTGGCCATGGGCACGGTGAAGACGAAGAAATAGGGCAAGGCATAGACCAGCAGGCGGCCCACCACATCCAGGCCCACCCCCCGGTTCACCACCAGCTCGGTGAGTTCCATGATCTTGGCCACCAGCAGCACGAAGGTGAACACCATCAGGCTGACGAAAAAGGGGGCCAACATCTCCCGGAACAGGTAGCGTTGAATAATACTTGCCCTCAACATGGCAGGGAGTCTATAGGGTCTAAGGGGCTTTGTAAAGGAGAGGCAGCCATGAGCCTACGCGCACAATTGGAGGCCCGGGAGGACCGGATCCTGTCACCCCTGGCCGCCCGTTCCGCGGCCAGCAAGGGCCGCCTGCGGCCCGAACCCGAATGCAGCCTGCGGCCCGCTTTTCAGCACGACCGCGACCGCATCCTCTATTCCAAGGCCTTCCGGCGCCTGAAGCACAAGACCCAGGTGTTCCTGGCCCCGACCGGCGACCACTACCGCACCCGGCTCACCCACACCCTGGAGGTGGCCCAGATCG
>CAZUHP010000007.1:80590-95991 GCA_964620595.1 uncultured Desulfarculaceae bacterium | reverse complement strand
GGCCAGGTAGCCGCAGCAGACCTCCTCCTCGCCCAGGGTGGTGAAGTCCACCCCGGCCGCCTCCAGTATCTTCATGACGCTGGGGATGATCTTCACGTCCTGGTAGGAGGCGGAGCAGCCCAGGTGCAAGAGGGTGTCGGCCTTCTTGCCCACCGGCGCGCCCTCGGGGTAGGAGTCGGTGCGCTTGTCCTTGGGCTGGCTGAAGGGGTTGCCCAGCTCGATCATGTCAGCCATGAGCTGCTTGAAGGTCTTGGGCAGGTAGCCCTTTTCCACCAGGCGCCGGCGGGCGGCCTGCACGATGGCGGCCACGTTGACCTGGGCCGGGCAGGTGTACTTGCAGTTCAGGCAGAGCATGCACTGGTAGAGCCGCTCGGCCACCTCCTTGCTGGCGCCCAGGTTGCCGGTGAGCATGTGGAAGGCCAGGGAAACCCGGCCGCGGGCGTTCATGGCCTCCAGCCCGCTCTGGGCATAGGTGGGGCAGCCCAGGCGGCAGAAGCCGCACTGGATGCAGGCCACGATCTCGTTGTCCACCTCGGTGCCGAAGGTCTTGACCTTCTTGAGGCCCTTGCGCAGGGGCTCGAAGGCGCTGTGCTGGAAGATGTCGGAAATGGACCCTTCCAGGCCCAGCTTGTGGGGGTTCAAGATGTTCTTGGGGTCCAGGGCCTTCTTGATCTTGCCCATGATCTCCAGGCCGATATCGCCCACCTCGGCCTTGATGTAGGGGGCCTTGGCCATGCCCAGGCCGTGCTCGGCGCTCATGGTGCCTTCCATGGCGGCGGTCATGTCCACCAGCTCGAAGGCGATCTTCTTGACCGCTTCCCACTCGTCCTTGTTCTTCACGTCCATGATGAAGGTGGCGTGCAGGTTGCCGTCACCGATGTGGCCAAAGGTGGCGATGGGGAAGCCGTACTTCTGGCCGATGCGCTGGATCTCGTTGATGGTGGCGGGAATCTTGGTCAGCGGCACCCCGAAGTCCTCCATGAGGGGCACCAGGCGGTAGCCGGGCTTGAGGCGGCTCATGGCCGGCACCAGCTTGTGGCGCGCCTCCCACAGGGGCGCCTTCTCGGCCGGGTCGTCGGTCCAGTGGCTGGCCAGGAGGTGGTGCTTGGCGCCGATGGCGTCCACCCGCTTGACGTCGGCCTCCACCGCGCTCTTGGCGCCGTCCAGCTCCATCATGATGAGACAGCCCACCCCGTCGGGCACCTCCAGGTTGATCGCCTTCTTGAGCACGTCGATGGACACGTTGTCCAGGATCTCGCAGGTGGCGATGGGGATGCCCGAGGTGATCATCTCGGTCACCGCCGCCCCGGCGCTCTCTATGTCCGGGAACTCCAGGCGGGCGGAGATGCTGTAGGCCGGCAGGGGCAGTATCTTGAGGGTGGCCTCGGTGATCACGCCCAGGGTGCCCTCGGAGGAGCAGAACAGGTGGGTGAGATCATAGCCGCTGGAGGTCTTGGGAGCCACCGAGCCGGTCTTGAGCACCCTGCCGTCGGCCAGCACCACGGTGAGGCCCATCACGAAATCGCGGGTGGTGCCGTACTTCACGGCGCGGATGCCCGAGGCGTTGGTGTTTATCATGCCGCCCAGGGTGGCGATGGCAGCCGAACCCGGGTCGGGCGGGAAGAAGTAGTTGTCCTTGGCCAGGACCGCGTTCAGGGCGCCGCAGACCAGGCCGGGCTGCACCTTGACATAGCGGTCGGGCAGGTTCACCTCGATGATCTGGTTCATCTTGATGAGGTTCAGCAGCACCCCGCCGTCCATGGGGAGCGCCGCGCCGGTGACGCTGGTGCCGCCGCCGCGGGGGATGACCGGCACCTTGGCCCGGTGACAGGCCTTCATGATCTCGGAAACCTGCTCGGTGGTGGTGGCGAAGACCACCATATCGGGCACGCCCATGTGCACGGACATGTCCCGGGAATAGCCCAAGCGGTCCGCCTTGCCGGTGACCACGTTCTCGGGCCCAACGATTTTTTGCATGCGGGCGACAAGGTCCATGACTCACACCTCCCCACCCGGCCGCGCGCTGGGGGCGCCGGGCGCTTTAAAAACCGGGGAGCGCCCGGGCGGGCCGCTCCCCCTGAAACACACCATGCTAGCCGCCGCTAAAATAGCCGCGGGGCAAAAGCCCCCGCCGGCCTCCAGCGCGGTCGTAATTCATTGCATGAAGAAACTTGCCCACAGGCACAAGCCTCCTAGCCGGCCTCGGCCTCGACCTTGGCGATTTCCTTTTCCACCCAGGCTTGGTAGGCCTCGCCCTGCATCAGGTTCTTGAGCTCCGCCTCCAGGTTGCTGGGCTTGATCTTGCATATCCAGCCCTTGCCGTAGCAGTCCTCGTTGATCAACTCGGGCTCGTCCTCCAAGTCCTCGTTGCCTTCGATGACCACGCCGGAAACCGGAGCGTACACCCGGCCCACCCATTTGCCGCTCTCGATGGAGCCAAAGGGCTTGCCCTGGGTCACCTCGTCGTCCTCCTCGGGCACGTCCACAAAGGTGATCTCGCCGGCCATCTTCTGGGTCAGGTCGGTGGTGCCCATGACCACCACATCGCCCTCCACCCGGGCCCAGAAATGGTTGTTGTCGTAGTAGAGGTCATCAGGGAAATTGTAGTCTTTGACCTTCATGAACTTAATCCTCCCCACTGCGGTTCAAAAGGTTCGGGGGCGCCGCCGCCGGGGCGCTGGGCCAAGGGCGGGCGGCCATGGTTCCCGGCAGGGGTACGCGCCTCCTGCCGGCCGGCCCTCACTCCTTGAAGGCCGCGATCAACTTCTTGGGCTTCACCCGGTTCAGCTTGAGCCCCACCTCGTCCGGGGCCAGGCCCATGGCCAGGCCCAGGAGCTGGGTGACATACACCACCGGCACCTTGAGCTTGGTGCCCATCCTCTTGCCGATGGCCTTTTGCTGCCCCTCGTACATCACGTTGCAGAAGGGGCAAATCAAGGCCAGGGCGGTCACCCCGGCCGCGTCCAGCTCGCTCAGCTTCTTGCCCGCCATGAGCCCGGCCAGCTCCTCGTCCGCACCCAGCACCCCGCCGCCGCAGCACTCCTTCAAGGTGGCGTAATCCACCGCCTGGGCGCCGGTGGCCTGGATGAGCCGGGCCAGGCTTTGGGGGTCTTCGGGGTCATCGAAGCCGCCGGTGATCTCGCTGGGCTTCAGGTAGTGGCAGCCGTAATGGGGCGCAAAGCTGAATCCCTCCAGGGACCGGGTCATCTTGGCCTGGATGGCCTCCAGGCCCACCTCTTCCAAAAGATACCGCACCAAGTGGCGCACCACGACCCCAGGCTGGTAATCGAGCCCCAAGGGCTCCAGGCGCTGGTTCACCCTGGCCCGCAGGTCCTGGTCGTGGGCCAAGAGGTGCTCGGCCTCGGCCAGGGTGCCGGCGCAGGCCGAGCACAGAGCCACCAGGGGCAGGCCGGTCCTGCCCGCCTGGGCCAGGGCCCGGGCCGCGATGACCAGGGCCGCCTCCTGGTCCGAGCCCTTGAGGGGATAGCCGCAGCAGCCCAGCTCGGGGTCGTCCTTCAGCTCCACCCCCAACAGGCCGGCCACCTTGCGGGCGCTGAGTTCGTAGTTCAGGTTGCGCACCGGCACCGTGCAGCCCAAGAAAAGCAGCGCCTGCATCACGCATCCTCCCCGGCCGCCTCTTCGGCCTCGGGCTGGATGCCCAGGATGGCGGCGTAGTCCGCGCCGTGCTCCTCCACCGGCGGCAGGCCCAGATCCGCCCGTTTTTCGTTTTCGAACTCGGTCACCGCCAAGAGGCGGCCATGGCCGGCCAGGATCTTCGCGGTCTGCCGGGCCGAGGGCGGGGCGTAGCCGGCCCGGGCGGCCAGGTTCTTGATGGCGGTGAGCACCTCGGTGAAGCGCACCTGCTGGGGGCACACCTCCTGGCAGGAATAGCAGGCCGAGCACAGCCAGATGAGCGGCGAGGAGAGCACCTCCTCGCGCCGGCCCAGAAGGGTGAGCCGGATTATGCGCCGGGGGTCGTACTCCGGCCGGTGCCCGGCCACCGGGCAGCGGGCAGTGCAGGCCGCGCAGGCGAAGCAGACCTTGATGCCCGCCCCGCCGGGCTCGGCGGCCACCTCGTACTTGAAGCCAGGATCACTCTCGTTCAGCAGTATCATCTCTTATTTCTCATCCCAGCCCGGAGGCGAATTCTTCCACGGCCTGGGCCAGGCGGCGCGCCTGGTTGGAGGCCAGGTGCACGAACCGCACCCGCTCCGGCCCCAGGTCCAGTTGCTCCAAGAGGCGGGCCGCCTCGCCGGCGCGCAGGCGGGCGCGCAGGTTGCCGCTCACCGAGCGGCAGTTCCCCTCGTGGCAGCCGGCCACCATGACCCCGGCCGCGCCCGCGCCCAGGGCCTTCATGATGAGCTGCATCCCCACCCGGCCCGCGCAGGGCACCGGGTAGAGCAAGAGGCCCTGGGGCCACTGGTGGCCCGCCCGGCTCAGCTCGGCAAAGGCCTGGGCCCCGGAACGGGCGCAGGCAAAGAGCACCAGCCTGGGCGAAGCCGCCTTGGCCAGCCCCGCCTCCAGCCCGGCCGTGAGTTCAGGGTTGGACCAGCCCGGCGGGGCGATGGCCTCGGCCGGGCACTCGGCCGCGCACATGCCGCAGGCCAGGCAGGCGGCGGGTGCGCACTCTATGGCCTCGGCGCCGTAGTGGGGCACCCCGTGGGGACACACCCGCACGCAGGTGAGGCAGGAGGCACACAGGGTGTGGCGCACGCTGGGCACCGGCGTGGCCCGGCCGTGGCTCAGAAGGTCGTGCAGGTCCGCGGCCGCGGCCGCGGCCTCCACCCGCCGGGGGGCGCCCGGCGCGGTGGAGCGCAGGGCGCCGGTGATGTAGAGCCCGCTGCGGGCGGTGCGCCCCCCGGAAAAGCGGGGCCCCTCGGGTACCAGCCAGTCCCAGCCCGGCCAAAGTACCTGGTTGGCCAGGAAACCGGGCAGGGGCGCAAAGACCTCGCCGGCCACGGCCAGCACGTCGGGCCGCAGTTCCACCTCCTGGTCCAGGAGGGGATCGCGCCACTTGAGCACCCGGCCGCCCTGCTCCACGCCCAGGCCGCCGGGCTCCACCCGCACCGCGATCACCCCGGCCTCCCGGGCCTGGCGGTAGCGGCGCTCGCCGCCCTCGCTGGCCACCCGGGCCTCGCTGAAGATGAGATAGGCCTGCACGAAGTCGCGGGATTGCAGGGCCAGGGCGGCATCCACCGCCCGGGCAAAGGCGTCGGCCGGGGCCGGGGCCTCCACCCCGGCCAGGACCGCGGCCTGCAGCCACCCGCCCTCCTTGCCGGCCAAGCGGTCGGGCTCCAGCTCCTCCACCGGCTTGGCCAACTCCGGGTCCAGCCCGGCAGGAGGAGCGGCATAGCCTCCGGCCGGGGCCAATACCACCGCGCCGAAGCGCTTTTCCACGCGGCCCTGGGGTCCCGCCAGCTCGGCCAGGAAGTCGCCGGCCGCGCCGGTGAGGTGGCTGAGTTCGGTCCGGGCCAGCACCTCCACCTGGGCCGGCAGGCGGGCGGCCAAAAGGCTCACCTCCTCGGGGTCGTCGTCCCCGCCCGCTTGGGCCGGCTCGTCCCCAGGAATGGCCAGGACCACCGGGTGGCCCAGAAGGGCCGCCTCCCGGGCCGCAGCCACCGCGGCCAGGCCGGCCCCGGCCACCAGCACGGTCTGGGCCGGCTGGGCGGTGTATACCTGGGGCAGGGTGCCCTTGGCCGCCCGGCCGGCCGCCCGGGCCACCGCCGCCGCGGCCCGGGCCAGGCGCAATGCCTGGTCCCCGCCCCCGACTTCGCCGGATAAATCCAGCCATTGCACTGGCTTACCAGCCAGGCGCGAACGCACCGCCCCCGGGGCGGCCCATTCCGGCGCGGTCACCACCGCCGCAGCGATGGGGCCGCCCGGGTCCAGCTCCAGCCCGGCCGCCGCAGCCACCGCCGCCGGGTCCAGGTCCTCCAGGCCGGGACGGGCCACCCACACCAGGCTCACCCTAGCCATGGGCCGCCTCCTTTCCGCTGGAAAGCAGCAACTCCATGGCCTGGCTGGCAGCCAAGGCGGCGTGGTCTATGGACTCGGCAATGCCCCGGGGACCCCGGGCCGCGCCGGCCACGAACACCCCCGGCGCGCCGGCCTCGGCCAGGCCGCCATCCTGGCCCAGGAACCCGTCTGCCGTGCGGCTGAGCCCGAACATCTCGGCCAGGGCGCCAGCGCTGGCCGGCGGGGTGAGGCCCTGGGAGAGCGCCACCAGGCCGAACTCCCGCTCCTGGGGCTGGCCATCCGGCCCGGCAAAGCGCACCAGGGGGCCGGACTGGCCCGCGGCCACCTCGCCGGGCATGGCCCGCACGAATTCTATGGCCTTTCGCATCTCGGGCAGGGCCTCTTCCCAGGCCCGGCCATAGCCCTGCACGTCCATGTGGAAAAACGTGACCTGGGTGTCCGGCCAGCCCTGCTTTATCAGCCCGGCCATGTCCAGGGCAAAGCCGCAGCACACCCGGGAACAATAGAGGTTGCCCAGGCTCTGGTCCCGCGAGCCCACGCACTGGATGAAGGCCACCCGCTCCGGCACCTGCCCGTCTGCCGCGGCCAGTACGCCTTGGCCCAGCATGGCCTCCAGCTCCAGGGCGGTCATCACCCCCGGCACCCGGCCGTAGCCGAAGCGGCTCTTGCGGCGCGGGTCAAAGGGCTCGTAGCCCACCGCCAGGATCACCGCCTGGGCCTTTATCGAGGTCTTGTCCAAAAGGGGCTGGGCCAGAGGGTCGTCATCGCCCTCGGCGGGCTGGGGAAGCAGCTCCACCTCCCAGCCGCCCTCCACCGGGCGGGCACCCCCGGCCAGGGCCAGGGTGCGGTAGGCGGCCTCGGGACGGGTGGCCGCCTCGGCCAACAGATCGCCCAGGCGGCAGGCCCCGCAGTGTACACAGGCCTGGGTGGCCTTGCAGCAGAAATCCCGCACCCGGCCACCCAGCCGCGGGCCCTTTTCTGCTAAAATAGAAGCCACCCCCCGCCGGGCCAGCTCCAGGGAGGAGGCCAATCCTGCCACCCCCCCGCCCAGTATCAAGACGGGTGTACTGATATCTGTCACGCGGCGTCCTTCCTGCTTTGAGCCCTCAAGTCAACTTGGGCCAGGCTCTGGCCCCGGCGCGCACTGTTTTGGGCTTGACAAGCTTATTTAGCCCTGTCTATAGTGCGAATTAGCTAGATTGTAGCTAACATGTAATCATTTTGTCCACCGTTTTTCGTTCCAACCGCCGCTTTTTTATCGCTTTGGGCGCTGCGGCGGCGGTCTGGGCGGGCACGCTGGGGAAGGGTTCGCCATGGCATCAGAGGTTCCACCCATTAAGGCCACGGGACAAATGAAGAAAATCATGGCCGACTACTTCCGGGACCTGGACCAGGCCAAGAAGGAAGGCAACCCCAAGGTGGCCTGGTGCACCAGCGTGGGGCCGGCCGAGCTGCTTTTGGCCATGGGTTTTGAGGTGTATTACCCGGAGAACCACGGCGCCATGCTGGGGGCCACCCGCATGGCCACCGAGGTGATCCCCGTGGCCAACGCGGCGGGCTACTCGCCGGACATCTGCTCCTACCTCACCTCGGACGTGGGCGCCTATCTGCAGGGCGTAACCCCCCTGACCCGGGCCTATGGCATGGAAACCGTGCCCAAGGCCGACGTGCTGGTCTACAACAACAACCAGTGCCGGGAGGTGCAGGACTGGTTCGCCTTCTACTCCCGGGAGTGGAAGGTGCCCCTGGTGGGCATCCAGAACCCCCGCATGATCCACGAGGTCAAGAAAAGCCACGTGGAGGACGTGAAAAGCCAGTTGGAGAGCATGGTTCCCGCCCTGGAGGAGATAAGCGGCAACAAGTTCGACATGGACCGCTTCCGCGAGGTGGTGGGGCTCTCCAAGGAGTGCACCATCCGCTGGCGCAAGGTGCTGGAGTCCGCCGCCCACCAGCCCACGCCCATGACCTTCTTCGACCACTGCATCCACATGGCCCCGGCCGTGGTGCTGCGCGGCACCCCCCAGGCGGTGGAGTATTATGACCTTTTGCTGGCCGAGATAGACGAGCGCATCCAGGCCGGGGTGGCCGCGGTGCCCGGCGAGCGGGTGCGCCTGTACTGGGACGGCATGCCGGTGTGGGGCCGGCTGAGGATGCTGGGCGACCTGTTCTACGAACTCAAGGCGCCGGTTGTGGCCTCAACCTACTGCAATTCCTGGATTTTCGATCCCTTGGACGCCGAGGACCCCTTCGAGTCCATGGCCCTGGCCGCCTTGGAGATATTCAACGTCCGCGACGAGGACTTCAAGGAAGACTACATAAAGGAGTGGGTGGAGCTGTGCGGGGTGCAGGGGCTGGTGTTCCACGACGCCAAGACCTGCCCCTACAACACCAACAGCCGCTTCGCCCTGCCCAACCGGCTCTCCAAGGAGCTGGGCATCCCCTCCATCATCATCAACGGCGACCTCAACGACCTGCGCTGCTTCAGCGACGAGCAGGCCAAGACCAACATAGAGGCCTTTGTGGAACAGCTACTGGAGACCGCATGACGATCCGCCCAAACGGGGAAAAACCTTTTAAAACGGTATGTTCTGGCACAAGAGCCCTGGCGGACCAGCGCCGGGGCGGATATGAGGCGAGGCCGCGGTGGCAGCCATAGCCGCGGGCATAGACATAGGCGCGGCCGCCACCAAGGTTGCCATCCTGGACCAGGAGGGGAACCTGCTGGGCTCCTCCATCCGGCGCTCGGGAGTGGATTTCGCGGCCAGCGCCCAGCGCGGCTTCGAGGAGGCCCTGGCCCAGGCGGGCCTGGAGCCCGGCCAGGTGGACCGGGTGTTCTCCTGCGGCTACGGCCGCAAGAACGTGGCCTTTGCCCACGACACCCGCACCGAGATCGCCTGCCACGCGGCCGGGGCCTTCCACCATTTCCCCCGGGCGCTCAGCGTGGTGGATATCGGCGGCCAGGACAACAAGATCATCAAGTTGGACGATCGGGGCCACCGGGTGTCCTTCAAGATGAACCGCAAGTGCGCCGCCGGCACCGGCGCCTTCCTGGAGGAGATGGCCCTGCGCCTAGATCTGGACCTGGCCCGCTTCAACGACATGGCCAAGGGCGCCACCCACGAGGCCAGCCTGGGCGCCTTTTGCACCGTGTTCACCGCCACCGAGGTGCTGGGCAAGATACGGGAGGGGGTGCCGGTGGAGGCGCTGATCAAGGGGCTTTTCGCCTCGGTCATCAAGCGGGTGCGCGAGATGGACGTGCTGGACAACACCGTGGTCATGACCGGCGGGGTGGTGGCCCACAACCCCTACCTGCTGGAGATGATGGCCGCCGCCCTGGGCCAGGAGGTGTTCACCACGCCCCGGCCCCAGCTAACCGGGGCCGAGGGCGCCGCGCTTTTGGCCCTGCGCGAGGTCAGCCAAAAACAATGAACGGCCCCGGCCCTTTGGCCCGGGGAAGCCGCTGTGGCCGGCGCCGGCCGGCCCCCAACGAACTTAGGAGGTATTGAGGCATGAACCGCTGGCTCACCGTTGCAGACATTCTCCGGGTAAACGCGCAGCTCTTTCCCGACAAGGAGGGCGCGGCCGATCTCTATCGTTCGCTCACCTTCAAGCAGTGGAACGAGCGCTGCTGCGCCCTGGCCAACGCCCTTTTGGACCGGGGGCTCAAAAAGGGCGACCGCATCGCGATGATCGCCTACAACTGCCTGGAATGGCTGGAGTTCTACGGCGCCTGCGCCAAAGGGGGCTTTGTGGCGGTGCCTATCATGTTCCGGCTCACCCCCAAGGAGTACACCTATATCCTCAACAACGCCGAGGTGAGCGCCTTCATCGTGGAAAAGCCCTTTGCCGAGGACGTAATGGGCGCCAAGGAGGACTTCGAGACCCTGGCCGACGACCGCTACTTCTACTTTGGCGAGGGCGAGGCCCCGGCCGGCTATACCCACCTGGAGGACCTGTTCAAGTCCGGCTCCACCGCCGAGCCGCCGGTGAAGGTGATCGACGAGGACACCTGGATCATCATGTACACCTCGGGCACCACCGGCCGCCCCAAGGGCGTGGTGCGCACCCACGAGTCTTTGGCCGGCAAGTACTGGACCAACATCGCGGCCATGGGCTACGACCGCGACGACCGCGGCCTGCTGGTCATGCCCATGTGCCATATCAACAGCGTGTTCTACTCCTTTGTGTTCACCTGCCTGGGCGCCACCTGCGTGGTCTACAACTCGGTGTCCTTCGACCCCGAGCACATGATAAAGACCCTCTCCGAGTTCAAGATCACCTTCACCTCCCTGGTGCCCACCCACTACATCATGATGCTGGCCCTGCCCGAGGAGATTAAGAGCAAGTACAACGTGGACTGCGTGAAGAAGCTGCTCATCTCCTCGGCCCCGGCCCGGCGCGACCTCAAGCTGGCCATCATGGACTACTTCAAGAACAGCCAGCTCTACGAGGCCTACGGCTCCACCGAGGCCGGCCTGGTCACCCTGCTTTTGCCCCACGAGCAGTTCGACAAGCTGGGCTCCATCGGCCGCGAGATCCCCGGCACCGACATCATCAAGCTGCTGGACGAGGACGGCAACGAGGTGCCCGTGGGCGAGGTGGGCGAGCTGTATTCCCGGGGGCCGGCGCTGTTCAGCGAATACTGGAAGATGCCCGAGGAGACCAAGGCCGCCTTCCATGGCGACCACTTCTCCGCCGGCGACATGGCCTACAAGGACGAGGACGGCTACTACTTCCTGGTGGACCGCAAGAAGAACATGATCATCACCGGCGGCGAGAACGTGTACCCCTCCGAGGTGGAGGACTGCATCGGTTCCCACCCGGCGGTCAAGGACGTGGCCGTGATCGGGGTGCCCGACGAAAAATGGGGCGAGGCGGTGACCGCGGTGGTCATCACCCACGAGGGCTACGAGCCCGGCGACGAGCTGGCCGCCGAGCTGCGCGAGTACACCAAGGGCAAGATCGCCGGCTTCAAGCGGCCCAAGAAGATATTCTTCGTCACCGACGAGGAGATGCCGCGCACCGGCACCGGCAAGATACTCCACCGGGTGCTGCGCGAGCGCTATGGCCACTGGTCCGAGCAGGAGAAAAAGTAGGCTTCAGCGGACTGGGCAGGGGAACCTTTCCGGGGGTTCCCCTGTTTTCCCCGGCCCGGGGCACAAGGGGGTTCCGGCCGGGGGATAAAAATAGTATACAGTATGCAAAGGAGCGCGGGGGGAAAGACCGCCCTACCCTGCAAGCACTTTCCCTCCATCAAAAAGTTCAATCACCCAAGCGAGGAAGCGAACGATGTTCACAAAGGCATTCATCCCGTACAAGGGCTACTGGTCCTCCCCGTTTTCGCGGTGGCAGGGTTCTCTGCAGAACGAGCACCCCATCCCGCTGGCCGCCGCCACGGTCAAGAAGTTCTTCGAGCTGAGGGGATATGACCTGGGCATGCTGGACGCATGCGTGTATGGCCAGACCATAGGCATGCCCTCCTGGTTCTACGCCGGCCCCTGGTTCTGCGCCCTGATGGGCAACGACAAGATCGCCGGCCCCACCATCAGCCAGGCCTGCGCCACCAGCGCCACCTGCGTGTACAAGGCTGCCTGCGATTTGGAGACCGGCACCTTCAGCAACGTCCTGGTGGCCACCGCCGACCGCTGCTCCAACGGCCCCCACACCGTTTGGCCCAACCCCAACGGCCCCGGCGGCGAGGTGATCAGCGAGAACTGGCTGATGGACAACTTCAACCGCGACCCCTACGGCGGTGAGGCCATGTTCATGACCGCCGAGCTGGTGGCCAAGGACAACGGCGGGGTGAGCAAGGAGGAGTCCGACGCCTGGGCGGTGAAGCTCTATGAGAAGTACCTGGACTCTCTGGCCAACGACCGCGAGTTCCAGAAAGGCTACATGATCCCCCTGGAGGTGAAGATCTCCAAGAAAAAGACCATCACCCTGGAGGAGGACGAGGGCATCATGCCCATCACCGCCGAGGGCCTGGCCAAGCTGAAGCCCATCATCCCTGACGGCGCCCTCACCTTCGGCGCCCAGACCCACCCGGCCGACGGCAACGCGGGCATGATCATAACCACCCAGGAGAAGGCCAAGGAGCTGAGTGCGGACAAGGACGTGACCATCCAGGTGCTTTCCTATGGCTTTGCCCGTGCCCAAAAGGCCCGCATGGCCGCCGCGGTCACCCCCGCGGCCCAGATGGCCTTGAAGAACGCGGGCATCGAGGTCAAGGACCTGGCCGCAGTCAAGACCCACAACCCGTTCTCCATCAACGACATCATCATGTGCCGCCTGATGAAGGTCCCCGAGGAGATACTCAACAACTACGGCTCCTCCCTGGTCTTCGGCCATCCCCAGGGGCCCACCGGCGCCCGCTGCATGGTGGAACTCATCGAGGAGCTGGTGAAAAAGGGCGGCGGCTACGGCCTGTTCGCCGGCTGTGCCGCGGGCGACACCGGCGCCGCGGTGGTGATAAAGGTCAACTAGGTTGCAACCAGGGGAAGGCCCTCAGCCATTGGCGGCCTTTCCCGGCAAGCCCGAAGGCAAACGCGGGCAGGGCGGCTCCAGGGAGCCGCCCTGCCCGTTTTGGTTCCTTGGCTGGCCTGTCCGCCCCTACTCCCCCTCAGGCAAGGCCCGCCGCCTTGATGTCCTCCAGCGAGGCCACGTTGCCCATGAGCGAGTTGCAGTCTGGACAGAACTCCGGGCGACGCACGTTCTGGTCGTGGAACACCCGCTCCAGCTTGTGATCGTCCAAAAAGCGCTTGATCTGGTTCCAGGCCTGTTGGGGCGAGCACTCGATGGCCAGCACCTGCAAGCGGTTCAGCACCGAGCCGTCGGGCCGGTGCACCACGGTGACGATGGCCTCGGGCTCCTCGGGACTCTCGCCGAACACGGTGATGGTGGCCAGGTTGGGGCCGAGCTGATCCATCACTTCCTTGGGCACGCCCTGGTGGTTGCAGCGGCTGGGCTCCACGGCCGGGTCGTTGACGTACTCGCCCACCGCGTGGGCAATGCCGTGCCCGTCCGCCAGGTCGTGCTCGCTGCCCTCGGCCCAGGAGCGAAACTCCTTTTCGCGCACCGGCACGGTGATCGCCTCCACGCCCTTCTTGCGCAGGAAGTGCAGCAGGTACCAGGTGCGGCGCACCTGGTTCCGGAAAGCGGTGAGGGAAGAACCCTGGGAGGGGCGTTCATAGATGGCGCACCAGTCGTCAAAGCCGAACACGGGCAGGCGCACCGAGTCCAGGCCCTGGGCGATGAAGGTGTCGGCCAGTTTCTCGGCCTCCTGGATTATCTGCGAGGTCTTCAACAGTCGCCTCCTTGCATGTGGTCTGGGTTCAAGTGTGCTGCCTGGAGCGGCCGTGGTCAAGGGCTCTTGCCAGGCGCCTCTCCAGGCGGTATTGATGTAGGCGCGTCCTTATGGCCAAACCGGAGGAACCGTGGCCCGCAATCATCCAGCAAGCTTGGCTCACCCGGCCCCCCCGCCCCCCCCGTCGCCCCCGGCCCCCCTGCCCCTGTGGCCCGGGGGCAGCCGCTTCCCCCGCCGGGGGGTGTGGCGCGGCTCGGCCCTGGTGCCCGCGGTGCGCCTGAGGACCACCGCCCGGCTGCGGCCCTGGCTGGCGGCCCGGGCCGGGGAGCCGCGCGAGCTTCTCCTGGGCGTGGTGCAGGCCGCCTCGGCCGCGCTCTCCCTGCATCCCCGCTTGAACTTCTTCAACTTCGACGGCCGCCTGGTGTGGGCCGGGCCCCAGGCGCGGGTGGCGGTGGTCATGGAGAACCCGGACCTGACCTGCGACCTGGTGGTGCTGAGGGACGCCCACCGGCTCTCCCGGGCCGAGTTGGCCGCTGCCCTGCGCCAGGGCCGGGGCCGCCGGCCCGGGGGGTGGTGGGCCTGGGTGCGCGAGCGCCTGCCGGTGGCGGCCTTTTGCCTGGAGCGCTGGACGCGGGTCCTGGACCGGCGCATCAGCCGGGAGAGCGCGCCGCTGTTCATCTCCATGCTGGGGCTTCCCGGCATAGAGGAGGTGTCCTTCACCCCCACCCACGCCATGGCCCTGTACCCGGCCTGGCCGGAGGAGGGCCGCCTGCCCTTAACCCTGTGTTTCAGCCACCAGTTGGCCAATGCCCGGCCCGCGGCCCGTTTCCTGCTCACCATACGCGAACTGCTGGAGTGAAGGCTTGACACCCTTCGGGCCGGGTGCTGTAATATTCAGCGTCACAACCGAATCCGCGTGAGGCGCGCGTTGGGCCGGCCGAGCCCGGCCCGTGGAACACGGTGAGAGTCCGTGGCGGTCCCGCCGCTGTAACCGGTGACGATGCCCGCGATGGCCCACTGCCCCGCTCCAGCGGGGTGGGAAGGGGCGGGCGGAGGACGACCCGGAAGCCAGAAGACGGACGCGCGCCTTGACGGGGGATGGCCCATGGCAACAGCGCCCCCACTCCTCCCTTGGGAGGGGTGGGGGCTTTTCTATTGGGAGGGGCGAAGCATGCTGGCCGCCGTGCTTACCGCGCCAGGAGAGCTGAGCATCCGGCAGGTGCCGCGCCCGGCCTGCCCGCCGGGAGGGGTGCTCCTGCGGGTGGAGGCCTGCGGCCTGTGCGCCTCGGACCTGAAGATGTGGCGCCAGGGCCACAAGGAGCTGCGCCTGCCCCGCATCCTGGGCCACGAGGTGGCCGGGGTGGTGGTGGAGTCCCGTACCCCGGATTGGGAGCCCGGCGCGGCGGTGCAGGTGGCGCCGGGCATGGCCTGCGGCCAGTGCCCGGCCTGCCAAGAGGGCCTGCACAACCGCTGCCCCCAGGTGCGGGTGCTGGGCTTTTCCCTGGACGGCGGCCTGGCCCAATACCTGGCGGTGCCGGCCCGGGGAGTGGCCTGCGGCGCGGTGGGCCGCCTGCCCCCGGGGGTGGGGTTCGACGCGGCCTGCCTGGCCGAGCCCTTGGCCTGCGGGCTGAACGCCTGGCAGCGGGCCGGGCTCCGGCCCGGCGAGCGGGTGGTGGTGATCGGCGCCGGCCCGGTGGGGCGCCTGGCGGCCCACGCCGCCCAGGCCCTGGGCGCGGCGCGGGTGGTGGTGCTGGAGAGCGACCCGGCCCGCCTGGCCGGCCTGGGGCCCTGGGGGGTGGACGCCTCGGCCCCCGACCCGGTTGCCGCCGCGCGGCAGGCCTTGGACGGGAGGGCCCAGGTGGTGCTGCCCGCCTGTCCCGATCCCCGGCCCCTGGCCTGGGGCCTGGAGCTGCTGGCGCCCGGTGGCCGGCTGGTGCTTTTTTCCGGCCTAGCCGGGCCCGCGGCCCTGGAGCTGAACCAGGCGCATTACAAGGAACTGGACTTGGTGGGGGCCTATGGCTGCACCGCTGGCCAGAACCGCCAGGCCCTGCAGCTCATCGCCAGCGGCGCGGTGCCGGCCGAGGGGGGCGAGGGGGGCGAGGGGGGCGACGGGGGGGGCGAC
>CAZUHP010000007.1:13444-80580 GCA_964620595.1 uncultured Desulfarculaceae bacterium | reverse complement strand
TGCGCGCCCGGGGGGCGGGGGGGCCGGGGGGGGGCGGGGGGCGAAGGGGGGGGGGGGGGGCGGGGGAGGGGGGGGGCGGGGGGGGGAGCGAGGGCATCATCAGCCACCGGCTGCCCCTGGGCCGGGTGGAGGAAGGTCTGAGGCTCATGCAAGACCGGCGGGCCCTCAAGGTTGTCATTCATCCCCAAAAGGAGTGAGCAGATGTACGACGAAACCAAGTTGCGCGACATGGGGCGTATCATCGGCCGCCTGGCCGCCGGCCAGGGACTCTCCCGGGCCGAGTCGGCCGAATGCTACCGCCAGGTGCTCCTCTCCGAGCAGCCCGAGCTGCAACAGGGCGCCTTCCTGGCCGCCCACATGGCCAAGGGCCCCAGCATCGAGGAGATAGCCGGCTGCTGGGACGCGGTGCACCGCTGGGACACCGCCACCATCTCCCCCGAGCTGCCCGAGCCGGCGGTGGACATCGTGGGCACCGGCTCGGACGCGCTCAAGACGGTGAACGTGTCCTCGCCCGCGGCGGTGATCGCCTCTGCCTGCGGGGCCCTGGTGGCCAAGAAGGGGGCCCAGCGGGTGACCGGCGTGTCCGGCGCCTCGGAGGTGTTCGGCGCCTGGGGCCTGGATTTGGCCAGCCCCTTGGACCTGGCCCAGCGCTCCTTGCAGCAGAACGGCCTGGCCTACCTGCCCGGCGAGAGCTTTCTCAAGGCCGGCTGGGCGCGGCTGGTGCAGCACATGCGCTTCACCAGCATCTTCAACATCGTGGGCCCGCTGACCATGCCCTGCCCCTCCGCCAACCTGCTGGTCCTGGGCGTGTACCGCCGGGAGCTGGCCCGCACCATGGCCGAGATCGCCCGCGAGATAGGGGTGGTCCGCGCCCTGTGCCTGTACGGCACCAGCCAGGAGCACCCCCAGGACCAGGGCATCGACGAGGTGAGCCTGTGCGGGCCCACCCATTGCGTGGAGTTGGCGGACGGCGAACTCAGCGAGTACACCCTCACCCCGGCCGACTTCGGACTGGAGCAGGGGCGCTACCAGCAGGTGGCCAGCAAGGCCGACGCCCGGGGCAACGCCCTGGCCGCGCTCAAGGTGCTGGCCGGGCAGGACGATGGCCCCCTGGCCGACTTCCTGGCCGCCAACGCGGCAGTGGCCCTCAAGCTGGCGGGCAAGGCCAAGGACCTGCGCCAGGGGGTGGACCAGGCCAAGCAGGCCCTGGCCACGGGCGCGGCCCTGGAGCGGCTGCGCGGCCTGGTGGCCACCCAGAACCGCCGGCCCGAAAACGGCCTGGCCAAGCTGGAGGAGATGCTAAAGGAGGCGCGGGCCTGACACCCGCCCCCGTGGCCGCCGCCATTCGTTGCCCCCCGTCGCCCCCCGCCCCCCGTCGCCCCCCCGTCGCCCCCCCGTCGCCCCCTAGAGGCCGAAGGCGATGGTCTTGATGATGTCGGCGGCCAGGCGGTAGGTCTCCGGGGCGGCGTCCTGCCGGCGGGGGTTGAACTCGCAAACGTCCAGGCCGGCCAGGGCCACGCCCCGCTCTAGGACCCGCCGCAGCTCGCCGGCCAGGCGGAGTATCTGGGGCCGGGCCAGGCCGGTCCAGTTGTCGAAGCGCACCGCCCGGGCGGCGTTGTTGGCCCCCAGGTCCATGTCCACGGACACGTAGAGCCAGGGGGTCTTGATCTGGCGGAGCAGGGCCTTGATCTTGCCGCTGCCCGCGGCCAGGTCCTTCTTGGTCACCAGACGCACCCCCCTCTCCCGCAGGCCCCGGTAGGCCTGGGTGTAGGCCCGTATGCGGGGGTCCTTGTTGCGGAAGGCCTGCTTGGGCGGGTAGTCGGAGATGCCCACCACCAACAGGTTGCCGGGCAGGACCGCGCCCCGGGCCAGGAGATGGTGCAAGAAAGAGCTGGCGTGGTAGCTGTCCGGCCGGTGGCGCAGGAAGGGGTCGCCCGCGTCGTAGAGCGAGCGGGGGTTGTGCTCGATGTCATAGGCTATGGCGCCGGCCAGCACCGGGGTGGTGAGGGCGTCCAAATGGCTGTCCAGCACCACCACCGTGAGGTTCTCCGCCCCGTGCCGCTGGGCCAGGCTCTGGATGACCCCGCCGGCCAGGCTGTGGTCCACCGCTATCAGGCAGGGGGGATCCGGCCAGGCGGCCTGGTCGGCCATCCTGCCCGCCGACTCGGCAAAGTCCAGGCAGCCTCCCTGGTCGATGAAGCCGACGAAGTTCTCCACCAGCATGGCCCCGCCCTCCGAGGCGGGGGGGATGGGGCGCAGCCAAGGGGGCACCTCCAGGTGGCCGGCCTCGCGCCAGAGGGAGGGGTCCACCTCCTCCCGCAAGAGGGCCGTCACCGGCTGGTAGGGGTCGTCGGGGCCGGCGCCCAAGAGGGCCCGCTTCTCGTCCACCGAGGCTTGGCGCTCGTCGCTGTCCAGGGGGCAGCCCAACAGGGCCAGGCGCGGTTGCTTGCTCATGTTCCTTCCTCGGCGAGGGGTCGCTTCCCGGTCCCAACAACATATCCCAGACCGCCGGGCGGGCACAAGGAAGGGCCGCCCCCGGTCTGGTCAGGCGCGGGGGCGGCCACGGGGAGGATAAGCGCTTGACGATCTAGTCAGTCCACTCGCTCTTGACCCCGAACTTGTCGTCCCGGGCCTTGCGGAGCTGCTTCAGGTTCTCCACGGGCGAGAGGGGAGCCACCCCGCAGCCGGGGCAGAGGAAGTGGGTGCCGTTGTCCAGGGCGGCCATGGCCTCCTGGTAGCAATTCTCCGGGGTCCCGTTGAACAGGGTGGTGGCGGTGGACACGTTGCCGAACACCCGCACCCCCTTGGGCTCGGCTATCTCCACCGCCCGTTTCAGGTCGGCCAGCTCCTCGATGCTGATGCCCACCGCGCCGGTGTCGCACATGGACTCGATGATGGGATCGGTGTTGGCGCAGATGTGCAGCACCACCGGCCCCTTGACCCTACTCATGATCTCCTGCTCCAGGGGCAGGACCACCTTCTTGTAGAAGCGGGGGGAAAGCAGGGCCGGGCCCGAGGTGGGCTCGGCGAATACATACCAATCGGCGCCGTTGTCAAAGGCGAAGTTGGCCGCGGCAATGGCCGCCTCCTTGGTCACCTCCAGCACCTGCTGCACCTTGTCGGGTTCCTTGAACAGCCACTTCATGAACTGCTCGGTGCCCACCAGGTTGGCCGCGCAGGTGAAAGCGCCCTCGCTCTCGCCGAAGATGCACATCTCCTCGCCCACCGCCTCCTTGAGCAGGCGGAACTGCTCCTTGTAGATCGGGAAGCGGCCGCGCTCCAGGAAGTCGGAGGGGAACTCCAGGCCGTCCAGGCTGTCGGCATAGGGGTGGCCCTTGACGAAGTACTGGGTGGTGGGGGTGGGCGCGCCCAGCTCGACCCCCATGGCCTCGCTCAAGGGGATGATGTCCCAGCCCATGGCCTTGACCCACTCCCAGCCGCAGAGCTTGGGCCCCATCAAGGCGAACTCGAACATGGCCTTGGGGTCGGTGTCGGCCTGGGGGCGGGGATAGCCGCAGGCCTCGCCAAAAGCTTGCACGGCGTAGGTAGTGGTGCTGCCCACCGGGGTCATGTCCACTTCCTTGCCCTGAAGCTGGTTCAACACTCTTTCTTTCTTGGTCATGACAAGCATCCCTCCCACTAGGGGTCATAGGTTTTCCAGGCCGCGGCGCCTCACCGGAAACCTACTTCTGGTGGAGCACCTCGTCGGGCACCACTCCCTCCAGGTGCTGGAACTCGTCCACCATGTGTGGAATCTGCATGGACTGCATGAACTGCTTCTCGAAGTCTTCTTCCACGGTGAGTTCGATGTATTCCACGTTCCGGGCCACCCAGTTGGCTTCGTCGCGCTTCTGGCGGTTGAGGAGGGCGATGCGGGCGCCGTCGCCGGCGGCATTGCCCACGCTGGAGACCTTCTCCAGGTCGCAGTCCGGGAACAGGCCCATGATGAGGGCCTTCACCCGGTCCACGTGGGTGCCGAAGGCGCCGGCTATCTTGATGTGGTCTATCTGGTCCGCTCCCATGCGCCGCATCATCAGCTTGCAGCCGGTGTACAGCGCTCCCTTGGCCAGTTGGATCTGGCGGATGTCCTTTTGGGTTATGACGATGTCCCGGCCGATGGAGGTCTCCTCGGCCCAGGCGATGACGAACTCCTTCTGCTTGGTTTCGGGGTTCACCCGGAAGCGCTTGGACTTCTGCTCCTTGGCGAAGCGGCCGCTCTTGGTTATCACCCCGGCGCAGTAAAGCTCGGCCAAGACGTCCAGGATGCCGGAGCCGCAGATGCCCTTGGTCTTCATCTCCTCCGGCTTGGAGTAGTTCTTCCAGGCGTCGCGCCCGATCACCTTGTAGTCCACCTCGTTGGTCTCGGGGTCTATCCTGATGCGCTCTATGGCCCCGGGCGCCGCGCGCATGCCATAGGACAGCTGGGCCCCCTCCAGGGCCGGGCCGGTGGCGCAGGAGGAGGAGATGAGCTTGTCCTTGTTGCCCAGCACCAGCTCGCCGTTGGTGCCGATGTCGATGATGAGCTGCAGTTCCTCGCTCTTGTAGGGCTCCTCGGCGATGAGCACGCACACGTTGTCTGCCCCCACGAAGCCGGCCTCGTTGGGGAGCACGAACAGGTAGGAGCCCTTGTTGATGTTCAGGCCCAGGTCGCGGGCCTTGATGTCCAGGCCGCGGTGGACCACCGGCGGGAAGGGGGCCAGGCCCACGTACTGGGGGTCCAGTTGCAGCAGGATGTGGTGCATGGCGGTGTTGCCGCCGATGGCTATGTCCACCACGTCCTCGGGGGTGAGGCGCAGGTACTCCTTGCCCTCCTCGGGCGTCTCCTCCAGGATGAACACCCCGTTGTCGTCCTTGAGGGCCTCTCCCTGTTCGTTGCGTTTCTTTTTCTTGGGCGGCCAGGTGGCCTCGCAGGCCCGCTGCACCAGGGTGTTGAGCCCCTCGATGATGTCGGCGGACATCTTCTCCAGGCCGCCGGGGGTCTGCATGTGGTAGGTGATGCGGGCCATGACGTCCTCGCCGTACTTGCACTGCGGGTTCATCATGGACACCGTGTCTATCACCTCCATGGTCCGCATGTTGCAGAAGTAAGCGGCCACGGTGGTGGTGCCCACGTCGATGCCCAGCCCGTAGTAGTCCTTCACCTCGCCCGGCCAGAGCTTGATTATCTCCTTCTCGTTCCACACCGCGGCGGTTACGGTCCACTCGCCCTCCCGCAGCGCCCCGGGCAGGGTGCGCAGGGCAAAGAGGTCCACGTCCAGGTCCTTGAGGCCGTGGTGCTCCTCCAGGGCGGCGGCCAGGCGCTCGAAGTCGCCCAGGGGGTCCTCGAAGGAGGGCGGGGTCAGGCTGACCGTGTAGAGCTTCACCGCCGGGTCCCAGTGGATGCTGATGTCGCGGGCCGCCTTGGACACCACCTGCTTGCCGGCGCGGGATTCCTCGGGCACGAACACCAGCACGTCGCCCTCCAGCTTGGCCGCGCAGGCCAGGCGGTAGCCCTCCTTCCGCTCGCTGTCGGTGATGAACTTGGCCTCTTCCTTTTGCCAGCCGCTCAGGTGGTCCAGGCTGGAGGTGATGCCGTACTTCTGAAAGGTGCCCTGCTCGATGCGCACCTTGCACTTGCCGCAGACCTTCTTCTCGCCGCAGAGCGCCTCGATGTCCACGCCCAACTGGCGCGAGGCCTCGATGAGGTTGGTGCCGCGCTTCACCTCGCCCCGGCGGCCGGACGGCTGGAAGATAACCTTGACCTTATCCGCTGTTGCCATCAAATAGCTCCTAAAGGGAGACGACCGGCCCGCCGCGGCGCAAGCGCCGCCCCGGCCAGCCCGCAATTAACCCAAAGCCCTTGCCGGCCCCTGCTTGCGCGCCGGCGTCCTGGATTACTGGTTCTGCAGCTTGCGGAGGTTGGAGATCATCTTCACCGCCTCCTGCACTGCGTTGCCCGCGCTCTCGGCATAGCCGTCGGCCCCGAACAGGGAGGCCACGTCGCTGGTCACCGGAGCGCCGCCCAGCATGATCTGCACGTTGGGGTTGCGCTCCTTGATCATCTCGATCACCTTCTGCATGCCCATCATGGTGGTGGTCATCATGGCGCTGAGGGCCACTATCTCGGAGTCGGTCTTGAGCTGCTCCTCCACGAACTTCTCCAGGGGCACGTCGCGCCCCAGGTCGTGCACCGTAAAGCCCGCCACCTCGAACATCATCTTGATGATGTTCTTGCCGATGTCGTGTACGTCGCCCTGCACGGTGCCGATCACCACCTGCCCCTTGGCCGAGGCCCCGATGTCCTCGGGCTTGATGTGGGGCTTGAGGATGTCCAGCCCGGCATAGAGGGCATCCGCGCACATGAGCAGCTCGGGCACGAAGTACTCCTGCTGGTCGTAGAGTTCGCCGACTTCCTCCATGCCCCAGGCCAGCCCGTTCATGATGGCGTCGTAGGCATTCACGCCCTCGTCCAGGACCGCCTGGGCCGCCTCCTTGACCTTGTCCTCGTCGTAATCCACCACGCCGTCGTGGAGCTGCTGGAGCAACTCCTTCCTGCGTTCTTCATCAGCCATGGCCTATTCCTCCCTAGTGCTTGTTGCCTGGTTTTGGGGGACACCCGCCTGCCGGGCGCTCACAGCCTGCCCACGGCTGGCGAAGGCTTGTCGCCGTACTTGTGAATCGCCGCCACGTAGGCGGACACGTTCTCCTGTTTGACGTCGGGCCAGATGTCGCAACCCGGCCAGACCGCGTCCACGCCGTCGTCGATGCATTTCTTGATGGCTTCCTCCACCGCCGGCGGGTCCATCTGCACCAAGGTGCCGTAGGGGTCGAAGTTGCCCAGGATCAGGGCGTCGTCGCCCAGCTTCTGGCGCGACTGGGCCACGTCGTTCTTCTGGTCCACGCTGACCCCGTCCGCCCCGCAGTCGTTCATCATCTCGATGATGAGGTCGGTGCTGCCGCAGATGTGGTTGATGGCCGGGATGTCGATGGCCGCGAAGACCCGCTCCAGGTTGGGCTTGATCAGGGTCTTCCACATGCGGGGGGAAAGCAGGTCGGTGCCCGAGCCCATCTCGCGGATGTTCACGAAGTCCACCCCCAGGTCCTGGTAGTGGCGGGCCACCGCGATCACCAGGTCGGTCATGCGGCTCAGGAACTCGGTCACCCTTTTCTTGTCCTTGGCCACGCCCTTGAGCAGCACGTCCAGCTCGATCACCTGGCCGGCCATGGTGAAGGGGCCCAGCACCCAGGCGCCCACCGCCAGCTTGCCGCCGTCGTGCTCCAGGCAGAGCTTGAGCGCCTGGTCCACCACCGGCAGGCGGCCCTGGCTGAAGATGCCCTCGAAGTCGTCCGGCAGGTCCACCTCGTCCAGGGTTCCCCACTTGGTGGGCACCGTGGGATAGAGGATGCCCTCGGCGTCCTCGTAGAGGCTGACCCCGCGGCCCAGGGCCTCGGGCACGGTGCACATGTCAAAGGGCACCACCAGGCCGTCGAAGCCGAACATCTCGGCGCTCTCCAGGGCCGCCTTGGCCATCATCTCCGCGTCGGTGTGCACCTTGGCGAAGCGGTAGCCCAGCTTGTCTATGGCCTGGATGGTCACCGTGCCCATGCCGCTGAACACCGGCATGGTGTCCACCGGCTGCTTTTGCAACAATGCCTTAACCCGCTCTTTGGGAGTCATGTTCCCCTTCCTCTTCTGCTGCGCGCTATGGGTTGAACTTTTGGTTCCTCTGTTGTCCGCTCACATTCCCTTCAGTTGCTCCACGAACTCGGGGAACAGCTTGTTCAGGGGATGCTCCGGGTCCTGGGGCAGCTTCTTGCTCTCCCCGAAGACCAGGGTGGCCAAAAAGGCGTCGGCCATGGCCACCGCCGGGATGATGCGCTGGCTGCCCGCCATGGGGCCAGTGAAGATCATGTCGTGATAGAGGACCGCCGACAGGCCCTCCAGGGCGGCGTCGGCCCCGGCCCAGCCCTTGAAGCCCCACATCTCCCGCGCCGCCTTCCACATGTACGAGCCGTTGCTGGGCGCGCTGGAGGTGGGCAGGCCCCATTTCTCCTTTATGAGCTTGTTGGCCAGGGAGCAGAGGGCGGTGGCCGGGCCGTTCATCACCGAGGTGTCCACGAACACGCTCTCGAAGCTGGCCCCCACCTTCTCGATGGCGTCCAGGAGCTTCTGGGTGCCGCTGAGCCGGCCGGTGGGCATCTGGTCGGCCATGTCAAAGGCCACCAGCAACACGTGCTTTACGCCGATATCATGGATCTCCTTGATCTCGGTCTCCAGCTCCTGTTCCCACACGGTGAGGCTGTTGTAGAACATGCGGTCCAACAGGCCCTTGTCCGCGCAATAGGCCGCGCCCTCCAGCTTGGGCTTGAGCTTCCAGGCGTCTATGCAAAAAGGCAGGTCACAGTTCGCCACCACGAAGTCCACGTAGGTTTCGAACTCCTTGCCGGTGTTGGCCACGATGTCCACCATGGCCGGCACCCCGCTCTCCTGGCTGAGTTTCTGGGTGGACTGCAACAGCTCGCGGGCGCGGTCCTGGTTGAAGCCTTCCTTGCGCTTGGAGCCCTCGAAGACCCGGTCCCCCTTCTGGAATATGGAAGGGACCACCACGGTGGGATACTGACCGGGCTGCCCGCCGAACTTGACCCCCCCTACCTCGCAAACCTTCTGCTCGGTTTCAAACCCTAGCTCCATGCCTTCTCCTTGCCCCTGCCCCGCCGGCCATGCCCGGCAAGGCTAAACCGATAGGTGTTTCTTGATCAGCTCTTCGTTCTCGATGAGTTCCCGGGAACTCACCACGTCCTGTATCTTGCTCTTGGTGCCCATCAGGTAGTGCCGGCCGGCCATTTGCAGGGCAATGCGGAAGTTCTGCTCCACCAAGAGCAGGGTGAGGCCGTACTCCGCCACCAGGTTGCTCACAATCTCGGCCACCTTGCTCACCAGAAGGGGCGACAGTCCCTGGCTGGGCTCGTCCAGCAGCATGATCCGCGGGTTGCCCATGAGGGCTCTGCCTATGGCCAGCATCTGCTGCTCGCCGCCCGAGAGGCGGGTTCCGCCCGAATGGCGGCGCTCGCCCAGCACCGGGAAGTACTCGTAGACCATCTCCAGGGTCCAGGCCTTCATCCCCTTCTGGGGCGGGCGCTCGGCCATGAGGAGGTTCTCCTCCACGGTGAGGTCCGGGAAGATATGGCGCTCGGCCGGCACGTAGGCCACGCCCAGCCGGCAGATGCGGTGGGGCGGCAGCCCGCGTACCTCCTGGCCGTTGATCTTCACGCTGCCCGCGCGGGGCGGGGTGAGCCCGATTATGGAGCGCAAGGTGGTGGTCTTGCCCACCCCGTTGCGTCCCAGGATGCAGACCGCCTCGCCCTCGGCCACCTGGAGGGAGAGCCCCTGGATCACATGGCTGGTCCCGTAGTAGGAATCGATATTTTCCACTTTAATCATGGGGCCGGTCCCCGACTTCCTATGGTTGTTACCAGCCGCCCCGCCCGTGCCGGGCGCGGGCCGGCCGTCTAGACCTCCATCAATGGCGCCCATTTCTCACTGCCCAAATAGGCCTTCTTGACCTCTTCGTTCTCCGAGATTTCCTGGGGGCTGCCGTCGGCGATGATGCCCCCCTGGTGCAACACCGTCACCCGGTCGGAGATAGACATCACCACCTCCATGTCGTGCTCCACCAGTACCACCGCCATCTCCTCGGCCAGGGAGCGGATGAGGCGGGAGACCTGGTCGGTCTCGGTGGGCGACATGCCGGCGGCCGGCTCGTCCAGGAGGATCACCTTGGGCTCGCAGGCCAGGGCGATGGCCACCTCCAGCACCCGCTGGTCACCGTGGGCCAGGTTCTTGGCCGGCATGTGGGCCACATCGCCCAGCCCCACCCGCTCGATGATGGCGCTGGTGGCCTGGTTGACCGCCTTGAGGCCGTGGCGCGAGCTGAACACCCGCAGGCTGCCGCCGGCCTGGGCCTGCTTGGCGATGCGCACGTTCTCGTACACCGTGAGCCCCATGAAGATGCTGGTGATCTGAAAGGTGCGGCAGATGCCCAACTTGACCCGGTCGTGCACCGGGCGGCTGGTTATGTCCTGGTCCTGGTAGAGCACCCGGCCGCCGCTGGCCTCCAGGCGGCCGGTGATCACGTTGATGAGGGTGGTCTTGCCGGCGCCGTTGGGGCCGATGATGGAGCGCACCTGCTTGTCGGCGATCTCCAGGTTAACCAGGTTCAGCGCCGCCACTCCCCCGAAATGGCGCATCAGGTCAACGGTGCGGAGGATGGTGTCCATGGCTTGCTACCCTCCCCGTGGCTTGGTCAGGAGTCGGTAGAAGCCGGCCAGGCCCTCTGGCATGAACAAGACCAGAAGGATCACCACCGCGCCCACGAAGAACTCCCAGTGTTCGGTCATGGTGCTCAGGTAGTCCTGCATGTAGATGAACACGGCGGCCCCGATGAAGGAGCCCCACAGCGAACCCATGCCGCCCAGGAGCACCATCATCAACACGCCCGCCCCGGCAAAGGCGCTCATGACCCCCGGGCCGGTGTAGCCGCGGTACAGGATGTAGAGGCTGCCGGCGCTGCCGGCCAGGCCACAGGCCAGCATCCAGCCGATCAGCTTGTAGCGCCGCACGTTGATGCCCACGAAGGAGGCCCGCTCCTCGTTCTCGCGTATCGCCTCCAGCACCGCCCCCAAGGGGGACTGGATGATGCGCCAGGTGAGCAGGAACAGGCCCAGCACCACGATCAAGGTGAAGTAGTAGATGGCGATGGCGTCGCCGGAGCTGGCGATCTTCAGGCCAAAGAGGTTTATGTCCGGCTGGGGCACCCCCATCAGGCCGTCGTCGCCGCCGGTCAGGTCGTACCACTTCCAGGCCACCGTGTAGAACATCATGCCGAAGGCCACGGTCAAAAGGGCGAAGGCCAGGCCGCCGGTGCGTACCTGCACCCAACCCACCGGCAGGGAAATGATCATGGTGACCAGCACCCCGCCGATGATTCCCAGCCACAGGGACTGGGGGCACACGTGGATCAAGAGCAGGCCGGTGGCATAGGCCCCCACGCCCAGGTAGGCGTTGTGCATGAACGACAGGAGCCCCGTGTAGCCCAGGAGCACGTCCAGGCTCATGGCCAACAGGCCGTAGATCATGATCTCGTTGATCAGGCGCAGGTAGAACTTGTTGGGCAGCAGCAAGGGCAGCACCGCCACCCCCGCCACCCCCGCCATGAACAACAAGAGGTTGAGCTTGCTGGCCCCCACCTTTTTCAGGGCGGGCGCTGCGAAAACGGCTGAGTTGGTGTTACTCAAACTTACCCTCTCCCACTAGGCCGCGAGGCTTGACCGCCAGGATGAGCGCCATCAGCATGTAGACGATCACCATGGCCAGGTCGGTGATGAAGAACTCGGCCAGGGTCTGCACCGCCCCCACCAAAAGGGCGGCATAGATGCATCCCCGCAGGCTGCCCAGGCCCCCGATCACGATGACCACGAAGGCGCTGATGAGCATCTCGTGGCCCATGATGGGAAAGACCGTGAACAGGGGGCCGGCCAGCACTCCGGCCACCCCGGCCAGGATGCAGCCCAACACGAAGGCCCCCACCTGCACGAAGCGCACGTTCACGCCCAGGGCCGCGACCATCTCCGGTATGTCGGCCGTGGCCCGCATGTTGATCCCCAGGCGGGTGCGCTCCAGAAAGAGCATCAGCGCTCCCATGACCACGGCGATGGCCAACAGAATCACCAGCCGGAACATGGGGTAGCTGGCCGGCCCCAGGGGCACGCTCTGCCGCATGAACTCGGGCAGGCGGATGAAGCGGGTCTCCACGCCCCAGAAGAACTTGATGGCCCCGTCCAGGCAAAACATCAGGCCGTAGGTGAGGATCAGGGTATAGACGATGCTGCGATGGCGTATGGGGTAGATCAGCACCCTCTCCAGCAGCAGGCCCAACAACCCCACCCCCACCGGCGCCAGGACAAGGGCCACGAAGTAGTTGAGCCCCAGGGACACCAGGGTGAAGCCGAAGTAGGCGCCCAGGGCGTAAAGGGTTCCGTGGGCCAGGTTCATCACCCGGTTCAGCCCGTAGATGATGTTCAGCCCGATGGCCACGATCAGGAAAACCCCGCTCAGCACCAGGCTGTTGAGGATTATGTCCACCGCGGTTGATATGGCTTGGGCCATTAGTGCTACCTGCCTTCAGTAGTCGAACCAGGCTGGTGTGGGGGGGCAAGGGCAGACAAGGGCCCTTGCCCTCCCCGTCAATGATGCTCTTCCCTCATGCTCCTAGAACTTGTAGCCCTCGCAGGGAGGACCAAGCTCCTTGGCCGGGAAGATGTGGATCACCTTCATGTACATCTTGGCCCCGTACCACTCGCTGGGGGTGGGCATGGTCTCGGTGAGCACCGCGGCGTTGCGCATGCAGTTGTCCTTGGGACAGATCCAAACCTTGCCGTAGGGACCGTCGAAGCTGATGCCCTTGAGCGCTGCGGCGATCTTCTTGGGATCGGTGCTGCCGGCCTTTTCGATGGCGTTGAACAGGTTCATGGCGCCGACGTAGCTGTGGGCGGCCGCGTCGCAGGGAATGGCCTTGTACATCTTGTAGTACTTCTGGTTCCAGGCCTTGGCCCGCTTGCCGTACTTGGGGTTGTTCTCCAGGTCCCAGGCGTAGTCGCTGGCCCCGAAGATGCCGGTGCCGTTCTCGCCGGCGTTCTCCAGGTCCATGGCGCCGGGAGCCGCGCCGCTGACGATGCGGCACTTCTTGGTCAGGCCGAACTCGGCGGCCTGGGCCACGAAGCGGGGGATCACGTCGGTGATGAGGGCTATGTAGATGCCGTCAGCGCCGGAGGCCTTTATCTTGCTGATGTAGGAGGACCAGTCCTTGGTCTTGATGGGGGCCTTGTCGTAGTCCGGGTTGACCACCTTGATGCCGGACTTCTTGGCCAGGCTGACGAAGCGGTTGCCCGCGTCGTGGCCCCAGGAGTAGTCATGCACCAGGACGTAATACTTGCGCTTCTTCAGGTCCGGGGTGGCCAGGATGCCCTTCACGTTGGCGATCGCCGTCTGGTCGTTGGCGAGCTGGCCGCTGCGGAACACCAGCGGATGCAGCCCGTAGAACTTGGTGGTCATCACGTGGGTGGAAAGCAGCGGTACGTTCAGCTTGTCGATGTTCTTGGCCAGGGCCAGGCCCACGCCGGAGCTGAACACGCCCACCAGGGCCACGCACTTGTCCTTGAAGACCAGCTTCTCGGCCTTCTGTACCGCGATCTGGGGTTTGACCCGGGTGTCCTCCACGATGAGCTGGATGGGTCGGCCCAGGATGGTTTTCTTTTCCTTGGCGGCCATGTCGATGCCGTTTCTCATCTCCTTGCCGCCGTTGGCCACGATGCCGGTGAGCGGCACCAGCACGCCGATTTTTATGGGTTCAGCGGCCATGGCCGGCACTGCCATCACGAAGCACAGCGCCAAGCTCAAGGCCAATAGGGCTAGTTTTTTCATGCTCCGTCACCCTCCCTCGTTTGGTCGGGCTCGATATGAGCCCAAAATCATTACTAAACCACTCCCAAAGTTTCCGTCTGGAAAGTTCTCAAGACCTCCTTTCTTGCTTGCTCGGTTGGTTTGAGGTTCCCCACCTTACTCGATGCCGGCCCGCGGCCAGGGCCTCCCCCAGACCCTGGCGCGGCCGACCAACCTAGCTCTTGGCGGCCAGCACCTGATCCACCAGCTCGGTCAGGTCCACCAGCTTCATGGAGCTGCCGATCTGCTTGGCGCCGGCGTTGAGGTTGTAGTGGCAGAAGGGGCAGATGGAGACCATGTTCTCCGCGCCGGTTTCCATGCCCTCGGCAATGCGCAGGCCGGCGTTCTTGGCGGCCCAATCTCCGAAGCCGGTCATCACGCCGCCACCGCCGCCGCAGCAGTAGGAGTTGGCCCGGATGCGCTCCATCTCCACCAGCTCCACCCCCGGAATGGCCTGCAAGAGTTCCCGGGGCTGGTCGTAGAGGCACTCCTCTTCGCTGACTCCCAGGTAGGCCCCGGGCCAGAACTCCTTGCCCTCCTCGTCTATCTCGAACTTGTTCAGGTGGCGGCCCGTGTGGCAGGGGTCGTGGTAGGTGACCTTCATCTCGAGCCGGCCCTCGAACTCCAGCTTGCCTTCCTTCCAAAGACGGTGGAGGAAGTCGGCGGTGTGGATCACCTCCAGGCCGTCCATGACCTCCTCGTAGTTGGAGGCCAGGGCGTAGTCCTTCTTGATGGCCCGGTAGCAGCCGGCGCAGGAGGTGATGATGGTCTTGACCCCCTTCTCCTCCTTCACCTTGCGGAAGGCCTCCAGGTTCAGGCCGGCCACCCGCTTGAACTCCTCGGCGTCGCCCACCCGCATGGCGGTGCTGCCGCAGCAGACCTCGTTCTCGCCCAGGCAGCCGAAGTCCAGGCCCAGCTTCTGGAAGATGCTGGCGGTGGCCACGGGCACCGACTGGGCCTGCTTGTTGAAGGCCCCGGTGCAGCCCACGAAGTACATGATCTCCGCCGGCTCCTTGTTGAGGTTCTTGATGGGCTTGCCCGCCTTCTTGAAGGCCCGCATCCAATCGGTGCGCAGGCGGCGGGGCCCCTGGTAGGGGTTGTTGTAGGACTTGAGGGACTGGGTCAGGTTCTTGTGGGCGGGCAGCGGACCCTGGCCGAGTTCCACCGCCTTGCGCCGCATGGCTTCGATGATCTCAGGGATGAAGGGCTTATGGTCGAGCTGGCACTGGTTCTGGCAACCAGCGCACACGGTGCACTTGTAGATGGCCTCCAGGAACTCCTCGTCCTCCAGGCTGAGGCTGCCGTCGAGGATGCCGCGGGCAAAGGCGATCTTGCCCTTGGAGGACATGTTGCCCTCGAACCCGAACTCCACGCCGGCCGGACAGATGGGGGCGCAGGTGGCAGGCGGGCCGTAGTCGTAGGCCACCCGGCAGGTTCCGCAGGCGGTGCAACGCCAGACATAGTGTTTCAGCTCTTCCAAGCTGGGAATGTTCCATTCCATGATCAAGACCTCCTCGCTACGCCAGGGCGCCTAAAAGCCAAGCTTGCCCGGGTTCATAATGTCGTTGGGGTCCAGGAATTCCTTTATGCGTTTCAAGAGCATCAGATAGCCCTGGTTGGCCCTGGCGTTTATCTCCTTGGCGAAGTCCACCGGCGGCTTGTAGGGGATGCCGCCCTCGTCCAGATCCACCCGGAGGCATTCCACGATGGCCTGGCGGGCGTTCTCGGTCTCCTCGGGGTTTTCCTTGTTGAAGGGGATCATGGCCCGCAGCATGCCGTAGTGGACGCCGCGGTACATGCTCATGCGAACCGAGGGAGAGAGATTGTGCTCGATGAGGATTTCCTTCCAGCGGTTGTACACCGGGGCCCACTTTTTGGCCGGGGTGAAGGTGCCCGGCCAGGAGATGCCGGCGCCGCCCTGCTTGCAGTAGTTCTTGGTGGAGCCCACCACCTGGCTGGGAAGCTGGGTGCGGCCGCGCAGGGCCTCTTCCGGGTAATGGGTCACTTTCAGGCTGGAGCCCTTTTTCTGCTCCTCCTCCACCACCTTCTGCCAGATTTCCTCGCGGGCCTCTTGCTCCTTCTCAGTCCAGGAGTAGGTGGTGGCGTAGCTGTTCCACTCGGCGGCGTCGTCGGGCTTGGGCTTGTAGGGATAGGGGATGGGCACCTGGCTGAGCCACCAGCTCACCGCGGTCAAATCGTCGCAGATCTCGTAGTTGCTGAGATTGAACATGTAGGAGTACATGTCCTCCACGGTCTCGCAGGACACGGTGAATATCTTGAGCAGGGGCGGGGCGGGGTGCACGTTGACCCCCAGCTTGGTCACCACCCCGGTGGAGCCCAGCCATCCCTTGAACAGGCCGTCCAGCTTGGGCAGGGGCAGGGTGCTGTGCCAGGAGTTCTCCTGGATGGCGCAGGACCCCACCCGCACCAGCTCGCCGGTGGGCAGCACCACCTCCATGGAGGTTATCTCCTGGCTCTGCAGGCCGTAGCGCGCGTTCAGGCCGCCGATGCCGTGGCTGATGGCGCAGGAGCTGACCGAGGCCGAGGGCGGCCCCACCGGCCAGCCGAAGCGCAGGCCGTGCTTGCCCAGGGCGGCGGCCAGTTGGGCATGGGACACCCCGGGCTCGATCACCGCCACCCCGTCCAGGGGGTCGATGTCCAGGATGCGGTTCATGCGCTTCAGGTCCAGGAGGATGCCTCCCCGCTCGGGGATGGTCAGGCCGCCGATGTTGGTGCCGGCGGTGTAGGGCACCACCGGGATCTTCTCCCGGTTGGCAAAGCGCAGGATTTCCTGGATCTGTTCCACCGTGGTGGCCATGACCACGTAGTCGGGCAGCTTGGGTTCCACGAAGGAGAGGTCGTAGGAGTAGGCGTAGCGTATGTGCTTGGCGTTGGAAGCGTTGTCCTCGCCCACAATGGAGGCGAGTTCCTGCAAGACGGGGTCGATTTTCTTGGCCGTGGCCGTTGCCATAGCAACCTCCTCGCGCTAAGGGGTGCGCAATAAGACGGGCAAACCTCCGCCCTGGGCACACTTGCCCGGCGGCCGGGTTTCCGGCTCGGCGGGCGGGCCGGCCCGGCAGATTCGGCCAGGGCAACCCCTGGCGCTGGCAGTGGCTTGCTGGTGATGAGCAAAGAGAGATGGAGGCGGCCCAACCCTGCCTGGCGCGGGTCGCAGACCGGCCCGGGCCGGCACGTGCGGGGCTGGGGCAGTCCTGGCGGACATGTTTGTCACCCTCCCGATTCAGGCCCCGCGGGCGCCGTCGGCGGCCCCAGGGCTGTCTTCTCGTCATCCACGCCGGGGCGTGGAGCCACCCGCTGTGGCGGGTGCGAGGTCAAAAGCCGGTCCGGGTGTCCTCCCTGCCTATCAGGATGCGTTCAACGAGTTGCTCGGGCCGGAAGGGCCGGCCTCCAAAGGGGGCAGGCGTCCCCGGGCCGGCCTCCCTAGCTTCCGGCCCGGGGCTCCCCCCCTTTAAGTCAAGGACTTCAGCTTCTCCATGCGGGGCCCCCGCTTGCGGAGCACGATCTTGAAGTTGCGGGGCACGTCCGCCAAAAGCGATCCGGATTGCTCGGCGCCGGTGGAGTAGATGGCCGTGATCTTCTCCTCGGCCGCCAGGGCCTTGGCCACCGCGGACTTCAGGTCCGCATCCGCGGGCAGCTCGGTGTCAATGGCGTATTCCGCCGGATCCAGGTCGAACGCGTAGCAGCCCTCTATGGCGTCGGTTATCACCGACTGGTAGGCCATCTGGATCTGCTTGTTGTACTTGCGGTTTTCCTTGGCAAACGTCTCGAAGTCACCCGCGTGCTGGGGGAAACGCTTGGCCAGCTCCTCGTAGAACCCGGCCAGTTTCTCTTCCAGCTCCCGGATGAAACTCAAGGTTTCCGATGCGGTGCTAAGCTTCATATCATTCCCCTTTTGACCACTCGCCGGACGCGGCCTACAGCCAGCGGTGGATGCAAACCTTGCTTTCGGTGAAGAAGCGCACCGCCTCTTTCCCCTGGGTATGCAAGATGCCCATGAAGGAACCCTTCATGCCGCTGAAGGGATAGAAGGCCATGGGGGCCACGATGCCGATGTTGATGCCCACGTTGCCGCTGATCACGTCGTACTGGAACTGGCGGGCATACTTGCCGTTGCTGGTGAAGATGGCGTGCCCGTTGTGGTAGGGGCTCTCGTTGCAGATCTCGATGGCCTCTTCCAGGGTCTTGGCCCGGATCACGTTCATGGTGGGCCCGAATATCTCCTCGCGCACGATGCGCATGGAGCGGTCGCAGTTCTCCATGATGGTGGGCCCCAGGAAGCAGTCCTCGGGCAGCCCGCCCTGGACCTCGGGCTTGCGTCCGTCCAGGGTGATCTTGGCGCCTTCCTTTTCGCCTATCTCGATGTAGCGGAGCACGTTCTCCTTCTTGGACTTGTCCCGCAGGGGCCCCATCTGCACGGATTCGTCCAGGCCGTTGCCGATCTTGATGGCCGCGGCCCGCTCGCGCATCTTGGTCATGAACTCGTCGTAGAACTTGTCGTCGTCGCCCACGATCACCGCGGTCTGCCCGGCCAGGCAGCGCTGGCCCGCGTTGCCGAAGAAGGAGGTCAGGAAGGCGGCCACGGTGCCGTCTATGTTGGCGTCCGGCATGACCACCAGGATGTTGGCCGCGCCGCCCTGGGCGATGCAGCGCTTGCCGGTCTTGCCGCAGCCCGGGTAGATCACGTCTTCCATGACCGGGGTGGAGCCCACGAAGGTGATGCCCTCGATGTCGGGATGCTCCAGCATGCCGCCCACCACGGTGCGGCCGCCGTGGACCATGTTCCACACCCCGGGCGGGAAGCCGGCCTCCTCCACCAGCTCGGCGATCTTGGTCTGGCTGAAAGGCACCTCGCTGGAGGGCTTGACCACCACCGTGTTGCCGGTGGCCACCGCGTAGGGCGCCGACCACAGCGGGATCATGAAGGGGAAGTTGAAGGGCCCGATGACCCCGAACACGCCCAGGGGCACCCGGATCAGGTATTCATCGATGCCGCTGGCGATGTCCTCGCTGGAGTCGCCCATCATGAGGGTGGGGATGCCGCAGGCCACCTCCACGTTCTCGATGCCCCGCCGGGTCTCGCCGCGGGACTCGTCGATGCACTTGCCGTGCTCCTGGGTCTGGACCCGGGAGAGTTCCTCGAAGTTTTCCTCCAAGAGGTTGAGCAGGCGGAAGAGGTAGCGGCAACGGGTGACCGCCGGGGTCCGCCGCCAGTCGTGGTAGGCCTCCTTGGCGGCCTGCACCGCCTGGTCTATCTCCTCCTTGGTGGAGATGCCCACCTCGCCTATCTTCTCCATGGTGGCCGGGTTGACCACGTCGATGTGCTCACCCTTGGACTCCAACCACTCGCCGCCCACGTAGTTCAAAGCCTTTGGCTGGCCTTTGATGGGTGCTTCCAACAGAGCCATTTCAGCTAACCTCCCAATCCGCCGCACATGGCGGGACGTGGAATTATTTCGATGTAAAAAACCCGCCAGGGGGCCGGGTGCCTATTCCTCGGCGTCCTCTTCCTTGGGCACCAGCAGGTACAAGTCGCCGGAGCCCAGGCGACGCAAGAGCATCCCCCGCCGCAAGACCTCGGGGTCCACCGGTTTGCCGGAAGGATCCGCCACCAGCTCGGGGGAAAGTCCGGCGGCCGCGATATCCAGACCCTGGCCGCCGCCGCCCTGGTACAGGGCCGCCCGGCTGAAGCCCAGCATGGCCGGGTCGAAGGGGGGATCGCCGGTGGCCTTGGCCATGTGATCCCCCACGTTCAAGAGGTCGGCGGCCATCTCGCGGCGGGCGCCCACGCAGTCCTCGGCGATCATGCACTCGAGTATCCGCTGGTGGGACACCTTGACCTGCTCGTAGAACTCCGGCGACAGGTTCAACTGTTCCTTCAGGTCCCTGAGCAGGTTGTCCAGAAAGTCCATGATGAGGATGAGCAGGGGATTGCCGGTCATGCGGGCCAGGTAGCGATGGAAGCTGATCTCCTTGCCCAGGACGATCACCTTCTCGTCCCCGCTGTGCCGCACCATGGCGGTGAGCCGCTCTATGTCTTCCTCGCTGCGCACCAGGGCGGCCAGGTGGGCCACCGAGGGCTCGATCATGAAACGCAGCATGGTGATCTCGCGCACGGAGACCGCCTTGAAGTGGAGGAAGTTCATGATGCTGTGCACGGTGGTCCTCATGTCCACCTCGGCCACGAACACCCCTCCCTGGGTGCCTTTGCGTATCTCCACCAGGCCCATGGCCTCCAAGACCCTGAGCGCCTCCCGCATGGTGGCCTTGGAGACCCCGAACTGGGTGATGAGTTCCTTTTCCGAGGCCAGCCGGTCCCCCGGCTTGACCCGCCCGCTCAACACGGCGTCCCTGATCTGCTCGATTATTCGGTCAGATACTTTCTCGGTTTTGGTTGCTGCTTCAAACATCCGATATCTTTACGTTTATTTGTGGCCGCCCTCTACAGGCCCGTTCAGGGCCCCGTTCGGGGGCTGGCCAGAAGGTTTTGAGAACTCTTGGGGGTGGTCTTGTGCCTTTATAAAAAGTCGGGGAGGTCATTGTCAAGAAAAATATTATAATATTTATGTGGATTCCATTACCCCCCTTCTCCAGGCCCGCCAGGCCCCCTGGCCGCCTTGTGGAAAATTAGGCCAATATTATTAATATATATAAATAATTATCCGCACAAGCCCGGCGCGCGCAGCTTGCGGGCAACACCTTGAGCACAATTGCGCAAGCTCCCGGTTTGAGCCATTTGGGCGAATCTCGGGTTCTAATTATTATATTAATTATAATTTTTGGGTTGACTTGCCCGTGGTGCTTGTGGATAGAATGGCCCCCATGGAATCAAACCCCGCGGCGGCAAGCGGACCCGCAGGCCCAGAGCCTAAAGGGACCAAAACGGGGTTTATAGGCATAACCCATTATAGTCCTTACCTCTTTCCGGCGAGGTAACCCATGGGTATCAGAATCGATCCAGAAAAGTGCACCGCCTGCATGGCCTGCGAACTGGCCTGCGGCTACCACCGCGACGACGCCTTTGCCCTGCTTTCCTCTTGTATGGTGGTCTACCGCCCCAAGGAGCGCAAAGACTACCTGGGCGTGGTCCTCAAAGAGGAAGAAGAGCTGGTGATCGCCCGGCCCGAGGGGCTGGAGGTCAAGCGCATCGGCGCGGCGGACGAGGACCAGGGCGGCGGCGACGCCTCGGCCAAGCCCATGCTGCTGCGCGAGGCCTGCGACCTTTGCGAAGACCGCGAGGACGGGCCCCTGTGCATCCAGGCCTGCCCGGTGGAAGCGGTTTACCAGGAGTAACCCAACCGGCTATCCGCCCCCGCCTGGCCGCGGTGGGCCGATCCAAGGGGAAAGGTTATGGAGTTTCTCTGTTCCGACAAGGTGGCAGTCATCGACCTGGCCTCCGGCGAGGTGAGCGAGGACGAACTCAGCGAGGAGCTGGTTTCCCAGCACATCGGCGGCGCGGGCATAACCGCCGCCCTGTACGAGCGCTACCAGGACCAGGACCCCCTGGTGCTGGGCGCCGGCCTTTTGACCGGAACCATGACCCCGGCGTCCTCCCTGGCGGTGCTCACCGCCAAGAGCCCCCTGACCGGCGGTCTGGTCCACGCACCCCTGACCCAGTACGCGGGCCAGGAGATCAAGTACTCGGGCTTCGACTACCTGGTGATAACCGGCAAGGCCGCCGAGCCGGTGTTCCTCTGGATCCACGACGGCATCGCCGATATCGAGCCGGCCGGGGACCTGGCCGGCAGCGACGTGTGGCAGGCGGTGAGCGCGGTGCGCCAGCGCATGGGTGACGACCTCATCCAGGTGCTGGGCGCCGGCCCGGCCGCCCGCCGCGGGTCGGACCTGGCCCAGGTGATGATAAACGAGTGGGCCAGCGGCGACCGCTTCGGCCTGGCCGGGCTCATGGCCGGCAAGAACCTCCAGCTCCTGGCCCTGCGGGGCATGGGCCTTTTGGAGATCGCCGAGGAGGAGGATTTCGTCTCCCGCTGCCTGGAGCTGCTCCAGGCGGTCAAGGCCGGGGCCTGGGGAGGCCGCCAGGGCCAGGGCGACCTGGGCGCCGCCCTGGGCCATGAGGACTACGCCGCCTGGCTGGAGCCCCTGGTGCACCGCCACCACGCCTCCTTCAACACCCCCTTTGCCTACAACACCTTCCTCTACCTGGACGAGGACCCCAAGACCCTGGCCGAGCCGGCCCAGGAAGAGCCCGGGGTGCTCCTGGGCGATCCCGCCGCGGCCGGGGTGTTGCGGGCCATGGGCCTTTCGGTGGCCGAGGCGGGCGCGGTGATAAAGGCCTGCGCCAAGGAAGGTCTGGACGCGGTGGCCGTGGCCAAGGTCTGCCAGGCCCAGGGCAAGACCTCCGCCGCAGACATCCAGGCCGCCTTGGAGGGCATAAGCGGACCGGTGGAAGGACTGGCCGGACCTTTCAGCCCCTGGGCGCCCCAGGGCCTGGCCCCGGACGAGGGGGCCTGGCAACGGCGCATGGCCGTGGCTCATGTGTTCGGCATCGACCCCATCTTCGCCCTCATGGCGCCGGAGATCAGCGAAGAGGCGCTGGTGGAGTTGGCGGCCCTGGGCACGGGGCTGGATATCACCCAGGACACCCTGGACTCGGTGGTGGCGGCCATCAGCGGCTGAGGAGCCAGGTTTCAACCTAGTGAAGCATGGACTTCTATCAGGCATACCGCAGCTACAACCTGCGCCTGGCAAGGGGCGGGGGGCGCGACGGGGGGCGCAATGGAAGCGCACCGAGGAGCCAAGCCCCCGCCGTCCGCCGGGGTGGTGACAAGGGGGGCGGCCAGGGCAACGTCCGCTACCCCCGCCTGGCCGTCTATGTGGGCCGCGGCAGCTCCCACTCCTGGCTGTGGTTCGCCCAGCTCTTCGAGCGCCTGGGCCTGTACGACCTGGCCTTCCTGGACCAGGACGGGCTCGCCGCCGGCGACCTGGCCGGCCGGGACCTTCTGGCCATAAGCGGCGGCGACACCTTTGGCCTGGCCGCAGCCATGGGCGGGCAGGGGGCCCGGGCCCTGGAAGCCTTCATCAAGGAGGGGGGCCTGTACCTGGGCTCTTGCGCCGGGGCCTATCTGCCCCTCAACTCCAGCAAGGAACCCCTCAACCTGTTCAACTGGGTGCCGGCCAAGATCACCAACCTGAGCCGCCACCTGCCCCGGGCCAGCGACCTGCCGGAGAAGTTCTGCACCCCCTACGGCTGTTCCTTTGTCTATCACCCGGTGCGGGAGGCGGTGCGCCTGGTGGGCTGCGGCCGCCCGCCCTGGACCGGGGCGGGCGAGTTCGAGGCGCCCCTCTATGGCGGGCCGGCCATGGTGACCCCCCAGGTGGAGATGGTGCTGGCCCGCTACCAGAGCTTCACCAGCCGCACCCGTTTCCTGACCGACCCCGAGCTGGCGGCCGAAACCCTCTTGCAGCGGGCGGCGGTGCTGCGGGCCCGGCTGGGCCAGGGCGTGTGCTACCTGTTCGGTCCCCACTTCGAGCACCCCCACTTTCCCCGGGCCAACCTCCTGGTGGCCGACGCCATCTATTGGGACCTGCCGGAGCGAAAAGGGGCGGCGGCCGCCTCCGCCGCCGGGGGGGAGACGCTCCAGGGACGGGCGGCGCGGCTCTGGCTGCGGGACTTGAAGCGCCAGGTGAGCAACACCCGGCTGGTGGCCCTGGGCCTGGAAGACCATCCCGCCCGCTGGCTCATCGGCCGCAAGGTGTACGAGCCGGCCAAGCTGCGGGTGTTCGCCGAGGCGGTCTGGAGCCGGTTGCGCCGGATGGAGCGCCGGCCGCGCCTGCTCCTGCCTCCCGGGGCCGGGGAGCTGCCCGCGGCCTGGCAAGAGGTCACCAGGACGGTGCGGCAGCTCCACGCGGAGCTGCGCCAGGGCGGCGACACCCTGGAGCTGGCCAGCGGCCTCTTCGCCTGGCTCAACCTGGCGACCGCCCGCTTTCTGGAAAGCTACTTCCACGACCTGCGGGCAGAGCTGGCCGAGGGGCAGACGGTACCCAACGCGGCCTGAACCTGACCTGAAACCCGGGGGAGGGACAGTTGAGCAAACCAGCGGCAACCACCCCAAGATTCTCACGGCGCCCGGGCCTGTGGCCTTGGCTGGGCCTCTTGCTGGGCCTGGCCGCTTGGGCCGCCTCTCCGGCCCTCACCGCGGCCGCCGCCCTTCCGCCCCCTGCCGGCGCGGTGGAGCTTTCCCCCCAAGGGGGGCTGGCCGCCTCCACCTGGTTCATCAACCAGGCTGATTTCCAAAAGAGCGCCCACGGCTTCATGGACTGCGCCGGCTGCCACCCCAAGGAGCAGAAAGGCATCCAGCCCGGCGCCCGCCCGCCCCACCCCGACAGCCACAGCCCCGACTACCTCAAGGACCCGGCCCGAAAGAAGTTCGACTACCACTCCTGCGCCAAGTGCCACCTCCTGGCCTTTCAGCGCTGCCAAAAGGGCAAGCACGCCGAGGCCTGGAACCAGCAGGCCCAAGAGCCCCCCCGCCCCGGCCAGTGGCCCGCGCCCACCTGCGCCCATTGCCATAATTCCCACACCGCCGTTTCCCACCAGGACCGGCTGAGCCTGGGCCGGGCCCAGGTGGAGGTGTGCGGCTCCTGCCATCCGGCCCAAAAGGCCACCTACCTGGAGAACTACCACGGCCAGGCCGCGGCCCACCTGGGCAACCCCAAGGCCGCCTTTTGCACCGACTGCCACGGCGCCCACACCACGGTCTCCCTGAAGAAGCCCCAGGCGGCGCTCAAGGCCTGCCGCCGCTGCCATCCCCAGGCGCCCCCCAGCTTCGCCCAGATGGTGATCCACCCCAGCCCCCAGGCGGTGGACCCCAAGGACAAGGACCTGGCCGCGCGGGTGGCGGTCATCCAGGCCCTGGCCATGATCATGGCCGCGGTGGCCCTGGTTACGGTGCTGGGCTTCTATGGCCACGCCCTGCTGTGGATGCTCAGGGAGCTGCACGAAAAGATACGGAGGCGATGACCATGGAGGAGCGGGCACGGACTAAAGACGAGGTGGTGCGCTTCTGCCTGTTGCATCGCTTCTTGCATTGGCCGGTGATGCTGGGTTTCATCGGCCTGGGAGTGACCGGCTTTGCCCTCTACTTCAGCGGCGCCTGGTACGGCCGGGCGGTGGCCTGGCTGGTGGGCGGGGCTTCCCACCTGGCCTGGCTGCACCGGGCCTGCGCGGTGGTCACCTATGCCGCGGTCTTCCTGCACCTGCTTTGGCTGGTCTACTACAAGCTGGTGCTCAAGGGGCGTCTCACCGGCCCGGACAGCATGTTCCCCAGCCGCAAGGACCTGGCGGACTTGGTCCAGCATGTGAAGTACTTCTTCGCCAAGGGAGCCCCCCCTGCCTTCGAGCGCTTCAGCTACCTGGAGAAGGTAGACTACTACGCGGTGCTGATCGGCATGCACACCATGGGCCTCACCGGCCTGGTGCTCTGGTTCCCCGAGTTCTTCAGCCGCTTCTTGCCCGGCTGGTTCATCAACCTGGCCCTGGTGCTGCACCTGTACGAGGCCATCATCGCGGTGGCGCTCAAGTTCGTGATCCACGTCTACACCGTGCACCTGCGCCCGCCCCTGTGGCCCGGCCAGGCCAGCATCTTCACCGGCCGGGTTCCCCTGGCCGAGCTGAAGGAGGAGCACCGCGCCCAGTTCGAGCGCCTGGCCCAAGGCGCCGGGCAGGAAGGAGGCGGGGCATGAGGGCGGCGGCGAGCTTGATGCTGGCGGCGGGTTTGGCCCTGCTCTTGGCCCTGCTTCCGGCTGCGGCGCCGGCGGCCGAGGTGGCCATGCAGCCTCCGCCCGCGGGCTTTGGCCTGCGGCCCTGCCAGGATTGCCACCGCCTGCCCAACACCCAGACCAACGAGGGGGTGTTGGCGGCGAACCGGCTGTGCATGGAGTGCCACGGCCAGAAGGAATGTCAGCGCAAGGTCAAGGGGCAGGTGGTCTCCCTGCGGGTGGACCCGAAAAGCTTTGCCGGCAGCCGGCACCAGTACGTGGCCTGCCTGGACTGCCACCACGACGTGGGCCGCTCGCCCCATTCCTCGGCCGATGGGGTGCAGTGCCTGAGCTGCCACCCCTCCCACGGCGAGGGCGACTTCGGCGCCCCCCACCTCACGGTCCGCTGCGAGGCCTGCCACCACAAGAGCAAGTTCGTGAAGCTCGACCGGGCCCTGGGGGTGGTGGCGCTGGCCCATGAGGACGGCAAGGGCAATCCCCTCAGCCTGGTGGACCACGGCAAGTCCGACTATGGCAGCGGCCAGCTTTGCCTGCGCTGCCACCGGGCCGGCAACCAGGTAGGGGCCCCGGCCCAGGTGTTGCCCCCCAAGGGAGTGATCTGCTTCCTCTGCCACACCGCCAGCCTCTCCCTGGGCAGCGGCTGGTTCGGCCTGGCCCTTCTGGTGTTCGTCGCCGGCATGGTGGGGATGTGGCTGTTCTGGCTCAAGGGCAGCGTGCAGGGCGAGCAGGACTCCCTGCACAACAAGCTGGCCCGGGGCGCGGAGCACCTGGTGCAGGTGGTGTTCTCCCGCCAGTTCTGGGGCGGCCTGCGGGTGTTCCTGCTGGACGTGTTGTTGCAGCGCCGTCTCCTGCAGGAGAGCGTGCAGCGCTGGTTCTTCCACAGCCTGATCTACTGGTCCATACTCTCGCGGCTGCTCTTGGGCCTGTTCACCTGGCTGGCCTGGCAGGCGGCCCCCTCCTCATCCCTGGCCGCGGCCCTGATCGACAAGAACCACGCCTTCGTGGCCTTCTTCCACGACCTCACCGGCCTCTTGATGCTGCTGGGGGTGCTGCTTTCGGCCTTGCAGAGGGTGGTGTTCAAGCCAAGGCAGGTGGACACCAGCGCCCAGGACGCCCTGGCCCTGGTGCTCATCGGCTTGATCGCGGTGCTGGGTTTCGCCCTGGAGGCGGTGCGCATCCTGACCGGCTGCCTGCCCCCGGACAAGGCGCTGTACGCCTTTGTAGCCTACCCCCTGAGCCGGCTGGGGGCGGGCCTGGCAGTGGACTGGGCCACGGGCTACGGCTGGCTGTGGTATGCCCACGGCCTGCTGGCGGCGCTGCTGGTGGCCTGGCTGCCCTTCAGCAAGATGCGCCACGTCTTCACCACCCCGCTCAGCCTCATCATGAACCGCCACCTCAAGTGAGGGGGCGGCCGGGGGAGGCGCGGCCAAGGAGGCAAAGAGGAAGCGCCAGGAAACGGGTCATGAACATGGAACCAGGAGCCTGAGAGGCAGCAAGGAACAACCCCATGTCGGACAAGGAAAAGGCGCCCGCGCAGGAAGAAACCCGGCAGGCCGCGGCCCCGCCGGAGGAGGACAGGACCGCACCCGCCGCCGGGCAACAGGGCCAGGGCAAGGAGGGCCCCCCCGCTTCCTCCGCCCCCTCCGCCCCTCCCGCCCCCCCGGACCCGGCAGGGGAGGAGGAGGCCCCGCCGGAGCGGCCCCGGGTCATCCCCATCGCCGCCCTGGACGCCAAGCGGATCATGCAGCTCCAGGCCTGCACCCGTTGCGGGGAGTGCCTGAACTGGTGCCCGGTGTATGACCAGGACTCCCGCGAGGCCATCCTGCCCCGCCAGAAGGCGGCCGACTTCCTGGCCATCCTCAAGAGCCAGCACGGCCTTTTGGCCAAGCTCGCCGGCCGGGAGGACGCCGGCCCCCTGGCCCGGCTGGTGGGCAAGCTCCTGGGCTACCGGCCGGTGAGCCAGGAGCAGATAGAGCGCTTCGCCCAGAACCTCTACGAATGCTCCACCTGCGGCCAGTGCCAGATCGTGTGCCCGGCCAACCTGGACACCGTGAACCTGTGGGAGCAGATACGCCGGCTCCTGGTCATGGCCGACTACGGCCCCTTGGAGCAGCAGAAGACCCTGGTCAAGAGCGTCAAGTCCTACGACAACCCCTGGCAGCAGCCGCGCACCGCCCGGGCCAAGTGGGCCCGGCGGGCCAAGAAGGAAAAGCTCATCGCCGCCGCGCCCAAGGACATAAAGAAAAAGGGCGGCAAGATACTGCTCTACCTGGGCTGCACCGCCTCCTACGACAGCAACGTGCGCCAGGTGGCCATAAGCACGGTGAACATCCTGGACGCCCTGGGCATAGACTACGGCATCCTGGGCAACAACGAGGCCTGCTGCGGCAGCGTGATGCTACGCATGGGGGACCCGGAGTTCGAGCGGGTGGCCAGCCACAACATCAAGCTATTCAACTCCCTGGGCATCGAGGCCCTGGTCACCTCCTGCGCGGGCTGCTTCAAGACCATCCGGGAGGACTACCCCCAGGTGGGCCGCCTGAACTTCGAGGTGCTCCACACCGTGCAGTTCCTCACCCGCCTGCTGGAAAAGGGCCAACTCCAGTTTAAGCAGCCGGTGGAGAAGCTGGTCACCTACCACGACCCCTGCCACCTGGGCCGGGCCAGCGGGGTGTTCGACGAGCCGCGCCTGGTCATGGAGGCCATACCCGGCCTGGAGCTGGTGGAGATGCCCCGCTTCCGGGAATACTCGCGCTGCTGCGGCGCGGGCGGGGGGCTCAAGGCGGGCTACCCGGACATCCAGAACAAGATGGCCCAGGCCCGGGTGCGCGAGGCCGAGGCCACCGGGGCCCAGGAGCTGGTCTCCTGCTGCCCCTTCTGCTACCAGGGTTTGCAGGTGGGCATAAACGCGGCCGGCTCTGGCCTGGTGGCCCGGGACCTCAGCTACCTGGTGGAGCTGGCCCTGGGGGTGGCGCCCGCCGCGCCGGCGGCCAAGAAGGAAAAGCCCAAGCGCAAGGCCCCGGCCTCGCCGGCCAAGGCGGCCTCCCCTTCGCCCTCCCCGTCGTCCCCCTCGTCGCCCCCCTCGTCGCCCCCCCCGTCGCCCCCTGCCTCGGCCCCGGCGACGTCTCCGGCGTCGTCTTCTCGGCCAGAGGGGGCGGAGGAGGCGAAGGCAGAAAAGACCTGAACAGACGGCCGATAACCTGGATGGGCAATGGCCAAGGCAAGCTACCGCAAATACGTCTACTGGCTGGCGGCGGAGGCCTTTGGCCGCCTGGAGCGCGAGCTGACCGCCCGGGGGGTGAAGCTTCACCTGGCCCGCAAGGCGGTGTGCGTGCCCCTGGCGCGGGACATCGCGGTGGGTTACGTGCCAGCGGGGAGCTGGGAGCGCTACGGACTTTGCCGCCGCCAACTGAGCTGGCACGCCGAATCCCCCTACGCGGACAAGGTGCTGGTGGTGAGCCGGGAGCCGCTGGCCGGCCTGCGGCCCACCACCATCGTCACCCAGCGGAAGAAGTTCCGCCCTCCCCGCCTGCCCGGCCGGGAGGAGAAGCTGGCCCTCATCACCAGGCCCAGCTACCAGAGCGCCCGGCCCCAGGCCTGGGAGGACATAGAGGCCGAGGACCCGGCCCAGCAGGAGCGCTGGATGCGGGTGATGGGTATCAGGGGCGTTTCCTTTGCCGAGCTTTTCATCGGCCACCGCGCCACCCACGCCAACTTCATAGAGCCGGCCTACTACGTGGAGGAAGACGGCCTGGCCGTGCCCTACTCCCTGGGAAAAACCGTGGAGGTTTGCTCCGCCTGTCTGGAATACTATGGGATCATCGGCGGCCAACTCCGCCGCAAGCTGGTGGTACCCTGTCCGGGGGCGGTGCTCTTTGCCGGGCTGGCCGTGAACCGTTTTTACGAGGTCGCCTGCCCCGGCGCCCTGGCGGCGGGTTGACCCGCTTCGTACACCCCGAGCCGGAGGGATGGATGACATGAGCCGCGCCAAGCTTGTCACCTGGGGGCTGAGCCTGATCCTGGCGGCCGCCCTGGCGGGGCCCGCCTGGGCCATGAAGGCCATACGCATCGGCTACCTGCAGGCCGACATCCACCAACTCGCCTGCTGGGTGGCCCTGGAAAAGGGCTTCTACCAGAAAGAGGGGCTCAAGGTGGAGGTGGCCGGTATCTTCAAGGCCGGGCCGGAGGAGATGAGCGCCTTTGCCGCCGGCGAGCTGGACATGGGCTACGTGGGCGAGGCCCCGGCCACCACCGCGGTGGCCAACGGAGCCGCCCGGGTGCAGGTGCTGGCCCAGGTGAACACCGAGGGCTCGGCAGTGGTGGTGCGCCGGGGCTCGGCCATGACCAAGGTGGCCCAACTGGCGGGCAAGAGCGTGGCGGTGCCCGGCCACTCCACGGTGCAGGACTTTTTGCTCCGCAAGGCCCTGGCCAAGCATGGGGTGCCCGCGGGCAAGGTGCGGATCATGGTGCTCAAGCCGCCGGAGATGATCGGCGCCTTGAGGAGCAGACAGATCGACGCCTTCATCGCCTGGGAGCCCTATCCGGCCAAGGCCCGGACCATGAGAGTGGGCAAGGTGCTGGTCACCTCGGCCGACATCTGGCCGGGCCATCCCTGCTGCGTGCTGGTGGCCGACCGGAAGTTCCTGGCCGAGCGCCCCCAGGACGCCCAGAAGATGGTGGCCGCCCACGTGAAGGCCACTGACTTCATCAACCAGCACCCCGAGGAGGCGCTGAAGATCGGGGTGCGCTACACCGGCATGGACCCGGCCACGGTGCGCCTGGCCATGGCCAACGTGAACTACACCTACCGGATCAGCGTGGCGGGCGAGCGGGAGTACGTCGCCCTCTTGGCCAAGAACGGCTATATCAAGGTGAAAGACGTGGATGCCTTCCTGGCGCGCTTCTTGAACGGCAAGCTGCTGGAGGCGGTGTTGACCAGATGAGAGCCAGCCGCTACCTGGTGCCCCTGGCCCTGGTGGCCCTGTGGCAGGGGCTTTGCCTGGCCGGGGTCATACCGGCCTACAAGCTGCCCTCGCCCCTGGCGGTGGTGGCCGGCTTCTGGGACCTCATGGTGGCGGGCATGCCGCCGGGCCACACCCTGCCCTACCACCTGCTCATGAGCCTCTACCGGGTGGCCTGGGGCTTCTTCCTGGCCGCAGCGGTGGGGGTGCCCCTGGGCCTTTTGATGGGCTGGTCGCGGCGGCTGCGGGAGATAGTCACCCCCCTGGTGGAGATGGTGCGGCCGGTGCCGCCCCTGGCCTGGATACCCATCTCCATCCTCTGGTTCGGCATCGGGGTCAAGTCCGCCGCCTTCATCATCTTCCTGGGAGCCTTCTTCCCCATCCTGCTGAACACGGTGGCCGGGGTGCTGGCCATCAACCCCACCCTCCTGGAAGCGGCCCGCACCCTGGGAGCCAACGACCGGAACCTCCTGTGGAAGGTGCTCCTGCCCGGCTCCCTGCCCAGCATCTTCGTGGGGCTGCGCATCGGCCTGGGCATCGGCTGGATGACCCTGGTGGCGGCGGAGTTCACCGGGGTGCGCTCCGGCTACGGCCTGGGCTACATGATAATGACCGCCCGGGACATCCAACGTTCCGACGAGATCATCGCGGGCATGGTGGTGATCGGCCTTACCGGGCTTCTCATCGACGCGGCCATCCGCTGGGCGGAGGCCAAGCTGTTGCCCTGGAAATGAGGAGGCTGCCTTGGGCCTGGAGATAAGAGGACTCCGCAAGACCTTCGGCGGCGACGCACGGGGGGGCGAGGTGGAGGTGCTGGCCGGGCTGGAGCTGGAGCTGGCCCACGGCCGCTTCCTGGCGGTGGTGGGCCCCAGCGGCTGCGGCAAGACCACCCTGCTGCGGATAATCGCCGGCCTGGAGCCCGCCAGCGGGGGGGAGGTGCTCCTGGACGGCGAGCCGGTGCGGGCCTCCTCCTCCCGGGTGGGCCTGGTGTTCCAGCAATATGCCCTGTTCCCCTGGCGCTCCACCCTGCAGAATATAGAGGTGGGCCTGGAGATGCAGGGTGTGTCCCCGGCCCAACGCCGCCGGCAAGCCATGGCCTATGTGCGGGCCTTTGGCCTGGAGGGTTTCGAGCACCGCTTTCCCAAGGACCTGTCCGGCGGCATGCAGCAGCGGGTGGCCATTGCCCGCACCTTGATCATGGAGCCGAAGGTGGTGTTGATGGACGAGCCCTTCGGCTCCCTGGACAGCCAGACCCGCAACGGCTTGCAGGAATTCCTGCTGGAGGTCTGGGAGCAACGGCGGGATACTATTATTTTCGTGACCCACAACGTGGACGAGGCGGTGTTCCTCAGCGACGAGATATTGGTGCTCTCCCGCCGGCCGGCCCGGGTGCTGGGCCGCTTCCCGGTGGAGGCCAGCCGGCCCCGCGACCGCACCAGCAATGAATGCAACCGGCTCCGCCGGGAGGTACTGGCCCTGCTGCACGAGGAGCGCCGCGAACAAGGAGGCTGAGAATGAAGATAATCGGTGTGTGCGCCAGTCCCCGCAAGGGACAGACCAGCTACCTGGCCCTGAACGCCGCCCTGGAGGCGGCCCGGGAGGCGGTGCCCGGGATGGAGACCGAGTTGGTGGAGTTGGCGGGCAAGAAGATCGGCGGCTGCCTGGCCTGCGGCAAGTGCCTCAAGGAACTGCGCTGCTCCCAGAAGGACGACCTGACCGAGCTGCTGCCCACCCTGGCCGACCCGGAGCTGGCCGGGATCATCCTGGCCAGCCCGGTCTACCTGAGCGGCATGACCTCCCAGGCCAAGGCATTCCTGGACCGCTTGGTGCCCCTCAGGCGCAACGGTTTCCTGCTCCGCAACAAGGTGGGCGGGGCCATCGCGGTGGGCGGGGCGCGCAACGGCGGCCAGAGCATCACCCTGCAGCAGATCCACGCCGCCATGCTGACCCAGGACATGGTGGTGGTGGGTGACGGCAAGCCCACCAGCCACCTGGGGGGCACTGGTTTTTCCGGCGGCGAGGGCGGCATGGCCGAGGACAAGTTCGGCCTGACCACCGCCCGGGGCGTGGGAAAGCGGGTGGCCGAGGTGGCGGCCAAGCTGGCCGGCTAGGAGAAACCGCCCGCCCCCGGCCGGGGCGGACATGCCGGCGCAACCTGTGCGGGCGGGGCGCGAGCCCTGCGGGTGGGAGTAATGCCAGACACAGGCGAGATCATAGCTGACCTGCAGAGCCTGGGACTGAAGGTGGCGCAGGATATCGGCTCCCGCCGGGGAGGTGCCGGTCCGGCCGAGGGCGGGGCGTTCACCCTGGATGGATTCGCGGTGAACGCCCCCACCCAGAGCCCCTTTGTGGCGCGCTCGCCCTACCGCCTGGGCCGGGAGAACGGCCATGCCCTGCTCTACCAGAAGGACCGCCCCTTGCTGCCGGTGGAGGTCCCGCGCCCGCCGCGCTTCTATGCCCGCCGCACCGAAGAAGGGGTGCCCTACCACCAGATAGCCCTGCTGCACGGGCGCGATTGCCTGGCCAGCACGGTCTTGCAGAAATGCGTGTTCTGGAACTCGCCCCAACGCTGTGCCTTCTGCGGCATCGAGCTTTCCCTGCAAGCGGGCCGCACCCTGGCCCGCAAGAGCCCGGCCCAACTGGCCGAGGTGGCGGCCGCCGCCCGGGAGCTGGACGGGGTGCGCCAGGTGGTGCTGACCACCGGCAGCGCCGCCCCCCCGGGCAGCGAGCTGCCGTTTCTGGCCGAGTGCGCCCGGGCCATAAAAAAGGCCAGCGGCCTGCCGGTGCATGCCCAGTTCATGCCGCCTCCAAAGGGCGAGGACCTGGCCCGGCTCAAGGAGGCGGGGGTGGACACGGTGGGCATCCACATCGAGAGCTTCGACCCCCAGGTCCTGGCCCGCCAGGCCCCGGCCAAGGCCGCCCTGGGCCTGGCCGCCTTCCAAGGGGCCTGGCGCCGGGCAGTGGAGGTGTTCGGCCCCAACCAGGTGTCCAGCTTCCTCCTGGCCGGCCTGGGGGAGAGCCCCGAGTCCCTGCTCGAGGGTTGCCGCTTCCTGGCGGAGCTGGGGGTCTATCCCTTCCTGGTGCCGCTGAGGCCCATTCCCGGCTCGCGTCTGGCCGGGGCCGAGCCACCCCCGCCCGGGCTGATGAAGCGACTCTATGCCGAGTTGGCCCTGATCCTCCAATCCCGGGGGCTCTCCGCCGCGGCCTGCCGGGCCGGCTGCGTGCGCTGCGGGGCCTGCTCGGCCATCGCGGCCTGGGAGCTGCCCCCGGCCGAGCTGGTCTTCCTGCCCGCCCGCACCGAGGCCGAGCGCCAGGCCGCCTTTGCCATCCGCCGCCAGGTCTTCGTGGAGGAGCAGGGCCTTTTCCAGGAGAGCGACCAGGACGCCGAGGACCCGCGCAGCATCCACCTGGTGGCGCTCAGGGGCCGGGAGGTGGTGGGCACGGTGCGGGTGTTTCCGGTGGCCGACAGCCAGGGCCACTGGGTGGGGGGGCGCCTGGCCGTGGTACGCCGGGAGCGGGCCACCGGAGCGGGGGAGGGACTGGTGCGCGAGGCCATGCGCACGGTCAAGCGCCGCCGCTGCACCAAGTTCACCGCCACCATCCAGCGGCGCAACGTGCGCTGGTTCGAGCGCTTGGGCTGGTGGCGGGTGGGCGAGCCCTTCGAGCTTCTGGGCCATTCCCATCAGCTCATGCAGGCCGATCTGGACCGGGTGTGAGGAAAAAGGAGAGCATTACCCCCATGGCCAAGCTGGACCTCACGGAGATAGCCGGCAGGTTGCGCGCCTATCCCGGTCTTCAGCGCAAGGAGCCCATTGCCGAGGTTTTCCGCGAGCTGGTGCTGGAAGGCGTGCCCGGCCCCCAACTCCCCAACTACGGGGACGACGCCGCAGTGATCCCCCATGGCGACCACTACCTGCTCCTGGCCTGCGACGGCATCATGACCGGGCTCTTGCTCAACGAGCCCTACGCGGCGGGCAAGGCCGCGGTCATGGTCACGGTCAACGACATCTACTCCATGGGCGGCCGCCCCCTGGCCATGGTCAACGTGCTGGCCAGCGGGGAGGCGGAGCAGCGGGCCCAGGTGGTGGCGGGCATTGCCAAGGGCTGCCGCAAGCTAGGGGTGCCCATGGTGGGCGGCCACCTGCACCCCGACGCCCCCCCGGCCCAGCCCGCCCTGTCGGTGGCCATCCTGGGCCAGGCCCAGGCGCTACTGCGCAGCCACCTGGCCCGGCCGGGAGAGGTGCTGGTGGTGGCGGTGGACCTCCGGGGCCAGCCGGGCTGCCGCTCGGTGAAAAGCTGGGACGCCAACAGCGGCAAGAGCGCGGAGGAACTCAAGGAGCGCCTGGAGATCATGCCGCTCATCGCCGAGCAGGGCCTGGCCCGGGCGGCCAAGGACGTATCCAACGCCGGCCTGGTGGGCACCGCGGCCATCATGATGGAGAATTCCGGGGTGGGCGCCGAGATCGACCTGTTGACCCTGCCCCGTCCCCAGGGCCTGGAGTGGGAGGATTGGCTCCTGTCCTTCATGAGCTACGGCTTCGTGCTGTCGGTCAGCCCCGGTGATTGCTCCCGGGTGCTCCGCCTCTTTGCCGAGCGGGGCCTGGCCGCCGCCGCCATTGGCGAGGTCATCGCCGAGCCGGTGGTGCGCCTGTCCGCGGCCGGCCAGCGCGAGATATTGTTCGACTTCCGGCGCCAGGCCATAACCGGCATCCGGCACCAGCCGGACGCCGCCTCCTAGTACTCCACCCCCGCCTGGCTGGTCAGGCCCTGGTCCAGGTGGTGCTTGACCGCCTGCATGCGGGTCACCGTGTCCGCCTGGGCCAACAGGGCCTCGGGACAATAGCGCCCGGTGATAACCAGGATCAACTCGGCCGGCCTTTCCCGGAGGAGCGCCGACACCTCCTCCAGGGAAACGAAGCCATAGTGCATGGCCACGCACAGCTCGTCCAGCACCACCAGGTCCCAGTCACCGGCCAGCACCTCCCGCCGGGCCAGGTCCCAGCCCTGGCGCGCCTTGTCCCGGTGCGGCGCCAAGTCGTCATCGTCTCCGATCAGGCCCAGCCCCAAGGGGCGTATCTCCACCCCGGGTAAATAGCCGACCCCCTTCAACTCCCCGTAGGTGGCGCCTCCCTTGATGAACTGGAGAATGAGCACCTTCAGCCCCTGGCCCGCCGCGCGCAGGGCGGCCCCCAGGGCGGCCGTGGTCTTGCCCTTGCCATTGCCGGTGTTGATCATCACCAGCCCCTGCCGCCTGGCCATGTTCAGCGCTCCTTCCTGTGCCGCCCGCTGGCCGCCATCTCCGCGATGCTTGCCTTCGGCCGGAAAGATGTCATAATTGGGGCCGGTTGCGGCCCCTCTAACCCCATCCCTCTGGATGATTGCATGAAACCAGTCTACTACCCCCAGGAACGCTCGGGTATACTGCACCGGGAACGCTATGGCCTGATCCATGTCTGCTACGGCCCGGGCGTGGGCAAGACCTCCCGCTGCATCGGCTTGGCCGTCCGGGCCTCAGGAGCCGGCCTGAGGGTGGTGTGGTCCCAGTTCATGAAGGGTGGCGACTCCAGCGAGGCCCGCATCCTGGCGGACATACCCAATGTCTCCTACCGCTGTCCCGGCCACCATCCCTTCATTCTCTCCAAGGGGCCCACCAGCATCCACTACGAGCACGCCGAGACCGCCCTCTACTTCGCCCGCCAGGCGGTGAAGGAGGGGGTGGAGCTGTTGATCTGCGACGAGATATTGAACACCGTCATCTTCAACGTGCTGCAAAAGTCCCAGATACTGGACCTCATGGACCTTTGCCGGGGCAAGACCGAGCTGGTGATGAGCGGGGCGGACGCCGCCCCGGAGATACGGGCCGGCGCCGATTACGTGACCGAGTTCGTGCAGCGCAAGCACCCCTACTACTCCGGCCACGTGGCCCGGCGCGGCATCGAGTACTGAGCCCGGCCGGCCCCCCGGCCTACTCCTCCACCAGGCGCACCAGGCCGGGGTCCAGGCCCAGGCCCCTCAGCCATTCCTGCACCGCCGCGAAGTAGAGCCGCCGAAAGGCCCGGCCGCCGCCCAGGGCCTCGCGCCCGAAGTAGTGGTTTATCTCCAAAAGGAGCGGCTCCCCGGCCGGCGGCACCAACAGGTCCACCGCGGCCACGTCCAGCTCCGCGGCCCGGCGCAGCCTCCGGGCCAGGGCCAGGGCCCGCGCCAGGCCGTCCGGGTCCTGGTCCCGCACCACCCGGCCGCCCTGGCTCAGGTTTGCCCGGAAGCCGCCCGCCGGCCCCTGGCGCCAGAAGGCATCCTGCCAGGCGCCGATGAACACCACCCGGCAGTCACGGCCGCCGGTCTCCACGTACTCCTGCAAAACCAGGCCCGCGGGCCCGTGGGCACAGGTGGTGTCCAGCCGCCCGGCCAGGCCGGCCAGCTCGCCGGCGTCATGCACCAGGAACACGTTGTCGCCCATGCCCCCGCCCGCGCCCTTGGCCACCACCGGCGGCTCCAGGCCAGCCGCGGCCAACTGCCCACCGCGCCAGGCGGCCACTGCTTCCTCCAGGGAGGCGAACTCCAGGCCCCGGGGCTGGGGCAGGCCCAGGCGGGCGAAGAGGCGCAGGGCCCCCACCTTGCCGTCATAGGCCAGGCGGGCGGCCTGGCGGGGGAAGTGGGGCTTGTCCAGGCCGGTCACCAGTTCATAGAGATCGCGCCGGCACAAATGGGGCAGCACCACCGCCGCCGCCCCGGCCACCGCCTGCCGGTCGCCAGTGTCCAGGGGGCGCTGGGAAACCAGCAGCCGGTTGTCCGCTGCCTCGATCAAGGGATGATAGCTGACCACCTTGGCCGGCATACGCCACCTCCGCCCGCCAGTATAGGCCGCCGGCCCGCCCGCCTCAAGCGCACCCTGCTTCACCCCGCTTGCCGCCTCCCCCCGCCCCCCGCCCCCCGCCTTGCCCCCTTGCCTTGGGCTGGGCTAGAGTGGAGACACACCCCCTAACCAGGAGGCCAGGCATGCAGCCAGGAGCACTCAAGGGCGTCATGGTGCTGGACCTCACCAGGGTTCTGGCCGGGCCTTTCTGCACCATGGTGCTGGCCGAGTTGGGCGCCCGGGTCATCAAGGTGGAAGCCCCGCCCGCAGGCGACGACTCCCGCCAGTACGGTCCCTTCATCCAGGGCCGCTCGGCCTATTTCCTCTCCCTGAACCGGGGCAAGGAGAGCATCGCCCTGGACCTCAAGGACCCCAGCGACCGGGCCTTGTTCCTGCGCCTTTTGGAACGGGCCGATGTGCTGGTGGAGAACTTCCGCCCCGGCACCATGGAGCGCCTGGGCCTGGGCTGGCCCCAGCTCCACCAGCGCCACCCCCGCCTCATCTACGCCGCGCTCTCCGGCTTCGGCCAGAGCGGCCCCCGGGCCGCGCAGCCGGCCTATGACCTGGTGATCCAGGCCATGGGCGGCATCATGAGCCTCACCGGCCAGCCCGGCGGCCCGCCCACCCGGGTGGGCACCTCCATCGGCGACATCACGGCCGGGCTCTACGCCGCGGTGGGCATCGCCAGCGCCCTGTTCCACAGGGAGCGCACCGGCCAGGGCATGCTGGTGGACGTGGCCATGCTGGATTGCCAGGTGGCCATCCTGGAGAACGGCCTGGCCCGCCTGGCTGCCGAGGGCCGCCCCCCAGGCCCCCTGGGCGCGCGCCATCCCTCCATCACCCCCTTTGACGCCTTTAGGGCGGCGGACGGCTGGCTGGTGATCTGCGCGGGCAACGACCGCCTGTTCGCCCGGCTCTGCCAGGTGCTGGACCGGCCCGGCCTGGCCCAAGACCCCCGCTTCGCGGACAACGCCAAGCGCACCCAGAACCAGGCCGCGCTCAAGGCCGAGCTGGAGGAGGCCCTGGCCGGCGGCGCGGTGGCGCACTGGCTGGAGGCGCTGGGCGAGGCCGGGGTGCCCTGCGGCCCCATCAACGACCTGGCCCAGGTGGCGGCCGACCCCCAGGTGGCGGCGCGCAACATGCTGGTGCAGGTGGAGGGCCAAGACGGGAGCGGCTTCACCGTGGCGGGCAACCCCATCAAGCTCTCGGCCTTTGCCGACCCGCCCACCCGGCCGCCCGCGCCCGAGCTGGACGCCCACCGCCAGACCATCCTCCAAGAGCTGGAGTCCTGACCATGGCCATATCGGTGAAGCTGAGTTCCGCCCTGCGTCCCTATGTGCCCGGCTACGACCCCCTGAGCGGGCTACAGGTGGACCCCGCCCCGGAGTTGAGCGTGTTGGGGCTCATCGCCTCCTTGGGCATCCCGCCCGAGGAGGTGAAGATAGTGATGCTGAACGGCAAGGCCGCGGCCAAGGACAGCCTGTTGAAGGACGGCGACCGGGTGGGGCTGTTCCCCGCGGTGGGGGGCGGCTAGGGGGCGACGGGGGGGCGGGGGCGACGGGGGCGACGGGGGGGCGGGGGCGACGGGGGGCGACGGAGGCGACGGCGAGCCCCGGGGGCGGGGGCGGCCAGGGGGACTGGCGTCAGTCGTCTCCGCGCTGGCGGCGGATCTCCTCCCGGGCCATGGGGCTCAGGAAACCGGTGGCCACGTACATGTTGTAGGCCAGCTCCGGCGGCAGGAGGAAAAGGCGGTCGCCCTCTTTCAACTCCTGGTCGTGGAGGAGCGGCCGGCCGTTCAAGAGCAGCATGCGCACCCGGCCCTCCAGGCCCATGGCCTCCACCGCGCCGGCCACGGTGGTTCCCGCGGCCAGCTCCAGGCGCAGCTCGCCGTGGTCATGGCCCTGCACTGTCTCGCGCAGGGGACCCGCCAACTTCACCGATATGAGCATGCCTCGGACCTGACCCCCTGGCGCCGCGTCCCCGTCCCCCCGCCCCCTTGCCTGGCCCGGCGCCTTGGCTGCAAAAAGCAGGGGAACCCCTCGGGGCTCCCCTGCCTGGCTGGTCTCTCTATCCTGCTACCACTTGAGGGTATTGTCCAGGTCGCTGTCCGGCACGTCGAAGACCACGTTGTGGGGCGGCAGGGTCTCCCGCTTGAAGAAGTCGGGCAGGCGGTCGTCCGCCTGGTTGAAGCCGGCGCGGCGGTTGAAGTCCAGCTCGGTGTCCAGCACCTTCTGGCCCAGGGCGGTCACGTCGTCGGGGGTGAGGGAGAGCCCGTACTTGGCGTTGACCATGTCCGCCACCGCCTGGTTGGCGTCGGGGTTGTCCAGGGTGGCAAAGGCGATGAACAGGCACAGGCCCACGGTGTCGATGACCGCGGTGGCCACCTGGAAGCCGCGGGACAGCTCGGCCTGGCCCTCGGGCTTCAGCGGGTCCACGTCGCCGCCCACCTTCAGAATGTTGGTGGCCACGGCGTAGCCCGCAGTGTGGTCGGCGCCCATGGGAGTGGTGGCGTAGGTGACGCCCACGCCCTTGACCGCGCGAGGGTCATAGGCGGGCAGGCTCTGGTTCTTGACCACGGGCACGCGCTTGACGCCGAATACCTTGCCGGTCACCGCGGTGCCCGAACCCAGGATGCGGCCCAGGGGCGAGCCCTTGCCCACCTCGGCCAGGATGTCCAGGGCGCCCTGGGCGTCGCCAAAGGAGAGCAGGCCGCCCTCCATGGCCACCGCCATGGCGCAGCCGGTCTCGATGGTGTCCAGGCCGAAGTCGTCGCACATGCGGTCCATCTGGGCGATGGCGTCCAAATCGTCGATGCCGCAGTTGGGGCCCCAGGCCCAAACGGTCTCGTACTCGGGCCACTTGCTCAGGTAGGCGCCGTTCTTGTCCAGGTAGATGCCCGAGCAGCGGATCACGCAGCCGCTCATGCAGCCGTGGCTGACCTGGCCCTTGCGCTCCTGGGTGATGGCGTTCAGGGACTCGCCGGACACCTTTTCCGCGCCCTCGAAGCGGCCGGCGCTGAAGTTGCGGGTGGGCAGGCCGCCGGCCTCGTTGAGGATGTTGATCAGGATGTCGGTGCCGTAGTTGGGCAGGCCGCCCGAGGTGACCGGGTGGTCGGCCAGGCCCTTGGCAAAGCGCTTGGCCGCGGCCTTGAAGGCCTCGGGGTCGGCGATGGGGGCCATCTCGCCGCCAGCCGGGTCGATGACCATGGCCTTGAGCCCCTTGGAGCCCATGACCGCGCCCAGGCCGCCGCGGCCCGCGTGGCGGGTGGGCCGCAGCTCCCGGTCGGTGAAGGCCACGCTGGCCGCGGGCAGCAGCATCTCGCCGGCCTGGCCGATGGAGACATAGGCCACCTTCTCGCCAAAGGCCGCCTTGAGCTTGTCCACCGTGTCGTAGTTGCCCAGGCCCTTGAGGTCGTCGGCCGGCTGCACCTCGGCCTTGTCCTTGCCCACGATGAGCTTGAAAAGCTTGCCCGCCGGCGGATCACCCTCCACCACGATGGCGGCGATACCCAGCTTGGCCAGGTACTGGCCGGCCTGGCCGCCGGAGTTGGATTCCTTTATGGTGCCGGTGAGCGGGCTTTTGCCACCTACCGAGATGCGCCCGCTGTTGGCCGCGTTGGTGCCGCCCAAAAGCCCGGGGGCCAGGACCAGCTTGTTCAGGGGACCCACCGCGTTGCAGGTGGGCTCCACCTCGTTGGCTATGATGGTGGAGGTCAGACCGCGTCCCCCCAGGCCCTGGTACTGTTCAGGAATGTCTTCAAATTTGACGGACTGATCCGTCATGTTCACGCGCAAAATCTTGAACATGGCTCTTCCTCCTCAAGGTTATGCGTCCATTGTAGGGCTGGCCCTGGGGAGGGGTCAAGGATTTTAGCCAATGTTTACGAAGGGTTATCTATGTCTTTTATGACATAACCGGGGCGGGATCTCCCGGGGGGCGGAACAGGGCGCGGGCGTTCCGGCTGGTGGCCCGGGCCACCTCCTCCGGCTCCAGGCCCTTGAGCCCGGCCACCAGCGCGCAGGTCTCCACCACCCGGGCCGGCTCGCACTCCCGGCCGCCGTGGGCCACCGGCGCGTCGGTCTCCAGGACCAGGCGGGAAAGGGGGCAGGCCTGCACCGCGGCCCGGTGGGGCGGGCTGAAAGCCAGGGAGGGGGTGGCCGAGATGAAGTGTCCTGCCGCCAGGACTTCATCCAAGATCTCGAGCGGTGCGGCGAACCAGTGGAACACCGCCCGCACCCCGGCCTCCGCCAGCATTTGCAGCACCCGGCGCTCGGAGAAACGGCAGTGCACCAGGGCAGTGAGGCCATGCTCCGCGGCCAGGGCCAACTGGGCGGCCAGGGCGGCGCGCTGTATCTTCTTGGGTATCTTCTTCTTGTAGTCCAGGCCCACCTCGCCCAGGGCCGCGGCGCGGGACAGGTCCGCCGCCACCAGCTCCACCTCCCGCTCCCAAGTGTGCTCGGCCACCTGCCAGGGATGCAGGCCCAGGCAGGGCCACACCCGGCCGTCTTCCCGGGCCAGGGCCAGGGCCAGGCGGCCGCTTTCGGCGTCCATGGACACCGCGGCCACCGCCTCCACCCCGGCGGCCCAGGCCCGGGCCAGGGCGGCGCGGGGGTCGGCCAGGCCCTCCAGGTGGGCGTGGGTGTCTATCATGTGCCGCTCTTCAGCTTTTCCACGGTCTGGGGCGGCAGGCCGGCCTCTTGCAGGAGCGCGGCCTCGGCGGCCAGGTCATAGTCCAGGCGCACGATCTCGGCCCGGGGCTCCGGGCCGAAATGCACCAGGGCATAGGAGGCCCGGGGGTCGCCGTCCTTGGGCTTGCCCACCGAGCCCGGGTTCACCACCAGGCCGCCGGGCACCCGGCGGACAAAGGGCAGGTGGGTATGGCCCAGGAACAAACAGCGGACCCCCTCCCTGGCCAGCCAGGCGGCCAGGTCTTCCCGGGGACGGTCGGGGAACACGTAGTCGCGCACCCCGTCCGGGCTGCCGTGCACCGCCAGGCAGGGTACCCCGGCCAGATCGAAGCTCAAACTTTGGGGTAAGGAGGCCAGAAACTCCCGGGTGGAGGGACTCACCCGCTGGCAGGTCCAATCGAACACCTGGCGGGGCACCGGCCCGATGCCGGGCTTGAGGAAGCGCGAAACCCCCTCCTCCCCCCCGGCCAGCACCGCCAGGTCATAGTTGCCCGCCAGGGCGCGCCAGCCAGGGCGGGCCACGGCCTGGGCCAGCTTCCGGGCCACCTGGTTGGGCCGGGCCAGGTAGCCCACCACGTCGCCCAGCACCACCACCTGGTCCACCCCCCGGCGGGCCAGGTCCGCCTCCACCGCCTCCCAGGCGCCCAGGTTGGCGTGGAGGTCCGAGAGCACGGCCAGGGTGGTCATGGCGCCGACGCCCGGGCCGGGCGGGTTATCAGAAGTAGCCGCGCCGGATGACGCCGCCGCCGTTGTCCCCGCCTTCGCCCTGGGGCGACCCGCCACCCTGGGCCGGAGCGGCCTGCTTGCGGGCCGGGGCCGTTCCCTGGGTAGGCGCGTTCTGCACCTTGGCCTTGAGCACCCGGGAGGGCCGGAAGGTGACCACCTTGCGCGGAGGCAGTATCAAGGGCTCGCCGGTCTGGGGGTTGCGGCCCCGGCGGGCGGCCTTGCGCCGTACCGACCATTTGCCGAAACCGCTGACCAGGACCTCTTCCTCATTGGCCAGGGCTTCCTTGACCAGGTCCAGCGACCGCTCCACCGCCTCGGCGGCCTCGGCCTTGGTGAGCATGCCTTCGGCGTAAACCCGGGCGACGATGTCCGCCTTGGTCAACGTCATAATGTCGATCTCCCAGCTAAATGCCAATTTCCCAATACACTGATAGTATGCCATTTGGGGTGGTTAGGTCAACCTCGCCGCAAAGGGGGGAATTAAAACCCCGCCGGCGGAGGCTCCGGCGCCCCTGGCGGGGCCCTCCGCAAAACCCGGTTGACGGACGCTCCCGGAAAGTGTAGAAAGACCACACTGTAGACAGGTCCGGGTGCCAGCAGCCGCGGGGGGGGGGGAGCCGCGGGGCGGTGGCGCCTGGCTTTTGCTGCGGGTCTTGCGCCCGCTGTCCAGACAAAGGGGGTCCTCATGCCACGGCCCCCCGCCGGTCCGGCACTGTTAGGCCCCAGTGGCCGCCGGTCCCAAGGCGGGCAAGGCTAGTATCTGGTCGCGCATAGCTATACCGCAGTCGGCCCCGGCAAGGGCCGGCGCAGGCGTTGCGCCCCTGGGCGCACGCAGCGGCTTTTGCGGCCCCATGACACAGGGCGGGCCGGCCTGGGCGGCAAGCCACCGGGCGGGCCGGGCAAAAGCCGGTTTTTTTGCAGCGCAGGGGCTGCGCGTCAGGCCCCGGACCCCCTTTGCATACTTGAAACCGCGGCGCGGTCGGACAGGCCACCAACGCCTCTCCGCCGGCGCCGCCCAAAGGGGGCCGAACCATGAAAGCCCTGGGAAGCCACCTGATTCTGGAGCTGTACGACTGCCCCGCCCACCTGCTGGACGATCCCAACCACGTGGCCGAGACCATGCTGGCCGCGGTGGAGGCATCGGGCGCCACCATAATCCAGCCCTTTTTCCACCAGTTCGCGCCCCAGGGCGTGAGCGGGGTGGTCATCATAAGCGAATCCCATTTTTCCATACATACCTGGCCTGAATACGGCTACGCGGCCCTGGACGTGTTCACCTGCGGCGAGGTGATCGACATGGACGCCGCAGCCCAGACCTTGTACCAGGGCTTCCAGGCCGGCTCCATGCAGAAGATGATGCTCAGCCGGGGCATGCTCAACCTGCCGCCGGAGATGATCCGCCACAAGCCCGACAGCCTGGAGCGGGCGGTCGGCTGCCAGCCGGAGACCTGATGCCCGGCCGCCAAGCCGGCCCAGGAGGGCTGTTTCCAGAGCAAGCGGGGGCCTGCCCCTTACGCCCCCTCATCACCCATCGGCGGCCGTCCCATCCCCTTCCCCCTGACGAGGAGTACCGTTCATGTGTCAAGCCACCCGCACCCCCCAAGCGGGCAAGGTGTTTCTAGAGCCGCCTGAGCTGGACGGCGCCATGGGCCTGGCCCTGAAGATAGACCGGGTCCTTTTGCACAAGAAAACCAAGTACCAGGACCTGGCCGTGGTGGAGGCCGGCGCCTTGGGCCGCCTGCTGCTTCTGGAGGGCAGCATCCAGCTCTCCACCTGGGACGAGGCGGCCTACCACGAGATGCTGGTCCACGTGCCGCTCCTGTGCCATCCCGACCCCCGGCGGGTGCTCATCATCGGCGGCGGCGACGGCGGCACCCTGCGCGAGGTGCTCAAGCACCCGGGCGTGGAGCGCTGCGATATGTGCGAGATAGACGGCGAGGTGATCGAGGCGGCCAAGGAGTTCATGCCCCAGGTGGGCACTGCCTTCGACGACCCCCGGGCGCGGGTGGAGGTGGGCGACGGCCTGGCCTTCATCAAAAAGGCCGAGGCCGCCTATGACGTGATCCTGGTGGACAGCTCCGACCCCGAGGGGCCGGCCCTGGGGCTCTTTGGACCCGAGTTCTTCGCGGACGTGAAAAGAGCCCTCAAGCCCGGCGGCCTGGTGGTGAGCCAGGCCGAGTCCTTCAACTTCTACGCCCCCTTGCTGCAAAAGATGTTCGGCTTCATGACCGAGCTCTTTCCCCTCACCCTCTACTACCTGGCCCTGGTGCCCTCCTACCTGGGCGGCACCATCGGCTTTGCCCTGAACTCGCTGGGGCCCGACCCCCTGGCCGGCCCTGACCCAGCCCGCCTGGCCGCCCTGGGGAGGCTCCGCTACTACACGCCCTCCCTGCACAAGGCGGCCTTTGCCCTGCCGGCCCACTACCTGGAGTTCATGCCCCCGGCCATGGCCCGCCGCCAGGGGCAGGTCTAGCCCCAGGCCCCGGGCGTTCCGGGAGGCCAGCGGGCGCATCCTGCCTGCCAACGGCTTGCCATTTGCCCCCCCGTCGCCCCCCCGTTGCCGCCGTTAGGGGTTGGGCACGCACTCGCCCCAGTCCAGGCTCCAGTGGGTGCCAGGGGGGCACTTGTCCGGCACGCATCTTTTGAACCTGCGGCTCCAGTGCATGGCCTGGGGACAAGCCCCGGGACCATTGGGCACGCAGGTCTTCAGTTTGAAAGACCAATGCTGGCCCGACGGGCAGGCAGGGTGGCCAAGAGACGCGGGGGGAGGCAGCGGCGGCCGGAGGGGGCGGGGGGGTACGGGTGGGCGGGACCACGCCGCGCCCGCCATGAGCAGCACCAGCACCACACCCATCAGCAACAACACCCTTTTCATGCGTCACCTCCTGGTCTGTCGCCTTTGCAGGGAGAGCGGGCAGGCCAAAGAACGGGGCAAGCGGGGCAATGTCTCCCCCCCTGGCCATTATATTACAGGGCCGAGCGGATTGGGCGGAACCCGGCTGGCGCCGAGCCGGGGCGGCTCAATCCTGGTGCTGGCACTGGGGGCAGAAATGGGTGGAGCGGCCGCCCAGCACGATGCGCTCTATGGCGGCGCCGCAGCGGGGGCAGGGATGGCCGGTGCGCTTGTACACCCGGTGGGCGTGCTGAAAGGTGCCGGCCCGGCCCCGGGCGTCCACGAAGTTGCGCACGCTGGAGCCTCCCTGGGCCAAGGCCTCGGCCAGGGTCTCCTGTACTGCGGCGTGGAGGGCGGCCAGCTTCTCGGCGGGCAGGTCCCGGGGCCGGGCCAGGGGCGAGATGCCGGCCCGGTGGAGAGACTCGTCCGCGTAGATGTTGCCCACCCCGGCCAGGATGCGCTGGTCCAAGAGCAGGCTCTTGAGCGGCGCCGTGCGCCGGGCCAGGCTGGAGACAAAGGTGTCCAGGTCCAGGCCCAAGGCGTCGGGGCCGTAGTTGGCCAGGGGTCCGGCCTCCAGGTCGGCGCGGTCCGGGCAGTGGGCCATGAAGCCGAACTGGCGCAGGTCGCGGTAGTAGAGGCGGGGGCCCTTGTCGCTGAAGCTCACGGTGATATGGATATGGTCCGCCCGGGGACGCTTACGGGCCATGATCACCTGGCCGGTCATGCCCAGGTGGATGGCCCAGAAGCCGCCGTCGTCCAGGTGGAGGATGAGCAGCTTGCCGTGGCGGCTGGTGGCGGTTATCTCCCGGCCGCCCAGGCCCCGGGCCAGGCCGCGGGGGCTGGGCCGGGCCAGCTTGGGCTTTTGCACCCGCACCCGGCTCACGCGCCGGCCCACCACCGCCGGCTCCAGGGTCCGGCGCACGCATTCCACCTCGGGCAGCTCGGGCATATCCGCTCCTCGGGGACAGCCTCCCGGCAAAGGGGGCCGGAGGGCGCAAACCCCATTATTTAGTGGTTGACACTCGTAACAATCCTATATACAGTGCATTTGGTATTTTATCCACTTGCACCACCGCTTTGGGCCCCCAAGATCAGCGGGAGACAACGAACCGTGAGCAACTATCCAAAAATGAAGGAGGCCTGCCCAAATTACAAGGTTAACCTGGCGGACTGCTCCTGCACCTACGACTGTGAGAAAAAGGGGCTGTGCTGCCAATGCGTGGCCTATCACCGCAAGCTGCGCCAGATACCGGGCTGCTTCTTCACGCCCCAGGGGGAGCGCACCTACGACAGGTCATATGCCAGTTTCTGCAGCGACTGCGGTTGACGGCCCCCGCCTGCCGGACACGCCATCCATGGAGCCCCGCAAAGACCTGCGCGAGGCCATAGAACTCTTGGCCGACCTCACCGAGGCATTCACGGTGGCGCTGTTTCTGCGCGAGCCGGGGGGGGACACCCTGCGCGCCGCGGCCTGGCACACCCTGAGCCGCTCCTTCCGCGCGGACGAGCCCATGCTCCTGGGCGAAGGGGTGGTGGGCTACGTGGCCAAGCACCTGGTGCCGGTGGACGTGGATCGCTACCGCCAGGGCGCCACCGCCACCCGCCTCTACCGGGAGGACGAGGGCATCAAGGCCTTTCTGGCCATCCCCATCGGCGAGCTGGGGGTGCTGGTGGTGGACACCAAGACCCGCTCGGTGTTCGGCGAGCGCGAGAAAAAGGTGATCCGCGAGTTCGCCCGCTTCCTGGGCAACCTGGTGTTGCAGCAGGAGACCTGCAACCGGGAGGCGCTCTACGGGCGCACCCTGGATCTGCTCTACGACGTGGAGAACGCGGCGCTCGCCTTTGCCGAGCCGCGGGAGTTCTACGCCGAGGTGCTGGACGCGGCCCGGCGCTACAGCGGGCTGTCCATGGGCATCCTGTGCCTCTTGCTTCCCGGGCGCAAGCAGTACCTGGTGGAAGCGGTGCAGGGGCCTTCCCTGAGCACCATGCGCGGCCGGTCCTTCCCGGTGAGCCAGGGCCTGGTGGGGTGGATATTCCGCGAGGTGCGTCCCCTGGCCCATTCCCGGCTGCGCCCCTTGCGGGGAAAATCATACCTGATATCGCCGGACGAGCCCATGCGGGGCTATAATGCCTTCGTGGGAGTCCCGCTGTTGGCCTGGCGGCGGCTGGTGGGGGTGTGGGCCTTTGCCGGGCGCACCGAGCGCCACCTGGACGAAGAAGAGGAGCGGGCCCTGCAACTGGCCGGGCACCGGGTGGCTGCCACGGTCGAGCATTACGGACTGGCGCCGGTCTGATCCCATCATGGGGCCGGCGCGCAGGCGGGAGGGCATGAGAGCATGATCTTCGGAAAAATTCTGGGTCTGTTTGGCAAGGACATGGCCATGGACCTGGGAACCGCCAATACCTTGATCTACATCAAGGGCAAGGGTGTTGTGCTCAACGAGCCCTCGGTGGTGGCCATTCACCGCGAGACCGGCAAGCCCGTGGCCGTGGGCCACAAGGCCAAGGAATACCTGGGCCGCACCAACCCCTCCATCCTGGCCAGCCGGCCCCTCAAGGACGGGGTGATCGCCGACTTCGACCTCACCCGGGTGATGATCCGCGAGTTCATCTCCCAGGTGCGTTCGGCCGCGGGCCTGGTCAAGCCGCGCATGCTCATCGGGGTGCCCACCGGGGTGACCCAGGTGGAAAAGCGGGCGGTGATCGAGAGCGCCGAACAGGCCGGGGCCCGCGACATCTACCTGATCGAGGAGCCCATGGCCGCGGCCATCGGCGCGGGGCTGCCCATTCACGAGCCCCGCGGCTCCATGGTGGTGGACATCGGCGGCGGCACCACCGAGGTGGCGGTGATCAGCCTGTTCGCCACCGCCTACTCGGAGAGCGTGCGGGTGGCCGGCGACGAGGCCAACGAGTCCATCCTGCGCCTGGTGCAGCGGAAGTACCAGATGCTCATCGGCGAGAACACCGCCGAGCAGGTCAAGATAAGCATCGGCTCGGCCTTCCCCACCGACGAGCCCCTCACCATGGACGTGAGCGGCAAGGACCTGGTGGCCGGGGTGCCGCGCACCATCACCCTGACCAGCGACGAGGTGCGCGAGGCCATGGCCGAGCCGGTGGGGGTGATCGTGGAAAGCGTGCGCCGGGCCTTTGAGAAGACCCCGCCCGAGCTGGCCTCGGACGTGGCCGAGCGGGGGCTGGTGCTGGCCGGCGGCGGAGCCCTCATCCGGGGGCTGGACAAGCTCATCTACCACGAGCTGAACCTGAAGGTGATAATAGCCGACGACCCCCTCACCACCGTGGTGATGGGCGCGGGGATCGCCCTGCAGAACATCAAGGAGTACCGCCGGGTTTTCATAAATTGAGCCTGGCTCTTGCAAAGCAAGGGCACAAGCTCTATACATACAGCCTGAAGGCCAATGCAACAGGCCCCGGCCCGGCCGGGGCGGCAACACCAGCCGAGAGGAGAACCTTGGCTCATAGACTGCAACCGGAGGACTTGGAGGACCGCATCGACTGCTTCGGCGAGTTCGATCGGACCGATTCGGTCTGCCTGGGCCACTGCAGCCTGAACTTCGAATGCGCCGCGGCGCGGGAGCGTTACCAGAACCTCCAGCTCCTGGACGAGTCCCTGGAGGCCATGGGCTGCTCGCACAACGCCTAGGGCCTAGCCCTCTCCGGAGCCTTTCTTCCCGGGTCCGGGCCCAGCCTTCCCCAGGCCGGCCGGGCCCAGCACATCGCCTCTCACCGGCGGGGGCGGCCAGTTCCGCCTGTGACCGCCCAGGGTCGTTTCTTGTGCCTCGACCGCCTCCATGGCTTGGAGGCGTTTTTTATGCTCCCGCCGCCGCCAGACCAGGCCCACGGCCGCAGCCACCCCCACCAGGGCCCACAGGGTCCCCCCGGCAAAGACCAGCGCCAGCCAGGAGAAACGGCTGTCCATGGCGGCAAAGAAATCCTCCTCCACCTGGGCCAGGCTCCGGCCCGTGACCTTGTGCAGGGCCACGGTCAGCTCCCGCCCCCGGGACAGCTCCCGGATGAGCCGGGGCAGCACCTGGGGGCCGTAGGTGTTCAGCAGGTAGCTGACCAGGTAGTAGGACTGGGCATAGGCCAGGGATGCCTCCCGGGCCTGGGCCGGAAAGCGCTCCGCCAGCCCGGCCAGGGGATGCAGGCGGCCGGAGAGCACCCCCCGGGCCATGGTCCCGGCCAGGGCGAAGCCGCCCTCGCCCGAGGCGTACATGGCCAGGCCCTCCTCCAGCCACAAGGGAGCCCGCCGCCCCCTCAAGGCCCGGGCCAGGTAGAGGTGGGCCAGCTCGTGGACCAGCACCAGCCTGAAGTCGTCGGGCCGGGTGAGCTGGTGGGGCGAGCGCACCAGCACCAGCCCCCGGCTGGGCAGGGCCAGGCCCGCGGCCCAGGTCGGCCCGCCCAGCTCCCGGGCCCGGCGATCGAACGCCTCGCGGCTGGGCGCCACCTCCACCCTTATGCGCCCGGGACGCACGCCGGTGAGCCGGGCCAGGCCGGGCGCGGCCCGGCGCAACTCCTGGCGCACATGGCGGGCCAGCTCCGGGCTGGGCGCAACCACCTCCAGGACGGGGGGGCGGGGGGGGGCGAGGGGGGCGAGGGGGGAGGACGAGGGCGGAGAAAGAGGCTCCTGGGCCGGGACGGCCGGGAGCGGCGCCCAAACCACGGCCAATAGGAGCGCGGCCGCCAGGCCCCTGCCCAGCGCCCTCACAGGCCCAGGCGCCGGGCCACCTCGCCGGGTGCCAGGCCCTCCACCCACAGCCGTTTGTGGCGGGACTTGTGGCCGGCCGTCACCTGCACGCTGCTCTTGGGCACCCCCAGGGTCTTGGCCATGAACTTGACCAGCGCCCGGTTGGCCGCGCCCTCCACCGGCGGGGCGGTGAGCCGCACCTTGAGGGCGCCGGCGGCCACCTCGGCGATCGCATCCCGCGAGGCGCGGGGCACCACCTTGACCGCAAAGCTGGCCCCGCCCTTTTCCCGCTGGATGTCGAGCACTTGAATGGTTCAGGAAGAAGGGGTACGCAGGATCTTGATCTTGTCTTCGAGTTCGGCCAGGTCGCGGTCGCGGTCGGCCTCCACGTCCATGAGCTTGAGGTGGGCCTCCACCAGCGAGCGCAGGCGCACCTCGAACTGGGCCCGCTGGCGCTTCAGCTCCGCGATGTCGTCGTGGATCTGGGCCAGGCGGTTGTGGGCCTGGTTCAGGAGCTTTTCGGCCTGCAACTCGGCCTCGGCCACCAGGAGCTGGCCCTCGCGCTCGGCATTGGCCTTGATCTCCTCGGCCATCTCCCGGGTCTGGGCCAGGGTGGCCTCCAGGGATTGTTCGCGCTCGCGGTAGGACTTCAGGTCGCTGCTCAGCTCCGTGACCTGGGCCCGCAGCTCCTGGTTGTCCTTGTCCAGCGCGGCCAGGCGCTCGGCCACCTGCTCCAGGTAGGTCTGGACCTCCTGGGGGTCATAGCCCCGAAAGCGGCGGCGGAAGTCTTTCTGGCGAATCTCCTCGGCATCCATGACGATGCTCCCCTGCTTTGAGTACCCCCCGATTTGTCTGAGCACCCCCCGCTATTGTCGTGAGCCGAAGCGAAAAAGTCAAGTGTTATCAGTTTTTTTAGCCACCACCCCTCCCTTGGGGCACCCCACTTGCGCGCTTGTGCCCGGGCCGGCGGACAGCCCTAGGCTCAAGGCCAGTAGGGACGCAGCTCCTCGGCCACCCGCTCGGGCCGCACAAAGGTGAGCATCTCGTCGTGCAGCTTCTCGAAGTAGTTGATCTCGTCCACCCCCATGGGTGGAATCTCCACCCGGCTCACCAGGCGGATCATGAGGGGAAGGCCGGCGCCCGGCTTCAGGGAGGTGTGCAGGGCCAGGTTGAAGGCGGCCACGCCCTTGTCTTCGAAGTAGCGCAATACCGTGGCCACGCCCAGGGCCAGCTTTTCCACCTGGGCCGGCTTCAGGTCCAAGAGCCCCCGGCCGCCGGGCACCAGGGCCATGAGGTCGTATATGGCGCGGGGCGCGAAGGTGGCCACCCAGCCGGCCGGGCCCAGCCGGCCCAGCCAGCGCCGGCGGCCGCGGCGTTCCTGGTCCAGATAGGCGGCGGCCAGGTCGCCCTTGGGGTGCTTGCGGCCAAAGGCCAGGTATCTCCTGCGGACCGCGGCCTGGAAGCGGGTGGGCTGCCTGCCCGCGGCTATCTGGAAATGGGGATGGATGATCCCCGCGCCGGCGGGCATCATGTAGTTCCAGTTCACCGAGCCGTAGCCGAGCTTCGGGGCCAGCTCCTTGAATGCCTGCCGGGCCAAGAGGAAACCGTTGGCGATCACCCCGGGCGTGAACTGGGCGGGCCGCAGGTAGTGCTCCCGGGTGAGCACCAGCACCGCGTTCATGGTCTCGTAGGGAAAGGCATTGGGAAACAGCACCGCCTGGCCCCGCTTCAGCCTGCCCCCGGGCACCGCCTCGGGCAGGAAGCGGGCGGTCATCTTGTCCAGGTTCTGGGGGCAGAAAGGACACTTGCGCCCCGCCTCCCGCTCCAGGAGGTGGGAATGGTCCACCGGGCCCAGGTCCCTGGCGCGGAACTCCAGGATGCGCGCCACGTGGCCGCTCAGGGGGTCGCGCCGCACCTCTATCTCCAAGTCCTTGCGCTGGAACTTGCCGAAGGGGTCCAGGAAGCTGACCTTGCGGGTGGTGGTCTCAAAGGCAAGGGGCATGGCTCTCTCCCGGCTGGGTTGTGACCTGCCCGCTTTTTAGCACATTCCCCCGCCCGTGTGCCAGCCGGGGCACTTCCGGGAAGAGGCGCAGGGCAAAGGATCCTAGTATACGTAGCGGTCCAGGAAGAAGCCGGTGGGGGTGGATGCCTTTTTCTTCTCGGGGCCGTAGCCGGGCTGGGGTCCGGCCGGCGGCTCGAGCGGGCAGGGGTCGGGAGCCAGGGGGCCCAGGGGCTCCTCTGGCGGCTGGTCTGGGAAGGGATCGGCCACCGGCTCCAGGCTGTAGAGCTGATCCGAATGCACCAGGAAGTAGCGCCCCGGCTTGAGGCTGCCGGCGCGGCGGGTTCGGCGGATCGCCCTCCTGTCGATTCTCTCGGCCATGGCCGTGCCCTCCCTATCCCTCCCGGGGAGCCAGGAGCTCCACGATTATCTCGCCCTGGTGGCCGCAGGCAGGCACCGGCAGGCGCTGGCCCGGCCGCCAATCAGGGGGCAGCTCCACCCGCACCCGGTCGGCCCGGGTTATGCGGCCCCGGCCGCCGCAGGCCGGGCAGCGGTGGAGCCGGCCCCAGGCGTCGGCATAGCGGCCGCTGCCCTCGCACTGGCGGCAGGTGCGGCAGCAGCGCACCGGCAGGCTGAGGCTATGGGGACGGCCCCGCACCTCCACCCGGTAGCCCAGGGCGCCGCCCTCCTGGACCAGGCCCAGGAGCCGCCAGCCCGAGGGGCCTCCGGCCTCCACCGGCCCGGCCGCGACCCACTCCCCCTCAGGCCAGCGCAAAGGCTCATCGGCCCGCCGGAGGGAAGTAGGTGGGGATTGGGGTTCGGCCGCGGCCTGGCGGGCGGCCCGGGTCGCGGCCGCGGCCGCGCGCAGGGCCTGCTCGTAGAAGCGGCGCTTGGCCTCCTGCCAGGCGGCGTTGCGGCGCTGGTACTCGCCGCGGGCCCCGCGCGGGGCGGAGAACTCCTCGTATCGGTAGGGGCGGAACCCGGCCTGGTCGCGGCCGTTTTTCCTGGCAGAGGCGCGGGGTTGGGCCGGGCCGGCCTGGTGGGGATGGTCGCCCTCCAGGTGCTTCACCAGCTTGTCATAGGCCTGGTTGACCCGGCTCATGAGCGCACCCAGGGTGCCGGGGTGCAGGTCGGGGTGCAGGGCCCGGGCCAGGCGGCGGTAGGCTGCCCTGACCTCATCCAAGGAAGCGCCAGGGGTGAGATCCAGCTCCTGGTAGGCCTTTCGGATATCTCGTGCCAGGTCCATGGTCAACTCCCTTCCTGCATAATCAGGTTGGTCGCGACCATCCAGGGTGCAAGGCCGGTGCCAGGAGCGGTCGTTGATTATAAGCGACCGTTTATACTGGCTTTGGGGGGGGCGGCTCCCTGGAGGGCCCTTGGCCCTTCGTGAAGTTGGCTTCACACCTTCTGAGCCGGATTCAGCCGCTCCGCCCTTGGCCCCGGGCCTTCCCTGGCCCTGGCTGGCAGGTTACATGAGCTTTTGTATCAGATACTTGGCTCTACTGTGAACCAGCCTGCACACGCAGCCACCTTCTGCTTCACACCTGGGAGCGCATCCCGCGCCGGGCCGGGGGCCTCAGCTCAGGCCCAACTCCTTTATCTTGGTGATCAGTGCGCGCCGGGATATGCCCAGGCGCTCGGCGGCTTGGGTCCGGTTGCCGTCCACGCGGTCCAGTACCCTGCGTATGACCTGTTCTTCGGCCAGACGGGAAACCGACTTTAGCACTTTTTTGAGGTCTTCTTCCTCGGGCGGCACCGTGACCTTCAGGCCCCGGTCCCCCAGCGGGGCGGCCAGGGGCAGGTCCTCGGGGCCGATGACCGGGCCCTCGCTCATCACGGTGGCCTGTTCCAGGATGTTTTCCAGCTCGCGCACGTTGCCCTTCAAGGGGGCCTGGCGGATGACCTCCAGGGCCGCGGGCGAGAGCCGCTTGGGCTTCACCTCCAGGCGCTGGGCGGCCTTGTCCAGAAAATGGGCGCAGAGCAGGGGGATGTCCTCGGGCCGCTCCCGCAGGGGGGGCAGGTGGATGTGGATCACGTTGAGCCGGTAGAACAGGTCCTCGCGGAACTCACCGGCCTCCACCTCCCGGGCCAGGTCCTTGTTGGTGGCGGCCAGGATGCGGATGTCCACCTTGTGGGTGCTGGTTTCGCCCACCCTCTTTATCTCGCCCTCCTGCAGGGCCCGCAGGAGCTTGGCCTGCATGTCCAGGGGCAGCTCGCCCACCTCGTCCAGGAGCAGGGTGGAGCCGTCGGCCTCCTCCAGGATTCCCTTGCGCAGCCGGTCCGAGCCGGTGTAGGCGCCCTTGGCCGCGCCAAAGAGTTCGGCCTCGATCAGGGTGGGGGGGATGGCCGCGCAGTTCACCGCCATGAAGGGCCGCTGGCCCCGGCGGGAGTTGTAGTGCAGGGCGCGGGCCACCAGCTCCTTGCCGGTGCCGCTCTCGCCGGTTATCAGCACGGTGGCCTTGGTGTCGGCCACCTTGCGCATCATGGCGAAGACCTGCTGCATGGCCGGGCTGGTGCCGATGATGGAGCTGAAGTCGTAGCGGCTGGCCACCTCGGAGCGCAGGAGCCGGTTGTCGGCCACCAGGCGGGTGCGCTCCAGGGCCTTGGCCACCACGGCCAGGATCTCCTCTTCCTTGAAGGGCTTGCCGATGTAGTCGAAGGCGCCCTGCTTCATGGCGGTGAGCGCGGTGTCCACGCTGGCGTAGGCGGTGACCATGACCACGGTCTGGTCCGGCTCGGCCTCGCGGATGCGGGAAAGCACGGTGAGGCCGTCCAGGTCCGGCATGCGCAGGTCCAGGATGACCAGGTCGAAGGACTCGGCCGCGAACCGCTCCAGGGCCTCCCGGCCGCCCGAGGCCACGGCCACCTCGAATCCCTGGCGCCGGAGCATGAGTTCCAGCACCCGGCGGATGTGGTCCTCGTCGTCCACCACCAGGATGCGGCCCTTGGCTTGGTCTTCGCCCGCGGTCATGCCATTGTCCATTCAAATATTATAAAGTAAATATAACTGTTTATCCTAACCCGGCAAGCCATAAAAATAGATTGCTAGCTGGGCAAGCACATAACACATTGAAACTAATCCCCATAGGAGGAAAATAACGATTAATCTGTTGAGCCACCGTGGATACTGTGGAGATGGCAACACACTAATAATTTTAGCCAAACCGCCATCAAACCTTGTGCGGCCATCTGCTCGGTCCCAGGTAATTGGAGGAAAATAGAGATAAGATATCGTAACTTATTCTCCCGGTACTAGTTGCGTAATAACAATATCTGATCCGTTATCAGGCAATTCCTCAACTCTATGAGGAGCCGGTGGATCAATCTCATAATTTTTAGATAAATAAAAATGATAACCCTAATGTTTGTGGCTGGTTTCTTTCCTATATTTCCAAGAACAATGCTGTGGGTATTTATCAATTGTTCCCCATCATTTTGAATCCTGAACTGAGACGCATTTAGCACAGAATAAATTGATCTTGGACGCCTTCCAAAAATCCGATCAAGCCAAAACATTATTCCTGCCGAGGCTATAGGGGCAATGATATTTAACGCAAGCCCCTAGTTAAACTTCATTATTCATCTCCTCGCCAAAGTGCTTCTCTCCTCCCGGCAGCCAGACGGTGAAGGTAGTGCCCTTGCCCAGTTGGGAGGCCACCTCGATCCTGCCGCCGGCCTGGCTGATGATCCTATCACAAATGGAGAGCCCCAGGCCGGTGCCCTGGCCCGGCGGCTTGGTGGTGAAGAAGGGGTCGAACAGGTTGGGCAGGTTCTCCCTGGCTATGCCCGGGCCGGTATCGGCAAAGGTGAGGGTCACCCAGTCCCCTTGCCGGCGGCTGGTGATGGTGAGGGTGCCCCCTGTCGCCCCCGCCCCCCCCGTCGCCCCCCCCGTCGCGCCCCCCGTCGTCCCCCCCGTCGCCCCCCCGTCGCCTTCCATGGCCTGGGCCGCGTTCATGACCATGTTGAGCACCACCTGCTGGAGCTGGTCGCGGTCCAGGCGCACCCGGGGCAGGTCACGGGCCAGGTCGCGGTTGATGGTGAGGTGGTAGGCGCTGAGGCGCTTGGAGGTGAAGAACATGTTGAGCACCGCCTCCACCGCCTGGTTCACCTCGGTGAGCTGGCCCTGGAAGGGGCTGGGCCGGGAATAATCCAACAGGTCGCGGATGATCTTGTCTATGCGCTGGGCCAAGTCGAAGATGGCGCCGCCGAACTCCCGCCGCTCCTCGGGGGTCACGTCGTCCTTGGTGAGGAGCTGGGCATAGCCGCTTATGGCCGAGAGGGGGTTGCCGATCTCGTGGGCCACGCCCGCGGCCAGGATGCCCACGCTGGCCAGCTTCTCGGCGTGCATGAGCTGGCGCTCCAGGGCGCGGCGGTGGGTGATGTCGCGCAGGATGGCCAGCACCTCGCCCGAGTCGGGCAGGGGGGTGACGCTCACCAGCATGAGCCGGGTGCCGCCCTGGGGCAGGTTCAGGTCCAGCTCCTCCTCCCGCCGCTGGCCCGAGGTGAGGAGCGCCTCGGCCCGGGCCTGGTCGGAAAAGATGCCGGCCAGGGGGCGGCCGGCAAGCTCCTCCAACCCCAGGCCCAGGTCGGCGGCGGCCTGGTTGGCGTAGTTGATGCTTCCGTTCTCGCCGGCGATGAGGATGAGGTCGTTGGCCGTGTCCAGGAGGCGCTGGAGGTACTCGCGGGCCTGGTGGGCCTCCAGCTCGCTGGCCAGCAGGCGCTCGTTGATCTCGCCCAACTGGTCGATGAGCCGCACGTTGGCCAGGGCCGCGGCCGCGTGGTCGCAGAGGATGGTGAGGGTGCGGGTGTGCTCCTCGCCAAAGGCGCGGGGGGCGGCGCTGGTGAGGATCATGGCGCCCAGTATCTGCTGGCGCGCCACCAGGGGCAGGGCCATGAAGGCCCGCGAGGCCAGGGGCAGGCCGGCGGGCCAGGGCTCTATGGGCTCCCGGGCCAAATCGGGGATCAGGAGTATGCGGCCCGCGCCCAGGGCCTGGCCCAGCTCGCCCCGGTCCAGGGGCACGCTGCCGGTGGGCGGGGGCGCCTCCCCCTCGCGGCTCATCTGGGCCACCGGCTCCAGCCGGGTCATCTCCGGGTCGGCCAGCATGAGGCACACGAAATCCGCGGGCAGCTCGCTGATCACCACCTCCACCAGGCCCAGGGCCAGGCTGCCCAGGTCCTCGGACTGGCGCAGCACGTCCGACACCCGGCGGATGAGGGAAAGCTCCTCGATCTTGGCGTCGAACTCCTGGTAGATGCGGCCCAGGGTCTCTTTGTAGGTGGAAAGCGCGGCTTCCTGCTCGCGCACCAGGGTCAGAAGCTCGTCGCGGCTCAGGTCCTGGTGTCGGGTGGGGGCCACGTCGCGTCCCTAGTCCAGGGGCATGCGGTTGGTGAGCTTGTGGAAGAGCCGGAAGAACACCAGCCCCAACAGCGCCACCACCAACAGCCCCAGGCCGATGGCGGCCAGCTTTATGAGCCAGGGGGGCATGTCTTGCAAGGTGGCGGGCATTCAGACTTTCCCTTTCGCAAGTTATGAGATAGTCTATAGTCTGTTCCTGCTTCATGGTAGCCGAGCGCTCAGCCTGGTTCAAGCCGAGAGAATGACCGAGCAAACCGTCAACAGGGAAAGACGCTCCCTTTATGTCTGGGGCCCGGAGTACCCCGAGCTGCTGGAATCCCTGGAACGCCGGGGCCTGGCGGTGGAGGTATTGCCCGACGGGCGCGGTTCCCTGGAGGGGCTGCGCGACAACGGCGGGGGGGTGCTGGTGTGCCCGCCCCTGGACCAAAAGCGGCGCGACCAGCTCGCGGTGCTGGGCCCCACCTCGGTGATCCTGGAGCTGGCCCCGGAGCGGGAGGAGCCGGTGCTGGTGGAGAGCCTCCACGGGCTGCGCCACCTCCAGGTGCCGCCCCTGGTGCTGGCCGGGGTGGCGGAGGTGCTGGGTTGGGCCGGGCCCCTGGCCGGCTACCACTGCTACACCGCCGAACGGCTCACCCAGGTGCTGCATGTGATCGGCACCTTCCGCCTGGCCGGCGGGGCCGAGGGCATCTACGACCGGCTCACCGCGGAAGTGGTGGAGCATTTCGGCTTTCAGCGGAGCATGCTCTTTCTGCGCCGGGGGGGGCAGATGGAGCTGCGCTCGCTGAGCTGGCCCCAGGCCAGCCCGGGGGTGGCCGAACTCTTGCGGGAAACCCTCCAGGACACCCCTCCCCGTCTGGTGCCGGAGTCGCCGGAGTTCGAGGCCCTGTCCCTGGGCATGGCCACCCCGGTGGAGGTGGGGCAGAGCGAGTTCCTACCGCCCCAGGCCCGGGAACTCATGGCACCCACCCGGGAGATAGCCCTGGTGCCCCTGTTCAGCGACCAGGAGCTGCTGGGGGTGCTCACCGCCGACTTCGGCGAAAACACCGAGCGCCTGCTGGGCATAAGCGACCTGGCGCTGTTGGACACCCTGGCCTCGGTGGTCGGCACCCTGATCTACAACTCCTGGCTCTACTCCGAGCTGGAACAGCGCAACCGCCAGCTGGAGCGCAGGGTGCGGGAACTCACCGTGGCCAGCGAGATGACCCGCATCCTGAACAGCGGCGACGACCCCCGCCAGGGCGTGGACGAGATGCTGGCCGTGGTGGCCCGGGTGCTGGAGGCGGACTCGGGGTTCCTGTTCCTCTACAACGACGAGCGCGAGGAGCTGAGCCTGGCCGGCGACTACAACCTGCCGGAGCATGCCCGCAGCCTGTGGCAGCGCCTGCCGGGCATGCCGCTCGATTTCCTGCTCGAGTTGCCCAAGACCACCTTCCGCCCCCCGGCCCAGGGGAGTCCTGAAGGCGGCCCCATGTTGCCCGGCGCCAACGGCCCCACCCTGGTGCGGGTACTGCGCACCCAGGAGCGGGTGGTGGGCCTGTGGGGCCTGGCCCGCGAGGCGGGCGCCAAGGACTTCAACGCCGACGACGAGAAGGTGCTGTCCATCGCCGACAGCCAGATCACGGTGGCGCTCAACTCCCTGCGCCTCAGGCACCTGGCCAGCACCGACGCGCTCACCGAGCTTTTCACCCTGCGCCATTTCCGCGACGCCCTGGAGCAGGAGCTGGGCCTGGGCGCGCGCCTGGGCTACGCCGTGTCCCTGGCCCTGATCGACGTGGACCACTTCAAGAAGATAAACGACACCTACGGCCACCCGGCCGGCGACGTGGTGCTGGCCGAACTGGGCGCGGTGCTGCGGGCCTGCACCCGGCGCGGCGACATATGCGCGCGCATCGGAGGCGAGGAGTTCGCGGTGGTCATCCCCCGCTGCGGCGAGGACTGCGCCTGGGGCGTGGCCGAGAAGATCCGCCTGCAGATGGCGGAGAACCCCATCCGGGTGGATGACAAGGAAATAGCGGTGACCGTGAGCCTGGGCCTGGCCACCCAGGAGCCGGGCCAGGAACTCACCCGCGAGGAGATGATCCGGCGGGCCGACAGCGCCCTCTATGTGTCCAAGCGCCGCGGCCGCAACCAGGTCTTCGCCTATCACCCGGACGAGGACCAGGAAACCTGGGGCACCCTGTAGGTCCGGGAGCGTCCCCGCCGGCCAAGCGCGGGGGGGCGACGGGGGGGCGACGGGGGGCGGGCGACGGGGGGGCGGAGGCGACGGGACGCGACGGGGGGCGGGCGACGGGGGGCGGGGGTGACGGTAATGTTTTTTGGCTTGCCCTGCTTCCTGTGCTCTTAATATAGTTAGCTGGAGCCTGCCCACCTCTTTCTTTGGTGTCGCCTCCAGGAGCAAGGAGTACCCATGCCTCGCCTAGCGCATCCCCTGGTCCGGGCGTTGTGCCTCGCCGCAGCCCTGGCGCTGCTGGCGCTGGCCAGCCCCACGGCGCCGGCCTCGGCCGGCTTCGATTGCATGGCCGGCACCTTTCCCGCCAACTTCACCAATGTCTGGAACGCCGGCACCAGCACCCCCTACCTGACCATAAAGTCCACCCATCCCCGCACCCCGGCCAACACGCCCACCGACTGCTGGGGGAGCGGCGTGACCTCCTGGGGGCCGGGGGTGGGCCTGCAGAACAACTCGTTCAGCGCCGGGGTGGCCCAGCCCATGGACATCCACTACACCGGCTTCAGCCTGATCTTCGTGGACAGCAGTGACAATACCGTATACACCGAGAACATCCCCACCTCGGCCTACCCCACCTGGTACGCCCACCCGGACAGCGACTGGGCTTCCGGGCGGCACGCAGACGCGGCCTGGTCCGATCCCGGGGACCTGCACGCCGGTTGCTTCTGCTGCATGTTCGGGGACTACACCCCCAAGTTCGTGCGGTTCAGTTGGAGCTACACCCGCTACTACAACCGGCGAATCACCTACCAGGCCACCGATGCCGGCACCGGCACCCTGGTGAACGGCGACGGCACCTACTTCGCCCTGAACCTGCCTTCGGGCCTGTCCAAGCTAAGGGTGGGGCTAAACCTGACCTCGGGCTCGTTCACGGTGTGCGGCAAGTCGGAAACCCTGCCGGACTGCAACGGGGACAACCACTACAATTTCACGGCCGCCTCCACCGGCTGGAACTCCACCACCACGGACGGGCCCTCCAGCGGGATCCACAACATCCTGGCCTGGTCCGGGGCCGACGGCAGCGTGGGAGACCTCCGGGTGGACTACTACTGCAACACCAACGGAACCCCGGTGGAGCTTCCGCCGGACACCTGGAACTTCTCGGTGCCCGGGGGAACCACAAGCAGCTATTCCATCTACGTGGCCAACACCATCGACCAACTCCAGGTCGATGTCAATCCCACGCCTGGTTACAACGACGCCGAGCTCTATTCGCCGGGGGGCACTTGCAATCCTTGCACGCCGGGGGCGGGAGGGATAATCAGCGTAACCACTGCCGGCGAGGATCCGGGGTGTTGGCGGCTGGACCTGATCGAGTCATCGGGCACGGACTGGAACGGTACGGGCACGGTCACCCTGACCAGCGGCATCGCGGCCGGAGCGGAGCAGGCGGTGTCGGCCGGTTCGGGAACCTTGCAGTACGAATTCTTTGTCTCCGAATAAAGCCCCCAGGCGGGCGAAACCAGGCGGCGGGTCCTGAAGCCAGGACCCGCCGCTCGCGGTTTCATAATCTGCCGCCGGGGCCGGGTCAGCGCACCTTGGCCCCGGGCCCCAGCTCCCGGTCCGGCGAAACCAGGCGCACCTGGTCCCCGGCCACGCAGGCCAGCACCATGCCCCGGCTCTCCACCCCGCGCAGCTTCACCGGCTTCAGGTTGGCCACCACCACCACCTGGCGACCCACCAGCTCGGCCGGGGCGTAGTGCTGGGCGATGCCGGCCACCACCTGGCGGGGTTCGGCCTCGCCCAAATCCACCAGAAGGCGCAGGAGCTTGTCCGCGCCCTCGATCGGATGGGCCTCCACCACCTTGCCCAGCTTCAGGTCCACCCGGGCGAACTCGTCGATGGTAATCTGCGGGGCCGGCCCCGGGGCGGGAGGCTTCTTCTTGGCCTGCGGCTTCTTGCCGGCCTTGGCCTCCTTCTTGGCCGCCTTGGCCTGCACCTTCTCGGTCTCCACCCGGGGGAAGAGGGCCTTGGGTTTCTGGGTCTGGGTGCCGGGGGGGAGCAGGTCCTCCTGGCCCTGGATACGGGCCAGCAGCCCCCCGCGCCCCTCCTCCGAGGCCAACTCGGCCAGGCCCAGCAGGCGGGCCATCTTCTCCGCGGTCCGGGGCATCACCGGCCAGAGCATCACCGCGATGTCGGCCAGGCGCTGGCAGAGCAGGTAGAGCACCTGGTCCAGCTCCCGCGCCCTGCCCTGGTCCTTGGCCAGGCTCCAGGGCTCGTGGCGCACCACGAACTTGTTGGCCGCGTCGATCAGGTCCCACACCGCGGCCAGGGCCCGCTGGAAGGCAAAGCCCTCCATCTCCTTGGCATAGCCTTGGGCGGTCTCAAAGGAGCGCAGGGCTTGATGGGCCGCGGGGCTGTAGAACAGGGCGCCGTGGGCCTGGCCCTCCTCGCCGGCCTCGGGGGCGGGCCAGTCGTTTTCTATCTCCGGGTAGGGCTCGGGCACCACCCCGCTGCGGTAGCGGTGCAGCATGTTCAGCACCCGGGAGAACAGGTTGCCCAGGTTGTTGGCCAAATCCGCGTTGTAGCGCTCCACCAGGAGGTCCTCGGAAAAGGCCGAGTCCAGGCCGAAGGTCATCTCGCGCAGGAGGAAGTAGCGGAAGGCGTCGGCCCCGTATATGCCGGCCAGATCCAGGGGCCGCACCACGTTGCCCCGGCTCTTGGACATCTTGCCCTCGCCCACCTTCCAGTAGCCGTGCACGTTGAGGTGGTTGTACAGGTAGTGGTCGGGCGGGCGGCCCTCGGCCTTGGCCAAGGCCATGAGCATGGTGGGCCAGTAGATGCCGTGGGGCTTTAGTATGTCCTTGGCTATGAGGTGCTGGGGGTCGGCTTCCGGGTCGGCCCAGAACCGCTGGAACAGCTCGCCCTCGGGCCAGCCCAGGCCGGAGATGTAGTTGATGAGCGCGTCGAACCAGACATAGGTGACGAAGTTCTGGTCAAAGGGCAGCTCGATGCCCCAGGTCAGGCGGCTCTTGGGCCGGCTGATGCACAGGTCCTCCAGGCCCTGCTCCAGGATGGCCAGAACCTCGTTCTTGTAGCGCTCGGGCCGGATGAAGTCCGGGTTGTCCTCCAGGTATTTCCGCAGGGCCTCGGTGTAGGCGGTCATGCGGAAGAAGTAGTTCTCCTCTTCCTGGTACACCGGGGCGGTGCCGTGGTCCGGGCACTTGCCGTCAACCATCTCGTGCTCGGTGAGGAAGCGCTCGCAGCCCACGCAGTAGTGACCGCCGTACTTGGCAAAGTAGATGTCGCCCGCGTCAAAGACCTTTTGCAGGATGGCCTGGACCACCTTCTTGTGGTCCGGGTCGGTGGTGCGGATGAAGTTGTCATGGGCGATGTCCAGGGGCGGCCAGGTATCGCGGAACAAGCCGCTCACCCGGTCGGCGTATTCCTGGGGCGACACGCCCTGCTGGGCCGCGGCCTGGGCGATCTTGTCGCCGTGCTCGTCGGTGCCGGTCTGCATGCGGGTGGGCACGCCCAGGAGGCGGTGGAAGCGGGCGGCCACGTCGGCCACGATGGTGGTGTAGGCGTGGCCCAGGTGGGGCTCGGCGTTCACGTAGTAGATGGGAGTGGTGATGTAGAAGGTTCTGCTCATTATCCGTGCCTGTTCCTTGGCGGGCGCCCGCCCGCGCCGCCGGCGCGGCAGGCTCCCGGCTTGGTGCTACTTCTTCCTGCGGCGGCGTCCCTTGCCGGACCGGCCGGACTTGGCGCTCTTTTCGCCCCCCTTGTCGCCCCCCCTGTCGCCCCCCCTGTCGCCCCCCTTGGTGCCTCTGTCTTTGGGGCCGTTCCCTGCTTGGGGGGCGGACTCGCGCCTGCCCTTGCCCCGCCGGGGCGGGGGGGAGGCCTGGGCCTGGGGCAGGGGCTCCAGCTCGGCCAGTTCCTCGGGGGTGCAGGTCACCTCGCGGCCGTCGTTCAAGATCACGGTGACCTTGCGCTCCAGTACGTTCTGGCGGATGACCTTGCCCTCCAGCCCCTTTTGCAAGGTGATGCGCTTGCCCAGCTTGGGCATTCCGCGCTTGAGTTCGTGGTAGATGGGGAACTCGTAGGTGAGGCAACACATGAGCCGGCCGCACAGGCCGCTGATCTTGGTGGGGTTCAGGCTGAGGTTCTGTTCCTTGGCCATCTTCACGCTCACCGGCTCGAAGTCGCGCAGGAAGGAGGCGCAGCAAAGCTCGCGGCCGCAGGAGCCCAGCCCGCCCAGGAGCTTGGCCTCGTGGCGCACCCCGATCTGGCGCATCTCCACCCGGGTGCGGAAGCGGGCCACCAGATCGCGCACCAGTTCGCGGAAGTCCAGGCGGCCCTCGGCGGTGAAGTAGAAGATCATCTTGGAGCGGTCGAAGAGGCACTCCACCTTTACCAGGTTCATGGGCAGCTTGCGGGCGGCGATACGCTCCAGGCAGTGGTGGTAGGCCTCTTTTTCCAGCTCGGCGTTTTGGGCGGCCTGCTCCAGGTCCTCGGTGGTGGCCAGGCGGTAGACGCTCTTCAGGCGGGGCGGCTGGCCGTCCCCCTCCCCCTGGTCGGCCGGGGGGGCCTCCTCGGCGGGCCGGGGGGGACGGGTGACCTCGCCCAGGGCCAGGCCGTGCTCGGTCTCCACGATGACCATGTCGCCCTGGTTGAGCACGAAATGCCCGGCGTCAAAGTCGTAGACCTTGGCCCCGCGCTGAAAGCTGATGCCGACTATCTTGCCCATGGCTTTCCTTTGCCCGGCAAAAGATTACTCCGTCCCCCCACCCCCCGTCGCCCCCTGTCGCCCCCCGTCGCTCCCGTCGCCCCCCGTCGCCCCCCCGTCGCCGTCTATCATACTGGTTCCGGCGCCTTATTGCACTCCCGCCCGGTCAAGCATCCCACCAGCCCCAGGATTCCAGGGTCTCGAAAAAGGTCTGGGCCACCACCGGCATGCCCCTGTGGTTCCAATGGACCATGTCGAAGTACATCTCGAAGCGGCGGGGGTGGTTCTGGAAGACGGGGCGCAAGTCGATGAAGGGGATACCCAGGGACGGGGCCACCTCCTCCTTCAGGAAGTCGATCATCTTGAGATCCTGCTTGCCCCGCACCTCCATGTGCTGGCGCCAGTTGGCCTGAATAGAGGCGGCCCGGCGCTCGTCCTCCGGGCTCATCTCAAGGTCCGCGGCCACGGTAAAGCAGAGCATGGCCACCTTGGCCCCCATGGCGCGGGCATCTTCCACCAGGGCGGTTATGTTGCTCTTGAGGTTCTGCCAGCAGGCATCAACGGGAACCCCGCCCCTGCCCTCCTTGAAGCGGGGCTGGGGCGGCCCGGACCGCCAGCGCCGCCAGAGGAAGTACAGGCAGAGGTGGTTGAGCAGATAATGCCGGTACCAGGGGCTGTGGCGCTCCAGGGCCAGGACGAAGTCCAGGGGCCAAACGTCATCCGGCCGCCAGTCCTGGCCCCTCACGGTGGCGAGGGCCATATCATTGCCCCCCATGGAAATCAAGATGATGTCCGGTTTCACCCGGTGCAGCTCCTGGCGCCAGAAGGTCAGGTGCTGGCCGCTGGTGTAGCCCGGGTTGCAGGCGTTTATCACCTCCCAGCGGCCCGGGTAGGCCTGCTCCAGGCGCTGGGACAGCAGGTGGTCCCAGTTCTGGGTCTCTTTTTTCAAGCGCACCCCGAACAGGCTGGACTCGTTGATCGCCAGCAGTCGCTTCTTCTGCCCGTCCGGGGCGGGCTCCGGCCCCCGGCAGCCGAAGCGGTTGATGTTCACCATGGACGAGCGGAAGCCGTTCTTGAAACGGAAGTGCAGGGGCGGGTCCGCCTTTTCGATGAACTGGCGGTAGGGATACTCGCCGCAGGCCTTGGAATGGAAGGGAACCAGGTAACGCGCCCGGTGATACAGGCGGGCCAACAACTCCAACGCCACCGGCGCGGCCAGGGCGCCGGCTGCTATCCAACCAGGATTGATACTCATGCAGAAGCCTCCTTAATGTAACGCCGCGCTGCGCAGCTCATGCAAGAGAACAGTAATCGCCAGCTCGGGTGCGGCATTGGCCATGATCCGGGCCTGGGCCCGGCGCACCAGCTCGAACCCCCGGGCCGCGGCCGCCAGGCCCAACCCAGGGCCCTCGCCGGAGGCGGGCAGGAGCACCGCCTGGGGCCGGCCGGCCGCGCGCACCGCCTGGTCGCGGAAGTACACAGCCAAAAGCTCCAGGGCCTGGGCCAAGCCCTGGCGGTCGATGACCGCCCCCCGGAAATCCCTGACCAGCTCCTCGGCGAAGCGCCAGTCCCCCACCGTGCCGTCGCGGGCCGCCAGCCGTTCCAGGAGCCGCTCCAGCTCGCCGGCCAGCTTGTCCTGGTCCAGCTCCAGGGCCCGGCCCAGGGAGCCGCCGCTCATGGCCGCCTTCAAGGCCGCGGCATGGGGCTCGCTCCCCCGGCGCTCCAGCTCCCGGGCGATGAGCCCCGACTCCAGGGGCGCGAAGTTCACCCGCCGGCAGCGGCTCACCAGGGTGGGAAGTATGCCGCGGGGGTCCTGCACGGTGAGCACGAGCAGGTTGCCCGGCGGCGGCTCCTCCAGGGTCTTGAGGAGCACGTTGGCGCTGGTGGGGTTCAGGTGCTCGGCCTCGCGGATCAGCACCAGGCGGGTGCCTCCCCCCAGGGGGGCGAAGGAGAGCGCCCGGATCACCTCGCGCACCTCCTCCACCTTTATCTGGGCCGAGGCCTGGCCCGCGGGTGGGGCCAGCACCAGAAGGTCCTCGTGCTGCCCGGCCAGGGCCCGGCGGCAGGAGCCGCAAACCCCGCAGGGCTCGTCCGCGCCGGACTGCTCGCAGTTCAAGGCCCGGAACAGGGCCAGGGCGGTGGTGCCCCGGCCGCAGCCCCTGGGCCCCACGAACAGATAGGCGTGGGCCAGGCGCCCGGCCTCCAGCTCGCCCTGGAGCTGGGAAACCGCCCGCTGTTGTCCCAACACCCCGCTGATCCTCACCTTTATCCGCCTTTGAGCAAACGCTCCACCTCAGTCCAGACCTCCTCGGCCACCTGGTCCGGGGGCAGGCTTGCATCCACTATCCTTATGCGCTCCGGCTCGGCCCGGGCCTGGGCCAAGAAACCCTCCCGCACCTGGCGATGGAAGTCAAGTGTCTCTGATTCCAAGCGATCCAGGCCAAGCCCCAGCTCCTGCTGGCGTTCGAGTGCTCGCTTCAATCCTATCTCGGGGTCCAGGTCCAGGACCACGGTCAGATCCGGCCACACCGGACCGCACACCCAGCGGTTGAGCTGCCGCACCGTCTCCACCCCCAGGCCGCGGGCCCGGCCCTGGTACACCTCGGAAGAGTCTATGAACCGGTCGCAGACCACGGCCATGCCCTTTTGGAGCGCCGGGGCGATCACCTGCTCCACGTGCTGGGCCCGGTCGGCCAGGTAGAGCATCAGCTCGGCCTTGTCCACCGGCACGCCCCCCACGCCCCCCGCGCCCGTCGCGCCCGTCGCCCCCCCCGTCGCCCCCCCCGTCGCCCCCCCCGCCGAGCGCACCAGGTCGCCCAGGCGCT
>CAZUHP010000007.1:0-13344 GCA_964620595.1 uncultured Desulfarculaceae bacterium | reverse complement strand
CCCGTCGCCCCCCCCGTCGCCCCCCCCGCCGAGCGCACCAGGTCGCCCAGGCGCTTGCCCAGGCTGGTGGCCCCGGGCTCGCGGGTGGCGACCACCTTCCAGCCCTGACCCTCCAGGCGGCGCGCCAGCATGCGGAGCTGGGTGGACTTGCCCACTCCCTCGCCGCCTTCCAGGGTGATGAACAGGCCCGGGGCGCCCGAGGGGTGGACCCGGCCCTGCTGGCCGGCCCTGGCGGAAGCGGGGCTGTGTCCAAGGCGCTCTTGGCTCATTTGACGAACAGGTCCAGGGTTTGGGGCGCAGGCGCCTGCTGGTCCTCGGGGCCGTTGTCCGGCGGAGACTCCAGGGGCGAGGGCCCGGTGTAGAGGAAGCGCTCCAGCAGGCGGTTGAAGGACGACCAGTGGGATTCGCCGCCGCCCTCGGCGGCCAGCACCGCCTGGATCATGGCGGTCTTGGCGTCCAGGTCGTCCAGCATGTGCAGCACCACCGCCTCGGGGGTCTTGGGTTTCTTGGGGCTGCCGAACTCCTGGGAGCCGTGGTGGCTGACGATGAGGTGGCGGAGGTGGGAGGCCAGGGCCTCGGGAAAACCGCGCATCCCGGCCAGGCGCTGGTCCAGCAGGCGCACGCCCAGCACCAGGTGGCCCTCCAGACGGCCGGCGTCGGTGTAGTCGATGGGCGGGCCCAGGCTGAACTCCTGGGTCTTGCCGATGTCGTGCAGCAGGGCGCCGGTCACCAGCAGGTCGCGGTCCAGGTGGCTGTAGTGGGAGGCCACCAAAAGGGCCAGCTCGCCCACGCTGACCGTGTGCTCCAGCAGGCCGCGCACATAGGCATGGTGGGCGCCCTTGGCCGCCGGGGCCCGGCCGAAATCGCGGTGGAAATCCTGGTCCTCGAAAAAGGCCCGCAAGAGCCGGCGCAGGCGGCGGTGCTTCACGGCCAGGGTAAGCTCGGTGAGCCGGCCCCACAGCTCGGAGGCGCTCAAGGGGCTCTGGGGCAGGAACTGGGCCGGGTCGGTCTCCGGCTCCGGCGCGATGGTGTTCAGCACCAACTGCCGCCGGCCGTTGAAGGAGTCCACCCGGCCGCTCACCCGCACCACCGCCCCGGGCTCCAGGCCCTCCAGGAGTTCCTCGGCCCGGTCCCAGAGCTTGGCCTCCACCTCGCCGGAGGCGTCGGCCAGCTTCAAGGCGCCGTAGGGCTTGCCCGCCTTGGTGCGGGCTATCTGCTTACGCGCCAGCAGGCAGACCAGCTCGGCCTGCTCTCCCTGGCTCAGCTCGTTCAGTCCCGGCTTGCCCATGTCTTCACGCCCCGCCCGCCGCCGCCACGGCGTTGCTGAACACGGCCAGGCCCAGGCCCGGGGCCAGGGGGTCCAGCTCCTTGCCCCGGCGCCGCGCCTTCTCCCGGCTGCGGGTCCAGGTGGGGTGCTGGCTCAGGCGGTAATAGCCCTCCGGGTGGGGCATGAGCCCGAACACCCGGCCGCTGGGGTCGCAGATGCCGGCGATGTCGTGCAAGGAGCCGTTGGGGTTGGCCGGCCAGCGTCCCCGGGCCGGCTTGCCGCCGGCAGTGGCATAGCGCAGGGCCACCAGGCCCTGCTGCTCGATGCGCTCCAGGGTCTCCGGCTCGGCCACGAACTTGCCCTCGCCGTGGCGGATGGGAAGCGGCAGGCGCTTCAGGCCCTTGGTGAACAGGCAGGGCGAGTCCGGCTCCACCGCCAACTCCACCCAGCGGTCCTGGAAGTTGCCGCAGTCATTGGCGGCCAGGGCCACCGACCGCTCCCAGCGGCCGTCCAAAAGGGGCAGGAGCCCCAGGTTGACCAGGGCCTGGAACCCGTTGCAGATGCCCAGCACCAACCCGCCCCGGGCCAGGAAGTCCTCCAACTGGCCGCGCAGGTGGCGGCCCAGGCGGGTGGCCAGGAGCACCCCGGCCCCGTGGTCGTCGCCCCAACTGAAGCCCCCGTCGAACACCAGGATGTTGTAGTCGGCCAGGGTTTCGCTGGGCGGCTGGTTCCTGGTGCCGGTGAGCTGGGATATGTGCACCCGCTTGGCCTCGGCCCCGGCCAGGCGGAGGGCATGGGTGGTCTCCACGTCGCAGTTGATGCCATAGCCGGCCAGCACCAGTGCCCGGGCGCTCATACCAACCCTCCGAAGCGTTTGGTAAAGGCCCTGCGGAGTTGGGCCAGGCCCAGCTCCACCACCGTGCGGCCCTCCGCCGCCATCACCAGCTTCTTGTGCCGGGCCACCCGGCCCACCGGGGCAAAGGCCACCCCCTCCAGCAGCGCCTCGAACTCCCGGGTCCGGGCCGGGTCCAGGGTGACCACCAGGCGGCCGGTGCTCTCCGAGAAGAGCCGGGCCAGGGCCCCCAGGCCGTCGGCGGTGGGGATCAGGTCCAAATCCACCTCCAGGCCCATCTCCGCGGCCATGACCATGCGGGCCAGGGCATAGGCCAGGCCGCCGCGGCTGACCACGCAGGTGGAGGCCAACAGCCCCCGCTCCAGGGCCCGGGCCACCGCGGTGCACAGGGCCAGGGAGGCGCCCAGGTCGGTCTCGGGCACGTTGCGGCCCACCTGGCCCAGCAGGTTGTACAAGGCGCCCGCGCCCAGCTCGTCCCTGGTGCGGCCCAGCACGTACACCACGTCGCCGGCCGCCTTGGGCTCCAGGGTCTGCACCCGCTTCAGCTCGTGCACCGGCGCGGTGGCGGTGAACATCATGGTGGGCGGGCCGGAGACCCGCCGCACCAGGCCGTGGCGGCCCCTGAGCCGGCCGTCCACGTACATGGAGTCCTTGCCCGACAAAAGGGGTATGCCCAGCTCCTCGCAGGCGGCCTTGAGGCCCCAGCAGGCGCGCACCAACTGGGCGGCCTTGTAGCGGCCGTCGGGGTTGTCGCGGGGGTCGTACTGGATGCTGGGCCAGCAGAAGTTGTCCACCCCGCCCACCTGCAAGGGGTCCCCGCCCACGGCCACCACCCGCCGGAGGCCCTCCTCCACGCTGGCGGTGACCATGTGGTAGGTGTCGATGTCGCCGTACTGGAACAAGAGCACCTGGGCCATGGCCAAGCCGGCCCGACCGCCGAGCACCGGCAGGAGCACCGCCGCCTCGCTGGGCACCTCCTGGCGCCGGCCCACAAAGGGCTTCACCACGCTGGTGCCCTGCACCTCGTGGTCGTACTGGCGGTTGATCCAGGCCCGGGAGCACAGGTTGGGCGAGTCCAGGAGGTCCAGGAGCAAACCGCCCAGGTCCTCCGGCGGGCTCAGCACCGGCTCGGCCAGGCCCCGGGCCTCGGGCGGCAGCCAGTGGGCCTCGAACTCCCACTGGGGGAAGCCCTTTTCCAGGAACTCCACGTCCACGTAGCAGCAGACCTCGTCGCCGTAGGTGAGCTTGAGCTTGCCGTCGCCGGTGTAGCGGCCGATCACCGTGGCCTCCACCTCGTGCTTCTCGGCCAGGGCCATGAAGGCGGCCTCGTCCTCGGGCGCCACCGCCACGGTCATGCGCTCCTGGCTCTCGCTCACCCATATCTGCCAGGGGTCCAGGCCCTGGTACTTGAGGGGCACCTTCTTGAGGTCCACCTCGGCCCCGGGGCTGAGGCGGGCGCTCTCGCCCACGCTGGAGGACAGCCCGCCGCCGCCGTTGTCGGTGATGAAGCGGATCAGGCCGGCGTCGCGGGCCTCCAGCAGAAAGTCGTGCATCTTCTTCTGGGTGTAGGGGTCGCCGATCTGCACGTGGCCGGCCGGGGTGGACTCGGAGTAGCCCGCGCTGGAGGCGGTGACCCCGTGGATGCCGTCCGCCCCCACCCGGCCGCCGCACATGATGACCAGCTCGCCGGGGCTGGTCTTCTTGAGGTGGCTGGGCTGGCCGGCCACCTGGGCAGTCATGACGCCCACCGCACTGACGAAGACCAGGCACTTGCCCAGGTAGCGCGGGTCAAAGGCCAGGGTGCCCAGGGCGGTGGGGATGCCGCTCTTGTTGCCCCCGTCGCGCACCCCCTCGATGATGCCGTCCAGGAGGCGGCGGGGATGCAGGGCCGGGCGCAGCTCGCCCGCATAGTCGCGGGGGCCCACGCAGAAGCCCCACATGCCGGCCACCAGCTTGGAGCCCAGGCCGGTGCCCATGGGGTCGCGGTACACCCCCACGATGCCGGTGATGGCCCCGCCGTAGGCCTCCATGTTGGAGGGGCTGTTGTGGGTCTCGCCGGTTATCACGTAGTGGTGCTCGCCGTCCAGGGCGGCCACCCCGGCGTTGTCCCACAGCACGCTCACCACCCAGTCGCGCTCCGCGGCCAGGCGCTCGGTGGGCTCCTTTATGCAGCGCTTGAAGAGGTTGTCCACCTCCACCCGCTCGCCGCTCATGAGGTCCAGGTAGTGGTAGCGGCCGCCAAAGGTGTTGTGGTTGCAGTGGTCCGAGCGGGCCTGGCTCACGTACTCCAGCTCCACGTCGGTGGGGTCGTCCAGCCCCACCCGCTCCCGCTGGGCCCGCACCCGGGGGTCGTTGAAATAGGCCCGGATCACCGGCACGTCGGCCGGGTTCAGGAACAGGCCCCGCTGGTCGGAGAGCTTGAGCAGGTCCAGGTCCGAGGGGATGGGCAGGGTGGCCACGGTGGGGGTGTGGGCCAGGCGCACCTTGGGTATCACGATGCCCACCCCCTGCTCCCGGTCCCACTCGGAGCGGGGGATCACCCGCCACTGCTGGATGATGTCGTTGGCCAACAATTCGCGGCAGAGCGCCTGGGCGCCCTCCAGGCCCAGGCGCGGCGCCCTGACCAGGTACAGCCGCGAGGAGTACACCGCCTCCCCGCCGCCGAAGCGCCGGCCCAATACGTCGGCCATGGCCTCCACCGCGGTGGCGCCCTCGTTGTCGCGCACCCCGGGCTTGAGGCCCACCCACAGGGCCCAGTCGAACTCCGGCAGCACCAGCGGCGCCAGGGGCTCGAAGGAACTCAGCTCGGTCACCGGGTTGGTGAAGATGTCCTGCCGCACCCGCTCCAGCTCCTCCGGGCCGAGGGAGGTGTCAAAGGTGAGCACCCTGAGCACCCGGGCGCTCTCCAGGGATATGCCCAAGTAGGCGCGGGCCTTGGCAACGAGTCCCCGTCCCCCCGGGTCGGGCAGGTGTGGCTTGAGCCCTATCTCCAGGCGCTGGGCCATGTTTCTCCGCCGTTCGAGTTATGTGGCTGGCTGCATTGAAAAGTTGATCTTAACAAGGCCCGAAGCGGGTGGCAAGGGGCCGGGATGAAGCCGGGCGCCGAGGCGGGCGGAACCGGACAAGAGCGGGCGGGCCGCGGCACGGCCCGGCACCGCAAGGGCAACAAGGTCACGGGGCCCAGCAGGACCCTTCACAGGCAGGGCCGGGAGCCGCCGGGGCTCCCAGCCCTGATAATCGGTTTCAGGTTCCCGGCCCCCGGCGGTAGCCGCCAGGGGAGCCGCGTCTTTTCCCGCGGCCGGCTAGGCAGGCTCGAACACGTAGTTGAGCTGGCCGTTGGGCAGCCGGTTCACCTTGGTGCGCATCTCCATGCCGATGCTGACCTGGTCCAGGGGCACCTTGGGCGCGATGCGGCCGAAGACCTTGTAGTCCCCGTAGTCCAGCACCGCGATGGCATAGGGCAGATCCTCGGTGAAGCCCACCGGCGCGTACATCAGCTCGCTGAAGGTGGCCAGCTTGCCGGTGCCCTCCACCACGAACCACTCGATCTCGGCCTTGTCCAGGCACTGGTAGCACTGGGCCCGGGGCGGGAAGTACTTGGCCCCGCAGGTCTTGCACACCGTGCCCGCCACCTTGCCCTCTTCCAGGTAGTTGATGAAGTCGTTCACCTTGGTGGTGGCGGTGAAGCTCACCGTGCCGAACTTCTTGAAACGATCGTCTATCTCGCGTTTTTTCTTCTTGTCTGCCATGGCTGGCTCCTTGAAGCGGATTTGGCCGGGCAGGGCCGCCGAAGGGGGCCCGCCCCGGGCTGCTCTCTCAAAACACCCCGGCCTCGGGGTCTGGCCGGGGGAGCATCGTCCCCCTACACTCCCATTATGGTGACGTTGCCGTAGAGGCCCACGCCGCCGATGTTGTGCACCAGGCCGTACTTGGGGTTCTTGACCTGCATCTCGCCGGCCTCGCCGCGCAGTTGCAGCACGATGGTGCGTATCTGGGAGCCGCCGGTGGCGCCGATGGGGTGGCCCTTGGACAACAGGCCGCCGTCCACGTTGACCGGGATGGAGCCCTCGGCGTAGGTCTCCTTGTTGCGGATGAGTTCCTTGCCCTGGCCCGGCTGGGCAAAGCCCAGGTTCTCGTAGGCCATCATCTCGGCGATGGTGAAGCAATCGTGCACCTCGGCCACGTCGATGTCCTTGGGCTTGAGCCCGGCCATGGCATAGGCCTGCTCCCCGGCCAACTGGGCCACCTTGAGGCCGTGGAACTGGTCGCGGCCGGCCATGTTCACCGGCGCGCTGGCCGCGCCTATGCCCAGGATCCACACCGGCTTTTCGACCTTCAGATCCTTGGCCCGCTTTTCCGAGGCCACGATCACCGCGCTGGAGCCGTCCGCATTGGCGCAGCAGTCAAAGACCTTGAGCGGCCGGGACACCGGGTCGGCGGACAGGCAGGTCTCCAGGTCCACCACCTTCTTGAACCCGGCCTTGGGGTTCTTGTGGCCGTAGTGGGCGGCCTTGACCCGGATCAGGGCCAGGTCCTCCTCGGTGACCCCGTACTTGTCCAGGTAGGCCCGGGCGTGCATGGCGTAGTAGGCGGGCATCATGGTGCCAAAGGGGCTCTCCCACTGGATGTCCGCCCCCCGGCCCATGCGCTCCTGGCTCTCGGCCGAGGATATCTCGCTCATCTTTTGGAAGCCCAGCACCATCACGCAATCGTGCAGGCCGCTGGCCACCAGGCTGTAGGCCAGCTTGAGGCCGGTGCTGGAAGAGGAGCACAAGGTCTCGGCGTAGAAGGTGGGCTGGGGGGTCAGGCCGCAATACTCGGCGATGACGCCCGCCGGCGAACGCTGCTTGTCGTACTCCGGCGCCGAACAGATGACCGTGGCGTCAACGTCGCTGGTCTGGATGCCGGCGTCGCTCATGGCCTCGCTGAATGCCTCGAAGGCCAGCTCGCGGATGGATCCCGGGTAGCCCCGGCTGAAGGCGGACTGGCCTACTCCGATGATGCCAACTTTGGACATGATTCACTCCTTTTTTCCTGGCAGCCGAACTAGCGGGCGAACACCGCTGTACGGTAGCTGTATTGTAGCGGTGAGCATAAAATAATTCCCAGCCGGTTACAAGTAAAACCCGCTGCCAGAGGGGGGAAACACCGTTGCCCCCAAGGCGGCCCTCCCCCAACGGAGCGCCCCCTAAAAACCGCCCAAGCGCGGCGCCGGGGGCCAGCCTTGACAGGGGCCGGCCCGGGACGAGTTCTGAAAACGCCCCCTCACTTGCCGGAAGAGTCCAAAAGGCTGGCGGAACCGCGCCAAGCCGGTAGGTTTATTGACCCAAAAGGGGTGTCTGCCCGGTCTGGCCCCCCTGGGCAGGGGGTTTGACACCCTTCATATTGTGTGTTAGATTGCGTAAGCCCACTATGTTGGGTACAAATCAGGATTTCCGGCCCAGCGGCCGGGGCCGGCAGCCGCAGGGAGGCGCCACCTTGCTGGACCTCAAGTTCGTTCGTGAAAACCTGGATCTCGTGCAAAGGGCCCTGGAGGCCCGGCGCTCCGAGGTGGACCTGGACGCCTTCCGCCGCCTGGACCAGGAGCGGCGCGCCATCCTGCCCGAGCTGGAGGGCCTGCGGGCCCGGCGCAACGAGGTGAGCGCCGAGGTGGGCCGGGTCAAGAAGGCCGGCGGCGATCCCTCGGCCGTGTTCGCCGAGATGAAAGAGGTGGGCCAGCGCATCAAGGAGCTGGAGCAGAAGCTCGGCAAGGTGGAGGAACAGCTCAAGGCGCTTCTCATCACCATCCCCAACCTGCCCCACGAGTCGGTGCCCGTGGGCGAGGGCGAGGAGGACAACCCGGTGGTCGCCACCTGGGGCGAGCCGCCCCAGTTCGACTTCGAGCCCCTGAACCACTGGGACATCGGCGAGGCCCTGGACATCATCGACTTCGAGCGCGCCGCCCGCATGACCGGCTCCCGCTTCGCGGTGCTCAAGGGGCTGGGGGCCCGCCTGGAGCGGGCGCTGATCAACTTCATGCTGGAGCTGCACACCAGCGAGCACGGCTATCTGGAGGTGCTGCCCCCCTTCATGGTCAACTCCCGGGCCATGACCGGCACCGGCCAGCTCCCCAAGTTCGCCGAGGACCTGTTCAAGCTGGAGCGCACCGACTACTGGCTGATCCCCACCGCCGAGGTGCCGGTGACCAACCTGCACATGCAGGAGGTGCTGGACGGCGCCAAGCTGCCGCTGTTCTACACCGCCTACACCCCCTGTTTCCGGGCCGAGGCCGGCAGCCACGGCAAGGACGTGCGGGGCCTCATCCGCCAGCACCAGTTCGACAAGGTGGAGCTGGTGCGCTTCACCCGCCCGGAGGACAGCTACGAGCACCTGGAGGCGCTCACCGCCAACGCCGAGGAGGTGCTCAGGCGCCTGGAGCTGCCCTACCGCAAGGTGGTGCTCTGCACCGGCGACATGGGTTTCTCGGCGGCCAAGACCTATGACCTGGAGGTGTGGCTGCCCGGCCAGGGGCGCTACCGGGAGATAAGCTCCTGCTCCAACTTCGAGGACTTCCAGGCCCGGCGGGCGGGCATCCGCTTCAAGGACAAGGGGCAAAAGGGCACCACCCTGGTGCACACCCTCAACGGCTCCGGCCTGGCCGTGGGCCGCACCCTGGTGGCGATCCTGGAGAACGGCCAGCAGGCGGACGGGTCGGTGCGCCTGCCCGAGGCCCTGGTCCCCTTCATGGGCGGCATAAGCGAGATCAAGGCGCCGGGCGCTTGAAAGGAGGGCACGAGGGAACGGCCATGGGCGGCAAGCGCGGTCTACTCATATCCCTGGTCCTGGCGGCCCTGCTCGGCTGGGGCCTGGCCACCGCCGCCCTCTGCTCCCCTCCCCTTCATCCCCCGCCGCCGGAAGCAACCCGCCAGACCACCCTGGACAAGGCCGCCCTGGCCGAGCTCTTGGCCGGGCACCTCAAGGACGTGGCCCGGGGCCGGCCCTTTGCCATCCAGAGCCGCCGGCTGGGGCCGATCTTCATCAGCCCCACCATCGACCTCCAGATGCAGCGCCGGGCCAGGCAGCTGTTGGCCCGCAACCGCGACCACCGGGCCGCCCTGGTGGTGGTGGAGGCCAACACCGGCCGGGTGCTGGCCCTGGCCGGCATCAACCGCCGCCGCCACGACCCCGGGGTGGGCCTGCGCGCCGACGCGCCCGCGGCCTCCCTGTTCAAGGTGGTCACCGCCGCCGCCGCCCTGGAGGAGGTCAGCCTGGACCCCTCCACCCGGCTCACCTTCGTGGGCCGGCCCCACACCCTGTTCCGCTACCAGCTCAAGCAGCGCACCCGCCGCCGGGGCCGCGCCATCACCCTGAGCAAGAGCTTCGCCGAATCCAACAACCCCATCTTCGCCCGCCTGGGAATCCACCAGATCGGCGGCGACCTGCTCTTGTGGTACGCCCGCGCCCTGGGCTTCGACCGCCGCCTGCCCTTTGAGCTGCCCCTGGCGGTCAGCCGGGTGCCCGAGCCGGCAAACGACTTCCAACTGGGCGAGCTGGCCTGCGGCTACAACCGCCGCACCACCATGAGCCCCCTGCACGCCGCCCTGATGGTCTCGGTCTTCATCAACGGCGGCCGCTTCCTGGAGCCCTACGTGGTACAGAGGGCGACCGGCGCCGCCGGCGAGGTGCTCTACCTGGGCCGCACCCGCACCCAGGGAAGGCTGGTGAGCGAAGAAACCTGCCGGTCCATGCGCCAGCTCTTCGAGGCCACCGTCACCGAGGGCACTGCCCGCCGCGCCTTCCGCCGCGCCCGGCGCGACCGCATCCTGGGCGGCCTGCAACTGGGCGGCAAGACCGGCACCCTGCGCGGGCCCGACCGCCGCGAGCTGTTCGAGTGGTTCGCCGGCTACGGCCGCGACCCCCGCACCCAAAAGGCCCTGGCGGTGTGCGCCCTGGTGGTGCATGGCAAGGTGCGCTACTCCAACCCCAAACGCATGGCCCGCCAGATGCTCAAGGAGGCCTTCCGCATCTCCCGCGCCCGGGCCACCACCGCCGCGGCGGAGCAGAACCAGTCCAACATGTAGGGAAGCCCCCCACGGGGGGGCGACGGGGGGGCCGGGCGACGACGGGCGACCACGAGCGACCACGGCGGGCAACGGGGTGCGGTCGGCGGGGACGAACCAGCAACGAACCAGGGGGCGGACGAAAGCGCCCTACTTCAGCTCCTTGCTCGTCACCGGCAGCTTGCCCAGCAGCATGGGCTGGCGCGGGGCGTTCAGGGAAGGGCGGTTGGCGGTGAGGTTGTACTCGCGCCAGGATTGGCCCAGCACGTAGGTCTGCTCATCCCCCCGCATGGGACCGGCGGCCAGGAAACCCTCGGCCTGCCAGCCCTGCACCATGCGGGCGGTCTCCTCCTGGGGCTGGCCCAGCATGCGGGCGATCTCGGCCACGGTGATCTGGTCGTTCTCGTTGAACATGGGCAGCACCCGCTTCTGGGGCTTGCTGAGACGGCGGCGGGCCATGGCCGCGGCCATCTCGCGCTCCTCCTTTGCGGACGCCGCCTTGGGCCGGGGGATGCCCTCTTTTATGTAGCGCGGCGCCTCGGCCATGAAGCCCAGGCACACCCAGTCGCCCAGGAGCCCGGCCTCCACCAGCCGGCCGGCGGGCTGGGTCCGCATGAAGGCCCGCCACTGGGCGAACACCTCCTCGCTCAGCTCCAGCTCTATGCGCGGCATGTCTCCCTCCTCCTTGACTGGCAAACTATTACCATTGCCGGGCCCCGGTGTCCACGGGCCCGCGCCTTGTGTTCCCGGGGCCCTTACCCCATAATGGGCGCGGCTCTTTGCCCCAAGACCCCACCGGAGGATGAGTGCATGTCAAGGCCGGTCATATGGCTCTACGCGCCGCCAAGGCGGCGGGGCCAGGCCGAAAAGCTGCGCGCCGCCCTGGCCGGGCGGGCCGCGCCGCTGGTGCTGGGCCCCGGCGGCGAGCCCGCGCCGGAACTGAGCCTGGGCCCGGCGCCGGACCTGGCCCTGGCCCTGGAGACCTGCCCGGCCGAGCTGAAGCCCCGGGCCTGCGCCTGCCTGGCCACCCGGGCCCCGGCCGGGCTGGACTGCCTGCCCTGCCCGGTGCTGGGCTGGCGGGGCGGGGCCGGTCTGGAAGGCGACCTGCCGGAGCAAACCGCGGCCGCGGCAGAGGCCCTGCTGGCCGCGGCCGGGGAGGCGTTTGCGCCGCCTTGGCTGCCCCGGGTGCAGGTGAACCTGCCCCTGGGCGACATGCTGGGGCGCTACCGGCCCCTGGTCCAGGCCCTGCCCCTGAACCTGGAGGTGGGCCTGGACGCCCATGCCCTGGACCAACTGGGCCCAGGGGACCTGGCAGACGCCCGGCGGCTCCTCCAGGGCCGGCGGGTGACCGCCCACCTGGTCTTCATGGACCTGGCCCCGGGCAGCCGGGACCCCAAGCTGCGGGAACTCAGCCGGCAGCGGCTCCTGGCCGCGGCCGGGCTGGCCGGCGAGCTGGGCGCGGAGCAGGCCGTGGCCCACCTGGGCTTCGACCACCGCACCAACCCCGAGCCAACCCCCTGGCTGGAGCGGGCTGCCCCGGTGTTCGCCGAGCTTGCCGAAAGGCTGGCCGGGGCGGGCTGCCGCCTGGTGCTGGAGAACGTGTTCGAGCCGGACCCCGGCCTGCACCTCGGGCTCCTGGAGCGCCTGGCCCGGCTCACCCCCGCGGCAGTGGGCCTCTGCCTGGACACGGGCCACGCCCTGGCCTTTTCGGCCACGGACCTGGAGGGCTGGTGGCGGGCCTTTGCCCCCCACCTGGGGGAGATGCACCTGCACGACAACCAGGGCCAGGCAGACCAGCACCTGCCCGTGGGCTGGGGCGCGGTGGACTGGGCGCGCCTGGGCCGGGGCCTGGCCGGGCTGGAGCAACGGCCGGTGCTCACCCTGGAGCCCCACCGGGAGCCCCACTTGTGGGCCTCGCTGCGCGGGCTGGACCGCCTCTGGCCGCACCTGGCCGCCTGACCAGACAAGAATGCCTAGGCGACAGCCTTGACAGGACCGGCCGGGGGTGATTTCTGAAAACGCCCCGTCATTGGCCGTAATAACCAAAAAAATCCGCAGGACCGGGCGCTTGGCCCGGCCCTGCGGATTTCAAGGGAGGACCGCTAATGGCTTAGAAATCAGCCTCGGGCAGCCACTCGTCGGTCTGGGAAGCCTGCAGCTCCTCGGCGGGCACCATGCCCTTGGCGCCGGAGAAGTCAGGCCCCATCTTGTTGATGTTCCACTCGTCCCGGGTCTGCACGGGGTAGTACTGCTGGGCCTGCACCTGGGCATCCGGGTTGATGGCCCACTCGTCCACCGCGGCAAAGGCCGGGGCCGCCACCAGGGCCAGGCTGAGGGTCAGGGCCAAGATAGTGCTGACACGCTTCATGTTCAGCCTCCTTTCTCCATCTATCAAAGGGTTGGTTTCGTGTTTCTCGAATCAAGCCTTGGCTCATCGCCATGGTTGCCCTGACTAGTAGCATCAGGCGTGCCAATCTTGCTATTCTTCTATTTTCAAATACTTATAAGAAAGGACGGCAAACGGGCGGGGAAATTGTATTCCATTATGGAATAGTGGTTTACGTTTTGGAATGGTAGGTCGAGGCAGGCCCGCCCCGGTCAAGGGACGGGCCTGTGGGACACGGCCGCGGGCAGCAAGGCCTTAGTTCTCGGAGTACACCTGCTCGTCGTACTCCCGCTCCAGGAAAAGCTTGTGCCGGGCCTCCTCCTGGGCCAGGGCGGTGAACAGCTCCTGCAACTCGGCGTCGTCAGTGGCCGCGGCCAAATCGCTGTACAGGGCAAAGGCGGCGCGCTCGCGCTGCATGGCCACCTGCAGCGCCTCCTGGTAGTCCATGTCCGGCTTGGGCTCCACCGCGGCCAGGTAGTCGGACACCTTCAGGTCGACCACCTTGCCGCCGGCGGCCAGGGTCTTGCGCCCCTGCTTGACCCCCTTGAGCCGGGCCGCGTGGCCAGCCTCCTGGGCTGCGAACTCCTTGAGCAGCTTCTGCATGGCCCGGCCCTCCACCTTGCCGGCCAGGTCCTGGTAAAAGGCCCGGGCCTCCTCTTCCTTCTCGATGGCGAAATCCAAGATGGCCTCCGCAGATTCGAACTTCTCCATAGACTGGCTCCTAGTCTGGGCTTTGAGGATATGACGAGCTTACCAGAAGTTCACCCCTCGGCCGGGCAAATGTCAAGGGGGGCGGGGG
>CAZUHP010000006.1:98279-100888 GCA_964620595.1 uncultured Desulfarculaceae bacterium | reverse complement strand
GGCCATTCCCAGCATCGCGGCGGTGAGCCGCTTCACCATCCGCTCCCGCCGGGCCCAGGACGAAATCGGCGCCGAGGTGGTGGTCCAGGGCGGCTCGGTGCGCCAGGTCAAGGAGGTGGGCTGCCCCATCGGCACCGTGGTGGAGGTGCGCGACCTGTTCTTCAACACCCCGGCCCGCCGCAAGTTCCTGAAAAGCGCCTCCACCGAGGCCGGGCACCTGGGCGAGGCCTTCCTGCGCCTGGCCCTGGCCCGGCCCGGGGTGGCCTTCCGCTATACGGTCAACGGCCGCATCACCTACGACCTTCCCGCCTCGGCCGAGTTGGCGGTGCGGGTGGCCACCCTCCTGGGCCGGGAGGCGGCCAGCCGCATGGTGCGGGTGGAGGAGGAGGCCCAGGGCCTGGCCCTCAGCGGCCTGGCCGGCCTGCCCGACCTGAACCGCGCCGCCCTGGACCAGGTCTACACCTTTGTCAACGGCCGCTTCGTGCGCGACAAGGTGCTGCTCCACGCCATTGGCGAGGCCTACCGGGGGCTCATGCCCGATGGCCGGCGGCCGGTGGTGGTGCTGCGCATAGACCTGGACCCGGCCGAGGTGGACGTGAACGTGCACCCGGCCAAGACAGAGGTCCGCTTCCGCCGCCAAAAAGAGGTTCACGACGGCCTGGCCAAGGCCCTGAGGCAGGCCCTGGCCAAGGCCCGCCCCGGCCTGGCCGGGCGGAGCCAGGCCGCGTCCCTGCGGGTGCGGCCCTCCTACCGGCCGGCACCCTCGCCAGCCCCGGCCAACCAGGCCCCGGCCGGCGCTCCCCCCGCCCCCCACGCCCCCCTGGCGGCGCTTCCCACGGGAGGCGAGGCGAACCCGGCGGCCGGGGCCAGGCTCCAGGAGCCGGCGGCCGAGACGACCGCGTCCCAGCCCGAGGCGGCCGCGCCTTCCCTGCCCCAGGCGCAGCCCCTTTTCGGGCCGGCCGCGGACCTGACGGTGCTGGGCCAGCTCCACGGCCTGTACATCATCTGCGCCTCCAGCCAGGGACTGGTCATCGTGGACCAGCACGCCGCCCACGAACGGCTCACCTACGAGGAGCTGAAGCGCGGCCTGGCCCGGGGCCCATTGCCCCGCCAGGGCCTGCTGAACCCGGCCACCCTGGAACTCACCCCCCGGGAATCGGCCCTGGCCCAGGGCCAGAGCGCGGACTGGGCCCGGCTGGGCCTGGAGATGGGCCCCTTTGGCGGCAACACCTGGGTGGTGACCAGCGTGCCGCCGGTGCTCACCGGCCAGGACCCGGTGCCCGTGGTGCGCGACCTCATCTCTGAGCTGAGCCGGGCCGGGGTGCCGCCGGGCACGCCCGAGTTCCTGGAGGTGGCGCTCCGCTCCCTGGCCTGCCGCGCCTCCATCAAGAGCGGCCAGCGCCTGGGTCCCCAGGAACTCAGCCACCTGGTGGCCCGGGCCGCAGCCCTGCCCCCGCCGGTGACCTGCCCCCACGGCCGGCCGGTGTTCCTCACCATCAGCCGCCGGGAGCTGGCCAAACACTTCAAGCGCAGCGCGGAGCCAGTTCATTGAGCCCCACCCGTCCCCCTCGCCCCCCTCGCCCCCCCCGTCCCCCCGCCCCTGAGCCGCTGATGGTGCTGGTGGGGCCCACCGCGGTGGGCAAGACCTCCCTGGCGGTGGAGATCTGCCAGCGCTTCGGCGCCGAGGTGGTGAACGCCGACAGCGTGCAGGTCTATCACGGCCTGGACATCGGCTCGGCCAAGCCCACCCCGGCCGAGCGGGCGGCCGCGCCCCACCACCTGGTGGACGTGGCCCAGCCCGATGAAGACTTCGACGCGGCTCGCTTCGCCGCCTTGGCCGAGCAGGCCATCCAGGACATCCGCAGCCGGGGCAAGCGGGTGCTGGTGGCCGGGGGCACCGGGCTCTATGTCCGCGCCCTGCTGTACGGCCTGGCGCCCCTGCCGCCGGTGGACAAGGAGCTGCGGGCGCGGCTCCAGGCCGAATGGGAGGCCCTGGGGCCCCGGGCCATGCACCAGCGCCTGGCCGGGCTGGACCCGGAGGCGGCCGGGCGGCTGCATCCCAACGACCGCCAGCGGGTGCTCCGGGCCCTGGAAGTGTGCCTGCAGACCGGCGAGCCCCTGAGCAAGCGCCAGGCCGAGCACGGCTTCAGCACCCCGCGCCATGACTACTTCCTGGTGGGGCTGAACCGGCCCCGGCCCGAGCTGGAGGCGCGCATCCAGGCGCGTTGCCGCCAGATGTGGGACCAGGGCCTGGTGGAGGAGGTGCGGGCGCTTCTGGAGCGGGGGGTGCCGGCCGGGGCCAAGGCCCTGGGCAGCCTGGGTTATGCCCAGGCCCTGCGCTTCATCCAGGGCGAAATCAGCCAGGAGGAGGCCCTGGCCGAGATGGTGAGCCGCACCAGGGCCTATGCCAAGCGGCAGCTCACTTGGTTTCGGGGCATGGAAGGTATAAACTGGCACTCACCCGAGGACCGCCAGGCGGTCTTTGACCTGGTGGCGCGGCACTGGCCCGAGGCGGGCGAGGCGGCGCCGCCCCGGGAGGGAGAGGCATGAAAAAGGCGCTTTGGCTCATGGCCCTCTTGGCCCTGGCCCTGGGCCTTGCGGCCCCGGCC
>CAZUHP010000006.1:0-98179 GCA_964620595.1 uncultured Desulfarculaceae bacterium | reverse complement strand
GCGGCCCCGGCCAAGCCCGGGGGGACGGCCACCGCCCTGGTCCTGGGCCGGGCCCCGGCCGGAGACGACCAGGCCGCCGCCCGCCAGGCCGCGGTGGCCCAGGCCCTCCGCCAGGCAGTGGCCCGGGCGGCGGTGGCCATGGTGGACCCAGCCACCCTGCGCGCCCAGCTCGACAGGCTGGAGAGCGAGATACTGGCCAAGGCTCGCCAGTTCGTGACCAACTACAGCCTCCAGGCCCAGACCGCCACCAGCGAGGTGGTGGTGGTGCTAGTCTCGGTCAGCGTGGACCAGGGCTCCCTGGACCGGGCGCTCACCCAGGCCGGCCTCAGGCTGCCGGCCGCCCGCCAGGCGCTCACCCTGGTCCTGGTCTCCGAGGAGGCCGCGCCGGGCCGGCCCGCGGTGTACTGGTGGTCCGGCAATCCCGGGGTGCCGCCCGCGCCCGCGCCAGTGGCCCAGGTGCTCAAGAGCCTGGGCGTGCGCCTGGTGGACGTGGGCTCCCTGGCCGGCAAGGTGCCGGCCGAGGCCCGCCAGCCGGTGCTCTCCGAGGAACAGGCCCTGGACCTGGCCCGCATGGCCGGGGCCGGCCTGGTCATCCTGGGGCGGGTGCGCACCTACCCCCTGGTCACCCCCCCGGGGGAGAGCCCGCCGCCGGTGGCCCAGCTCATGGCCCTGGACGTGGCCTCGCAAAAGGCCCTGGCCCTGGTGGAGGCCGAAGGCCCCAGCTTCCACCTCACCCCGGGGCCGGGCGCCGGGCCGGCGGTGACCGAGGCGGTGCAGCTGGCAGTGCGCCAACTCCTGGAGCAGGTGGCCAAGGCCGCGCCCGGCCAGGGCACGCCCAAGAGCGAGGTGAGCGTCTCCATCCGGGGGCTGCGCAGCCTGGCCGACCTGCACCGCTTCGAGCAAGTGTTGGGCTCCCTGGGCACCCTGGTGGCCGGGGTGCGGCGCGAGTCGGTGGGCGCGGGCTGGGCCGAGCTCAAGGTGAAGCTGAACGGCCCGCCCTCCCAGTTGGCCGACCGGCTCCTGGTGCAGGATTTCGGCGATTTTCTGGTGAACGTACTGGATATTTCGCCCCAGGGGCTCAAGCTCCTGCTCATCGCCAAGTAGCCGCTGGGCCGGGGATATGCCGGCCGGGGTTATCTCCCTTGACAGGGACCCGGGCCGCTGGTAGAAAGAGTGTTCTATTTCAGGCACGTAGCTCAGGGGGAGAGCGCTACCCTGACACGGTAGAGGTCCCGGGTTCAAATCCCGGCGTGCCTACCACCCGGACCACGGCGCCCGGGGCCGGCGGCCCAAATAGGGGCTGGCCAGGGGGCGCGGCGTGGGAGACGGGGTTTTTCGTGTTTTTTCGCGGAGATGACTTCTCGGGGTTACCATGGCAACCGCAGCCGAAATATTGGCCCAACACGACCCCAAGGCCGCCAGGAAGGCCGTAGCCGCCAAGCTGGACGGCAAGCTGGTGGACCTGGGCGCTGAGGTCGATCCCCAGGCGGACCTGGAGCCGGTACTCCCCGGCTCTCCCGAGGCCCTGGAGGTGCTGCGCCATTCCACCGCCCACATCATGGCCGAGGCGGTGAAAGAGCTGTTCCCCGGGGTCAAGGTGGCCATAGGCCCGGCCATTGAAAACGGCTTTTACTACGACTTCGACTACGAGCGCCCCTTTACGCCCGACGACCTGCCGGCCATCGAAAAGAAAATGGCCGAGATCATAAAGGCCAACCAGCCCTTTACCCGGCGGCTGGAGCCCAGGGACCAGGCGCGGCGATACTTTGCGGACCAGGATGAGATCTACAAGGTGGAGCTGATCGACGAGCTGGCCGACGATACGGTCAGTATCTACCAGCAGGGCGGCTTCACCGACCTCTGCCGCGGGCCCCACCTGCCCTCCACCGGCCGGGTGGGCGCCTTCAAGCTCCTGTCCGTGGCCGGGGCCTACTGGCGCGGCGACGAGCGCAACCGCATGCTCAGCCGCATCTACGGCACCGCCTTTTTCGACAGGAAGGAACTCAAGCGCCACCTGCGGCTCCTGGAGGAAGCCAAGAAGCGCGACCACCGCAAGCTGGGCAAAGAGCTGGAGCTGTTCAGCTTCCACGAGGAGCTGGGCGCGGGCCTGGTGGTCTGGCACCCCCGGGGCGCGCTCTTGCGCTACCTCATCGAGGAGTTCGAGCGCAAGGAGCACCTGAAGCGCGGCTACCACATGGTGGCCGGCCCCCAGATATTGCGGCGCGAGATGTGGGAGCGCTCGGGCCATTTCGACCACTACCGCGAGAACATGTACTTCACCGAGGTGGAAGGCGGCGCCTACGGCATCAAGCCCATGAACTGCCTGGCCCACATGCTGATCTACAAGAGCAAGGTGCGTTCCTACCGCGAGTTGCCCTTGCGCTATTTCGAGTTGGGCCTGGTGCACCGCCACGAGAAATCCGGGGTGTTGCACGGGCTCACCCGGGTGCGGGCCTTCACCCAGGACGACGCCCACATCCTCTGCCGGCCGGACCAGGTGCACGCCGAGATCGAGGGGGTGATGAATTTCGTGACCGACGTGATGGGCATCTTCGGTTTCGACTACTCCCTGGAGCTTTCCACCCGGCCGGAGAAATCCATCGGCTCGGACGAGGATTGGGAGCGGGCCACCAGCGCCCTCACCGCGGCCCTTGAAAAAAGCGGGCGGGAATTTGATATAAATGAGGGTGACGGCGCCTTTTACGGGCCCAAGATCGACGTGAAGCTAAAGGATGCCCTGGGCCGGGAGTGGCAGTGCGCCACCATCCAGTGCGACTTCACCCTGCCCGAGCGTTTCGATTTGACCTACGTCACGTCCGAGGGCACCCAGGAGCGGCCGGTGATGCTGCACCGGGTGATCCTGGGCTCCATCGAGCGCTTCATCGGGGTCTTGATCGAGCACTACGCAGGGGCCTTCCCCGTGTGGCTGGCCCCGGAGCAGGTGCGGGTGTTGACCGTGACCGAGCGGGCCGACCAGTGGGCCGGGGAGGTGCACGCCTTCCTGCGCGCCGCCGGCATCCGGGCGGAGGCGGATCTGCGCAACGAGAAGCTGGGCGCCAAGATCCGCGAAGCCCAGCTCATGAAGGTGCCCTACATGCTGATCCTGGGCGACAAGGAGGTCGCAGATCGCATGGTGACGGCCAGGCTCAGGAGCGGCAAGAACCTGGAGCCCATGAAGGTGGAAGATTTCGCCGCGCGGGTGGCGGCCGAGTCCCAGCCCGGACAGGGCTGAGAACGACCAGACGGAGGCCGCCGAACGACTTAAACCAGTAAGAGGAGGAAAGGGCCATAGTCAAGCAGCAGCGTGTGAGGGTGAACGACCTCATCAGGGTGCCTTTGGTGCGCCTGATATCCTCGGAGGGAGAGCAACTGGGCATCGTGCCCATTGAAGAGGCTCTCAAGAAAGCCTCCGAGGTGGGTATGGACTTGGTGGAGGTGGCTCCCAACAGCGACCCCCCGGTCTGCCGTATCATGGATTACGGCAAGTACAAGTACCAGCAGGCCAAAAAGGCCCAGGAGGCCAAAAAGAAGCAGACCCAGACCCAGGTGAAGGAGATAAAGATGCGTCCCAAGATCGCGGACCACGACTTCTCCTTCAAGATGAAGAAGATACTCTCTTTCCTGGAAGAGAAGAACCGGGTCAAGGTCACGGTGCAGTTCCGGGGGCGCGAGATCGCCTATGCCAACAGCGGCCGCGAACTCCTGAGGCGGGTGGCCGAGGAGGCTGGAGAACTGGGCCAGGTGGAAGGCACGCCCAAGCTGGAAGGTCGTTTCATGACTATGATTCTGGCGCCCAAGTAAGCGCGCCGGGGCCCTTAGCGGATATGACATCCCCTTGACGCCCTTGGCAAGGGGCGGCCACCTCCAGGCCGGGCCGGAGCGGGACATCTTCCTGCCGGTCCGGAGGGAGGCGGCGTTTATCGCTTTCTAAGGAGTAGTAACCATGCCCAAGATCAAGACCAACCGGGCGGCGGCCAAGCGCTTCAAGAAGACCGGCACCGGGCGCTTCAAGCGCAACAAGGCCTACGCCAGTCACCTTTTGGGCCACAAGTCGCCCAAGCGCAAGCGCAACCTGCGCCAGTCCACCGTGGTGGACGGCACCAACAAAAGTGCCCTCAAGCGCCTGCTGCCCTACCTATGAGGCAGAAAGGCTGATCAGGAGTAACCAGACATGCCTAGAGTAAAGCGTGGATTCAAGGCCCGGCGCCGCCGCAACAAAGTGCTGAAGCTGGCCAAGGGCTATGTGGGCGGTCGCCGCAAGCTGTATCGCACCGCCACCGAAACTGTGGACCGCGCCCTTTCCTTTGCCTACCGCGACCGCAAGGCCCGCAAGCGCGACTTCCGCAAGCTGTGGATCGTGCGCATCAACGCCGCGGCCCGCGAGCACGGCCTCAGCTACAGCCGATTTATCAGCGGCCTCAAGAAGGCTGAGGTGGCCCTGGACCGCAAGGTCCTGGCCGATATCGCGGTGAGCGACCCCGCCGGTTTCGCCGCGGTAGTGGAGATAGCCAAGGGGGCCTAGGCGGCCCCCGCCCCCACCCCAGAGGGCGTATGAAACCCGAGGAGCTACAGGCGCTCAAGGACAAGGCCCTGGAGGCCGTGGCCCAGGTGGCCGACCTCAAGGAACTAAGCGAACTCAAGACCCGGCTCCTGGGCCGCAAGGGCGAGCTGACCCTGCTCCTGCGCCGTACCGGCAGCCTGCCGGCCGAGGAGCGCCCCGCCTTTGGCAAGGCGGTGAACGCCCTCAAGCAGGAGGTGGCCCAGGCCCTGGAGCAGGCCGCCGAGCGCCTGGAGCAGGCTCCGGCCGCCCCCGGGCGCGGCGCCGAGGACGTGACCCTGCCCGGCATCCGCCCCCGCCGGGGCCGGGTGCACCCCATCACCCAGGCCGAACGCCTGATCCTGGAGGTGTTCACCCGCCTGGGCTTCGAGGTGGTGGAGAGCCCCGAGGTGGAGCTGGACTGGTACTGCTTCGAGGCCCTCAACATGCCCCCGGACCACCCGGCCCGGGACATGCAGGACACCTTCTACGTGGCCGGGGACGTGGTGCTCCGCACCCACACCAGCCCGGTGCAGATACGCACCATGGAGAGCCAGCCGCCGCCGGTGCGCATCGTGTGCCCGGGCAAGGCCTTCCGCCGTGACTCCGACGCCACCCACTCCCCCATGTTCCACCAGGTGGAGGGGCTCATGGTGGAGGAGGGCATCTCCTTTGCCGACCTGAAGGGGGTGCTCACCACCTTCGTGCACCAGGTGTTCGGCCAGGACGTGCCCCTGCGCTTCCGCCCCAGCTTCTTCCCCTTCACCGAGCCCTCGGCCGAGGTGGACATCGGCTGCGTGGTATGCAAGGGCGCCGGCTGCCGGGTGTGCTCCCACACCGGCTGGCTGGAGATCCTGGGCTCGGGCATGGTGGACCCCAACGTGTTCAAGGCCGTGGGCTACGACCCAGACCAGGTCACCGGCTTCGCCTTTGGCATGGGCATCGAGCGCGTGGCCATGCTCCTGTGGGGCATCGACGACCTGCGCCTGTTCTACGAAAACGACCTGCGCTTCTTGCGCCAGTTCTAAATCAAGGCCTTAGCCATGCTGGTACCGCTCAAATGGTTGCGTGAGTTTATTGACCACGGCCTCTCGCCCGAGGAACTGGCCCGGGTGCTCACCATGGCCGGCCTGGAAGCAGACGGGGTGGAGGAGCGCTTTCCCTGGGCGGGCAAGGTCGTCACCGCCCGGGTGCTGGAGGTGGAGCCCCATCCCAACGCGGACAAGCTGCGCCTGGCCCGGGTGGACACCGGCTCCGGCCAGGAGGTGATCGTCTGCGGCGCGCCCAACCTGCGCCAGGGCATGGTGAGCGCCTTGGCCCTGGTGGGCGCGGTGCTGGGCGAGGGCATGGAGGTCAAGGCGGCCAAGATCCGCGGGGTGGAGAGCCGGGGCATGCTCTGCTCGGAGCGAGAGCTGGGGCTCTCCGACGACCACAGCGGCATCATGGCGCTGGAGCAAGACCTGGCTCCGGGCCTGGACCTGGTGGAGGCCCTGGGCCTGGAGGACAAGGTCCTGGAGCTTTCCATCACCCCCAACCGGGGCGACGCCCTCTCCATCCTGGGCATCGCCCGTGACCTGGCCGCGGCCACCGGCCGGCCGCTCACCCTGCCGCCGGTCGAGGTGGAGGAGCACCAGCCGCCCATAGAGCAGGACGCCTCCATCACCGTGGACGACCCCCAGGCCTGCCCGCGCTACGTGGGCCGCCTGGTGCGGGGGGTGCGGATAGCGCCCTCGCCCCTGTGGATGCGCGACCGCCTCCTGGCCGCCGGCATCCGGCCCATCAACAACGTGGTGGACGTGACCAACTACGTGCTCATGGAGCGGGGCCAGCCCCTGCACGCCTTTGACTTCGCCAACCTGGCCGGCGGCCGCATCCAGGTGCGCACCGCCCGCGAGGGGGAACGCTTCACCACCCTGGACGGCCAGGAGCGCACCCTGGAGCCGGGCATGCTGCTCATCTGCGACGGAGAGCGGCCGGTGGCCCTGGCCGGGGTGATGGGCGGCCTGAACAGCGAGATCGAGGACCACACCCAACAGGTGCTCATCGAGAGCGCCTTCTTCGACCCGGTGAGCATCCGCCGCACCAGCAAGCGCCTGGGGCTCTCCACCGAGGCCTCCTACCGCTTCGAGCGGGGGGTGGACCGGGAGGGCTGCGCCCTGGCCGCGGACCGGGCCGCCCAGCTCATGGCCCAACTGGCCGGCGGCCAGGTGGCGGCCGGGGTCATCGACGTGTACCCCCGGCCCTACCAGGCGCCCAAGCTGCCCCTCAGCGTGAAACGCACCGCCCGGTTCCTGGGCATCGAACTCAGCCGGGAGCAGGTGGTGGAGCCCCTCCAGCGCCTGGGCCTGGCCGTGAGCGACGGACCGGACCCGGACCAGCTCCTGGTGGAGCCTCCCGCCGCGCGTACCGACCTGGAGCGGCCGGTGGACCTCACCGAGGAGGTGGCCCGGCTGGTGGGCTTTGACAACATCCCGGCCAAGCTCCCCCGGGCCCCCCTGGCGGCCAAGCCCAGGGCCTGGAACCAGGTGGTGCGCGAGCGCTGCCGGGACCTGATGGCCGGCCTGGGCTTCGACGAGGCCATCAACCTCTCCTTTGCCCATCCCCGCTTCGTGGAGCGCCTGCGCCTGACCGAGGGCGACCCCCGCTGCCGGGTGGTAAAGCTCCTGAACCCGCTTTCCGAGGACCAGTCGGTGCTGAGGACCACCCTCCTGCCCGGCCTGCTCACGGCCTGCCGCCGCAACCAGGCCTTCTCGGTGCCGGACGTGGCCCTGTTCGAGGTGGGCAAGGTGTTCTGGCACCGGGAGGGCGAGAAGCTGCCCCAGGAGCCCTCCCGCCTGGGCGGGGTGCTCAGCGGCCTGGCCGCGCCGGTGAGCTGGTGGACCGGCGAGCAGGCGGTGAGCCTGGCCCACGCCCGGGGCGCGGTGGAGTACCTGCTGGAAGGACTGGGCATCAAGGACATCTCCTTCCCAGTGCCCGAGGACATGCCGCCCTACTTCGAGCCCGGCATCTGCTGCCAGGTGCGCCAGGGCGAGCGCCTGTTGGGCGAGCTGGGCAAGGTGCACCCCAAGGTGGCCGGGGCCTATGACCTGGACGCGCCGGTGTACGCCTTTGAGCTGGACTTCGACCTGGTGGTGGAGCTGGCGCCCAAGGGCAAGTCCTACACCCCCCTGCCCCGCTATCCCGCGGTGGTGCGCGACGTGGCCATCGTGGTGGACGAGGCGGTGGGCGCGGGCGACATGCTGGCCGCCGCCCGCCAGCCCCGCCACAAAAAAGCCCGCAAATGGCTGGCTGCAGTGGAGCTGTTCGACCTCTACCGGGGAAAACCACTGGCCAAGGGCCAGAAATCCCTGGCCTTCCGCTTCTACTACCGCAGCCCCCAGCGCACCCTGACCGAGGACGAGGTGCGGCCGGCCCACCAGGCGGTGGTGGAGGAACTCCTGGAACGCTTCAAGGGGACCTTACGCCAATGAGCGACCGCGTCCGGGAAAGCCAGCCCCCCCTGATCGACATCCCGGACCAGCCCTATTTTCGCATCGGCCAGGTGGCCCACCTGCTGGGGGTGGAGACCCACGTGCTGCGCTTCTGGGAAAGCGAGTTTCCCCAGATCCAGCCCACCCGCGCCCCCAGCGGCCGGCGCATCTACCACCGCCAGGACGTGGAGATCCTGGCCCTCATCAAGCACCTGCTGCACCACGAGGGCTACACCATTGCCGGCGCCCGCCGCCGCCTGGAACGGGGGGGGGGCGAGGGGGGCGAGGCTGGAAAGCAGGCCGGGCAGACCCCCCAGGACAAGGCCCGCATCATTGGCGAACTCAAGGACATCCTGAAGATGCTCGAATAGCCGGGCCGGGTTTCCGGGCCCGTGCCTTTGCGGCTTGACAGGCCAAGGTATTTTAGTAATTATATACCTAAATAAGATATTCACCCCGGAGATCGCATGACACGCCTGGCCTGGGACGAGGAAGCAGAACAAGCCATCAAGAGAGCGCCGCTTTTCGTGCGCAGCCTGGCGCGCAGGAAGGTCGAGGAGCGGGTCATGGCCGCAGGCCGCGACCGGGTGCGCCTGAATGACGTGCAGGAGGCCCGGGCCCGCTTCCAGGCGGTGCGCGGCGAACGCAGCGACCAGGAGATGGCCGCGATCATGCCCCAGGAGAACCGGCCCGGGGTGCCCATGGTGGTGCTGGAGTCCTGCCGGGCCCAGTTGGCCCAGTGTCCCAACACGCTCCTGGACACCGAGCCCTGGCGCCGGGCCATCGAGGATTGGCTGGAGGCGACGAACATCAACGAGCGTTTCCGCCAGCGGGTCAACGGCGAAAAGGTGCTCTTTCACCACAAGCTGAAGATATCCCTGGCCGGCTGCCCCAACGGCTGCTCCCGGCCCCAAATCGCGGACCTGGCGGTGGTGGGCGCGGCGCGGCCCCGGTTCGACCCCGGGCCCTGCACCGCCTGCGGGGCCTGTGTAGAGGCCTGCCCGGACCAGGCCATCACCTTGGAGGAAGTGGCGCTCTGGGACGCCTCGCGCTGCCTGGGGTGCAAGGCCTGCTCCCAGGCCTGCGCCGAGGAGGCGGTGAGCCTGGGCCCGCCCTTTGCCCGGCTGTACCTGGGCGGCAAGCTGGGCCGCCACCCCCACCTGGCCCTGTTGGCCGGCGAGGCCCAGGAGCCGGCCGAGGCGATCAAGCTGTTCAGCAAGATGGTGGACCGTTTCCTGAAAGAGGCGCCGCCCGGCCAGCGCTTCGCCGCCTGGCTGGCGCGCCAGTTGGCGGTCTGAGGCGGGGCGCCTTCCGCCCCAGCCCCCCCGTCGCCCCCCATCGCCGCCCCCCCCAAAAAAGAGGGGGCCCTCCCTCTTGGAAGGCCCCCTGGCTGGATAATGGGATCGCTTTTAGCCCATCTTCTCCTTCACCCGGGCCATGGCCAGCATCTTCAGCTCCTCGGCCTTGGTGAACAGGCGGGCGCGCTCGTTCAGCACATCCTGCACGAAGTCCTGGTCCTTGATACTGGGCAGGTTGATGTCCACCGACAGCATGCAGGAGCGCAGGGCGGCCTCGGCCACCATGGCCCCCACCCCCACGTCGCTTATGGCCATCTTGTTGCCGTACTTGGAAAGCTCGTCGGCCTCCTCCAGTATCTCCAGGCAGGCCTTGCAGATGCTCAGGGGAACCAGGGTGGCCTTCTTGGCCGCGGCCTGCATGGCCTCGGCCCGGGCCTTTTTCTCCTCGTCGGTCTCCTTGGGCATCCTGAACACCGCCATGTAGTCGTCAAAGGCCTGCATGTCGTCCAGGGTGAGCTGTTTCAGGCGGGCGATGATGTCCATCACCTTGTCCACCAGCTTCTGGGCGGCCTCATGGTGCTCGGCGTACTTCTTGTTGCTCACGGTGAGGTTGCCCACCATGGCCACCATGGCCGCGCCCAGGGTGGCCACCGCGGCCGAGACGTTGCCGCCGCCGGGGGTGTGGCTCTTGGAAGCGGCTATCTCGATGAAGTCGCTGAATTTCATCTCATACACGTTTTCGGGCATCTTCCGGCTCCTCCCGCGGGCAGGCGGCTCTGCGGCCTGCTCCGCCTTTGCTTCTTCCCGCTCCGGCTGGCATCGGCCCCAGGGCCTAGGCCAAGCCCTGCAACCTGATGGCCTTCAGGAGATTCTCCATGATGATGGTGGTGGTGAGGGAGCCCACCCCGCCGGGCACCGGGGTCATGGCCTTGGCCACCTCTTCCACGTCCGGGGCCACGTCGCCGCAGATGCCCTTGCCGTCCGGGGTGGGGTTGATGCCCGCGTCCACCACCACGGTGCCGGGGGCGATCATGTCCTTGGTCACCAGGCCCGCGAATCCGGCCGCGGCCACCACGATCTCGCCCCGCTTGCACTCGCCGGGCAGGTCCACGGTCTTGGTGTGGCACACGGTGATGGTGGCGTCGCGCTTGATGAGCAGGCTGGCCAGGGGACGGCCCACGGTATCGCCCCGGCCCACCAGGGTCACCTTCTTGCCCCGCAGCTCGATGCCCGCGCGCTCCATGAGGGCGATGCAGGAAAGCGGAGTGGCCGGCACCAGGGCCAGGTGCTCCTGGCCGCCCAGGAGGTAGCCGCGGTTCACCGGGTGCACCCCGTCCACGTCCTTCTTGGGCGCGATGGCCTCCATGACCTTTTCCTTGCTGATGTGCTTGGGAAGCGGCAGCTCCACCAGGATGCCGTGCACGCCGGGGTCGTCGTTCCAGGCCGCTATCTGCTCCAGCACCGTGTCCTCGCTGGTGTCCGCGGCCATGACCTGGAGATCCACCTCGATGCCCAGGTTGCCACCCACCTTCTGCTTGGACTGGGCGTAGACCACGCTGGCCTCGTCGTCGCCCACCAAAAGCACCGCCAGCTTGGGCTGCACGCCCTTCGCTTTCATCCCCTCCACGTCCTTGGTGATTTCCTCGCGGATAACCTTGGCTATGGGCAAGCCCTTGATCAGCTCTGCCGCCATGCCCCTCTCCTTTCTGAACAACTTGACTGGCCGCCCCTGAAGCGGGCGGGGTTACTGGACAGATCAGGTTTTTGTCAACCCGCCGGGAATCCGGCGATTCCAAGAACAACACAGGCCAGGTTTAGTGTCAATGTTTTTTGTGCGGTTTGCCACAAGCGCCGTGTTCATGGATGCTTTTGCCGGTCTGTCCTTGACACCCCCGCCCGCATGGGCTACAGGTTGAAACAGAACCGGCGCCTTCCGCGCGATGCCATGCCGCTTGGATCCTCATAGCCGGGACCGAGACGGCGCGCGAACCAAAGCCGGCCTGCGGGCCCTTTGCTTTCCAGCGCGTTCGTCACTAGTTGACGGCGCGCTTTTGGTTTGGGAGCGTCGAGGGCGGGCGGAAGGCGAAACGCTTTGTCCAAGCCAAGGAGAGGATCAATGCCGCGCAAACAAGTAACCATCCCCGACCTCTACCGGAAAAAGGCCGACGGCGAGAAGATCACCGTGCTCACGGCCTATGACTACCCCACCGCCCGGCTCTGCGAGGCCGCGGGCATCGAGGTGGTGCTGGTGGGCGACAGCCTGGGCAACGTGGTGCTGGGCCAGGGCTCCACCGTGGGGGTCACCATGGACGACATGCTGCACCACATAAAGGCGGTGCGCCGGGGCCTGGACTCCGCCTTTCTCATCGGCGACATGCCCTTCATGAGCTACCAGGTGAGCCGCGAGCAGGCGCTGTCCAACGCGGGCCGCATGATGCAGGAAGGCGGCTGCGACTGCGTGAAGCTGGAGGGCGGGGTGGAGATGGCCCCCACGGTCAAGGCCATCGTGGACGCGGGCATCCCGGTGTGCGCCCACATCGGGCTCACCCCCCAGAGCGTGTCCAAGCTGGGCGGCTACAAGGTGCAAGGCAAGGACCTGGCCGGCGCCCAGAAGCTCATCGACGACGCCAAGGCCCTGGCCGAGGCGGGCGCGGACCTGATCGTCTTCGAGTGCATACCCTCCCCCCTGGCCAAGGCCATCACCCAGAACACCCCCATGGTAACCATCGGCATCGGCGCCGGGCCGGATTGCGACGGCCAGGTGCTGGTGTTCCACGACATCGTGGGGCTCTCCATGCGCAAGACCCCCAAGATGGCCAAGCAGTACGTGGACTTGGCCGCTGTCATCCAGGAGGCCATGCAGAGCTACGCGGCCGAGGTGAAAAACCGTTCCTTCCCCCAGCCCGAGCACGAGTTCGCCCTGTCGCCGGAGGTGGTGGCGCAGCTCAAGTTTTAGGCCGCCCCGCCGGCAACCCAGACAAGGAGTCACGCCATGCGCATCACGGTGATCGGACCAGGGGCGGTGGGGCTGTTGTGGGCCGCCCGGCTGGCCAAGGCCGGCGCCCAGGTGGCGATCCTGGACCACCGGCCGGAGCGGGCCCAACACCTGGCGGCAAAGGGCATCGTCCTGGAAGACGAAAACGGCCGGGAGCGCCTGCGCCTGCCGGCCGGGGCCGAACCCCGGGTGCTGGAGGAAACCGACCTGGCCCTGGTGTGCGTGAAGGCCTACCAGACCCAGGCGGTGGCCGGGGTGCTGGGCCGGCATTTGGCGCCCCAGGGGCGGGCGCTCACCCTGCAGAACGGAGTGGGCAACGTGGAGACCCTGGTGGCCGCCCTGGGGCCGGAGCGGGTGATGGGGGGCATCACCAGCGAGGGCGCCACCCTCCTGGAGACGGGCCAGGTGCGCCACGCCGGCCGGGGGCAGACCCACCTGGGGCCGGCCCAGGGGCCGCTGGACGACTTCAGCCGGGAGGTGGCCGAGCTGTTGACCAAGGCCGGCTTCCAGGCCCAGGCGGTGGAGGGCTGCCAGAACCTCATCTGGACCAAGCTGGTGATCAACGTGGGCATCAACGCGCTCACCGCCATCCTGGGCGTGGCCAACGGCCGGCTGCTGGACATGGAACCCGCGGCCGGGCTCATGGACCAAGCCGCGGCCGAGGCGGTGGCCGTGGGCCGGGAGCTGGGCATCAGCTTCCTGCACCAGGACATGATCCAGGCGGTGCGGGAGGTGGCCGAGCGCACCGCGAGCAATATCAGCTCCATGCTCCAGGACGTGCGGGCCCGCCGCCGCACCGAGGTGGACTACATCAACGGCGCGGTGGCGGCCCAGGGCCGCGAGCTGGGCATCCCCTGCCCCATCAACCACACCCTCACCGCCCTGGTGCGGGCCCTGGAGCACGGCTACTGAGCGTCTTCGGGGAGGGAGCGCCCTACAGCGCCCCCCCGCACCGCCCGTCGCCCCCTCCCGTCCCCCGTTGCCCCCGCCCCCCTCAGGCCGCCCGGTAGGGCCACCAGCGGCCCTTTTCATGCACCAAGCGGGAGCACTGGTAGGCCGGGCAGGGCCGGGCCGGGGTCAGGGGCTCCTGGCGGGGGTGGTCCGGGTCCCAGGGCAACAAAATCACCCGGCGGCCTTCCTTGCGCCAGAGAAAGGGTTGCACCGGCGCCAGGTCCGCCCTGCGGGCAGCGGCCCAAAGGCTGTCCAGGCTGGAGTGGACCGACAGTTCACCCAGGATGCGTACCTGGGGGGGGGCCAGCTCCACCCGGCCGGCCTGGTTCTCCTCCAGCGCCCGGGCCGGGCCCAGCCACAGGCCCTGGGAGGTTTCCTTGCGGTCGCAGGCCGCCTCCTGGCCGGCGGGCATGAGGGCCAAGTAGAACATGGTGTCAAAGCGCTGGGAGCGGGCGGTGGGGGTGATCCAGCGGGCGTAGGGGACGAGCGCCTCCAGGTCGGGGGTGAGGCCCAGCCCGGCCAGGGTCGGGGCCAGGCCGGCCTCGCCCGCTTCCAGGGCGGCCCGGGCCCGCTCCTCCGGGGCCAGGGCCGCGGCCGCGGCCGGGTCGCTGGCCAGGATCACCCCGGCCTCCTCCCACAGTTCGCGCAAGGCGCAGGTGCGCAGGGCCGGCTCGGCCATGGGGTCCGGGCCGTCGCTGGGCTCCACCCGGCCGCCGGGAAACACGAAGCGGTTGGGCATGAAGCGGCTCGCGGTGCGCCGCTTGAGGAGAAACAGGCCAAAAGGCTCGTCCCCGCCCCTGGCAGGGTCCAGAAGTATCACCGAAGCCGAGGGCTGGGGCTGGGCAGGTGAAGCGGGAGGCATGCCAATACCTTTCCGGAATGCTCGGTCAATGTGGCCAGCAGCCTAGCACACTCGCCTTGCCTGCGGCCATTTTTCAGGGCAAGGGGCGGAGACGGCCTCCCAAAAACAGCGGGGCCCGGCCGGGAGCCGGACCCCTTGGGCCCGAGGTGGGCCGGGGCTCAGCCCTGGTTGGATCCGTTCTGCTTCCAGCGCTCCAACAGGCTCAGCAGGCGCTCCAGGTGGTCCACCGCCTCCTGGGCCAGCTCCTGGGCCTGGGGATTGTCCGCCAGCATCTGGTCCAACTGGTGCAGGCGGGCCAGCACCGAGGTCACCGGACCGCTCACCTCGCTGGTCACGAACTGCAAGAAACGCTGCTTGGCCTGGTCCCGCTCCGCGGCCAGTTGGCGGTTCTTCAAGACCAGGGCGCGCCGTTCCAGGGCGCGGCCGGCAATGACCCTGAGTTCGTCGGGGGTGAAGGGCTTGGGCAGGAAATCGTAAGCCCCGTGGCGCACCGCCTCCAGGGCGGAACTCACCGTGGCATAAGCGGTTATGACCACCTTGATGGTGTCCGGCGCCAGGGTGGCCAGCTCGTCCAGCACCGCCATGCCCGCCAGCTTGGGCATGGCCAGGTCCACGAATACGATGTCCGGCGGCGACTCCCTGACCATCTCCAGGCCCTCCTCGCCACTGGCTGCGGTGCGCACCTGATAGCCCTCCCGGACGAGCACCCGGGCACAGGCGTCGCGCATGGACTCCTCGTCGTCAATCACCAAAATGCTGGCTTCCTCGATGGGAACCATGGACATCAACCCCTCCCGCGATGATGGATTCGCCTCCGGGGGGTGGGGATGACATACGCAGGTAGTGGGGTCTGGCCGCCCCGGTGGCCTAGTGGCGCTGTTGTGATTGTGCCTGTTGCCGGCCGGCCAGGTCAAGTCTTGTGTAGCAGGGACAGGGTTGGCCCGGGGAAGGGACAAGGGAGGGCCGTCAGGCACTGAGCCCGTATTTGCGCATCTTCAGCCGCAAGGTCTTGCGGTCGATGCCCAGGGCCTCGGCGGTGCGGGTCATGTGGCCGCCCAGGCGCTTGAGGGTCTTCTGGATGTGGCGGCGCTCCACCTCGCGGAGCAGCACCGGCTCGCCACCCGCGGCCTCGCCGCCCGCGCTGGGCAGGGCCGACTCCACCTCCTCCGCCCCGACCTGGGGCCGGGTGGCCATGACCAACAGGCGCTGCACCGTGTTCTGCAGCTCGCGCACGTTGCCCGGCCACTCGTAGCCGGCCAGCAGCTCCAGGGCCCGGGGCGTGAAGCCGCGCACCCGCACCGCGCTCATGCTGCGATACATCTCCAGGAAATGCTCCACCAGGGGCGGAATGTCCTCCGGCCGCTCGCGCAGGGGCGGCAGGGGCACCTCCATCACGTTGAGCCGGTAGAAGAGGTCCTCGCGGAAGGTGCCGTCCCGCACCGCCTGGCTCAAGTTGCGGTTGGTGGCAGCCACCAGGCGGGTGTCCACCCGGATCACCCGGTTGGAGCCCACCTTGCAGATGGTGCGCTCCTCCACGGCCTTGAGCAGCTTGGCCTGTATCTCCAGGGAGATGTTGCCCACCTCGTCCAAAAAGAGGGTGCCGCCGGTGGAAAGCTCGAACTTGCCTATCTTGTTGGACTCGGCCCCGGTGAAGGCCCCCTTCACGTGCCCGAAGAGTTCGGACTCGAAAAGGGTGGGCACCAGGGTGGAGCAATCCACCGCCACGAAGGGATGATCGCGGCGGGGGGACAACTCGTGCAGGCGCCGGGCCAAGAGCCCCTTGCCCGTGCCGCTCTCGCCGGTCAGGAGCACCGTGGTGTCAGTGGGCGCCACCCGCTCCAACAGGCTCAGCACCTGCTGCATGGCCTGGGAGCGGGCCACCACCCGGCTGGGCGCGCTCTTGCGCTTGAGTTCTTCCTTGAGAAAGAAGTTCTCCAGGGTGAGCCGGCGCTTCTCCGCGGCCATCTCCACCGCGCGCCTGAGGTCCACCGGGGTAAAGGGCTTGGGCAGAAAATCAAACGCGCCAAGCTTCATGGCCTCCACCGCGCTGGAGACCGAGCCATAGCCCGAGATGACGATGACCACCGTTCCCGGGTCCTGCTCCTTGATCTGCCGGAGCACGGTCATGCCGTCCACCTCGGGCATGCGCAGGTCCAAGAGCACCACGTCATAGGCCCAGCGGTTCAGAAGCGCCAGGCCCTTGGCCCCGCTGTCAGCCAAGTCCACGTCGTGCCCCGAGCGTGTGAGGGTGTCCTCGCAGGCCTCCCGCATCAGGCCATCGTCGTCAATTACTAATATTTTTAGCTGATTAACCAATGATTCCCTGCCTAGGCCAGCTTGTACTTTTTTTTACAGGTTGCAGCGCCCCCTGTCAACCAGCCCTGCCGGCCGCTCAACGACGTTGACGCGACGCCGGTTTGTGGGTAGTAGAGAGTACCGGCCCCAGCCAAGCCAGGGGGCGGGCTGGCCAAACGCCAGTTTTTTGCTATGTTAGTGCATAAACCCGGCCCTTGGTCTCCCCCTTTAGGATAGCGAGATACGGCATGTCCTCAACCAGCCTGGCCCTGCACACCGACTTTTACGAAATCACCATGTCCGCGGTGTACCACGCCCGGGGCATGAACCAGCATGCCACCTTCAGCCTGTTCGCCCACGACCTGCCCCCCCAGCGGGGCTACATGGTGGCGGCCGGCCTGGAGGCGGCCCTGGACTACCTGGAGGGCTTCCATTTCAGCGAGGAGGACATCGCCTACCTGCGCTCCCTGGGACGCTTCCAGGAAGACTTTCTGCAACACCTGGCCGGGCTCCGCTTCACCGGCGAGGTGTGGGCCCTGCCCGAGGGCACGGTGTGCTTTGCCGAGGAACCCATCCTGGAGGTGACCGCGCCCATCATGGAGGCGCAGATGGTGGAGACCCACCTCATCCAGACCATCAACCTGCACACCACCCTGGCCTCCAAGGCGGCGCGTTGCATCACCGCAGCCCAGGGCCGTCCCTGCGTGGACTTCAGCCTGCGCCGCTGCCAGGGACGCGACGCCGGGTTCGCCGCGGCCCGTTCCTCGGCCCTGGTGGGCTTTGTGGGCACCAGCAACGTGGAGGCGGCCCGGCGCCTGGGCACCATGCCGGTGGGCACCATGGCGCATTCCTTTGTGGAGGCCTTTGGCGACGAACTCCAGGCCTTCCGCGCCTTTGGCCAGACCTTCCCGGACCACACCGTGACCCTGGTGGACACCTACAACGACGAGGTCGGCCTCAGGCACAGCGTGACCGTGGCCCAGGAGCTGCTGGAGCAGGGGCACAAGCTGGTGGGCATCCGCCTGGACTCGGGCGACCTGGTGGCGCTCAGCCAACAGGCCCGCCGCATCCTGGACCAGGCCGGGCTCGACGAGGTCAAGGTGGTGGTCTCCGGCAGCTTGGACGAGCACCGCATCGCCGAAATCCTGGCCGCCGGCGCCAAGGTGGACATGCTGGCCGTGGGCACCAAGATGGGTTCCGCGGCCGACGCGCCCTACCTGGACCTGGCCTACAAGCTGGTGGCCTACCAGGGCCGGCCCACCCTGAAGCTGTCCAGCGGCAAGGAGTCCCTGGTCATGCCCAAGCAAATCTGGCGCCGCCTGGGGCCGGACGGCAAGATCGCCTCGGACCTTCTGGGCCTGCGGGAAGAGACCGCCGAGGGCCGCCCCCTCCTGAAGCAGGTGATGAAGGACGGCCGCAGGGTGGCCTCCCCCAGCTCCTGGCAGGAGGCCCAGGCCGTGTTCCAGGCCGAGCTGGCCACCCTGCCCGAACCCTGCCTCGCCCTGGACCGGCCCGGCCGGGTGCCGGTGGAGGTGTCGCCGGCGCTGAGAGACTTGCAGGACCGCACCCGCCAAGCCGCCCTGGAGCAACAGGCACAGGGCCTCTGATTTATGCTACCCTGTAAATAAGGGCGCTCCAGGCGTCCCCGGCCCCCTTGTCCCGGGGCCGGCTGGGGGGGTATGCCATCACCCACCACGGGGGAGGAGGCGTCATGAGCATTATCACGGTGTCCGGCGAGATGGGGTCCCTCCGCGACGAGCTGGCCCTGGAGATCTGCCAGCGCGGAGGCCTGGAATGCGTGGATCGGCGCACCCTTATGGACTCGGTGCGGGGCCTGGTGGAGATATCCCGGGACGAGCACCAGCTCCTGGCCGAACAGGGCCCGGCCATGTTGGACATGGGCTCCCGGCGGCGCCGGCTGTTCGCCGCCTTCCTGGAGTCGGTGGTGTTGCAATACGCCATGAAGGACAACGTGGTGCTGGTGGGCCGCGGGGCCAACCTGCTCCTCCGGCTGGTGCCGGCGGTGCTGCGGGTGCGCACCACCGCCCCCCTGGAACTAAGGGCCCAGCGCATCGCCAATGCCGAGGGCCTGGACCTGGACCGCGCCCGCCAACTGGCCACGGTGGTGGACCGCCAGCGCCGGGCCTACGTGGCCCACGTGTTCGGCGCGGACTGGTCCTCGCCCCTGAACTACGACATGGTACTGAACATGGGACGGCTCTCCCTGGAGCAGGCCGCCTCCACGGTGCTGGATTTGGCCGCCCACGACGAGTATCAACCCTCGGAGGACACCCAGAGCATCCTGGCCGACATGGTGACCGCGGTCAAGGTGCGGCTCAAGCTGGTGGAGGCCCTGGACGTGCACGCCCTGGACGTGGACTGCCAGGACGGCCGGGTGGTCATCTCCGGCTATGTGGGCAGCCAGGAAGACCTCCAGCAGGCCCTGGACCTGGCCCGGGCGGTGGAGGGGGTGGAGCGCCTGGAGCACGAGATGGAGATATCGCCGGCGCTCATGAAGTTCCTGCCCTGAAAAGCCTTCCGCCGAAACAAGCGGCCCGGCCCCGGCTCGAAGCTGGGGCCGGGCTTTCCACCGGCGCGCCCCGCGGCTAGTCGAAGTCAAAGGAATACACCACGTCCACCCCGCTGTCCCGGGTGTCGCCGATCTGGCTCTCCAGGCTCAGCCAGTCGTAGAGGCGGTATTCCAGGCCCACGTTCTGGCCGCCTTCCTCGCCCAGGTTGTGGCGGTAGCGCAGGTACAGGTCCGGGCTCAGGTACTTGCCGGCCTCCAGGGAGGAGCCGTACTGCACATCCTGGTGCACGGTCACCACGTCGGGAGCCAGGCGGGGGCTCAAGATCTGGCTTATTCCGCGGGCCCCCTGCTGGCCCAGCAGGGCCAATGCCTGGGCGGAGAGCTGGTCCGACTGGCCGCGGTCCAGTTGCTGGGCGGGCCGGCCGAAGATGATGGTGGAAAGGATGTCCGCCTGGCTCATGGGCGGCTCGGAACTCACCTGCACCCGCGGGTTCTGGGCATCGCCGGTCACCGCGATCTGGGCCAGTATCTTGCCCGCCCTGAGCATCACCAGGGCATCCAGGCTGGGATTGAGTTCCTTCCGGCCGCCGAAGTCCAGCCGGCCCTGCTGGATGTTGAAGCGCTTGCCCAGAAGCAGCACCAGGCCGCGTTTCACCTTGACGACCCCATGGTAGGTGAAGGGCTGGTGGGGCTCCTTCTTGAGCTGCATGCCCCCCACCGCCTCCAGCCAGCCGTCCTCCAACTCCACCCGCAGGCCCCGGCCCAGATCGGCCGCTACCTCCACCGAGGCCCAGCCCAAGGGCCCGCCGGGGTTCCAGACCAGGGAGCGGGCCCTGCGCCCAAGGGGCGGGGGGGTCTGCCCGGGCTTCAGCACCACCACGTCCTCCAGGGCGGTGGGCGGGGCCAGGCCCACCTGCACCTGCAGGTAGGTGGGCCGCACGGTGCCGGTTATGACCGGCTTGCGCCAGGTGCCCCGGGCCTGCAAGGCGGCATTGAAACGGCTGCTGCCCAGGGGGCCCAGGGAGAGATGGAAGCGGCTGGCGCGCAGGTCCAGGCTCACCTGCCCCCCCGCCCCCGTCGCCCCCCTCGCCTTCCCCGGCAGGTCCAGCCAACCGGAAAGCTCCAGGCTGCCGCCGCTCCGCACCCTGGCCCGGCGCACCTGCATGCGGTTCCCTTTCAACTCCAGGGCCAGTTCCACCCCCTCGAAACTCTGGCCCGTGGCGTTGATGGTAAAAGCACCCTGGTTCAGCACCAGCTCGCCGGTGACGTAGGGCCCTTCCAGGGGCCCGCTCGCCACCAGGCGCAGGTCGGCCTCGCCCTTGATCGCGCTCACGCCCGGGACCAGGGGCTCGAACATGGCCAGGGGGAACCGCTGGGACTCGGCCCTGGCCCGGAGCCCCTGGTCGGTCAGGTCGAAACGCAGGGGATGCAGGCCGAGGTCCACCCCCAGCCGCACCGCCAGCGCCAGGTTGGGCCGGCCGCCGCTGAAGGCCCGGCCCTTGAGTTCCAGGGTCTCGCCCTGGTACCCGCCGGAAAACTCCACCTGGGCGGGCGGCAACTGGGGCCAGTCCAGGCCGGTGATGCGGCCCTGGAGGCTTAGCGCGGGCCGGGCCAGGCTGCCCCAGAGCCGGGCCCGCGCCGCCAGGGCGGCCCCGGCCGGCAATGGCTGATCCGGCACAAAGGGCTTGAGCCGCAGGGCCTCCACCTCCACCTCGGCCTCCACCTGGCCGCCCTTGCGCCAGGCGCCCGAGACCCTGATCCGCTGCCGGCCGGCCTTGAGCCGAAGCTCAGGCAGGCTCACCTTGCCCTGGCCCAGCACCAGCCCTGCCGGGCTCTCCTGGATCCAGGCCGTCTCGCCGGGCTTTTGCAGGCGCAGGCGGCGCAGGGTCAAGGTTACGGTCCTAGAGGAGAACAGCGGCAAGGGAGACGGGCAGTCGGCGCTCAGGGACAGGTCCCAGCCGCCCGGGCTGTGGGCCTGGAGGTTCAGGTCCCAGGACACCCGGCCGGCGCTCAGCTCCAGGCGCGTCCGGTCCCAGTGCTGCTCGCCCGAAACCAGCTCCCAGGTCTCCAGCACCGCCTTGCCCCGGGGGCGCCGCCAGCCACTACCCCGCAGTTGCAGCTTGGCCTTTTGCAGGAACACATCGAAACCGGCCAGCTCGCTGCCGGCCAGCCCCAGTTCCCAGCGCGGTTCGGCCCAGGGACCCTCGAGCCTGCCCTCGGCCTCCAGGCGGCCGCGCACCGCCGGCGCGGGCAGCCCCAGCCGGTCCAGGGCCTCCATGGCCTTTTCCAACCCCGGTACCTGGAGCTTGACCCCCAAGGCCACGGACTTCTCGTTCAACCAGCCCTCCGCGGCCAGGGAGCCCCAGGGCCCTTGGGTGCTGAACCGGCTCACCTGCCAGCGCTCCCCCTGCCATGCCGCCCGGAGGCTGAGCCTCTCCACCAGGCTTTCCCCGGCCGCAACAGGGGGGGCGAGGGCGACGGGGGGGGCGGGGGGGGCGGGGGGAGCCAGCTCCAGGGCCAGCCGCAAGTCGCCGGGCCGGCCCTCGGCCTCCAGGCGGCCGCCCAGGCGCAGCCCGGCCAGGCCCCGGGGCAGCCGCTCGGCCAGGGCCTTGGGCGGAGTGAGGCCCTGGAGGCGCAGCTTGGCCTGCAGCTCCCAGGGACCCTCCCGGCCGGGCAGGCGCACCCAGCCGCCTCCCGCCAGGGAGCCCCAGTCCCCGGCCGCGCTCAGTGACTCGACCTGCACCCGGCCCGCCTCCAACTCGGCCTGGAGCCGGAGGCGGCCGGCCAGACCGTTTCCGAACGCCAGCCGGCTGAGGTCCAGCCTCAGGCTGGCCCGCTGCCCCGGTGCGCCGGGCCGGCCCTGGGAGGCCAGCTCGGCCCAGCCGCTGGCCTCGAGGGCCAGATCGGCCAGCCCCCAGGCCCGGGGGTCGAAACCGCGCAGGCCGATCTCCACCCGGCCGGCGGGCAGGGTGAGGTCCACCGGCCCGGCCAACTCCACCCGCCCCCCGGCCAGGCTGAAGACGGCCTTGAGCCGGCAGGCAGCGGCCTTGCCCTTGAGGTTGATTTCGAAGTCCAGCGGCGCCTCCGGCAGCCGGGGCCCGGGCCAGGCCAGGGGCAGGAGGGCATAGTCGGCCAGGCGGCCCTTGGCCTTCAGCTTGAACCACAAGGGCCCGGACCATTCCAGGCGGCCCCGAGCCTCCAGACTGGTGTCGCCGCTCACCAGGTGGAGCCGCTCCACCTCCAGGCGCGGGCCCTTGAGCGCGGCCTTGGCCGTGGCCTCCAGCTCGCCGCCGGGAAGCTTCACCCGGGCCCGGGCCAGCTCCAGGGCGGCCCGTATCCCCCGGGCGTCCAGCAGGAAGCGCCCCCGGGCCTGGATGCCGGCGACCTCCTCCACCGGTCCCCAGCCCCCATCGGGCAGCACCCGGCCCTCTTTGATCTCCACCCCGTTGACCGTGAGCGCCAGGGGCAGCGGCCCGCCCTTTGCCGCCGCCTCATCCCCCCCGCCGCCCGCCAAGGCGGTCCCCAGGGACAGCTCGGGCCGCACCAGGCGCAGGGAACCCACCCGCAGGCGCCCGCCCAAAAGGGCCAGCAGGTTGAGGCTGAACTCCACCTCGTCCGCCTTGAAAAGGAGCCGGCCCCGCCGGGAGAGGCGCAGGTCCTTGAAATGAAGGCGGGAGACCAGGCTGCCTTCCACCGAGCCCAGGCTCAGCTCCAGGCCCGGGCCGGCGGCCAGCTCCGCCTTGGCCCGGGCCAGGGCCCAGTCGCGCACCCCCTGGCTGGCGGCCAAGGCATACCCCAGCACCAAGGCCAGGACCACCAGCCCCAGGAGCACGGCCAAGCCCAGGCCCAGCCTCTTTGCCACCCGGTGGGACATCAGAAAGCCTGCCCCACCGAGAGGTACACCTGGTAGCGCGGCAAGGGCTCACCCGCAGGCGGATTGAGCTGGTAGCCGAAGTCCAGGCGCAAAGGCCCCACCGGCGTGTGATAGCGCAGGCCCAGGCCGCTGGTGAAGCGCAGGGAGGCCATCCCGGTGCTCAAGGACTCGTAGGCATTGCCCGCGTCCACGAACAGCACCCCGCCCAGCTCGCCCACGATGGGAAAACGCAGCTCCAGGCTGCCCTCCACGAAGGCCTCGCCGCCCAGGGGTTTGCCGCCCTCGTCCAGGGGGCCCAGCTTCTGGTAGGGATAGCCGCGCACGCTGTCCGGCCCGCCGGGGAAGAAGCGGCGTATCAGGGGGATGTGCTCGGTGCCCGGCAAGGGCCAGACCGCCCCGCCCTTGGCCCGGCCCGCCAGGTACCAGTCCTTCCAGCCCAGCGCTCCCTCCAGGGGAACCACCCGGCGCAGGTCGGCCACCGCGCGCAGGAACTCCACCTCCGAACCGATGGCGTCCGAGGCCACCTCCACGTCCAGGCGGAAGAAGGTGCCCGAGGTGGGGTTGAGCACCGAGTTGCGGCCGTCATAGCGGAAACCAAGGGGCACCGAGGAGATGTACTTCTCCTCCTTCTCCAGCTCGGGGTCGGGCACCGCCGCCTTCAGCTCCAGCAGGCTGTCCTTTTCCACGTTGTAGCCCAGATAGAAACGCCACCTGCCGGCCAGCCGGTACTCCATCACCGGCGAGAAGAACAGCCGCCGGTTCTCGTAGGCCTCGTTGTCCTTCTGCTCCAGGCCGCCCGAAATCAGAAGACCCGTGTCCAGGCCGAAGCGATAGGGTATCTTCAGGCGTCCCACCAGGCCCTGGTAGATGGCGCTGAGTTTGCCCCCGATGGTGAAGGTGTCGTTCCAGCCGAACAGGTTGCGGTTCACTTGCATGATCCGCACCCGGAACAGGTCCTCCGTGCCCCAGCCCAGGCCCAGGCGCACCGAATGCCGGTCGCGCTCGGCCACCTGCAAGCGGATGGGCACCTGCTGGTCCTTCATCTCCTCGTACACGGGCTCCAGGTCCACGGCCGAGAAGAAGCCGCTGTCCAAAAGCGCGGCCTGGGTGTCGTCCAGGGCCTTGCGCGAGAAGGGCTGGCCACGGGCGAAAGTCTTGGCCTTGAGGATGTAGTCCCGGCCGATGTTCCGGTTGCCCTCCACCCGCACCGGCCCGAACAGCACCCGCGGCCCCAACTCCACCCTGAGGACCACCACCGCCGCCCCCCGCTGGGGATAGACCCTCACCTGGCCCTGCACCTGGTTGAGGGGGTGGGCCTCGTCGGCCAGGAAGCGGGAAAGCGCCTCCTTGGCCTTCTGGTAGCGCTTCAGCTTGAACTGCTGGCCCGGCGCGATGGGCAGGCGGGCGGAGAGCTGGGGCCGCCAGAACGCCTCCAGCTCGGCGGGCACCACGCTGAGTTCCACCTTCTCCACCTTCACCGGCCGCCCCTCGTGGGCCACGAAGGTCACCGTGACCTTGCGCGCCTTCCGGTCGCGCTGGATCTCGGCCTCGACCGTGGCCTGGAAGTAGCCGTGCTCGTGGTAGAGCTGCACCAGCCGCTTCTGGTCGCGCAGCATCTTCTGCCGGTCAAAGCGGGGCCGCTCGCGGAGCTGCAACAGGCCCGGGGGCTTCAGTTCCATCACTGCGGCCGCCTGGGAGGGTGTGATGTTGTCGAAGCCCCGGAAGCGCACCGCCTCCAGGCGCCACGCTGCCTCTGCCGGCCGGGGGACCGGGCCCGCATCGGGCTTGCCCGCCTCGGCGGCTCCAGCCAGGCCCCTGGCCCCGGCCAGCAGGGCCGCAGCCAGGGCCATGGCAGCGATTATGCACAAAAAGGGCCGCATGGCTCCCAATGATAGAGCATTGCCCCCAGGCCCTCAACCGACCCGCCCCCCCGCCCGCCTTGCCGGGGCGGCTTTGCCTTGGAAGGCGGTATACTTGTAGAATACTCCTGGGCAGGTGAGATGGTGCAGACCCACGACCACGACATTGCCGCCCTTTTCCAGCGGCCCGGGCTCTACCCCCACCCAGTGGAGGCGGTGGAGCACGTGCAGACTCATATCAGCCACATCTTCCTCACCGGCTCCCACGCCTACAAGTTGAAAAAGCCCTTGAACCTGGGCTTCCTGGACTTCAGCACCCTGGAGGCCAGGGTGCATTACTGCCAGGAGGAGCTGCGCCTCAACCGCCGCCTGGCCCCAGACATCTACCTCCAGGTGTTGGGAGTGGTGCAAGGAAACGGGGGTCCCAAGCTGGTCCCCCTGGAGCAGGCCGGCGAGGCGTTGATCGAGCCGGTGTTGCAGATGCGCCAGATGGACCGCTCCCGCCAGATGGACCTGCTCCTGGCCCAGGACCGGGTGAGCCCGAAGCAGGTGAGGGACCTGGCCCGCCTGCTGGCCGAGTTCTACGCCAGGGCCCAGCGCAGCCGGGAGGTGGCCCACTTCGGCCGGCCGGCCCAGATACGCTTCAACCTGGAGGAGAACTTCGTCCAGACCGAGGACTACCAGGAGGTGACCGTGGCGCCGGCGCGCTGGCGGGCCATCCGGGACTACAGCCTGGGCTTCTTGGAGGAACACCGGGACCTGCTGGCCGAACGGGTGCGCGGGGGGTTCATCGTGGACGGCCACGGCGACCTGCACTCGGGCAACGTGAACCTGCCCGCCGGCGGGCGGCCCATCGTGTTCGACTGCATCGAGTTCAACCAGCGCTTCCGCTACCAGGACGTGGCCTGCGACCTGGCCTTCCTGGCCATGGACCTGGACTTCCACGGCCGGGAAGACCTGGCCGAGGTCTTGGTCCAGGAGTACCAGGCGGCCAGCGGCGATCGGGCGATAGCCAAGCTCATGGGCTTCTACCAGTGCTACCGGGCGGTGGTGCGGGCCAAGGTGTACGGCTTTGAAATCGACGACCAGAAGGTGCCGCCGGAGCAGAAGTTCACCGATGCGGACAAGGCCCGGGCCTACTTCCGCCTGGCCGCCCGCTACGCCGCCGCCGGGGGGGTGGCCGAGCCTCCCTATTTCCTGGTGTGCCTCATGGGCCTGATGGGCACGGGCAAGAGCTTCCTGGCCCGCAAGCTGGCCAGCCGCCTGGGCTGGCTGCAGATCAACAGCGACGTGGTGCGCAAGCAGTTGGCGGGCCTGGACCCGGCCCGGCCCTCGCCCGACGCCTGGGGCCAGGGCATCTACACCCCCCAGGCCACCCAGGCCACCTATGACGCCCTGTACGAGGCAGCGGCCGGTCGGCTGGCCATCGGCGACAGCGTGGTGGTGGACGCCTCCTTCCGGGAGGACCGGGAGCGGCGGCGCTTCTGGGAGCTGGCCCGGGAGCACGGCGCCGTGCCCCTGCTGGTGGAGGTGCGCGCCGAGCGGGAGGTGGTGCTGGCGCGGCTGGCCCGGCGCCAGGCCCAGGGAGGGGCGGCAAGCGACGGCTGCCCGGAACTCTACGACCGGCAAGCTGCGGCCTGGGAGGAGCTTTCGCCCCAGTTGGCCGCCCACCACCTGGTGGTGGACGGCGGCGCGCCCGCCGAGGCCAAGCTGGCGGCCCTGCTGGCGCGCCTGAGGGAGTTGGGTCTTGCCGAATGAGCTACACATAGCCTGCCGCCTGGACCGCCTGGCCGACTTGCAGGAGGGCCTAGCCGCGCGCATCCGGGAGCTGGGCCTGAGCCCGGAATCGGGCCGCCGGGTGCAGGCCGCGGCGGCGCGGGCCTTTGCCGCGGTGTGCCTGGCCCGGCCGGAGAACAGCGAGGTCCGGGCGGCCCTGGAGCGCAGCCGGGGCGAGCTGTGCCTGCGCCTGGTCTTTGCCGGCGAAGACGAGCCCCCGGGCCTGGGCCCGGCCCTGTTCTGCCCCCCGGCGCTCCGGGTGGCCTTCCGGAGGGGGCGAGGGGGGCGAGGGGGACAGGGAGTTTGGACCGCCTTTTGGGAGGAGTAGACATGAGCCTTACCGAACGCGGGCAGATGGCGGCGCGGCTGCGGGTGGCCCGGGGCGAGGAGCCGGCCGAGCTGGTGCTCACCGGCGGCAAGGTGGTGGACGTGTTCTCCGGCCGGGTGGAGGAGGTGGACGTTGCCCTGCACGACGGGGTGGTGGCCGGCCTGGGCCGCTATCAGGGCGCAAGGCGGGTGGACCTCAAGGGAGCCTTTTTGGCGCCGGGATTCATCGAGGGGCACCTGCACGTGGAATCCACCATGCTCTCCCCGGCCCAACTGGCCCTGGCCGTGGCGCCCCGGGGCACCTCGCTCATCGTGGCCGACCCCCACGAGATAGCCAACGTCATGGGGCTCACCGGCATCCGGGCCATGCTCAAGAACTCCCAGGGCCTGCCGGTCACCTTCTACTTCAACGCGCCCTCCTGCGTGCCGGCTACCTCCCTGGAAACCTCCGGTGCCGAGCTGGACGCCGAGGAGCTGGCGCAGACCCTTTCCTGGCGCCGCATCCTGGGTTTGGCCGAGGTCATGAACTTCCCCGGCGTGGTGGCTGGCGATCCCGCGGTGCTGGACAAGATACTGGCCTTCAAGGGCCGGCCCCTGGACGGCCACGCCCCCCTGCTTTCCGGCAAGGACCTGAACGCCTACCTGCTGGCCGGCCCCAACAGCGACCACGAATGCACCAACCTGGAGGAAGCGGCCGAAAAGCTCTCCCGGGGCATGTGGGTGATGATCCGCCAGGGCACCGCGGCCCAGAACCTGGCCGACCTGTTGCCCCTGGTCACCCCCTTGAGCGAGCGGCGCTGCCTGCTGGTCTGCGACGACCGCCACCCCGACGACCTGGCCCGCCACGGCCACCTGGACGCGCTGCTCAGGCAGGCGGTGGGCCTGGGCCTGGACCCCATGATCGCCCTGCGCCTGGTCACCCTGAACCCGGCCCGGCGTTTCCTGCTGAGGCGCCGGGGGGCGGTGGCCCCGGGCTGGGTGGCCGACCTGGTGGTGCTGGAGGACCTCAAGGACTTCAAGGTGCGCCAGGTGTACCAGGCCGGCCGCCTGGTGGCCGAGGACGGCAAGGTCTTGGACCCGGTGGCCCCGCCCTTTGCCGCCGCGGCCCGGAACACCATGAAGCTGCCCGAACTCGACGAGGAGTCCCTCATGGTGGAGGTCACCGCCCCCCGGGCGCGGATCATCGAGCTGGTCCCCGGCCAGATACTCACCAACCAGGCCATAGAGGATGCGCCCCAGGACAGCGTGTACCTGGCCGCCGACCCCGAGCGCGACCTGGCCCGGCTGGCGGTCATCGAGCGCCACGGCCGGGGCGGCGGCATCGGCCACGGGCTGCTGCGCGGCCTGGGGCTCAAGGCGGGGGCCCTGGCCTCCAGCGTGGCCCACGACAGCCACAACCTGGTGGTGGCCGGCGCGGACACCGAGTCCATGCTCACCGCCGCCCGCCGGGTGGGCGAAATGGGCGGCGGCCTGTGCGTGGCCCGGGACCAGGAGGTCCTGGCCGAGCTGGCGCTCCCCCTGGCCGGGCTGATGAGCGAAAAGCCCCTGGAGGCGGTGGTGGCCGAGCAAGACGAGCTGCGCGCCGCCGCGGCCCGCCTCTGCTCCCACCCGGAGCCCTTCATGGCGCTCAGCTTCGTGTGCCTGCCGGTGATACCCCGGCTCAAGCTCACCGACCGGGGCCTGGTGGACGTGGAGCGCTTCGACTTCGTGGAGCTGTTTGTGGACCAGCCATGAACTGCTGCTTCTGCCATTTCCCCCTGCGTGCCGACGAGTCCCTGCTCTGCTTCGGGCCCGGCGGCTGGGGCTGGTTCCACCCGGACTGCGCGCCCTGGTTCGACCAGGACCTCCTGGAGAAGCCGGCCGGCGCCTTCCAGGTATACGGCGACAACCGCTTTGCCTACTGCGTGCGCCGGGAGTGGCTGCTGGATCCCCAGGTGCGGCGGCAGGTGCTGGAGCTGGCCCGCCGGGCGGGGGCCGGGCCGCCGCCCGAGGATTTGGGGCTCACATTGCCGGATGATCCCCAGGAGTGGTAAGCTCTAGGCCCCGGGGGAGGAGCGCTTGGCACGACCCAACCGACAAGACTGGCTGACCGATCTGGACCGGCGGGTGATGAGCTGGCTGTGGAGGCCGGATCGTCCCCAAAAGGGCCCGGCCTACTGGGGCCACTTCGCGCTCCAGATGTGCTACCTGGCCGCGCGCAACTCCATGGGCGACCGGGTGCCCTTCCAAGCCAACGCCCTCACCTTCATCACCCTTCTGGCCCTGGTGCCGGCCCTGGCCATCAGCTTCTCGGTGGCCAAGGGCCTGGGCTTCTCCGAGACCTTGCGCACGGCCATCATCGACAACGAATTTTTGGTGGGCCAGCGCGAGGTGTTCGAGCAGATCCTGGGCTACGTGCAGAACACCCAGGTGGGCACCCTGGGGGCGGTGGGCCTGGTGCTCCTGGTGGCGGCCCTGGTATTCACCATCTCCACCATGGAGGAGACCTTCAACCGCATCTGGGACGTGCCCTCCCAGAGGAGCTGGCTCCGCAAGTTCACCGACTACTTGTCGGTGCTGATAATCTGCCCCCTCCTGATCCTGGGAGCCACCGGCGCCTGGGCCTCGTTCGCCTCCCACGAGGTGGTGCGCTGGGTATTCGATGCGCCGGTGGTGGGCGGCATGTCCGAGTACGCGCCCAGCCTGGGGCCCTGGCTGCTGTTGCTGGCGGCCTTCGTGTTCGTGTACCTGTTCCTGCCCAACACCAAGGTGCCCTGGTCCTCGGCCCTGGTGGCCGGGGTGGTGGCCGCCTCCCTGTGGTTCCTGGTGCAGCACGTCTACATCGCCTTCCAGGTGGGGGTGGCGCGCTACAACGCCATCTACGGCGGCTTCGCCTCCCTGCCCCTTTTCATGATCTGGATGCAGGCGAGCTGGACCGTGGTGCTCTTCGGGGCCGAGCTGGCCCGGGCCCACCACGTGTGCCGCCGGGGGCCCCTGCCCCGCATCGTCACCCGCACCCTCACCCCCGCCCAGCGGGAGTGCCTGGCGCTGACCATCATGTTCCGCGCGGCCAAGCGCTTTCACCAGGGCCGGGATCCCTACTCCCAGGGCGAGCTGGCCCGGGAGCTGGACGTGATCCAACGCGAGGTCAAGCTGGTGGTGGACGCCCTGGAGGAGGCGGGGCTGATCAGCGAGATCGGGCTGGAGGGCCTGGTGCAGCCGGCGCGCTCCCTGGACATGGTGAGCGTGCAGGACGTGCTGGACGCCATGCGCGGCCAAAAGAGCGAGTCCCTGCCCGACCCCGAGCTGGCCGGCGAGAAGGAGCTGCGGGAGCTGTTGGAGCGGGCCGCGGACCAGGAGCGCGGGCTGCTGGGCCGGGTCAGCCTGCTGGAACTGGTCTGCCGGTCCGAGGAGGGCTCGTTGCGCCCCTGCCAGCAATGTGATAGGTAAGACTCATGGCAGGCATCATCATCAGATGGATCATCAGCGCCCTGGGAGTGCTGTTCATAAGCTGGCTCTTCGACGGCATCCAGGTGGACGGCGTGGGCTGGGCCTTTGTCACCGCCCTGTTCCTGGGCATCTTCAACGCGCTCATCCGGCCGGTGCTGCTGGTGCTCACCCTGCCCATCAACGTGCTCACCCTGGGATTGTTCACCCTGGTCATCAACGGCCTCATGCTCTGGCTGACCGGCAAGCTGCTGGCCGGATTCAGCGTGCACGGCTTCTGGGCCTCGGTGGGCGGCGCCTTGATCCTGAGCCTGATCAGCATGGCCGCCTCCAGCTCGATCGGCAGCCAGGGTCGGGTGGAGATCATCGAGATGCGCCGGGGCCGGGGCGGGGACTGGGAGGCGTGATGCAGCGGCACCTGTTCGGAGCGCGCGACAGCCGGCGCCTGCGGGTGGATTCCTGCCTGCGGCTCATCCAGGACGTGAGCCGGCGCCTGTCCCGGGACGGCGGCCATCCCCGCATCGTGAAGCAGCTCCAACACCTGGACCAGATGCTCTCCCTGATCGACCACCAGGCCATGACCGACTCTGACCTGGAGCGCATCGAAGGCTCCACCAACCAGCTCATGAAGGAGATCGGGGTGCTGTTCAGCCACCAGGGTCTGGGCAGCCTCTACGACGAGACCCCCCACTAGCCGCGCCCGCGGCCGGCTCCCTGTCCGCGCACCCCCCGGCAGGCCCTCTTGGCACCCCCCGGCAGGCCTTGTTGCCTGGTGGATCCCGTCGTCTTTAGTCGCCCCCGCCGCTCCCCGTTGCTTCCGCCGCCCCGATCAAGCCAGTTTCAGGAGATGGCAGGCGCCCCGCGCGCGCAGCAGTTCGTATTGCTCCTGGTGGCAGGTGAGGAGCAACACCTGGCGCTCCTGGGCCACCTCGCGCAGCATCTCCAGGGTGGCGGCCAGGCGGCGGTCGTCGAAGTTGACCAAGGGATCGTCCAGGATCAAAGGCACCGGCTCGCCGCCCGCGGTTATCTCCTGGGCCAGGGCCAGGCGCAGGCACAGGTAGAGCTGGTCGCGGGTGCCCCGGGAAAGGGCCTGGGCCGCGCGCTCCATGGCGCCGGGGCCGGGGCTGGCGGTGAGATTGGGGTCCTGGCCCGGGTCCTGCTCGAAGATGTCGCTGCCCAGCCATTCATAGGCCCCGGCGCTGGCCCTTTGCAGGCAGGCGCTGGCCTTTTGCAACAGGCTGGGCTGGGCCTCCAGGCGGAAACGCTCCATGGCCTGCTCCAGCAAGGCGCCGGCCAGGAGCAGGGTCCCGTGGCGCCGGGCCAGTTCCCGCCGCTGTTCGCGCAGCTCGTCCAACCCGGCCTGGGCCTGGGCCGCGCCTGGGGCTTGATTGAGCTGGTCCAGCTCCTGGGCCAGGCGGCCCTGCTCCTGGCTCAGCCCGGCCAGCTCGTCAGCCAGGGCCCTGGCCCGCGCCTGGGCCAGGTCCAGGGCGCGCTGGCAGGCCTGGGGATCAGAGGGCGTGCCGGCCGGGGCCGGAGTCTCTTGCAGGCGTTGCTCCACCTCGGCCAGCTTGGCGGTCAGCTCCTCCACCTGCCGCGCCCGTGCCCGCGCTTGGCGCAGGGCCTCGAGGTCAGCCAGGCCGGCACCGGCCAGGAATTCTTGCAGCTCCTGGCGCTTGGCCTTGGCCTGGGCCTGGCTCTCGGCCGCCGCGCGCTCCAGGCGCTGGGCCTCGCCGTGGGCCCGGGCCTGGGCCTTGAGGGCCGTCCGCGCCCGCTCCAGGGCCTGGTCCAAGCCGTCCCCCGGCACCTCGCCCAAAAGCTCGGCCACCCGGCGCTCCAGCTCCCGGCGCTGGCTGGCCAGGGCCTGGGCCTCCCCTTCCCAGCCCCGGCGCTCTTCCGCCAGGGCCAGGGCCTCCTGCCGGGCCGCAACCAGGCGACCGGGCTCGGCCTGGACCGCCAGGGGGCTGAGCCCGGCGGCGGCCCGCTCCCTCTGCGCCTCCAGCTCTGCGGCGTGCCGGGCGGCCTGGCGGGCCTCCTCCTCCAGGGCCAGGGCCTGGCCCGCCTGCGCCTGGGCCTGCCGCCGCCTGGCCAGGGCCAGAGCCCCCAGGCCCAGGCCCGCGGCCAGGGCCAGGGCCGAGCCCAGCCAGACCCACCAGGGCCAGGCCGCCAGGGCGGCTCCCCCCAAGCCCAGCGCCCCGACTAGAAACGCGGCCCCGGCCAGGCCCAGGGGCAGGGTCCAAGCCGGCGGCGGAGCCAGGGCCTCCAGCCCGGCCCGCGCCCGGTCCGCCTCCTCCCGGGCCTGGGCCGCGGCCCGGGCCAGCTCGCGCAGGCAGAAGGGCAAGTCCTCCTCCAGCCCGGCCAGGGCCGCGGGCTCCATGTCCCACTGCTGCTGGAGCCGCTCCTGGCGCTGGTCCAGGTTCTCCTTCTTGGCCGCGGCCTCGCGCTCCCGCGCCTTCAACCCTGCCAGGTCCAGTTCCACCTCCCGCAGGCCGGCCTCCTGCCGGGCGGGATCACCCTCCCCGGCCCGGGCGCGCTCCTGGGCCGCCTGGGCCTGGAGCCGGCCGGCGCGTTGCTCGGCGGCCGCGGCCTCGCGCTCCAGGTCCCGGGCGCGTTGCTCGCTGGCCTCGTCGGCCAGGCCCCGGGCCACCAGCTCGCTGATCTCGGCCTGCAAGGCCGCCCTGCGCTCCAGCACCTGGGCCCGCTCCAGGGCGGCCCGGGCCTGGTCCACCTCCCGGGCCGCCTGCTGGCGGCGCTGGTCCAGGTCTGCGGCCCTGGCGGCCAGGGCCTCCAGCCCGGCCTGCACCTCCCGGGCCCGCCGCTCCCTCTGCCGGGCCTGGGCCAGCTCGGCCTCGGCCTGCTCCAGGGCCTGGTTCAGGACCTGGTCCCTCTTGCCCTGGCGGCGGTCGCGGCTGTATAGCCCGGCTGCCGCCGCCCGCCAGGCGGCGAGCACCTCCACCGGGTTGCGCACCTCGCCCCGAGTGGCGGCCTCCTGGAAGAAGTAGCCCAAAAGCTCCTGGCGGGCTGCCTTGTATTCCTTGGGCGAGGCGCCGGAAAAGGCGGCTTGCAGATCGTCCAGCCCCACCCTGCTCACGGTGAGGAACACACCCCGGCTGAGCCCCAAATGGACCTCCCCGGGCTGGCGTCCCCCCAGCTCCACCCGGCGGCCGTCCGCGTCCCTTAGGGTCAAGCGCTCGCCGCGCTTGAGCAGGTGGCGGCTGAGCACATAGGCCGCGCCGCCGGCCAGCTCGTAGGACAGCTCACCGCCCACCTCGGCCGCGCCAGCCCCCCAGGGCTCATAGGGATGCACCCCGCCCTTGCGCCGGCCAAAGCCATAGAGCAGCGCGGTGATCAGCTCCACGCAGGTGGTCTTGCCCCCCTCGTTGGGCGCCAGCACCAGGTTGAGCCCCGGCGCGAAGTCCAGGCCGAGGCCGGGCCGCAGCTTGCCGAAGCCGGCCACGTTGAGCCGCCGGAGCCTCATGCGCCGCCCTCCCCCAGCCACAGGTCCCGCAGGGCCAGGCTGCGCGCCTCGGCGATCAGCTCCCGGAGCCACTCCTGCCGCCGGGCCGGGTCCCAGTCCCGGGTGCTGGGGTGCAGCTCAAGGCGCAGGCGCTCCTCCAGCTCGGCCATGAAGTCCGCGTCCCCGGCGGCCCGGTCCAGGAGCCGCAGCAGCCCGCCCAACACGTCCTCGCGCCGGGCCAGGTCCCGGGCATCCACCGGCGGGGCCAGGCACCGGCTGTCCAGGACCAGCCCGGCCAGGCCCAGGGCCTGCTTCAAGGCCGCGGCGCCATCGGCCGCCTGCTCCCCGCTGAGCTGGCGCCACAAGGGCGAGGGCCCCCGCAGGGCCAAGCGCAGGCAGGCGGCGTGCTGCCCGGGCTGGTCCGGCGAGGCCAGGGCCCGGGCCACCCGCTCCTTGAGGGCGGCAGGATCGCCCACGGACACGAGGTCGTCCAGAACGAAGTCGTGGAACACCAAGGGCGCGTTGGCCACGAACCGGGCCCGGGCAGCGCCGTCCTCCAGCTCCACCAGCCAGGCGCCGTGGGGGCCGCTCTCGCCCAGGTGGGCGCCCTGGGGGGTGCCGGCCATGACCACCCGGGGCCGGGCGGCAAGCTCCCGGGGCTGGTGCCAGTGGCCCAGGGCCCAGTAGGCGAACGGCGCGCTGGTGAGCCTCTCCAGGCGGGTGGGGGCATAGGGCTGGTGGGCGTCGGTCTGGCGCGAGGAAGGCAAATCCGCGTGCAGGAGCGCCACCCCGCTGAGGCCCGGGGGCGGGGCGGGCAGGCCAGGGGCCAGGTCGGCCTCCACCTGGCTGGAGTCGTGGGCCGCGCCGGCCACCCACAGGCCCAGCTCCTCCAGGGCCACCCCCTGGGCCTGGGGCGCGAACACGTGCACCCCCTCCAGTGGCCGCCACTGGTCCCACACCGAGCCGGCCTGCCAGGGGTCGTGGTTGCCCGGGGCGATGAACACCCGGGCGCCGGCCTCCACCCAGGCGGCCAGGGCCTGTTGCAGCATGAGCAGCGCGGCCAGGGGCGGGTCCGGGGTGTGGAACACGTCCCCGGCCAGGAGCACCACCTGGACCTCCTGCTCCCGGGCCAGGGCCACCAGGCGCTCCAGGGAGCGGCGGCGGGCCTGGGCGGCCAGCCCGGCCAACTCCGGGTCCGGCGCGGCCACCGGGCCGTCCAGGTGCAGATCCGCAGCGTGGAGAAGGCGGACGGGCGGCATCAGGCGATCAACTTGGCTGCGGCCCGGCCCAACACCGCCTCCTGGTCCGCGGCGGAAAGCCCGGAGGCGGCCAGCTCCTTGCGGTAGCGGCTCACGGGCAACAGGGGATAGTCGCTGCCCAAGAGCACCTTGTCCGGGCCCAGGAGTTCCACCGCCAGGGCATAGGCCCGGGGCTGGTAGAGGAAGGGCGCGGCCGCGGTGTCGATCCACACCCTGGCCAGGGCGGCGGACACCTCCTTCTTGAGCAGCGCATAGAAGAACAGCCCGCCGGCCATGTGGGCCAGGACCAGCTTGGTGCGGGGATGGGCCCGCACCAGCCCATAGAGCGCGGCCAGGGTCATGGGCGCCTTGCCCGGGTAGCGGTGTCCCACCGGCTCGTTGGTGTGCAAGAGCAGGGGCCGGTCCGCCTGGGCGCACAGCTCGCAGATGGGTCCCAGGCTGTCCAGGTCCAGGTCCGAGTCATAGAAGGCCAGCTCGCCCAGGCCGTGCAGGCCCAGGGCCAGGCAGCGCTCCGCCTCGGCCCGGGCCCAGGCCGCGGGCGGATGCACGCAGCCCAGGCCGCGCAAACGCCGGGGATGCTCCTTGACCACGGCGGCCAGGTAGTCGTTGTGCAGGCGGGCGTGCTCCTCACGGACCCAGGGAAAGCCCAGGGCCCAGGAGACATCCACCCCGTCCCTGTCCATGGCCGCGATCAGCCCCTCGGCGGTCACCATGGGCGCGGCAGGGTCGCGGTATATGGCGGCAAAGGCGGGCTCTCCCTCCAGGAAGCGCTCCCGCTCCTCCACCACCTGGGGAGGAAACACATGGGTATGCACGTCGATGATCATGGCGACACTATAGCAACCCCCTTCAGAGGGGTAAACCCCGCTCAAACTCCTTGACAATTCCCCCGGGCCAACCTAGTATAGCATACAAATGTTGACCATACGCATGTGAGGTTTGTCATGACCCCCGTTTCCCTGGCCGAGTTGGGCTGCCGCGAAATAGACCTGGAGGAGGTGGAGGTGCCCCTCTTGGGCATCGTGGCCGCGGGCCAGCCCATCGAGGCAGTGGCCCAGGAACGCACCGTGTCCATCCCCAAGGACATGCTGGGCCGCTTCCGCACCTTTGCCCTGGAGGTGAAGGGCGACTCCATGATCGACGAGCACATCAGCCCCGGCGACGTGATCGTGGTGGAGGAGCGCCAGACCGCGGAGAACGGGCAGATGGTGGTGGCCCTGATCAACGAGACCGACGTGACCCTGAAGAAGTTCTACCTGGAGCGCGACGGTATCCGCCTGGTGCCGGCCAATCCCAACCTGGAGCCCATTCACCTGCGCCACGACCAGGTGCGGGTGCTGGGGGTGGTGGCCGGGCTGATCCGCCACTACCGCCGCCACTAGACCCTCTCCCCGCCGACGGGGGCAACGGGGGGGCGACGGGGGGCGACGGGGCGGGGGCGAAAGCCGACCGAGACCTCACCCGAGAGAATCAGCAGGAGGACGGAGACGGGGGAAACGGGGGGCGAAGGCGGGGGCGAGGCCAGGGGAGCAGGGACCAGCAGAGGGGCAAACCCCACCAGCACGGGGCCGGGCCGAGCGCCCGGCCTTCTCTCTTGGGGCCAGGAGCCACGGCCGGCCAGGCCCTGCGACCGCACCATCACCGCCGCCCCGGCCAGCGCCTACTGAACCTGATTCAGCCTCATAGGACCTGGGCTTCCCTCCAGAGAAACCGCTTGCGCGCTGCCTGCGGGTAGGATAGTTTTTTGCCGGTGGGTAGGCCGCCATGCCCGCTATTTTTATGCGCCATAGACCAGCAACCAACCCCGGGCCCCAGGCGCCCGGGTGGGAGAGCAAGCCATGGCCTCACAGGGCAACAAGCACGACAAGCGCCGCAGGTCCCTGGGCCACCGGCTGAAGAAAGCCTTCAGCCGCCGGGTGGCCGCGGCTGCCGAGCGCGTCGATTTCGTGGCTCTTTTGCGCCGTATCGCCGAGTCCGAGTCTGGACGACCCTGGCTGGACCGTTTTGCCGACATCCCCCCAGAGTGGCCCAATCCCGAGGAGCTGGACCGGCTGGCGGTTGAGCTGACCCTGGCCCAGCTCCAGTCTGAGGGCGCTGACATCGACCGCCGCCAGGTGGAAGAGCTGGTGGACCAGGTCAACCACCGCTACGACCACGAGCTGCACAAGATCGGCACCGCCGCGGTCACCACCATCCTCAACGGCCTGTTCGACCAGGCCGACCCCACCCGGCCTTTCACCTCGCCCGACGGCCGCGACCTGGCCCACCTGGAGGAGCTGCGCCAGTACCGCAGCCAAGGGCTGGGCGTGGTGTACCTGGTCAACCACTCCTCCCACCTGGACGAGTTCCTGGTGGATCTGTTGCTCATGCACTGCGACCTGGGGCTGCCCCTGTTCGCCGCCGGGGCCAACATGATGGCCATAGACAGCCTGGCCAAGATCCTGCGCCTGGGCTCCTATGTGGTGCAGCGCCGCGGCGCCTCCCGCCCCGGCCTGGCCGCCCTGTTCAACTACTGCCGCGCGGTCAGCGAGACCGGCGGCCAACAGGCCATCTTCCTGGAGGCCTGGCACGGCGGCGCCCGCAGCCGCGACGGCAGCCTGCGCTATCCCCGCCGCCTGGTCACCCTGCGCGGCGCCCTGGCCAGCGAGAAGGAAGTGGTCATCCAGCCGGTGGCGGTTTCCTACTCCGTGGTGCCCGAGGACCTCTCCCTGGCCGCGCGCAAGGGAGCCCGCTGCTGGGTGCGCGGCATGGGCTTCTGGCGCACCCTGGGCCAGCTAATCCTCCACCCCCGCTCCTGGCTCTGGCGCTCGGCCCAGAACCTCTACGGCCGAGCATCGGTCACCATGCCCCGGCCCCTTTTGCTCTCCCAACTCAAGGAACGCCACGCCGCCGACCCCGGCGGCCTGGCCCTGGACGAGTTCGTGGCGCTCACCGCCATCCGCGAGATCGCCCGCACCAAGAAGGTCATGGCCAGCCAGTTGGTGGCCCGGGGGCTCCTGCGCGCCCGCCGCCAGGCGGCCGAGGACCCGGCCGGGGCCGCCAAGCCCGACCTGGCCGCGGCGGTGGAATACGAGAAGGACCTGCTCTTCGAATACCACCAGGCCACCTTCGGCCAGGAGCCGGACCTGGAGGACTTCATCCGCGAACACTCCACCGCCGAGGTGGTGGCCGACGGCCTGCGGACCCTCAAGAAGCGCGGGGTGGTGGACCGCTGGCGGCGCGACATCTTCGGCCTGCCCGCGGTCAAGAGCAGGGCCGGCCTGGCCTTCTACGCCACCCATGGCGACCGGCGCATCTACTCGCCCACCGCGGACCAGAACATCGTGGTGGTGGGCGCCAACGACTGGGGATTCGCCCTGACCCACCTGGTGGGCAATCGCATCCTGGAGGAGAAGCGCTACCTCAACGCCAGCCTCACCCTGTTCGACTCGCGGGTGGAGATCGCCCAGGAGATGGGCATCAGCCGCCGGCCGCCGGGGCGCTTCGAGGAGCACCACCTGCCCAAGAACGCCTTTGTGACCAGCGACCCGCCCAGCGCCTTCAAGAAGGCCTCGGAGGTGATCCTGGCCCCGGCCCCCAGCGACCTGCCCAACAAGGCCCGCGACATGCTGGAGCATGCCGAGCAGCGCCTGCGGGTGGTGGTGGTTACCTGCGGCTTTGAGCCCCAAAGCCACCGCCTGCCCTGCCAGGTGGTCCAGGACCTGGCCCGGGAGATGGGCCGCGACGACGTGGAAATCTACGCCCTGGTGGGACCGGTGAGCGAGGAGGACCTGGTGGAAGGCCGGCCGGCCACCGGCATCCTGGGCGGCCCGGCCGGCAGCCGCGAGGAGCTGGCCGACCTGTTCTCCTGGCCGCCGCTGGGGGTGGAGCTTTGCGACGATCCCTTGGGCATCCAGGCCGCGGCCATCCTGGCCCGGGTCTACGCCCTGTGGGGCAACATCCTCCTGCGCCGGGGCGACCTGCCCGGCTCGGCCCAGGTGGGGCACTTCGTGGCCAAGGCCGGAGCCGAGGCTGCCAAGCTGGTCACCGCCCTGGGCGGCAAGGCCGAGAGCATGCACGCCGGTAGCGCCGCCTGGACCGCCATCCTCACCGCCGAGGGCCTGGCCGGTCCCACCCGCGACTTCAGCCGCAAGCTGGCCAGCGCAGCCAAGAAGGGCGGCGATCTTCCTGCCGCGGCGGAGAAGATCATCCAGCAGATGGCTGACCAGGGCCCCAAGCTCCAGGCCTACTTCGACCTCAAGAGTGCCTACCAGGCCGCCCAAAAAGCCGGGCTGGACATGCCCATCCTCGAGCAGGCCCACGCCACCCTTTGGGGCGGCTAGGCGAAAAGGACCGCCCCGTGGAACGCCCCATACGCACCAACATAGACCCGGACAAGTGCATCGGCTGCGGCGAATGCGTGCGGGTCTGCCCCACCCAGGCCCTGGAATTGAAAGACGGGGTGGCCAGGGTGGTCGGCACCCGCTCCCTCTACTGCGGGCACTGCGCGGCGGTGTGCCCGGTGGGGGCGGTGGAGGTGCCGCTCCTGGCCGAGGAGGCCCTGGACTTCCGCACCTTCACCCCGGACAACCGCTGGCTTCCCCATGGCCAGCCCCCGCTGGACCAACTGGTGCGGCTCATGCGCTCGCGCCGTTCCTGCCGCAACTACCAGGAAAAACCCGTGCCCCGCGAGATGCTGGAGGACCTGGTCAAGATCGGCATCACCGCGCCCTCGGGCACCAACAGCCAGGCCTGGGCTTTCACCATCCTGCCCACCCGCCGGGCGGTCATGGCCCTGGCCGAGCCCATCGGCGAGTTCCTGCGCGCCCTCAACGCCAAGGCGGCCAAACCCTGGCTGCGCGGGCTCTTGAAGCTGTTGGGCAAGCCCGAGCTGGACCTCTACTACCGGGAGCACCTGGAGTCCGTGCAACAGGCCCTGGAGGAATGGCAGGCCACGGGCCGGGAGCGCCTGTTCCACGGCGCCCCGGCCGCCATCATCGTGTCCTCCCGGCCCGGCGCCTCCTGCCCGGCCGAGGACGCCCTCCTGGCCAGCGGCCACATCATCCTGGCCGCCCACGCCATGGGCCTGGGCTCCTGCCTGATAGGCTACGTGGTGGCCACCATGGCCAACGACCCCAAGCTCAAACAGGTGGTGGGCATCCCGGCCGAGGAGACCGTGTACGCCTGCATCGCCCTGGGCTGGCCGGACGAGAAATGGCATGGCCCTGCCGGCCGCCTGCCGGTGACACCCAGGTATTTCGAGGGATGAGGGGGCGCCCCCTGAACCACCACCCCTGGACGTAGCCGGCGCCACTTGCTGGAGCTGCTGACCGTCCTATTCCGCGACAGGTTCCTTGCCCAAAGGCTCGCGCCAGCGGCGGCGGCAGGTGACGATGAAGCCGGTGTGGGCCTTCATGCTGTGCTTGGGCCGTACGGACTGGCCCCTGACGTGCCAGTAGCGCTGCAAGGTCTCGAAGCCTTCGGCCAGGCAGAAGGCCGGGTCCAGGTTCAGGGCCTCGATCAAGCGGCTCATCTGCATCACGGTGGGGATATAGGCCACCCACACCCCGCCCGGCCGCAAGGCCCGGGCCACCGAGGCGATCATGGTCCAGGGCTCGGGCACGTCGGTGAACAGCCGCTCGTAACCATCCTGGTCGAAGCCGTCCTGGGAGGGGTCGCGCAGCACCGGCCGCCAGCGCTCCAGGGTCTCGGGGCCCAGGTAGAGGGCGATGTTCTTGCGGGTGCGGTTCAGGTGGTCCTGGCGCAGGTCATAGGAGTCCAGCCGGCCCTCCGGCCCCAGGGCGCGCAACAGGGTCATGGTGAGGGCGCCGTGGCCGCAGCCCACCTCGGCCACCCGCATGCCCGGCGCCACGTCGCCCCACTCCAGGATGGTGGCCAGGTCCTTGGGATAGATGACCTGGGCCGCGCGGGGCATGTTCATCACCACCTCCTGCAAGGTGGGCTTGAACACCAAATAGCGCCGCCGCATGGGCGAGGTCAAGAGGTCGCCGTCGTGCAGGGCGCAAAGCTCCGCCTGGCGGAAGGTCTCGCCGCGCAGGCGCTCGGCCCGCGGTTCCTCGGGCACGATGATCAGATAGCGACGGTCGCGCTCGTCCACCAAGAGCATGGGGTCGCCGGGGCGGAAGTCGCCCCCCTGGGCCTGGTCGGTCATGGTCCCTCCGGCATTGGTTGTTGTGAGCTATATATCCCATGCCGGCCGCCAGCGCAAAGCGAGTATCGCCCTCCCGGCCCTCCCGGCCCCCCGCCATCGCCCCCCCGTCGCCGCCCCCCAAAAAGGGCCGGCGGAGCCCCTGGGGACTCCGCCGGCAGGTGGTGCGTAGCTTGGGAGGGGTGCTTTACAGCACGGGGAGGTAGCGCTCCAGCTCCCACTGGCTCACGTGCACCCGGAAGGCATCCCATTCGATGCGCTTGTTCTCCACGAACTTCTCGAACACGTGGTCGCCCAGGCACTCCTTGACCAGGGCGCTCTTGGCGGTCAGCTCCACCGCCTCGCCCAGGCTGCCGGGCAGGGCCTTGATCTTGTGGCGCTTGAGCTGGCGGGGGGTCATCTCGAAGATGTCCTCTTCCACCGGATCGGGCAGCTCGTACTTCTCCTCTATGCCCTTGAGGCCGGCGGCCAGCATCACCGCAAAGGCCAGGTAGGGGTTGCAGGCCGGATCGGGGCAGCGCAGCTCGCAGCGGGTGGCCGCCTCCTTGCCGGGCTTGTACATGGGCACCCGCACCAGGGCGGAACGGTTGCGCCGCGCCCAGGCCACGTACACCGGCGCCTCGTAGCCCGGCACCAGGCGCTTGTAGGAGTTGACCCACTGGGCGATGATGGAGGTGAACTCCGGGGCGTGCTTCAAAAGGCCCGCGATGTAGCTCTTGCCCTCGTCCGAAAGGCCCCACTCGTCCTTGGCGTTGAAGAAGGCGTTCTTCTTGCCCTTGAACAGCGACTGGTGGGTGTGCATGCCGCTGCCGTTCTCGCCGAACACCGGCTTGGGCATGAAGGTGGCGTACACCCCGTGCTGCATGGCGATTTCCTTGACCGTGAGCCGGTAGGTCATGGCCGCGTCGGCCATGGCCAGGGCGTCCTTGTAGCGCAGGTCGATCTCATGCTGACTGGGAGCCACCTCGTGGTGGGAGTACTCCACGTCGATGCCCATCTGCTCCAGAGCCAGGATGGTGTCGCGCCGAAGGTCGCTGGCCACGTCCAGGGGGGTGAGGTCGAAGTAGCCGCCCCGGTCCAGGTACTCGGTGCCCTCGGAATTCTTGAAATAGAAGAACTCCAACTCCGGGCCCACGTACATGGTGTAGCCCTTCTTGGCCGCCCTTTCCAACTGGCGCTTGAGCACGTAGCGGGGGTCGCCCTCATAGGGGGTGCCGTCCGGGTTGACCACGTCGGTGAACATCCGGGCCACGGCGCCGGTCTCGGAGGTGCGCCAGGGCAGGATGGTGAAGGTGTCCACATCGGGCATGGCCACCATGTCGCTCTCGTCGATGCGGGCAAAGCCCTGGATCGACGACCCGTCAAAACCCATGCCCTCGCTGAGGGCCATCTCCAGCTCCTTGGGGGAGATGGCGAAGCTCTTGAGCACACCGAGGATATCAGTAAACCACAGGCGGATGAATTTCACATTGTTGTCCCTCACCGCCTTGAGGACGGCCTCTTTGCTTCGCTTTGCCATGCTCGTTTACCTCCTTGGGGTATCAAATTGTCAGCGCAGGGACACAAATACCGCCCCCGCGCCATGCGTTTACCGCGTTTCTTACCTAACGGTACTCGTATAGCCTTGGGTGTAGTATGAGCAATTTCCGGGCCAATAGGAACCTATTTTTCAAACAGCCAAAATAACTGCATTTTTTTCTTGCGAGCCGCAAATAAGCCACGTCAAAACCTACCGTCTGGTATGTTTGTGCGCTAGCCCCATACCAGACGGTAGGTTGCGCCTGATCCACGACCCCCAAAACTTGCCGCAATGCGATCCCCAAACGTTTCCTCCGGGCATACGTAGAGTCACCCTCCCAGCCGGGGAAAGCCCCCGGCCGGGCCCTGCTCGCTTCAATCGGCTCAGAAGCTCATGGTCGCGGACAGGCCGAACACCAGGTTGCCGTGGTCCGGCGTGGTGTCCCTGAGTTCAGTGTCCACCAGGTCGCTGTAGCTCACCGCCGGGGTGAAGGTCAGCCTGCCGTCCAGCACGCCAAGGGGAAGGGCCAGGCCGAGCGACCAATCGCTCCAGGCGGCCTTGTCCACCCCAAAGTAGGCCTGGAGATAGTCGCTGGTGGCGTAGGCCAGGCTGGCCGACAGCTCGACACCCAGGCTCACGCCCGAGGGCAGGCCGGGAACCTGGTAGAAGTAGGCGGCCGCCAGGTTCAGGTAGGTGCCGCCCGCGGCCTGGTCCAGGTCGTGATACACGGTGAGGCGGGGCGAGATCGGCCAGTCATAGGCCACGCCCGCGTAGAGCTCGGTGGTGGCCTGGGCCGAGGTGTTGGGGAACAGGTAGTGGAGCACGCCCACCGGGAAACTGAACTTGCCCGCCTCGAATGCGTACTCCAGGGTCAGGTCCAGCTCGGTGAACTCTTTTTCATGGCCGGTCTGGTCGGTCGGCTCATAGTTGCCCCACAGGTTGAAGGTGAAGCTGCCCAGCCCGAGGTTGAGCGAGGGCTGCACCACCCAGTCATCCACCAGGAGCATGCCGCGCCACACGTACTTGCTGTTGAAGGTGAGGTCCAGGTCCACCGCAGGGGTCAGGGCCAGGGCCTTGCCAGGGGTGCCCAGCAGCGGAACCACCAAGGACAAGGCCAGCAACAGGGAAACAACCAGCTTCTTCATGTGGTAACTCCTTTTCTCGCTCTTTGGCTGCCCCCGCCCGGCGCCCAGCCGGACGGATCGGTTGCTTTTGGGTGTGTTCACCCTTGGGTTGCCCCCACCAGCGGCAAGCAGTGTGCCAAGCGGGAAGCAAGCAGAGCTAACCAGTTGATTGGGCGGGATATAATGCAGAAGCCCCGGCCGGGCGCGGCCGGGGCGGCAAAGGATTTCGGCTACCTAGGGGTACGAATGGCCGGGTCGGCCTACGCCTTGGTACGAAAGCGCCTGGGATCGATGCCGTGCTTTTTCACCCGCAGCCCCATGAGGCGCTCGGAGATGCCAAGGCTGCGCGCGGCCTTGGCCTTGTTGCCCCGGGAGTTCTTCAGCGCCTCCACGATGAGTTCCCGCTCCACCGCGTCCAGGGTGGCGGGAAGGGTGCCCCGGTGCACGGTGCCCGAGGCCTCGGCGGTCTGGAGGGTGGGGGGCAGGTGGTGGCCGTGGATCACCTCGTCATTGCTGAGCAGCACCGCCCGCTCGATGCAGTTCTCCAGCTCGCGCACGTTGCCCGGCCAGTGGTAGCTCATGAGCATGTCGATGGCCGGCGTGGATATGCGCTTGATGTTCTTGTGGGTGGCCTTGCTGAACCGCTCGGCGAAGACGTTGGCCAGCAAGAGGATGTCCGTGCCGCGCTCGCGCAGGGGGGGCACGTGGATGGGGAACACGTTGAGGCGGTAGTACAGGTCCTGGCGAAAGCGGCCCTCCTTGAGCAGCTCCTCCAGGTCCCGGTTGGTGGCGGCGATGACCCGCACGTTGCTCTTGATGGTGGCGGTGCCGCCCACCCGCTCGAACTCCTTTTCCTGGAGCACCCGCAGGAGCTTGACCTGGGTGGCCAGCGACAAGTCGCCGATCTCGTCCAGGAAGATGGTGCCGCCGTCGGCCAGCTCGAAGCGGCCCTTGCGCAGGTTCACCGCGCCGGTGAAGGCGCCTTTCTCGTGGCCGAACAGCTCGGACTCTATGATGCTCTCCGGCAAGGCCGCGCAGTTGACCTTGATGAAGGGGCTGTTGGCCCGCAGGCTGTTGTAGTGGATGGCGTGGGCCACCAGTTCCTTGCCGGTGCCGCTCTCGCCGCGGATCAGCACCGTGGTGTTGGACTGGCTCACCTGGGCGATGAGGTCGTACACCACCTGCATGGCCTTGGACTTGCCGATGATGTTGGAGGGATGGAACTTGTCCTTGAGCTTCTCCTGCAGGCGCACGTTCTCCGCCCGCAGGCGGTCCTGCTCCTCCAGGGCCTGCTGGCGGAGCTTCACGGCCTGGGCCACCATGTGGGCGATGACCGAGAACAGGCGCACCAGCTCGTTGAGCTGCTCCTGGTCGGCCAGGGCGTGGTCCGCGCTGAGCGCGCCGATCACCTCGTTACCCAGCTTGATGGGCACGCAGACAAAGGAGATGTCCTGCTTCTCCTGCTCGGAGCGCGAGCCGGTGCGATCCAGGAAGGAGGGCTCGTCGCTGATGCGCTGCACCACCGCCGGCCGGCCGGTCTGCACCACCCGGCCGGTGATGCCCTCGCCGAGCTGGTAGCGGCCGCGCTCGCGCTGCTTGGCGGAGAGCCCGTGGGCCGCCTCGATGAATATCTCGCCGGTGTCCCGGTTGAGCAGGGTGATGGTGCCCCGCAGGATGCCCATGTTCCTGGCCATGGCGTCCAGGATGGGTCCCACCACGTCCCTGAGGTCCATGCTGCGGTCCAGGGCCTGGCTGACCTCGAACAAAAGGGCCAGTTCCTGGACCTCGCGCCGCACCTCGGGTTTGCTGGCAGTGTGCTCGCCCATATGCCTCCGGGAAGGCGCCTCGTTCATACCGTTTAGTAGGTTTATTTCCTCAAACATACCAGCCAGTAGCCCCTTGTGCCACCTAAGTACCTGAAATCAGGCGCGGGTGATAATTCCACCCCAAAAGGCATGCAAAACAAGGGCCTAAACCATCCGGCCGGTGGAAAGAAAAGCCCCGGCCCGCCGCAGAGGGAGCCTGGGTCGTGCCAGGGCCGGCGCGCCCGGCCTAGCGGCCGCGCCAGGGAGGCAAGGTGTCCGGCAGCCAGGTCTCGCCCCGCAGCGCCGCATCCACCGCCCGGGCCATGCGCCGGCCGGCCGCGATGGCCCGCACCACCAGCCAGGCCCCGGTCTGCACGTCGCCGGCGGCAAAGATGCGGGGCACGCTGGTTTGCAGGTCCGGGCCGGTGAGCACGTTGCCCCGCTCGTCATACTTCACGCCCAGGCTGTCCAAGAGGCCGCTGTGCTCGGGCTGGGTGAAGCCCATGGCCAGGAGCACCAGGTCCACCTCCATGGTGAACTCGCTGCCCTTTACCTTGGTCATCTGGCTGCGGCCGCTCTCGTCCGGCTCGCTCCAGCGTACCTCGTGGCCCTTCAGGCGCTGGAGCCGGCCGCCCTCGCCCTGGAACTCGCTGGTGGCCACGCACCAGCGCCGCTCGCCGCCCTCCTCGTGGGCCGGGCTGGAGCGCAGCATGTGGGGCCAGGTGGGCCAGGGAGTGGACTCGGCCCGGGTGGGAGGCGGCTGGGGCAGTATCTCGAACTGGTGCACGCTCTCCGCCCCTTGGCGCAGGGCGGTGCCCAGGCAGTCGGCGCCGGTGTCGCCGCCGCCGATGATGACCACCTTCTTGCCCCGGGCGTGGATCTCCGGGCCCTGGATGGGCTTGCCCGCCACCCGGCGGTTCTGCTGCAACAGGTAGTCCATGGCAAAATGCACGCCGTCCAGCTCCCGGCCGGGCACCGGCAGGTCGCGGGGCTCGCGGGCGCCCACGCAGAGGCACACCGCGTCAAAGCGCTTGAGCAGGTAATCGGCGCTGATGTCCTTGCCCACGTTGACCTCGAGTTCGAACTTCACGCCCTCCTCGGCCATCTGCTGGAACCTGCGATCCAGCACCCATTTCTCCAGCTTGAAGTCCGGGATGCCGTAGCGCAGGATGCCGCCCAGGGCGTCGTCGCGCTCAAAGAGGCGCACCTCGTGGCCCACCCGGCGCAACTGTTGGGCCGCGGCCATGCCCGCCGGGCCCGAGCCGATCACTGCCACCTTCTTGCCGGTCTCCTCGGCCGGCTTGAGGGGCTTTATCCAGCCCTCGGCCCAGCCCCGCTCCACCACGGCCAGCTCGGTCTGGCGCACGGTGACCGGGTCGTCGCCCACCCCCAGGGTGCAGGCCGCCTCGCAGGGCGAGGGGCACACCCGGCCGGTTATCTCGGGGAAGTTGTTGGTGGCGTGCAGGCGGTCGCAGGCCTCCTTCCAGCGGCCCCGGTAGGCCAGGTCGTTCCATTCGGGGATCAGGTTGCCCAGGGGGCAGCCGTAGCCGTGGCAGAAGGGCACCCCGCAGTCCATGCAGCGGGAGGCCTGGGCCCTGAGATCCTCCTCGGAAAGCTCCAGGTGGAAGTCCCGATAATGGCGCAGCCGCTGGGAGGCCTCCTCCAGGGGGGCGGTGCGGCGGCCTATGCTGAGAAATGCGTCTACCTTACCCATGACAAGCGTCCTGTATCTCTCGGCCGGGCGGCGCCCGCCCGGCGCGGGTTGCGTTCTCTAGGCCTGGCGCACCTGCTCGGCCTCGGTGCGGCGGGCCTCCAGGTCCTCCTGGGCCATCTTGCCCAGGGCCCGGCGGTACTCCATGGGCATGACCTTGACCATGAGCGACAAGGTCTCCTCCCAGTTGTCGAGCAATTGCCGGGCGCGGGCGCTGCCCGTGTAGTGCAGGTGGTTCTCCATGAGCCGCCGCAAGGTGGCTATGTCCTCGGGCTCGGTCACCGCCTCGATGTCCACCATGTCCAGGTTGCACCTGAGGTCGAAATCCTGGTGGGGATCGTAGACAAAGGCGATGCCCCCGCTCATGCCCGCGGCGAAGTTCACCCCGGTGCGGCCCAGGACCACCACCACCCCGCCGGTCATGTACTCGCAGCAGTGGTCGCCGGTTCCCTCCACCACCGCCAGGGCCCCGGAGTTGCGGATGGCGAAGCGCTCGCCGGCCAGGCCGGAGAAATACACCTCGCCGCTGGTGGCGCCGTAGAGGGCCACGTTGCCCACCACCACGTTCTCGGCCGGATCGAAGGTGGAGCCTTCCGGCGGCCGCACGATTATCTTGGCGCCGGAGAGCCCCTTGCCGATGTAGTCGTTGGTGTCGCCGTCCAGCATCAGGGTGAGCCCCTTCATGCCAAAAGCGCCGAAGCTCTGGCCGGCCGAGCCCTGGAACTTGATCACGATGGTGTCTTCGGGCAGGCCGTCCTGGCCGTAGCGCTTGGCTATCTCGCCGGAGAGCATGGTGCCCACGGTGCGGTTGATGTTGCGGATGGGCAGGCTGAGCTGCACCGGGGTCCCCTCCTCCAGGGCGGGACGGCATTTCTCGATCAGCTCCCGGTCCAGGATCTTGTCCAGGTTGTGATCCTGGGGCAGGCAGCAATGCACCTTCTCGTCCCGCACCGGCTTGGCCCGCATGAGCACCCGGCTGAAGTCCAGCTTGCGGGCCTTGGGATGGTCGATGTCGTCCCGCATCCGGAGCATGTCCGCCCGGCCGACCATCTCGTCCACGGTGCGGAAGCCCAGCTCGCTCATGATCTGGCGCAGCTCCTCGGCCACGAAGTGGAAGTAGTTGATGAGGTGCTCGGGCCGGCCCTGGAAGCGCTTGCGGCAGCGGGGATCCTGGGTGGCCACCCCGGCGGGACAGGTGTTGGTGTGGCACTTGCGGAGCATGACGCAGCCCAGCACCACCAGGGCGGCGGTGCCGAAGCCGAACTCCTCGGCGCCCAAGAGCGCGGCCACCGCCACGTCGCGGCCGGTGCGCATCTGGCCGTCGGTCTGCACCTTGATGCGGGTGCGCAGGTCATTGGCCACCAGCACCTGGTGAGTCTCGCTGAGGCCCAGCTCCCAGGGGATGCCCGCGTGCTTGATGGAGGACAGGGGGCTGGCGCCGGTGCCGCCGTCGCCGCCGGAGATGAGCACCGCGTCGGCGTGGCCCTTGCTCACCCCCGCGGCGATGGTGCCCACCCCCACCTCGCTCACCAGCTTCACGTTGATGCGGGCCTCGGGGTTCACGTTCTTCAGGTCGAAGATGAGCTGGGCCAGATCCTCGATGGAATAGATGTCGTGGTGGGGCGGCGGCGAGATCAGGCTCACCCCGGGAGTGCTGTGGCGCACCCGGGCGATCTCCTGGTTCACCTTGTGGCCGGGCAATTGGCCGCCCTCGCCGGGCTTGGCGCCCTGGGCGATCTTTATCTGGATCTCCGAGCAGTTGACCAGGTACTCCGTGGTCACCCCGAAGCGGCCCGAGGCCACCTGCTTGGTCTGGCTGACCAGGCTGTCGCCATTGGGCAGGGGCTTGTAGCGGTTGCGGTCCTCGCCACCCTCGCCGCTGTTGGAGCGGCTGCCCATGCGGTTCAGGGCGATGGCCATGGTCTGGTGGGCCTCGCGGCTGATGGAGCCGAAGCTCATGGCCCCGGTGACAAAGCGCTTGACGATGTTCTCGGCCGGCTCCACCTCCTCCAGGGGCACCGGCTTGTCGGCCTTCTTGAACTCCAGGAGGCTGCGCAGGGTGCAGTGGCGGCGCTCCTGTTCGTTGATGAGCCGGGCAAAGGTCTCATACTGGTCGCGCCGGCCGCTGCGGGCGCCCTGTTGCAGGCTGGCGATGGACTCCGGGGTCCAGAGGTGGCGCTCGCCGTGCAGGCGGAAGGCGTACTTGCCGCCGCTGTCCAGGAGCAGGGGACCGATGTGCCGGTCGGTGTAGGCGCGGCCGTGGCGCACCAGGGCGTCGCGGGCGATGTCCTCGGCATCCACCCCGCCGATGCGCGTGGGGGTGGGGTAGAAGTAGGCGTCCACCAGGTCCTGGGACAGGCCCAGGGCCTCGAATATCTGGGCCCCGCGGTAGGAGCGCAGGGTGCTGATGCCCATCTTGGAGAATATCTTCAGAAGCCCCTTCTCGATGGCGTGGATGTAGTTCTCCAGGGCGTCGGCCAGGGCCATGCCCTCGGGCAGGCAGCCGTCCTCCTTGAGGGCGGAGATGGTCTCAAAGGCCAGGTAGGGGTTTATGGCCGTGGCGCCGTAGCCCAGCAGCAGGGCGAAGTGCATCACCTCGCGGGGCTCGCCCGACTCCAGGATGCAGGACACGCTGGTGCGCAGGCCCTCGCGCACCAGGTGCTGGTTCACCGCGGCCGCGGCCAGGAGCGAGGGGATGGGCACCCGGCCGGGGCCGGCCTGGCGGTCGGAGAGGATGATCACCGAGCAGCCCTCGCGCACCGCGGCCTCGCTCTCGGCGCAAAGCCGCTGCAGGGCCACGGCCATGCCCTCCTCGCCCTCGCTGCGTTCCCAGGTCATGTCCAGGGTGACGTTCTTGAACTCCGCGGCCCCGGCGTCCCGGATGTGGTGCAGGTCGTCGTTGGTGAGGATGGGCGTGTTCAGCTTGAGCATGCGGGCGTGCTCCGGCTTCTCGTCCAGGAGGTTGCCCTGCTTGCCCAGGTAGGTGGTCAGGCTCATGACCAGCTCTTCGCGGATGGGGTCGATGGCCGGGTTGGTCACCTGGGCGAAGAGCTGCTTGAAGTAGTCGAACAGGGGGCGCGGCTCGTCGGAGAGCACCGCCAGGGGGGTGTCGTCGCCCATGGCGCCCACCGGCTCCTTGCCCTCCTCGCACATGGGCCGGATGAGCACCTCGATGTCCTCGCGGCTGTAGCCGAAGCAGCGCTGGCGCAGGAGCAGGCTGTCGCGGTCCACCCGCACCGGGCCGGCGCCGCTGAACAGACCCCGCAGGAGCACCCGGTTGGCCGCCACCCAGCGGCGGTAGGGCTTGCGCCGGCAGAAGTAGGCCTTGGCCTCCTCGTCGGAGAGGAGCCGCTGGCGCTGGGTGTCGGCCACCACCAGCCGGCCCGGGCTCAGGCGGCCCTTCTGGGCCACCTCGCTGGGCGGGATGTCCAGCACCCCCACCTCCGAGGCCAGCACCATGAGCCCCTCCTTGGTGACCACGTAGCGCGAGGACCTGAGCCCGTTGCGGTCCAGGGTGGCCGCCACCTGCACCCCGTCGGTGGCCACCAGGGCGGCGGGGCCGTCCCAGGGCTCCATGAACATGGCGTGGTACTCGTAGAAGGCCCGGCGGTCGTTGCCCATGTAGTACTTGTCGCCCCAGGCCTCGGGCACCATCATCATCAGGGCGTGGGGCAGGCTGCGCCCGCCCAGCACCAGAAGCTCCAGCATGTTGTCGAAGCAGGCCGAGTCCGAGCCGCCCTCGATGATCACCGGGAACAACTCTTCGATGTCCGAGCCGAACAGCGGCGAGGCCAAGGTGGCGTAGCGGGCGCGCATGTTGTTGATGTTGCCCCGCAGGGTGTTTATCTCGCCGTTGTGGCCCAGGAAGCGGAAGGGCTGGGCCAGGGGCCAGGAGGGGAAGGTGTTGGTGCTGTAGCGCTGGTGCACCACGCACAGGGCGCTCTTCAGGGCCGGGCTGGCCAGGTCGGGATAGAAGCGGGCCAACTGGGGCGCCAGCATGAGGCCCTTGTAGTTCAGGGTGCGGGCCGAGAGGCTGACGATGTGGAACTGCTCCATGCCCTCCACCGGGCTGGCGAACACGTGCTTTTCCACCCGGCGGCGGATCACGTAGAGCCGGCGCTCGAAATCCATGCCCTCCAGGCCGGGGCTCTGCAGGAACACCTGCTTGATGACCGGGCAGTTGGCGCGGGCCATCCAGCCCAGGGCCTCGTGGTCCACCGGCACCTCCCGCCAGCCCATGACCTTGCAGGAGCGGGCCGCGGCCTCCTCCTCCAGGATGCGCATGCACTCGCTCTGGGCGAAGCGGTCGGTGGGAAGGAACACCATGCCCACCGCGTAGTGGCCCGGTTCGGGCAGCTTGAAGGAAAGCCCCGCGTCCTCGCGGAAGAACTCGTCCGGCACCTGGAACAACAGCCCCGCGCCGTCGCCGGTCTCGGGGTCGCAGCCCGCGGCGCCGCGGTGGGTCAGGTTGACCAGCACCTCCACCCCCTGGTCTATGATGGTGTGGGTCTTCTCGCCGCTCAGGTTGCACACGAACCCGACGCCGCAGGCGTCGTGCTCACAGGACGGATCGTAAAGGCCCCGCGGGGCCGGCAGTCCCCATCTGGTGAATCGTCTGTGGTCTCTCATCTGAAGCTCGCAGGGTCAAAAGGGCTCCCCGCTCCCGCGCGGCCATCCCCGGCCGGGCCAGGAGCCCCGTCAGAGTTATTTGCCTTCAATCAGTTCCCAGAAGTTGGCGTACAGCCTTTGGGCGGCCGCTTCCATGCGGGGGCCCAGGCTGTCCCACTGGCCCAGTATCTCCTGCTGCCTGTCCGCCTCCGGGAACCAGCTCTCAAGAATCGCGGGCGTCACTTCCACGTGGAACTGCAGCCCGTATGCCTTTTGCCAGCCAAAGGCCTGGTGGGGGCAGGGTTCGCCCTTGGCCAGCAGGCGGCCCCCCTCCGGCACCTCGAACATGTCGCCGTGCCACTGTACCACCGGCACCAGGGGCTCCACCCCCGCCCACAGGGGATCCTCCCCCGCCTCGGGGGTCAGCTCGACATTATACCAGCCGATCTCCTCGGCCGGGGAGCGCACCACCCGCGCGCCCAGGGCCTTGGCGATGAGCTGGGCACCCAGGCACACGCCGATCACCGGCAGGCCGGCCCGGGCGGCGCGGGCGAGCAGCTCGTTCTCAGGCCTCAGCCAGGGATGCTCGTCTTCCTGGTACACCCCCATGGGACCGCCCATGCTAACCAGGGCGGCATATCCCTCGGGGGTGGTGGGCGGGGTGTCTCCGCGCCAACAATGCACCGTGTGCAGGTCGGCGCCCTTGGCCGCCAGGAACTCGCCCAGGGTACCGGTACCCTCCTCGGGATGGTGCTGCAGGACCAGGATACGCATGCCTACCTCCAGCCCGGCCGGTAGTGGTTACAGATGGGCAGCCGGCGGTCCTTGCCAAAGGCCTTGGGGGTGATCTTGATCCCCGGCGGGGCCTGGCGCCGCTTGTACTCGTTCAGGTCCACCAGGCGCACCACCTCCTTGACCGTGGCCGGGTCGAAGCCCAGCTCCGCGATCTCGTCCAGGACCTTGTCCTCCTCCACGTAGGCCCGGAGGATGGGGTCCAGCACCTCGTAGGGGGGCAGGGAGTCCTGGTCGGTCTGGTCCGGCCTGAGCTCGGCCGAGGGCGGCCGCTGGATGATGCTCCGGGGGATCAGCTCGCTGCCGGCGCGCTGGTTCACGAACTCGGCCAGCTCGTACACCATGGTCTTGGGCACGTCCTTGATCACCGCAAAGCCCCCGGCCATGTCGCCGTACAGGGTGCAATAGCCCACCGCCACCTCGCTCTTGTTGCCGGTGGTGAGGACCAGCCAGCCGAAGCGGTTGGAAAGCGCCATGAGGATGTTGCCCCGGATGCGGGCCTGCAGGTTCTCCGCGGTAAGGCCCAGGTCGCCGGGGCCCAGCGCCTCGGCCAGCTCGCCGAGGTAGCTCTCGAAGATACCCTTGATGGGCACGGTGATGAGCCGGATGTCCAGATTGCGGGCCAAAAGGTGGGCGTCGCCGAGGGTGCCCGAGGAGGTGAACTGGCTGGGCATGGTCACGCCCACCACGTTGTCCTTGCCCAGGGCATCCACCGCCACCGCCGCGGTGAGCGCCGAGTCGATGCCGCCGGAAAGCCCCAGCACCGCCCGGTTGAAGCCGGTCTTGCCCAAATAGTCGCGGGTGCCCAGGACCAGGGCCTGGTAGACCTCGTCCACCAAATCCAGCTCCGGCTCCCGGCGGGACTCTGCCGGCCGGCGCTCGCCGGGGGCGGAGGCGGACAGGGTTACCAGGTGGTGGGGCGGAGGCGGCTCCGGGCCGGCGGCCGGGGGCAGCTCCAGGTCGCAGACCAGAAAATCCTCCTGGAAGCGCTTGGCCTGGGCCAGCACCGCGCCCTGGGGGTCCATCACCAGGGAGCCGCCGTCGAACACCAGCTCGTCCTGGCCGCCCACCAGGTTGGTGTAGCACACATAGGTGCCGGTGCGGCGGGCGAAGCCGGCCGCGATCTCGCGCCTGAGCGCCAGCTTGCCGGCATAAAAGGGCGAGCCCGAGATGTTCAGGGTCACCTGGGCCCCTGCCTGGCGGGCGCACTGCTCCACTGCCCCGCCCTCGATCCAGATGTCCTCGCAGATGGTCAGCAGGAAGCGCACCCCGGCCAGGTCCAGGAAATGGCAGCCCTGCCCGGCCCGGAAATAGCGCTCCTCGTCGAACACCCCGTAATTGGGCAGCTCTATCTTGTGGTAGGAGTCCCTCACCTCACCCCCCTGCAGGAGGGCGGCGGCGTTGAACACCCCCTCGCCCACGGCCTGGGCATAGCCCACCAGGGCGGTGACCCCCTGGGTGGACCGGGCCAGCTCCTCCAGGGTGCGGGCGGTGTCCTGCAAAAAGCGCGGCTTCAAGAGCAGGTCTTCGGGCGGGTAGCCGGTGACGGCCAACTCGGGAAAGGTTACCAGGTCCACCCCCAGCCCCCGGGCCCGCTCCAGGCAACCGGCGATCAGGGCGGCATTGCCGGCCAGGTCCCCGACCCGGGGATTGATTTGAGCCTGGGCGATACGCAAAAGAGGCATGGGAGGCTACCTTAATAATATCGCCGGGCTGGCTGCTCGGGGAAGGTCCGCCGCCTGGCGGGGCTTACGTTCCTACCTCATGGTAGGCTTTCGCGCAAGGACAATTATACCGCCCCCCGCCCTGGGGCACAGGACGGAAACAGCCACCAAGTCCGATACGGCAATATTTGCCTTATATCCCATAGCGAGCGAACCTTGTCAATAGCCAAATCCACCCCGGAAACCATCTGCTAACCGGTTTTAGATTAGTTATATCTGGCACAAGCCGCTCCAGCCTCCAGGAGGGGCCGCCTGGGGGCAGGGCCGGAACACGGCAAACATTGGCGGCAGTATTGCCGACTTTGGCCTTGACGGCGCCAAACGCCCCTGCTAGGCTCGCTTGGTAAGAGCCCCCCTACCGCGGGGAAAGCCGAGCCATGGACGAGCGCAGCAGGCGAAAAATCCTGGACATCCTACGGGTGCTCAGCGAGTCGGAGCGTCCCCTGGGCGGGGTGCGCATCGCCCAGGCCCTGGCCCTGGCCGGCCGGGAGATGAGCCAGCGCACCATCCGCTATTACCTGGAGCGCACCGACGCCGAGGGGCTGACCGAGCCGGCCGGCCGCCGCGGCCGCCGGCTCACCGAGAAAGGCCGCCGCGAGCTGGAGGAAGCCTACGCGGTGGACAAGGTGGGTTTCGTGGCCGCGCGGGTGGACGCGCTCACCTACCGCATGGATTTCCGCCTGCGCCAGGCCAGGGGCGAGGTGGTGGTGAACCTGTCCACCGTGGAGGCGGCCCGCATGGGCGAAGCGGCCAAGCTCATGCGCCAGGTGTTTGCCACGGGCCTGGGCATGGGCCAGCGCCTGCTCCTGGCCCCGCCCGGCAGCCGGCTGGGCCGGGTGCACCTGGGCCCGGATGAGTACGGGGTGGCCACCATCTGTTCGGTCAGCGTGAACGGAGTGTTCCTGGCCGAGGGCATCCCCACCACCAACCGCTTCGGCGGCCTGTTGCAGATGGTGGACCTCAAGCCGGTGCGCTTCACCCAGCTCATCTACTACGACGGAACCACCCTGGACCCCCTGGAGATATTCATCAAGGGCCGGATGACCTCGGTGGGCCGGGCGGCCGCCAGCGGGGAGGGGGTGGTGGGGGCCAGCTTCCGGGAGATACCCGCACCCAGCGCCGACAAGGCCCGCCGCCTGGCCGCCCGCATGGAGCAGGTCGGCCTGGGGGGGGTGCTCCTGGTGGGCCGGCCCGGGCAACCGCTGTTGGAGGTGCCGGTTTCGCCCGGCCGGGTGGGATTGGTGGTGATCGGGGGGCTCAACCCCCTGGCTGCGGTGGAGGAGGCGGGCATAGCCACCAGCAACCGCGCCATGGGCACCCTGCTGCCCTTTGAGGACCTGCTGCCCTACGAACAAGCCCTGGCCCCCCTCTTGTGAGGCAGGCCAGGGCCTGGTCCAGCCGATTTTTCCGAAAGCCCCTCTCGTTCCCCGTCGCCCCTCCCTGGGCACCCGTCGGTGTGCCGTTATTTACAAGGCGCTCCCACGCCCCCCGTCGCCTCCCCCGTCGCAACCTTGGGCGCCTATCGGCGCCCCGCTCTTTACAAGGTGCTCTCTCGGCCCCCCCGTCGCCCCCCGTCGCCCCCGCGGGCTAGTTCTCGATGAAGGCGCGCAGCTTCTTGGCCCGGCTGGGGTGGCGGAGTTTGCGCAGGGCCTTGGCCTCGATCTGGCGGATGCGCTCGCGGGTCACGTCGAAGTCGCGGCCCACCTCCTCCAGGGTGTGGTCGGCCTTCTGGCCGATGCCAAAGCGCATGCGCAGGACCTTTTCCTCGCGGGGGGTCAGGGTGGCCAGGACCTTGCGGGTCTGCTCGCAGAGGTTCAGGTTGATCACCGCGTCGGCCGGGGAGACCACCTTCTTGTCCTCGATGAAGTCGCCCAGGTGGCTGTCTTCCTCCTCGCCGATGGGGGTTTCCAGGCTGATGGGCTCCTTGGCGATCTTGAGTACCTTGCGGACCTTTTCCAGGGGGAAGTCCATCTTCTCGGCGATTTCCTCGGGGGTGGGCTCGCGGCCGTATTCCTGCACCAGATAGCGCGAGGTGCGGATGAGCTTGTTGATGGTTTCGATCATGTGCACCGGGATGCGGATGGTGCGGGCCTGGTCGGCGATGGCGCGGGTAATGGCCTGGCGGATCCACCAGGTGGCATAGGTGGAGAACTTGTAGCCGCGCTGGTATTCGAACTTGTCCACCGCCTTCATGAGGCCGATGTTGCCTTCCTGGATCAGGTCCAGGAACTGGAGGCCGCGGTTGGTGTACTTCTTGGCGATGGAGACCACCAGCCTGAGGTTGGCCTCCACCAGCTCCTTCTTGGCCCGGCGGGCCATCTCCTGTCCCTCGCGCACGCGGTTGACGATGCGGCGCAGGCTCTTGGAGCCCATCTTGCATTCGTTTTCCACCTCGCGGATGGTGGCGCGGGCCTGGCGCATCATGCTGTCCAGCTCCAGGAGCCGGTCCGGCTTGCAGTGGCACTTGCCCATGGCCACCTTCTTGCCCTTGGCCGCGCGCACCTTGCGGGCCAGCTTGGTTATCTCGGCCTTGGGCAGGCCGGCCTCCATCATGGCGGCGCTCATCATGCCCTCGGCGCGCTCGATGGCGGCCAGGCGGTTCTCGACCGCCTCGGCGATCTGGTCCACCTGGCGTTTCTCCAGTTTGAGGTCGGCCAGCATCTGGGAGACCTTGCGGCGGTTCTTGTTCAAGGTGTCGCGGAGCTTCCGGCGTTCGTCGGCCTTGAGGCCGTTGTCGCGCTTGGCCAGCTTCTCGTAGGCCTGCATGTTGCGCTTGTCCAGGCGGCGCACCTTCTCGATCAGGGCCAGGAACTCCTTCTGGCGCTTCTCGTGGGCGGCCAGGGACTCCTCCTCGTCGATGTCGCGCACCACGTCGCGGATGCGCACCGCGCCCTGCTCCACCATGTCGCCCAGCTTGAGGATCTCCTTGACGCCCAGGGTGGTTTCCAGGAGCGCGCTGATGGCCATGCGCTCGCCCTTTTCGATGCGCTTGGCTATCTCCACCTCTCCCTCGCGGGTGAGGAGGGAGACCAGGCCCATCTCGCGCAGGTACATCTTCACCGGGTCGGAGACCCGGCCTTCCTCGCTGGCCAGGCTGGCGCCGTCGGCGTCTCCGTCTCCGCCCTCCCCGTCATTGGCCGCGCCCGCTCCGCCGACCTTGAGCTTGCTCTCGTCGTCCACCAGTTGGATGTCCATCTCCTCCAGCACCATGAGCATGTCGTCCATGTGCTCGGTGGTGACTTCGGAGCTCAAGGTCTTGTTGATCTCTTCGTAGGTGAGGTAACCCTTGTTGCGGCCCCGGGAGATGAGCTTCTGGAGGTCGGCGTATTTCTTTTCTTTGGTCATGGGTTATTCCTCTTTGCTCTGGGGACGGAGGTGACTGGTGGTTATATCGCGGCGGCGCGCCTGGAGGCGGGCCACCTGTTCCAGGTCGCCCGCCTGAAAGGCGGCGTCGATTGCCTTGTTCAGCTCGCCAAGCTCCCGCTGCACCTGCTTGCGGGCCCGGCCCCGCAGGTAGCTCCGCACCTGCTCGCCCAGGGTGGAGGGCTCCAGGCTGGGGGCAGCGTCGGCCAGGGCGCTCACCAGGCCGCCCAGGGAGTGGTCCTCCAGGGCGTCCATGACCGCGGCGGGGGTGGGCTGGGCTCCTCGCTCCAGCAGGCGGCACACGGCCTGGGCCACGGCCTCCAGCCCCGGGTCCTGGAGCCCGGCGAGCGCGCCATGCTCGTATAGTTCGCGGGCGGCCTGGGGCGAGGCCAGGGCCAGCTCCAGCAGGCAGCGCTCGTCGTCGAAGCAGATATTGCCGCGACGGCGGGGAGCAGGCGGGGCGTAGGCGGCGCGGTCGCCCGGGGCGCCGGCAGGGAGGGGCAGGCCCAGGCGGGCGGCCACCACCTGGGGCGGCAGCTCCAGGCGGCGGGCCAGGCGCTCCAGATAGAGCCAGCGGGTCACCGGGTCCTTGATGCCCTTCAGCACCTCGCCGGCCTCGCCCACGACCCGGCTCTTGCCCTCGGGGGTGTCCAGATCGCCGTCCGCCAGGATGGAGTCCAACACCATCTCCACCAGGGGCCGGGCCTGGCCCAGGGCCTCCTCCAGGGCCTCGGGCCCCTGGTTGCGCAGGAAGGTGTCGGGGTCCTCCCCCTGGGGCAGAAGCAGCACCCGGGCGGGCATTTCTTCGGCCAGAAACACGGGCAGGGAGCGGGTGGCGGCGCGCAGGCCGGCCTGGTCGCCGTCGAAGATGAGCACGGCCTCGGCGGCCTGTCCCTTGAGGCGGCGCACCTGTTGGGCGGTGAGGGCGGTGCCCATGGGCGCCACCGTCTCGGGATAGCCGCAGGCCGCACAGGTGATCACGTCGAAGTACCCCTCCACCACAAGAGCCCGGTCCTTCTTGCGCATGGCCGACCGGGCCTGGTCCAGGTTGTAGAGAGTGCGTGATTTGGAGAACACCGGCGACTCGGGCCCGTTCATGTACTTGGGCTCGCCGTCGCCCAGCATGCGTCCGCCGAAACTGACCAGCCGCCCGGTGGCATCGCGGATGGGAAACATCACGCGGCCCCGGAAACGGTCATAGGCACCTCCCCCCCGGTCCCGGCGGATGAGAAGGCCGGCCTCCACGGCCAAGTCCTGGGGCACGTTCTGCGCCGCCAGGAAACGCCCCAGCTCCTCCCAGGAGTCGGGGGCGAAGCCCAGGCCAAAAGCCTTCACCGTGTCCTCATCCAGGCCGCGGCGGCGGAAAAGGTATTCCCGCGCCTGGCGGCCGGATGGGGAGTTTAGCTGCTGGGTGAAAAACTTACCTGCCATTTCCAGCACGCGCAAGAGGCGCTGGCGAAGTTCCGCCTTGCGGCGCTGGGCCGGGGTCAGCTTGGGGGAGGGCAGCTCCACCCCGTAGCGGGCGGCCAGCTCGCGCACCGCCTCGGGAAAGGTGAGCCCCTCGTCCTTCATCACAAAGGTGAACACGCTGCCGCCCTCGCCGCAGCCGAAGCAGTGCCAGGTGCCGCGGCCCCGGTCCACCTTGAAGCTGGGGTCGCTATCGCCGTGAAAGGGGCACAGGCCCCAAAAGTCCTTGCCCTTTTTGGTGAGCCGCACCCTTTTGCCCACCACGTCCACCACGTCCGCGGCCAGACGCACCTCGTCTATCTTGTCTTCGGGTATGTAGCCGCCAGTGGTCACCTAGTCACCGTTCCTGGTTGGTTTCGTGGTCCGAAGCATGCCCGGCCCAGGGCCGGTCCGCCGTGTCCCCGCCTCGCCCCTTCCGGCCTCATCACCCCTGCCTGCCGGCAACTCTACCCCCTCGCCCCTCGTCCCCCCACCCGCCGTTGCCCCCCGCCGCCCCCGTCGCCCCCCTCGCCCCGTCGCCCCCCGTCGCCCCCCGTCGGCCCCGTCGCCCCCCGTTGCCCGCCTAGTCGCGCAGGTCGGCCACGGTGACCGCGTTGCCATGCAGTCCCTGGCCGGGGCGGGCCTGGACCACCTGGGGATGGCGGGCCAGGTATTGGCGCACCGCGGTGCGCAGGCGGCCGGTACCCACCCCGTGCACCACGGTCATGGAGCGGCGGCCGGCCAGCACCGCCTGGTCGATGGCCTTGTCCACCAGGGGCAGGGCCTCCTCCACGGTCAGGCCGATTATCTTCAGGTCCAGGCCGTCGCCGGCGCTGGCCAGGACCGAGACCGGCGGGGGGGGCTGCCGGGGCTTGGGGCGCCGGCCCAGGGGCTCCATCTCGTTCAAGGGCACCCGCACCCGCACGCCGGCCTTGCCCACCTTGACGTACACCGCCTCCAGGCCGGGGCGGGGGGGCTCGGCCAGGAATCCTTCCTGGTTCAGGGCCAAAAGGCGCACCGGGTCGCCGGGCCGGAGGTCATATATGCCGGGGGCGGGCTCTGGGAGCGGTTCCGCGCCGGGCAGGGCCACGGCCTCCCGCACCTGGTCCAGGGCCTGGCGGCGCTGGGCATAGAGCTGCTGGCGCACCCGGCCGGGCTTGAGTTCCTGGCCGGTTTCCTTTGCCTGGCGGGCCTCCTGCCAGAGTTCTTCCAGGCGGTTTTCCAGGCGGCGGGCCACCTCGCGCACCCGGCGCTTGCCCTCGTCCAAGGCCTGGGCGCGTTGGCGCCGGGCGGTTTGCAGGAGTTCCCTGGCCTCCCGGCGCTCCTGGGCGGCGCGAGTGCGCTCCTTTTGGGCCTGTTGGCGCTGGGCCAGGGCCTGCTGGCGGGCGGCCTCGGCCTCCTGCAAGAGGGCCACGGTCTGGCGCTCGCCCGCGTCCACCAGTTCCTCGGCCCGGGCGATCAGCTCCGGGGGGAACCCCAAGCCCTTGCTCACCGCCAGGGCGTCGGAGAACCCGGGCCGGCCATAGGAGAGCTGGAAGGTGGGCTCGCCGGTGGCCTGGTCAAAGGCCACGGACACGTTCTCCACCCCCGGGGTGGAGGCGGCAAAGGCCTTGAGGCGGTGGAAGTGGGTGGTGCAGAGCACCCGGGCGCCGCGGCCGACCAGCCACTCCAGAAAGGCCATGGCCAGGGCGGCGCCCTCGCCGGGGTCGGTGCCGGTGCCCAGCTCGTCCACCAGGACCAGGGAGCCGGGGCCGGCCAGGCTCACCATGCGGGCCAGGCGGCCGGCGTGGGCGGTGAAGGTGCTGAGGTCGGTTTCCAGGGACTGGTCGTCGCCCACCTCGGCCAGCACCCGCTGGTAGAGGCATATCTTGGAGCCGGCCAGGCAAGGCACCTGGAGCCCGCACAGGGCCATGAGGTGGATGAGGCCCACGGTCTTTATGGTGGCGGTCTTGCCGCCGGCATTGGCGCCGCTGATGACCAGGGCCTTGTGCTCCGGCGCCAGGCGCACCTGGATGGGCACCGCCCGCCCCTTGCCCGCGGCCTGGCGCCAGGCCAGGAGGGGATGGCGGGCGTTGAGCAGCTCGAAGCCGCCGTCGCTGGTGAGGACGGGCTCGGTGGCGTCCAGGCGCCGGGCCAGGGCGGCCTGGGCCAGGAGGCAGTCCAACTGGGCCAGGGCGGACAGGTTCTCGCGCAGGGCCTGGAGCTGGCCGGCCAGGGCGCGGGAGGCCTCGCGGAGCAGGCGCTCCTCCTCCTCGCGTTCCTGGCGGCGGAGCATGGCCAGTTGGTTGTTGTCCTCCACCGCCTCCAGGGGCTCCACAAAGCAGGTGGCCCCGGATTGGGAGGTGTCATGGATGATGCCCGCCACCCGGCCCTTGGCGTCGGTCTTGACCGGCACCACGTAGCGGCCGGCGCGCTGGGTCACCACCTGGTCGCTGAAGGAGCCGGCCAGGCCGGCCTTGCCCATCAGGGCGCTCAGGCGGCTGCGCAGGCGTTCGCGCTGGCGGCTCAAGTCCTGGCGCAGGCGGGCCAGCTCGGGGCTGGCCGAGGAGCGTACTCTTTGGCCCGGCCCCACGATCTGGCGCAGGCGGCGGCCCAGCTCGGGCAGGGGGGTGAGGCGGTTGCGCAGGCGGAAGAGTTCGTCCGCCTCGGCCGGCGCGGCATCGAGGAAGGAGGCGGCCCGGCCCACGGTGGCGATGAACTCGGCCACCACCTCCAGCTCGGCGGGCAGGAGAAAAGCGCCGTCGGCCTGGAGGCGGTTGAACAGGGGTGCCATCTCGTCCAGGCCGGCCAGGGTGGGAGCGGCGCTCTCATCCAAGAGGGCCCGGAGCTGGGCCAGGCGGCGCTGGCGGCGGGCCACGGTGGGGGGGTCCGGGCAGGGGCGCAGGCGGCGGCACTGCTCCGCGCCCAGGGAGCTGTGGGCCAGGGAGGCCAGCCGCTCCAGGAGCTGGGGCAGCTCCAGGACAGCCAAGGTATGGGCGTCGGCCGCCTGGCCGGCGGCAATGGCAGAGCTACCCACTGCCTCTCCTTGTGCAGGCTGAAGGTGATTCTTGCTTTCCGGCTGCTTTTGGGGCATATGGCCCAACTGGTCGGCCCCCCGCTGGGACACTCACTACTTACGCGGCTCAGGCGCCCCGGCCCCGGCACCCTCCTGCCGGCCCGGCCGCCTGCCGGCCGCCTCCCCCCCCACTGCCCGGCCCCGGCACACCCTCCTTGGTGCCAGGCCAGCCAGTGCCGGCCGCCCCCCGCGCGACCTCCAAGGCTCCGGCGCCTGCTACGCCCCTCGCCCCCCTCGTCGCCCCCCGTCGCCCTCCCCGGGGCTACTGGAGCCGCTGACGGACCAACTGGTTGACCAGTTTGCCGTCGGCCTGGCCCCGCAGGCGGCCCATGGCGGCCTTCATGACCCGGCCCATGTCCTTCATGCCCTGGGGCTGGAGTTCGGCGAACACCTGGTCCAGCACGGCGCCTATGGCCGCCTCGTCGAGCTGGGCGGGGAGATAGCGCTCGATCACGGCCAGCTCGGCCTTTTCCTGGTCGGCCAGGTCCTGGCGCCCGCCCTTGGTGAACTGCTCAATGGAATCACGGCGCTGCTTGGCCAGGGTGCCGAGGACCTGAAGTTCCTCGTCCTGGCTCAGCTCGCGTCTGAGTTCCTTGGCTTTGTTGTTGAGGGCAGAGCGGATCAGCCGCAGGCAAGAGGTCTGAGCCTTGTCGCGCGCCTTGAGGGCCGCCTTGAGGTCGGCATCCACTTGCTGGCTGATAGCCAAGGAGCATCCTCCCCCATTAAAGGCGACCATCGCACGCCACCCGAAATCGTCCGGGCGCGTCTCCGGTCGGATAGTGTACCAGGCCCGGCCAGGGCTGTCAAATGGAACGCCTGGCCCATGTATGCGGGAATGTTGCCATTGTTTAGCCTTGAGTGCTATGCTGAAATCCGGATTTACCCTCCACGCCCTGTCAAGACTGGAAACCGATGCAAGCACCGCCACCACCTCCGGCACCCGCCTATCTCTACACCGACCAGTGGCTGGCCTTTGACTACGGGCCCACCCACCCCCTGCGCATCAACCGCCTGGCGCTCACCCACGAACTGATCGGGCGGGTGGGGCTGGGCCAGCCCTCGTTCCCCGTGCGCCCGGCGGACGCCCGGGAACTGGCCGCGTTCCACGACCCCCGCTACCTGGACATCCTCCAGGAACTCTCCCAGATGCCCCAGGCCTGCGACTACTACGCCTTTGGCCTGGGCATCGGCGACAACCCGGTATTCCCGGGCCTGTTCGAGTGGTCGGCGCTGCTGGCCGGGGCCAGCCTGCAGGCCGGGGAGCTGGTGAGCATGCTGGGGCACCAGGTGGCCTTCAACATGTCCGGCGGCATGCACCACGCCCTGCCCGCCCGGGCGGCGGGGTTCTGCTATGTCAACGACCCGGTGCTGGTGATCAAGGACCTTTTGAGCCGGGGGCACAAGGTGGCCTACGTGGACATCGACGCCCACCACGGCGACGGGGTGCAGTGGGCCTTCTACGACACGCCCCGGGTGCTCACCATCAGCCTGCACCAGCACCCGGCCACACTTTTTCCGGGGACCGGCCTGGTGGAAGAGATGGGCCGCGGCGAGGGCAAGGGCTACTCGGTGAACCTGCCCCTGTGGCCGGACAGCGAGGACGACATCTACATCCGCTGCTTCGAGGAGGTGGTGCCGCCCCTGTTGGAGGCCTTCCAGCCGGACTATGTAGTGACCCAGTTGGGGGTGGATTCGATGTGGAACGACCCCCTGGCCAACCTGAACCTCACCACCCGGGGCTACGGCCACTGCGTGCAGCGCTTCCGGGAGCTGTGCCGTGACCGCTGGATCGCGGTGGGCGGGGGCGGCTACCACATGATAAACGTGGCCCGGGCCTGGACCCTGGCCTGGGCCATCATGCTGGGGCGGGAGGAGGAGCTGCCCGAGAAGCTGCCCCAGGAGATGTGCGAGCGCCTGAAATTGCGGGAAGACGAGCAGTGGCTCCTGGACCCCCACGACAAGCTCAGGGGGCGCTACTTCCCCCGGGCCCAGCGCGACGCCGAGGAAGTGGTCGAGCACATCCAGCGCGAGATATTCCCCATTTTGGGCGCGGCCAAACCTTGAGGAAGCACTGCCCTTGCCGAGCCCGCGCCGGCGGTGTAACCTCACGGCGTTATGGACACCAAACCTCCGCCCCAAAAGCGCCTGCCCTTTGAATGCCAGCGTTGCAACCAGTGCTGCCAGGGGCGGGGCGGCATCATGCTCCGGCCGGAGCAGATCGGCCCGGCCGCGGCGCTGCTCGGCCTGGACGAAGAGGAGTTCATCGCCCGGTTCTGCGAACCGCGGGAGGGAGCCTTCTCGGTGCTCTGCGACCAGGACGGGCAATGCCGGCTGCTGGGGCCGGAAGGCTGCCGCATCCACCAGGCCAAGCCGGACATCTGCCGGCGGTGGCCTTTCTTCGAGGCGCTGCTCAACGATCCCGACGCCTTCGAGGAGGCCAAGCTCATCTGCCCGGGCCTGGACCCGGAGGCCAGCCATGAGGAGTTCAGGGCCTTTGCCCGCCAAGAGATGGACAAGGAGACCGATTTCCCGTGAGCCAAAGCAGCATCCTGCAAGACCTGCCCGCCGGGGCCCAGCCCATCACCCTTGACGAGTCGGGCCTGAAGGTGCCCGACCAGCCCGCGGTGGGCTTCATCGAGGGCGACGGCACCGGCCCGGACATCTGGCACGCCACCCGGCTCATCCTGGAGGCGGCGGTGGCCAAGGCCTATGGCGGCCGGCGGCGCATCCACTGGGTGGAGCTATTGGCCGGGGAGAAGGCCTTTGCCCAGACCGGCGAGTACCTGCCCCCGGCCACGGTGGAGCACATCCGGGAGCTGAAGGTGGCCATCAAGGGCCCGCTCACCACGCCGGTGGGCGGGGGCTTCCGTTCCATCAACGTGACCCTGCGCCAGGTGCTGGACCTCTACGCCTGCATAAGGCCGGTGCGCTGGCTGCCCGGGGTGCCCAGCCCGATGAAGCGGCCCGAGCTGGTGGACATGGTGGTGTTCCGCGAGAACACCGAGGACCTGTACGCCGGCATAGAGTGGTCCGCCGGCTCGGCCGAGGCGGAGCGGGTGCTGGAGTTCCTGGCCGGCCTGGGCGCGGAGATCGAACCCGAGAGCGCGGTGGGCATCAAGCCCATGAGCCGGCGCAAGAGCCAGCGCCTCATCCGCCGGGCCATCCAGTACGCCCTGGCCCGGGGCCGGGGGAGCGTCACCCTGGTGCACAAGGGCAACATCATGAAGTACACCGAGGGCGCCTTCCGCGACTGGGGATACGAGCTGGCCCGGGAGGAGTTCGCCGGCCAGACCACCAGCGAGGAGGAGAACGCCCCGGGCAAGCTGGTCATCAAGGACCGCATCGCGGACAACATGTTCCAGCAGGCCCTCCTGCGGCCGGCGGACTACGATGTGCTGGCCACACCCAACCTGAACGGCGACTACCTCTCCGACGCCCTGGCCGCCCAGGTGGGGGGGCTGGGCATGGCGCCGGGGGCCAACATCGGCGACGAGGCCGCCATCTTCGAGGCCACCCACGGCTCGGCCCCCAAGTATGCGGGACAGGACAAGGTGAACCCCGGTTCCCTGGTGCTCTCCGGCGCCATGCTCCTGGAGCACCTGGGCTGGAGCGAGGCGGCGGAGCTGGTGCCCCAGGCGCTGTCCCGGGCCATCCAGGCCGGCGAGGTCACCTATGACCTGGCCCGGCAGATAGAAGGCGCCAAGGAGGTGAGCTGCTCCCGCTTTGCCCAGCGGGTGGTGGAGTCCCTGGGCTGAGGGGCCGGGACTCCGGCCGCCGGTTCGCGGAAAAACCGGGGCGGGGATGGGTGGGGGCGTCGGCTTTGCCACCCCTTGCCCCGGTCGTGTTTGTTGTGCACCGTGGCCCCTCGCCGCCCCCTCGCCGCCCCCCCTCGTTGTCACCCACCCCCCGTCGTCCCCCGTTGCCTTTGAATCGTATGCGCCGAGCCTTGACCAACCTCGTCTCTTCCTTGCGGGACCTGGCCTTTCCCCCGGGATGCCCGGCCTGCGGGTATGCGCCGGAAGGGGAAGGCCCCTTTTGCGCCGAGTGCGGAGGGCGGGTGCGCCTCTTGACCGGAGGGGCCTGCCCGGCCTGCGGCCGGCCCGGCCCGGAGGGGCTGTGCGCCGACTGCCGGGCCGCGCCGCCGGCCTTTGGCCGGGCCCGGGCCCTGGCCGCCTACAGCGGGCCGGTGGGCGAGGCCCTGCGGAGCTTCAAGTACCGCCGCCGCCTGGCCAGCGGCGCGGCCCTGGCCGCCTGGCTGGTTCGGGAGACCCCGGCGGCCTGGCTGGCCGGAATGGAGCTGGTGGCGCCGGTGCCCCTGCACGGCCGGCGGCTGCTGGGCCGGGGCTTCAACCAGGCGGTGGTGCTGTTCCGGCCCCTGGCCCGGGCGCGGGGCCTGGAGTTCGCGCCCCGGCTCCTGGCCCGGCTGCGGCACACCCGGCCCCAGGTGGGGCTCAAGCCCCAGGAGCGGCGGGCCAATGTCTCCGGCGCCTTTGGGGTGCGCCGGCCGGAGCTGGTGCAGGGGCGGCGGGTGCTGCTGGTGGACGACGTATACACCACCGGCGCCACGGTGAGCGAGTGCGCCCGGACGCTCCAGCGGGCGGGCGCGGCCGGGGTGGCGGTGCTCACCCTGGTGCGGGCGGTCGGCGAGGGGCCGGGCGCACCTCCTCCAGCTACGGCTTGCGGGCGGCGGGGTGTGCCGATATGATTCATAACACCGGGAAAAGGAGCGCCATGGGCTTCGACGCCAGAAGCAAGATCGTGCCGGCCGGGGAGGCCGCCCGCCGCGCCCGCGAGCTGCGGGCCGCCGGGGGCAAGGTGGTATTCACCAACGGCTGCTTCGATCTCTTGCACGCGGGCCATGTGCGCTACCTGGGCCAGGCCCGGGAGCTGGGCGAGATGCTCATCGTGGGCCTCAACTCGGACGATAGCGTGCGCTCCCTGGAAAAAGGGCCGGAGCGTCCCCTGGTGCCCCAAGACCAGCGGGCCGAGGTGCTGGCCGCCCTGGCCGCAGTGGACCTGGTGGTGATCTTCGACGAACCCACCCCGGCCCGGCTCATCGAAACCATCTGCCCCGACCTTTTGGTAAAGGGCGGCGACTGGCCGGTGGAACGCATGGTGGGGGCCGATTTCGTGCAGTCCCGGGGGGGCCGGGTGCTGTCCATTCCCCTGGTGGAGGGGATATCCACCACTGAGCTGGTGCAGCGCATCCGGCGTCCGGCCGGAAGCCGGCAGAGAGGAAAGCAGGAGGTATGAAGCAGGACACGCACAAGGACGAGGGCAAGGGCAGCCGCTGGCGCTGGTTCAACCCTTTCGCCGCGGGCATCAACCCCGCCAACCGGGTGTTCCGCGCCGTCCTCCTGGTGGTGCTGCTCTATATCCTGAGCGCGCCCTTCGTGATGTGGTACGAGTACCAGCGCGCCTTCCCGGAGTTCTTCGACCCCCGGCCGGCCAAGGACGTATCCGGCGACGCGGTGGCCGGCAAGACCAAGCCCCCGGCCGGGGTGGTGTTCACCGACACCCTCATCACCATGAGCAACGCCATGCTGGAAAGCTGGCTGCCCAACGACGTGATCTACCCCAGCATCCTGCTGGACAACCCCCAGAACTTCCAGTTGGGCCAGTTGGAGGTGATACGCTACTGCACCCGGGTGCTCAGGGACAAGCTCTCCCGCCAGCGCACCACCGACAAGATAGACCCCGCCGCGGACCGGGCCTTCACCGACTTTTCCAACAACCCCGAGCTGTGGATATTCCCTTCGGCGGAAAGCAAGTTCCGCGACGGGGTGCAGGCCCTGGAAAAATACCGCCAGGGGCTCATCGACGGTACCAGCGACTTCTACCCCCGGGCCGACAACCTCATCGAACTCTTGGACCAGCTCACCAGTCTCCTGGGCGGGGAGAACACCCGCCTGGCCAATGCGCCGCCGGGCTGGTATCTGCGGCTCAGCGAAGAAACCGCCGGCGACCGCTACACCGAGGGCGAAAAGCTGCAGCGGGTGAAGGTGCCCTGGACCAAGATCGACGACAACTTCTACCGCGCCCGGGGCGTGGCCTATGCCCTGCGCGAGGTCATGATGGCGGTGCATTGGGAGTTCGCCGACATATTGCGTCTCAAGCGATCCACCGAGCTTCTGGACAACGTCATCGACGAGCTGGCCCTGGCCAATTTCGAGCCGCTGGTCGTGCTCAACGGCTCCCGGGACAGCATATTCGCCAACCACAGCCTCAAGCTCATGGCCACCTTGGAGGATGTCCGCCAGAAGCTGATCAACCTGCAGCACATGCTGGAGCGCTGAGGAGGAGGGCCGCCATGACCGACCACCTGCGTTGCGCCACCTGCCTGTTTTGTCTGGAGCTGACCAAGGAGACGGTGCGCTGCACCAATGCCGACCTGGCCCAGGAAGGCGCCTGGGAGCAGATATACCTGACCCAAGGTTTCCTGGAGTTCCCCAGGCCCTCGCAGGAGGAGCAACCCTGCTTCTGGTTCGTGCCCTCCCGCCGTTGAACCGGGGCGCCCTGCCCTGCCCCGCGTCCTGATCCCTGCCCGGTCCTGTGACCACCCCCTGCCCTTTACGCGGCGGCCCGGCCCGGCCGCTGGCCGCGGTTCCTAGTGAGCCCCCCGCCCCCGTCGCCCCCCCGCCCCCGCCGCTTGCCATTTGAAAAGCGGCGGCGCCGCGAGGGGGACCCTTGGAGGGGCCCGGGGCTCACGACGCCGCCGCTGGGGGGGCGACGGGGGGCGGGGGGGGGCGGGGCGACCGACGGAAGCGAAGCCTCCCCCTTATAGACGCCATTTAGAAGTCGCCGAAGTCATCCTCCTCCAGGGGAATGGCCTGGCGCGCCCGTTTCTTGTCCTCGCTCTCCGGCTCGGCCGGCGGGGCCTTGGGGGCCGGCGGGGCCTGGACCGGCGGCGGCAAGGAGCGGGAGCCGTTCGAGGCGTAAACCTCCTCCTCGTGGTGAGGCAGGGCCTTCCTCTTGCCCAGGGCGGCGGCGTTGCTCACCCCGATTATGTCCATCAGCTCCCGGGCCACGCTGTAGAGGGTCTCGGCCTGGGCCGAAAGCTCCTCGGCCGCGGCCGCGGCCTCCTCGCTGTTGGCCGCGTTGCCCTGGACCACCTTGTCCATCTCGTTCATGGCCTTGGATATCTGGTCCAGGCCCTGGGACTGCTCCGAGCTGCTGGCCGCTATCTCGCTGACCAACTGGGCCACATGGCTGGTGTGCTCGGCCACGTCCTTGAACTCGCGGTTGGTGCGTTCCACCACCTCGGCACCGGCCTTCACCTCGTTTATGGTCTTTTCGATGAGGCTCTGGGTGTCCTTGGCCGCGTCTGCCGCCCGCTGGGCCAGGCTGCGCACCTCGTCGGCCACCACCGCGAACCCGGCGCCGTGCTCGCCGGCCCGGGCCGCCTCCACCGCGGCGTTTAGGGCCAGCAAGTTGGTCTGGAAGGCGATCTCGTCGATGGTCTTCATGATCTTGGATATCTGCTCGGACGCCTGGTTGATCGAGTCCATGGAGGTGATCATCTCCTCCATGGACTGGGAGGCGCGCTCCACCGCCTGGCTGGTTTCGCTGACCAGGTTGTCCGCCTCCCGCGAGTTGTCCGCGTTCTGCCGGGTCATGCTGGTCAGCTCCTCCAGGGAGGCGCTGGTTTCCTCAAGGGAGGCGGCCTGCTCCGAGGAGCCTTGGGCGAGCCGCTGGGAGGCATCGCTGAGGTTGTCCGAGGCCGAGTTGATCTCGGCCGCCCCCTCGTTGAGGGATATGGAGGCGTGCATCAGGGGCTTGGAAATGCTGCGGCCCAGCCACCAGCTCACCAGCACGGCCAGCAGCAGCACCCCCAGGCCCACCCCCCCCACGCTGTAGGTGAGGGTGGCTATCTCGGCGGCCACGTCATCCACGTAGATGCCGCTGCCCACTATCCACTTCCAGGCGGGTATGGCCTTGACATAGGAAACCTTGGGCTGCGGCTTGGTGGAGCCGGGCTTGGGCCACATGTAGCTCACAAAGCCGGCGCCCTTTTCCGTGGCCACCTTGACCATGTCCCTGAAGAGGTACTTGCCCTCGGGGTCCTTGAAGCCGGACAGGTTCTTCCCGTCCAGGGCGGGCTTGATGGGATGCATGACCATGACCGGCTGGAAATCATTTATCCAGAAGTAGTCCTTCTTCTGGTAGCGCAGGGCCTTGACCGCCGCCTTGGCCTGGGCCTGGGCCTGGGCCTGGCTGAGCTTGCCGGCGGCGGCCAGGTCCACGTAGTGTTGGATCAGGCTGGCCGCGGTTTCCACCACGTTCCTGGTCTTGAGCTTCTTTTCGCTGTAGAGGCGGTCGCTGAAGTAGGGCAACATCAACAACATCATGGTCGTCAGGACCACGGCGATGGCCACGGGCAAGCCTATCACCTTGGTCGAGAGCCTCATTTTCTTTATACTCAAACCCATCTCCACCTCCTATCGGCAACGGGGTTGTCGCTCCGCTCCTTCAGTTCAGTAAGGAAAAATCACCCTGCCGGTCGCGGCCCGCCTCCTGCCCTGGTCCTGCCGGCAGCCAGGGCGGGGCGGGCGGCCCCACGCCACGAAAATAGCCGCGCTCAGCACCGGGGGGCAGCACGGCTTCGAGACAGGCAAAGGGCCAGGGCCGGAGCCAGTCCGGCCGGACCGGATTTTTATTCGTCTTGGTGCTCCTTGTGTTGGCGGTAATACTGGCAGCGGCCATAATCACCCAGGCAATAGCGCACCGCCTGCTCTATGCTTTGGCTGTTCAGTTCGTGGCAAAAGCACTCCGGCCGCATCTGGGCCACCAGGGGACAGATACCTTTGCCTCCACCAGCCCGACCGCCGTCTCCACCCTGCTGATGGCGCTGTTCGCTCAAAAGCCCTCCCCTTGCCGGCGCTCCTGGCCAGACCGCCCCGGGTATCGCGGCCAGACTGATGTCTCGTCTCACAATCAAATTGCATGCCAAAACGCTCACTGCAAATCGTTATCATTTTTATTGTTGCATACCAGGTGCTTAACCAGCAAGTCCCACTAGCTACGATTCAAGCCGGCTACAGGAGGTAGGTAAAAATGTTACAGCGGGCCGTTACGATGTGTAACTCTGGTTGCAGGTAGTGTTACACACACTAGCCAAGGCCGTAGCGCTTGAGGCGGCGGTAAAGGGTCTGGCGGCTGATACCCAGCTCCCGGGCGGCCCGGGCCTTGTTCCAGCGGCAGCGCTCCAGGGTTTCTTGCAGCTCCCGGCGCTGGCGCTGGAGGCGGCTTTCGGCCTGGCCGGCACCCTCGTCGGCGTTGGGGTTCAGTTCCGCCGGCAAGTGGCGGGGTTCCAGGAGCCGGCCCCGGCAAAGCACGAAAGCATGCTCCAGGGCGTGCTCCAGCTCGCGCACGTTGCCGGGCCAACGATAGCCCAACAGCCGCGCCAGGAACTCGGGCGAGGCGCCCCGGATATCCTTGCCGTACTGCTCGCGGAACCTGGCTATGAAATACTCGGTGAGAAGCGGGATGTCGCCCCGGCGCTCCCGCAGGGGAGGCAGGCTGACCTCCACCACCTTGAGCCGGTAGTAGAGGTCCTGGCGGAACTCGCCCCGGGCCACCTTGGCCCGCAGGTCCTGGTTGGTGCAGGCGATGATCCGCACGTCCACCCGCCGGGGACGGACCTCGCCCACCCGCTCGAACTCCTTTTCCTGCAACACGCGCAGGAGCTTGAGCTGGATGCGCGGCGAGATGTCGCCCACCTCGTCCAGCAGGAGGGTTCCGCCGTGGGCCAGCTCGAATCGGCCGGCCTTGTCCTTGAACGCGCCGGTGAAGGCCCCGCGCACATGGCCGAAAAGCTCGCTCTCCAAAAGGCCTTCCGCCAGGGCCGAGCAGTTCACCTTGACTAGCGGCCCCTCCCGCCGGGGCCCGCTGAAGTGCAGCGCCTCGGCCACCAGCTCCTTGCCGGTGCCGCTCTCGCCGGTGATCAACACCGTGGCCTCTGTCTCGGCCAAGTCCTCCAGCAGCCGGTAGACCCGCTGCATGGCAGGGGAGGAGCCCACCAGCCGGTGGAAGCCGCGGCGCTCCTCCAGCTCCCGCTCCAACTGGGCCAGGCGGGTGATGTCGCGCATCACCAGCACCGCGCCCAGGTGGCGGCCGGCCTTGTCCTGCAGGGGCGTGGCATTGGCCACCACCAACTGCTGGCGGCCTTCGCTGCTGAAGCAGGTCAGGCGCTGGCGCTTGACCGGCACCCGGCCCTGCAAGGCCAGGCTCAGCACCTTGCGGCAGGCCAGGGAGCAGTCCAGCGCCATCTCGCCCCACACCCGGCCCGTGGCCTCCGCCCCCCTGAAGCCGCAGATCGCCTCGGCCGCCTGGTTGGCCTGGGTCACCTTCAGCTCGCTGTCCACCGCCACGATGCCCTCGGCGACGCTCCTGAAAATGGCCTCCAGGTGGGAATAGTAGCGCTCGGACCGGGCCTCCAGGCGGGCCCTCTCGTCCAACAGGGCCTTGTGCCGCAGCGCCTGGCGCACCACCTTGAGCAGGGCCTCCCGGCGCACCGGCTTGGCCAGGTAGTCAAAGGCGCCCAGGCGCACCGCCTGGGAGGCGTTCTCCACGCTGGGATGGCCGGTCACCATCACCACCGGCGTGGCCAGCCCCCGCGACTTGACCTCTTTCAGGAGGTCCATGCCGCTGGCGCCGACCAGCACGATATCGGCCAGGATCACATCGAACTCCCCCTCGTCCAGGGCCGCTAGGGCGGCTTCATACTCCCCCGCGGTGATCACCTGGTGGCCCACGGCCTCCAAGAAGCCGCGAAAGACCAGGCGCAGGGTCTCCTCGTCGTCGATGATCAGAATCCGGCTCACCCCTGCTCCTTTTCTCCATGGGCCGGCAGTTCCACCACCACCTCGGTGTATTCACCCTCCCGACTGCTCAAGCGCAGCTCACCGCCGTGGACAGCCACGATGCCGTGGCTGATGCTGAGCCCCAAGCCAGTGCCCTGGCCCGGCGGCTTGGTGGAAAAGAAAGGATCGAACACCTTCTCCGCCACCCCCGGCGGGAGCCCCACCCCCTGGTCGCGGAAAGCCAAGCGCACCAGGGAGCGGCTGTCCCTCTCCACCCGCCCGCCCTGGATGAGCAGGCGCTTGTCCGGGTGGGCGCCCTGGTACTTCTGGTTCAGGGCGTAGCGCGCGTTGGACATGAGGTTCAAGAACACCTGCTGAATCTGGTGGCCGTTGCCCCACACCAGGGGCAGGTCGGGGGGCAGGTCCACCTGGAGGACGATACCGTCTTTTTTGAGCTGGGTTTCGATGAGCGCCAGGCAATCGCCCAGTATGGCCGGCAGATCCACCGGACCCATGGCCTGGCCGCTGTCGCGGGCCAGGGACAGGAGCGAGCGCACGATGCCCGCCACCCGCTCGCCCTCCTTGATGATGCGGCTGATGAGTTCCTTTGGACTCAGGGGGCTCTGGATGCCCTGGTCCAGGAGTTCGGCGCAGCTTATGATGCCGTTGATGGGGTTGTTGATCTCGTGGGCCACGCCGGCGGCCAGCTCGCCGATGGAGGCCAGGTGCGCCGAGCGCAGGGCCTCCGCCTCCAGGGCCTTCTTCTCGGTGACATCGCGGTAGACCACCATCACGCTCTTGGGGCTGCCGTCAGCCCGGCGGGACGCCACCGTGGCCCGCCCCCACAAGTCCAGGTGGCGGCCGCCCACCAGGCAGGAGATCTCCAGCTCGTGGGGCTGGCCGTCGGCCAAGGTCTCCAGGACCAGGCAGGGCTGGCAAGGTTCGCTCCGCCCCATGCCTAGTTCATAGCAACGGGCACCCAACAGGCCCCAGCCGAAGGTGGCCCGGGCCAGGTCATTGGCCCACAACACGGTGAGGTCCTCGTCCACCATGAACATTATCTCGCCCACCGAGTTGATCACCGCGGCCAGCTTGTCCTCGCTCTCCATGAGCGCCTGCTTGGCCTGGCGCTGCTCGGTCACGTCCTGGGCCAGGCCGGCCACCCGGTAGACCGCCCCGCCCTGGTCGGTGATGGGAAAGCGGCGGGCGCGTATCCAGCGGATGGAGCCGTCGGGCCGCTGGATGCGGAAATCCAGATGCCGCTCAAAAGACCCCAAGGGCTGCTTCAGGGCCGCGGCCACCTTGTCCCGGTCCTCGGGCAGGATGGTGTCCAGCAAGGTTCTCGGGTCGCGGTATAGGTCCTGGGCCGGGCGGCCCCACACCTTCTCGAAGGCCGGGCTTATGTAGAGGAAGCGCACCGGGTCCTTGGCCGTGCGCAGCCAGAACACCTGGTCCACGTTCTCGGCCAGTTGGCGGAAGTTCTCCTCACTCTGGCGGAGGGCGCGCTCCGCTTCCTTCAGGGCGGTGATGTCGCGGGTGAAGGAAAGGATGTAGCGCTCCCCCCCCAGGCTGATGACCTTGGCCGACATGAAGCCAGTGGCGATATTGTCATCCTTGAGGCGGAAATTGACCTGCAGGTTGTTGACCCGGCCTTCCCGGGCCAGGGCCTCCAGCACCCGCGCCCGCTCGGCTGGATCGGCCCACAAGCCAAGTTCCAGGGAATCGTGACCCAGCACCTCGTCCCGGCTGTAGCCGGTCACCTCCAAAAATCCCTGGTTCACCTCCACGAACACCCCGTCCCGCCAGCGGCTGAGGGCAACCGCGTCGGGGCTGGTGTGAAACACGATGTGGAAGCGCTCCTCGCTGCGTTCAAGCTCCTCCTGCGAGAGTATCCTGTTCACCGCCGCGGCCAGCAGCCCGGCCGCAATCTCCCAAAAAGACGCCCACTCCTCCACGGCCCGCGCCTCTGGCCAGCCCACGGCCAAGGCGCCCACCCTGCGCTCGCCGGCCAGCAAGGGCAGGCCGGCATAGGAAACCACCCCCTGCTCCCTGCAATTGGGCAGGGTGCAGCGGTGCTCACCGGCCAGATCGCGGACGTACAAGGGGCGGCGGTCGGCGGCGGCCAGCCCGCAGAGGCATTCGCCCAGGGCCAACCGCCGGCAAACCTGATCGCCCGGCGGGGTGGACCGCATGCCCCGCGACACCAGGTGCTGGTTTTCCATGAGGTAGAACACGGCCAGGTTGCAGCCGGCCGCCTCCACCAGGTGCTCCAGGGCCTGGGCGATCACCTGGTCCAGGGAACTGCTGCGGTTCAGCAAGCGGCCCAACTCGGACAGCGCCTCCAGGCCGGGCCCGGAGGGTTGGCCGCTGGGGCCGGCGGAAGGCGGGGCTGGCGACTCCGGCGAGGCAGCGTCCTGGTCACTGCAATTGGGCTTGGGCACGACCCTCCTCCCTTGCGCGAAGCTCGGCTGAAGACAGACATAGGCAGGGGCGGCCAATGCGGGGCAGGTAAGTTAATTGTACGGGAGGCGGAGCCGCAAGAAAAGCGCCGGCGGGCGGCGTGCCTGTCCGCGGTCCTCTGCGGAGCCGGCCGGCCTTGACAGACCAGGGGTGCGCGGGGATAATCAGTTTTTGGTTTCAAGGGGCCCATAGCTCAGCTTGGTAGAGCCTCCGGCTCATAACCGGATAGTCCCTGGTTCGAAGCCAGGTGGGCCCACCAAATATGCAAGGAGACGGCAAATGAATGTGGATGCCACCAGGTCGGGGAGTGTGACGCTCAAACGACCGGTGTCCACCGCCAAGCTCCGGGCGCCTCTGTAACAGGAGGCGCCCGCTTCATTGAGGCCATGGCCCCAGAACGAAAAACAGCCCGGGTGCGCGACGTAGTACAGGCGATGGAGCGGTGGGCTCCGGCCTGGACGGCCGAGGAGTGGGACCGGGTGGGGCTCCTGGCAGGCGACCCGGCGGCCCGGGCGGCCCTGGTGTGGGTAGCCCTGGACTTCACCCCCCGCCTGCTGGAGGAGGCCCTGGCCGCCGGCGTAGGCATGCTCCTCACCCACCACCCTCCCCTGTTCAAACCGCTGGCCGATCTGCGCCTGGACAACCCCGCCACCGCCCGCCTGGTGCAGGCCGCGGCCGGGGGGCTGGCCCTGTTCGCCGCCCACACCAACCTGGACCTGGCCCCGGGAGGGGTGAACCACGCCCTGGCCCAACGCCTGGGCCTGGTGGACACCAGGCCGCTGGTGCCGGCCACCGACCAGGGCCTGGCCAAGCTGGTCACCTTCGTGCCGCCCGATCACCTGGAGGAGGTATCGCGGGCCCTGTTCGCCGCCGGCGCGGGCCGGATCGGCGACTACCGCGAGTGCAGCTTCCACGCGCCCGGCACCGGCAGCTTCCTGGCCCCGGCCGAGGGCAAACCCTTCCTGGGCCAACCCGGCCGGAAAGAGGCCGTAGGCGAGGAGCGCCTGGAAACCCTGGTGCCCTTGGCCCGGGCCGGGCAGGTGGTGGCCGCGCTCATGGCGGCCCACCCCTACCAGGAACCGGCCTATGACCTCTACCCGCTCAAGCAGCCCCCCGCCGGCTACGGCCTGGGCCGGGTGGGGCGCTTGCCGAGCCCCCAAGGCGGCGAGGAATTCATCGCCGCCGCGGCCCGGGAGCTGGGCGCCGCCGCGGCCCAGGTGGCCGGACCCCTGCCCCGGACCGTGGAACGGGTGGCGGTAGTGGGCGGCTCGGGCGGAGATCTGCTGCCCCAGGCCGTGGCGGCCGGAGCCCAGGTGCTCATCACCGGCGAGGCCCGTTACCACGCCGCCGACCAGGCCCGGGACCTGGGCCTGTGCCTGGTTTGCCTGGGCCACTATCAGACCGAGGCGGTCATCATCGAACCCTGGGCCCGGCGCCTCAGCCAGATGCTGGAGGCGGCCGGGCTTTTCTGTGAGGTAGTACCCTGGACCGGAGGGGCCGACCCCTGGCAACCGGTCCAGGCCAGGTGAGGAGGTTTACCTTGGTAGAACAACTGCGGCTTCTGGTCCGCCTGCAAGCAGTGGACAAGGTCCTGTACGACCTGAAGACCGAACGCGACGCCATCCCCGGCCGCCTGGCCGAGCTCAACCAGGAAGAGGAACGCCTGGGCGCCACCCTGGACAAGGCCAAGGCCGAGTTGGAAGAGGTGGTCAAGCGGCGCAAGGACATGGAAGCCGAAAACGAGAGCATACGGACCCGCCTGCGCCGGGCCGAAAACCGGCTCATGGGCGCCAAGACCCAGAAAGAATACCGCGCGGCCAACGCCGAGATAGAGGAGGGCAAGGACGCGCTCAAGAGCAACGACGAGGTGCTCTTGGAGCTGATGGAGCGGCAGGAGGCCCTGGAGGCTGAAAAGAGCCAGGCCGAGGCCGAACTCCAGGCCTTCAACGCCGCCGCCGCCGAGGAACGCGCCAAGCTGGAGGACCGGGACCGGGAGGTGGGCAAGGAGATCGCCCGCCTGGAAAAGGACCGCCTGGGCCTGTGCGACGGGGTGGAGCGCGACCTCATGGACCAGTACGACTTCATCCGCGAGCGCCGCCAGGGCGTGGCCCTGGCCCCGGTGCGCCAGGGAACCTGCCTCATCTGCCGCATGCAGCTCCCTCCCCAGCAGTTCAACGAGCTGCAGCGCGAAGACAAGATCATGTCCTGTCCCTCCTGCCGCCGCATCATCTACTGGGCCGATTCCGAGAACTTCGAGGACGTCTAGTGGACCAGGCCGCGCATCTGATCCTGAACGCCGACGGCGGGGCCCGGGGCAACCCGGGCCCTGCTGGTGCCGGCGCGGTCCTGAGCCTGGCCGGCGGCGAGGTGGTGGCCCGGCTCAAGGAGTACCTGGGCGAGGCCACCAACAACGTGGCCGAGTACCGGGGACTCATCCTGGGCCTGGAGGCGGCCCGGGCGCGGGGATGCCGCAGCCTGGAGGTGCGCCTGGACTCGGAACTCATCGTGCGCCAGTTGAACGGCCAGTACAAGGTCAAGAGCCCCCACCTGAAGCCCCTTTATGAACGGGCCAAGCGGTTGTTGCAGGACTTCGAGGCGGTGAGCATCGTGCACGTGCGGCGCGAGTTGAACCACGAGGCCGACAAGCTGGTGAACCAGGCCATAGACGAGGCCCTGGGCAAGAGATAGCCCCCCAATCCAAACAAGACCAACCGCATGGTAAATAACGGGACCTGGCCGGGGTCCCGTTATATAATTGGGGTGCGCCCGCCAAGACGCCAAGGGAACCGGGATGAATCCGGCGGCTTGGCGGGGAGAACGGATAAAGATCGGGACGGAGCCGGCTGGACGGTCGCTGGCTCTGCACCGGATGACCAGGATCATGATGGCCGCCGGGCCTCAGCGAGACGATCAGGACGCAGCCAAGGCGTTAAGCGAACCGGGATGAATCCGGCGGCTTGGCGGAGAAAACAGATAAAGATCGGGACGGAGCCGGCTGGACGGTCGCTGGCTCTAGCAATAGAGCGGGAGGAAAGTCCGAGCACCACAGGGCAGGGTGCTGGCTAACGGCCAGGGGGGGCGACCCCACGGAAAGTGCCACAGAAAACAGACCGCCGCTCCTTGGGGGCGGTAAGGGTGAAACGGTGAGGTAAGAGCTCACCAGCGCGGGCGGTGACGTCCGCGGCTAGGCAAACCCCACCCGGTGCAAGACCAAATAGGGAGGCGTCAGAGGGCGGCCCGTCCGATGCCTCCGGGTAGGTCGCTGGAGGCGCCGGGCAACCGGCGTCCTAGAGGAATGACCGTCGCCGGCCGCTTGCGGCCGGAACAGAACTCGGCTTACAGGCCGGCTCCGTCCCGTCCTCTTTGCTGGGGACCCATGCACGACGAACTTGTCATCCGTCCGGCCACGGCCGACGATATGGGGGCCATCGCGGCCCTGTGGCAGGAGTTGGCCTGGCTGGCCTGGCTGCGGGAAAAGGACCCCGCCCAGGTGGAGGCGGCCATGGCCCAGCGCCTGGGCGAGGCCCAGGAGGCCGGCGGTCACCTGGTGCTGGTGGCCGAATCCAGGGAGGGCCGGGTGTTGGGCTACGCGGCCATGCACTTTCTGCCCTACCTCATGCTGCCCGGGCCCGAGGCCTATGTGAGCGAGCTTTTCGTAACCGCCGCGGCCCGGGGCCAGGGCGTGGGCGGCCGGCTCCTGCAACACCTGGAGGAGTTGGCCCGCGAGCGGGGCTGCGCCCGGCTCATGCTGATCGCCGGCAAGAACCGCGAATCCTACGCCCGGGGGTTCTACAAGAAGCACGGCTGGCAGGAGCGCCCGCATATCGCCAACTTCGTGCTGAACCTCAGGGAGTACTAGGCGTGGCCAGGCCCATTGCCATCGGCGCGCGCCTGGCCCGCTTCCCGGAGATACTCACCTTGGGGGTGCGGCCCAACCTGGCGGACTACCCGGCCGAGCACCTGGAGCTGATCCGCCGGGCCAAGACGGTCTACTACCCCACCCAGGCCTTTGCCGCCCAGCTCCAGGCCCTGGGCAAGCGCATCTTCCCCTCCCTGGAGAGCCACCTCCTGGAGGGCGACAAGATCAAGCAGACCATCATGCTGGAGCTGGCCGGCCTGCCCCACCCCCGCACCCGGGTGTTCTACGGCAACCAGCGGCGCGACATCCTGGCGCACTTCTCGTTCCCCTTCATCGCCAAGACGCCGCGGGCCTCGGCCGGGGGGCTGGGGGTGTTCCTCATCCGCAACGAGGCGGAGCTGGAGTCCTACCTGGCTGCCAACCAGCCGGCCTATATCCAGGAGTACCTGCCCATCCAGCGCGACCTGCGGGTGGTGTGCGTGGGGTTCGAGCCGGTGTGCTGCTACTGGCGCTGCTCCCAGCCGGGCGACTTCCGCACCAACCTGGCCCAGGGCGGCCAGGTGGACTTCCGGGAGGTGCCTCCCGAGGCGGTGGAGCTGGCGGTGGAGGCGGCGCGCACCTGCAACCTGGACGACGTGGGAGTGGACGTGATCGTGGTGGAGGGCAGGCCCCTGGTGCTGGAGTTCAACGTGAAGTACGGGCACAAGGGACCGGGCCAGGCCGGCCTGGACGTGCGGCGCATCGTGGTGGAGAAGATTTTACGGGGCGAGCTGTAGGGAGGCGAACCATGAGCCGCTGGCAGCAGATAAGGGTACGGGTGGAGCCGATGTACAAGAAGGGGCTGGCCAAGGACTTCCCCCGCTTGTTCCGCCTGTTCTCCGGCCTGGACCCGGACCTGGCCGAAGCCGAGCCCGCGCCGCCGCTGTTTGACCTGGTGCATCACCTGGTGCACCTGAGCCAGTTGGGGGACCTGGACCCGGCGGTGGAGCAGGCCATCGCCCGGCACGGCCAGGGGCTGGTGGACCTGCGGCGGCGGATAGAGGATGCCATCGGCTCCTGGAAGCTGAGCCAAGCCGAAACCCTGCTCAACGACCTGGATGATGGTTTCCTGGCCCTGGAAAAGGACCTGCCCAAGAACCTGGGCTGAATACGCCCCCCCCTCTCCGCCCCCGTCGTCCCCCGTCGCCCGCCCCCCGTCGCCGCCCCCCGTCGCCGCCCCCCGTCGCCAAAAACGAAAAGCCGGCGGGCGAAAAGGCGTGTTTCAGCAGCACGCCTCGCCGCTGCGGCGGAAAGCGCTGCCGATCACCGCAGTGGCGCAGCCCACCCCGGCCTGCACCTTCACCGCGCCGGTGGGGCAATTCATGGCACAGGCCCCGCATTCCATGCAGGCGTCGCGGTCCAGGCAGGCCACCTTGCCCTGGCGCAGGGTCAGGATCTGGTGGGGGCAGACCGTGACGCAGGCGCCGCAGCCCACACAGTCTTCCGGGGCCAGGGCCAGGGTGGTCACTCCGCGCAGGTATACTTGTCGCCTCATCACTCGCCCCCTAAGCCAACAGACCCCACACCCACAGGCCCAGGCCGATCAGCATGGCCACGACCTGGAGGGGCACGGCCCGGCGCATCTCCTTTTTCACCCCCGAGAGAGAGGTATAGGTGGAGGAGCCGGTGAAGTTCATCACCACAAAGGAACACATGGCCAGCACGACCAGGAAACCAGCCGTGCCCATGAGCGGACCCAGGCCCAAGGGCGCCAGATAGACCGAGGCCGCGGCCAGGCCCAGGCCCGCGCCCTTGAGGGCAAAGGCCCGCCCCGGCAGCCAGGGCAGCAGCAGGGGCCCGGCCAGGGAACCCGCCACCGTGGCCCACAACATGGCGCCGGCCAGGAAAAGCCCTGGTCCCAGGGCCCCTTGCCAGAAAGAGCCTCTGGCCACGAGTCCGGCCAGCAACATGACCAGCCCGGCCAGGGGCAGGCCGTACTTCAGGGCCGGCACCAGTTCCATGGGCGCCAGCGCCGCCCGCTCGCGCAGGGGAAAATCCTTGCGGCGCATATCCGGCCCCGCCTTGTAGCCGGCGGCCAAGAAGGCCGGGACCTGGTCCGCGCGGATGGGGCCCCATTTCACTTCAAAGCCGGTGTGGCGTTTGACCAGGTGGGCGGCCACGCCCGGCGCGGCCAGTTGGGGCAGGACCAGGCGGCGGTGATTCACCAAGCGCTCCAGCCCCAGCGCCTGGACCGCCTGCACCACGGTCTGGGTGCCAAAGGTGCGCTTGCCGGCCGCGCACCACACGTTTATGCCATTGGTGTCCACAGGCAGGAGCCAGACATCGAGCCCCTTCAGCTCCCGGCGCAAGGCATCGAAGGACAGCTTGTAGTTGGCCGTGACCAGCACCGGTGAATCCGCGTCCGGACGGCCCAGGGCATACAGGCCGGGCACCACCGTGTAGTCATAGCGGCCTATGCCCCAGCGCACCTTGCAGCCGCCCAGGCGGTCGGCCCGGCCGAGGTCGGAGCCCACCCGCGGCACCCGGCCCAGCGGGGTCTCCAGGTAGCCCAGCACGAAGTCCTGTTCAAAAATGGAAGGAGCCAGCCTGGCCCGGTGCTTGGGGCCTCAACAGACCTCCTTGCCGCCACCGGCGCTGTCTGCCGGCGGCCCGGCCAAGGGCAGGCTCTCCAGGCTCTGAGGTTGCATCCAGCCGCTTCCCTGCTTTGCGGTTACTCGGGGACGGACTTGCTCTTGCCCTATCCGATACTATAACCCTGAAAGCGGCTTTCGACAGCTAGAAGGCCCAACTCACCCCGGCCTGCACCTGGCCGGCGGTCACCCCGTGGTTGTGTTGGTCCAGGCCGGCATTGGAGATGTGGCGCAGGCGGCAGCCCAGCTCCAGGGAGGCCGCGGCGTTCAGGGGAATGCGCAGGCCGAGCCCGGCGAAGCTCAGGAAATTGAAATCCGTGCCGAGTTCCTCTATGTCCAGGCTGTGATAGGAGACGCCCACCCCGCCCTCGGCATAGGGATGCACCGCCCACTTCTTGAAATAAAGCCGCAGGCTGGGCACCAGGGCTATCTCCACCCCCCGGTCGTAGCCCCAGAACACACCCTCCAGGAGTTCCAGGCGCAGGTCCAGCCGGGTAAGCTCTCCCTCGGACAAGGTGCCGGCCAGGCCCAGCAGCAGGCCTGCCGAGTTCAGGTCGGCCTGGCCGAGGTCCACGCTTTGCTGGACGTAGAGGTCCAGGCTCAGCTCCTTGAAGAAATCCTGCCCCGCGGCGGAAGAAGCGCAAAACATCAAAACCGCGCACAAGGTGATTCCCCACAAGTATTTGGTCCGGGCCAATATTGTCACTCCCCGCTTAAGTGATGCCGCACCTCCCGTGGTGCCAAGTCGCGGGCCGCGGGCAAACCGGACAGTCCCTCTGCCGCCAGCACCGCATCGTATATGGCAAGCTGCAAGGCCCGGGCGGCCATTATGCCCAACCCGTTCAGGTCGGCCTCCACCGGCCCGCAGGCCAAGGTGAAGACCAGGTCGCCGTCAAAGGTGGTATGCACCGGCGATATGGCGCGCACCAGCCCGTGGTGGGCCATGGCCGCCACCTTGCAAGCCGCGTTCTTGTCCAGCCGGGCATTGGTGGCCACCACCCCCAAGGTGGTGTTGGCGGCCGGCTGAAAGGCCTGGCGCCGGCCGCCGGCCAGGTACCAGGCCGCGGTATTGGCCAGCTCCAGGCTGTCCGGCCCGGAGCGCGCCCCGGCGATGATGCGCCCCTTCTCGTCCACCACGTCGCCAAAGGCGTTGACCACGGCCAGGGCCCCCACCGTCAGCTCGCCCGCGCTTATGGCGGCGCCGCCCACCCCTCCCTTGGTGGCCTGGCTCAGCCCGAAGAGCTTGCCCACCGTGGCGCCGCTGCCCGCTCCCACCGAGCCCCGCGCCATGGCCCCCGCGCCCGCGGCCTGGCAGGCCGCCCGGCCCAGGGCCGCGTCGGGCCGGCCGCGGCCGCCGGTGAGCGGCAGGTCGAAGATCACCGCCGTGGGTACCTTGGGCAGGGTGAAGGGCCCCAGGCTCAGGCCCCGCCCCTGTTCCTCCAGCCAGGCCACCACTCCCCCGGCCGCCTCCAGGCCAAAGGAGGACCCGCCGGTGAGGCACACCGCGTGCACCTCGCCGTCCCAAAAGCCGGGGCTGAGCCCGTCCAGTTGGCGGGTGGCCGGGGCCGAGCCCATCACCTCCACCCCGGCCACGGTGCCCGGAGGGCAAAGCACCACGCTCACCCCCGAGGGCTGGTCGGCCAAGCGGGCATGGCCCACCGAAAACCCCGGCACCGAGGCCGGCGAGCCCGCCAAGTCTACGATCGGTTCTGCCTTCAAAACACCCGCCCTTCACTCGAATCTTTTGATACTCGCCCGCCGGCCCCGGGGGTGTCAACCCTTCTCCCGCCCTGGATACGCAAGGTTTGACTTTGACCAAGTGATGAAGTATCTCTAACATTGTTAATAGCTGTTTGCCCCAGTTGAGGAGGCTCCATGGCAGATCAAATAATCGAAGAAAACCCCCAGAATATAACTGAAGCCGAAATGGTGGTGGCCATCCCTTCCTACCGGGAGGCCGAACTCATCGCCTACCCCACCACTCAGGCCGCCCAAGGCTTGAAGCGCTACTTCGGTGACAAGAGTTGTGTTCTGATCAACTGTGACAACAACTCCGACGACGGCACCAAGGAAGCCTTCTTCGGCGCCGACACCCACGGCATACCCCAGATGTACCTCTCCACGCCGCCGGGGGTGAAGGGCAAGGGCAACAACTTCCACAACCTGTTCCGCAAGGTGGTGCAGCTCAAGGCCCAGGCGGTGGTGGTGGTGGACGCGGACCTGAAGTCCATCACCCCCCAGTGGATCAAGCATCTGGGCGAGCCCCTGTTCAACGACTTCGGCTACGTGGCGCCCCTGTACGTGCGCCACAAGTACGACGGCACCATCACCAACTCCATCGCCTACCCCCTCACCCGGGCCCTGTACGGCCGCCGGGTGCGCCAGCCCATCGGCGGCGACTTCGGCTTCTCGGGCGAACTGGCCAGGATATACCTCTCCTCGCCCACCTGGACCGAGGCGGTCCGCCACTTCGGCATCGACATCTGGATGACCACCCTGGCCATGAACAACAACGTGCCCATCTGCCAGGCCTATATGGGCCGGCCCAAAATACACAAGCCCAAGGACCCGGGCTCGGACCTGGGCCCCATGTTCAGCCAGGTGGTGGGCACCATCATGGACCTCATGATTCAGAGCACCGGCTACTGGATGCGGGTCAAGTGGTCCCGGCCCACCGCCATCTTCGGTTTCGGCCTGGGAGAGGTGGAGATGCCGCCCCCGGTCAAGGTGAGCCAGGACAAGCTGGCCGAAAAATTCCACGCCGGCTTCGACCAGTACCACGAGGTCTGGACCCAGGTGCTCACAGAGTCCATAATGAATAAGATAGATGAGATCGGTGAACTGCCGGCCGAGCAGTTCGATTTTCCGGTCCAGCTCTGGGCCAAGGCGCTCTTCGACTATGCCGTGGCCTACCGTGACAAGGTGGTGGACGGGGAGGAGCTTCTGAACTCCTTGATTCCGCTGTACTTCGGCAAAACGCTGTCCTTTGTGCGCAAGACAGAGCGCATGAGCGTGCAGCAGGCCGAAGAATTTATCGAAAACGAGTGCATGGTATTCGAGGAGACCAAGCCTTACCTCCTCGAACGCTGGGACTCTTAAGGCTCCCCGGAGGGATCACATGGCCAAGATACTGATCGTCGATGATGAGGAACACATCCGGTTTCTCTATTCCGAGGAGCTGAGCGACGAGGGCTTCGAGGTGATCACCGCCGACTCGGGCGAAGGGCTCCTGGAACTCATCGAAAACGAAAAGCCCGACCTGGTGATACTGGACATCAAGATGGTGGACTACAACGGCCTGGACCTGCTGCAGGATATCCGCAACAAGTACTACAACCTCCCCGTGATACTCTGCACGGCCTACGACACCTTCAAGGAAGACATGAAGTCCATCGCCGCCGACTTCTACGTGATCAAATCCTTTGACCTGACCGAGCTGAAAAACAAGATCAAGATGGCCCTGGAAACCTCGGTGCCCGAGGCCTCCGCCTAGGAGAAGGGGGGCCGACAGGGGGGCGACGAGGGCAGACAGGGGGCGACGAGGGGCGACAAGGGGCGACGAGGGGACGACGAGGGGACGACGAGAAGGCGCGGCAGGGGGGACGCGAGAGGGGGCGTGGGGGACGCGGCACCGCCCCTGGAGTCAAGACCGGCGAGGGGCAACGGGGGCGACGGGGGCAACGGAAAGCGTGGGGGGCGGCCGGGAACCGGGATAGAGCCATAGGCGGCGAGGCGCCTGGAAGCACCGCCGCCACAAGCAACCAAGCCCAGCCGGACGCGCCGGCGAACCGCGGCCATCCCCTGTTGACCATCCCTTACGCCAAAGCACTCACCACCTTTTACCCCAGCCAACACCTACCCGCCTTTCCACGAGATGACCGCATCACCCTGAAGCGTTTCGATGAGAGAAGAGATCCACACCCGGCTGCAACGCATCGAAACAGAGGAACAGGTGCGGATTGTCTACGCCTGTGAATCAGGAAGCAGGGCGTGGGGATTCCCCTCCGCGGACAGTGATTATGACGTCCGCTTCATCTATCTGCATCCCAGAGATTGGTATCTGTCCGTGAACCTGGAACGCAAGCGTGATGTCATCGAGCGCGCCATTGACCATCAGCTCGACATCAACGGGTGGGACTTGCGCAAGGCGCTTCTGCTGCTGCGGAAAGGCAATCCCCCCTTGATGGAATGGTTGGGCTCGCCGATCGTCTACCTGGAGAAGTTCACCGTCGCGGACCAGATGCGTGATTTGATGTCACGATACTACTCGCCCGTGGCATGCTTGTACCACTATCTGCACATGGCCAGGGGGAACTACCGGGACTACCTCAAGGGCCCCACGGTTTGGGTGAAGAAATATTTCTACGTGCTTCGTCCGCTCCTGGCGATCAAATGGATCGAACGGGGCCTGGGCGTCGTGCCCACGGAATTCCAGGTGCTGGTTGACCAGGTGGTGGACTCGCCCCGACTGAAGGACGAGATAAGAAAGCTGGTGGCAGTCAAGCGCAGGGGGGAGGAGTTGGACCGCGGGCCGCGAATAGAGCCCCTCAGCGATTTCATCGAGGCTGAACTCACGCGCCTGGAAAGCAAGCGGTTCGAGCAGGAATATGGCAAGCCGGTAGGACCGGTTGATGACTTCAACCGCGTATTCCGGGCAGCACTTGAAGAAGTATGGTCATAGCATGGCTGCGGCGGCTGACAAGCCGCTGACCCCGCCCCTCGGCCTGCCACTCACCCCCCCCCGGCGGGGCCGCGCCGGGTCAAGCGATCGGCACCCGAACCTTGATCGGCTCGTCGATCCCCACCGCCCGGTTGTAGTTGCGGATGCTGGTGATCATGGTGCTGCTGAGCTGCTGCCCCTTGGCCAGCAGCTTGCGGGCGCCCTTGCCCATGGTGAGGTCTTCGTCCAGGATCATGTTTTCTTCCAGGTCGTAGACCCCCACCTGCCTGATGTCATAGCGGGCCTCCTCGCCCAGCACCGCCTCAAAGGCCTGCAGGATCGTGGGGTCGTAGAACCCCTCCTCGCTCTTCATCCGCTGGATGGCCCGGCCCTTGGACAGCCCGGAATTGGTGAGCGCGTCAAAGTCGAGCACCGCCTTGAGCATCCTGGCCCCCAGGGGTATCTCCGCCCCCGAGACCCCTCCCTCGGGCGGTCCCTGGCCGTTGTACAGCTTCTCCTGGTAGGCCACTATGCGGCTCACCTCCTCCAGCCGGGGGATGCCGCTGATCAACTCTGCCGCAATGGCCGGATGCTGCTCGTAGAGCTGGCGCTCCTTTTTGTCCAGGGGAATGCCCTGCACCACCTTGCGGACCAGGCCCTCCGGCAAGGTGAGGCAACCCACCTGGGAAAGCATGGCCGCGGCTTCATACTGCCATTGCCCCTCCAGGCCCATCTCGGCGGCTATCTTCTTGACGTAGCGGGCGATGCGCGAGGCGCGGCCAAAGGCGACCGGGTTCACCAGGGCCAGGATGTCGGTCAGCACCTTGATACTGCCCCGCAGGGTCTGCTCCAACAACTGCCGTTCCGCGATCTGAAGCCGATACTGCCTGATCGCCGCCACCAACGCCTTTACCAGCGTCTCCTTGTCAGCCGGCTTGGTCAAAAAGCGGAACACGGCCCCCTGGTTCACCGCCTCTATGGCATTGTTCACGTCGGCAAATCCCGTGAGCATCATCCTCACGGTATCTGGAGAAGCCTCCTTGATGGCGGACAGGAGGGTGATCCCGTCCATGTTGGGCATCTTCAGGTCCGAAACCACCACCGCATAGTTATTTGCCTTCACCATCTCCAGGGCCTGGGGCCCGCCGTTGGCAGTATCAAGGGTGAACTTTCCCCGCAGTTGCCGCCGAAAAGAGTCCAGTATCTGGGGCTCGTCGTCCACGAACAGGATCTTTTCGGGAAGTTTAATCGGCTTCCTCACCGCCGCCGTCCTCCATCCTTTCCTGGCAAAGTTGCTGCAAGCGGTCCACCTCCTGCTGGCTCAACCCCAGGATCTCCATGTAGGCTGGGTCGAGTTCGGGTTGCAAGTACCCATGGTTCAACACCCGCAGCTTGTGCTCGAACACATCCGCCAAGTGCACCGCGGCCAGGGGACAGAACTCACCCTGTGGCAGATGGCTCGGTCGGTGATGAAACGCTATCGCCTGCACGATGGCCTCTTTCTCACCCCACAACCCCATTATAAAGGCACCTGCCTCGGCATGGCTGGTGCCCAGGACCTCCTGCTCCACTTCCCACAAAAAGCCGTTGTCCTGGTGGACCAGCTCCAGCACCTGGTTGTACTTGTCGGTGACCTGCGACCCCAAGACCAGCTTACCCACGTCGTGCAGCACCCCGGCCATGAAGCTCTGATCCACCAGGTCCTTGTTGTCGGTCAGCTCCTGGGCCACCAGCTTGGCCAGCATCCCCGCCCCCAGCGAGTGCTGCCACAAACTCTCATAGGACAGCCGCGGCACCGCGCTGAAGTCGAAGACCTCGAAAAGCTGCTGGGAAAGCACCAGGGCGCGCAACACGTCCAGCCCCAAGAGGGATACGGCCTGGGCCGGGCTGGTGACCTTTCGGGTGAGGCCGAAGAAGGCCGAGTTCACCAGCTTGAGCACCGTGGCCGTCATCCCCACGTCCTGGGAGATGATCTCCCCGATGCTTTCCATGGAGGAACGCTCCGACTCGATCTCCTGCACCAGCCTGCTGTACAGCGGAGGCAGGGCCGGCAAGGTCTCGGTGCGAGACAGAAGCCCCACCAGGGCCTGGTTGGAGAGCACGCCCCTCAAGGCCACCGCCCGTTCGATGACCGACTCCAAGCGCTTGGTATCGCAAGGCTTGGCCAGGAACTGGTGCGCCGGCTTGACCGACTTCATGACACTCTGCAACTCGGAATGGCCGGAGAGGACGATGCGGACCATGTGGGGATAGAGGGCTTCACCTCCTCCAATAGCTGTGCCCCGTCCATGCAGGGCATGCGCATGTCGGTCACGATCACATCATACTCCTGGCGGCTGAGTTCCTGTAGGGCCTCCTCGCCGCCGGGTTCAAAGCCCATCTCCCAACGGCCCCGGAGCTTGCGGAGGCTGCGGCGCAGGCTGGCCAGCACATGAGGCTCGTCATCGACGAAAAGAACTCTTATCGGCTTATCCATGCTCCTCGGCCTCGTTCAAGGGTAGTTTGATGATAAAGGTGGTCCCCTTGCCCATCTCTGACTCGAACTTGATCTCCCCGCCATGGGAGTTGTGGACCACCCGGTAGGCCAAGGCCAAACCCTGGCCGGTGCCCTTGCCCGGCCCCTTGGTGGTGAAAAACGGCTCGTAGATGCGATCCGCCACTTCCTTGGGTATGCCCGGGCCGGTGTCAGCCACCCGAATCTCCGCCCACTCGCCCTTGCGGCGGGTGCTGATGGTTATGGTGCCCTTTTCATCGACGCCCTCGCGTACCACCTCGCCAATGGCCTGGGCCGCGTTCACTATCAGGTTGAGCAGCACCTGCTTGATCTCGGCCGAAACACACGGCACCGGGGGCAGGTCCGGGTCCAGGTCGGTCACCACCTCGCTCACGTATTTCCATTCGTTCTTGGTGATGGTGACGGTGTTCAGTATGGCTTGGTTGAGGTCCATGGGCTCCTTCTGGGCGGAGCCGGGGTGGGCGAACTCCTTCATGGAAAGCACTATCTTGGTTATGCGTTCCAGGCCCTCCATGTTGGCCTCGATGGCCTGAGGTATCTCCTCCAATATGTATTCGATATCCATCTCCTCACACAGTTCGTCCAGCTTGGCAGCTTCCTCTTTCAATGCACCCTGTTCCTTGAAGGCATCGAGCACCTTTCGATTTTCCTCTATAAACCGGATCAAGTCATCAAAGGCTTCCTTCAGGAAACGGGTATTGCCGCTAACAAACTGGGCGGGAGTGTTTATTTCGTGCGCGATTCCAGCCGCAAGCTGACCTATTGCCTCAAGTTTTTGCGTTTGCAATAGCTGGCTCTCCAGGTTCTTGCGCTCGGTGAGGTCGGTTATGAGGGATATGGCGCCCTGGTAGTTGCCCCTCTTGTCGAAAAGCGGGTTCGGATAGACCATTGTGTATAGATTACGCCCATCCTTGGTCCTCCACACCAGTTCGTAGGGCGTGGAATATCCCTGGCGCCTCCTTTGGAGTTGTTCGTCCAAGACCGGGAGATACTTTTCATTCACGAGCTGGCGCAGGCCTTTCTGACTTATCTCCTCCGCCGAATAACCCAACATGTCCGGGAACCGCTTGTTGAAGTAGACTATCTGGTCCTTCTCGTCTATTATGATCAGCCCTTCGGTCATTGACTCGACTATGGTGCGATAGCGTTGTTCGCTTTCGCGCAGGGCTTTTTCGATGTTCTTCTTTTCAGTTATGTCAAAAATATTACCGACCATACCGCTGACTTTGCCGGTATCGTCCGTAAAGGTGGCCTTGTGGAATATCACATTCCTGATGCTTCCATCCGCATGCTTTATATCGGTCTCAAAAGTTTGATTGGCAGGGGGTTTCATGGCCAGCAGCTCTAAATCCTTGCGGTGATAAAACTCCGCCACCTTCTTGGGAAGGATGTCGAAAGCCGTCTTGCCGATCATCTCCTGCCGGCCTATGCCCATGAACTGCTCCCAGGACCGGTTGCAGCCCGTGTAGCGTCCCTCGGCGTCCTTGAAAAAGATGGGGGTGGGTATGGAGTCCAGCACGGTCTGGATGAAATGCAACTGGGCCTCCATCTGCCTCTCGGCACTCCTGATCGCGCTGATATCCCGGGCCACGGTCACGCTGCCCGCCAGGCGTCCCTCCTCGTCCAGGTAGGGGGAGGTGGAAACCAGCAGGTCGCCGCCCAGGCGGGGATTGTTCATCTCGGCCACATGCTCTTTGCTGTCTTGCATCAATTGGGTGTGGGGGCAGGTGGGCAGGGGTTTGTCGGCATCGTCCAGCAGCCGGTAGCAACGCTTGCCGACCATTTCCTGGGGCGCCATGCCCAGCCGGTTGGCCAGTGCGCGGTTCACACGTAATATTCGATAGTTATTGTCTATAATCGCTATCAGGTCAGGAACGGAGTCAAAGGTCTTTTCCCATTGGCGCTTGGCTGTCTCAAGCTGCTGGGTGCGCTTGTTTACCATGTCCTCCATGGAGGCATAGGCTTCGATCAGCTCCTGCTGGGTGCGCTTGAGTTCGCTGATGTCCCGCGCCACCCCCTGGATGCCGACCACTTCCCCCTTTTCCAGGACAAGCTGCACATTCACGCCGAGCCACTTCTCTTCCCCCTTTTTGGTGACAACGGGCACTTCGTAATAGCGGGTGGCGATACGCTTGTTGATCTGCTCCTCTAGGTCGGCAACCAGGTGGGGGCGGAACTTCTCATCCACAAACTCCGGGGCGCTCCTGCCGATCACCTCGAGCTTTTCGTAGCCCAGCAACCGGTACCAGGGCTGGTTGACCAAGGTCAGGCGCAACTCCCGGTCGGTCCGAAAGATGAGGTCCGTGGCGTTATCCACCAGGTGCTCATACTGGTTGAGTTTTTCCATGAGCGCCTGCTTGAGCTGCTTGCGCTCCTTGGCGTAGCGGACCACCCGCACCAGCAGGTGGGGCTTGAGTTCGGTCTTTTCCAGGTAGTCTTGGGCGCCCTTGTCCAGCGCCTGGGAGGAGATGTCGTCGGAGCCATGCCCGGTGAGCACCACCACCGCCTCGTGCCGCTCCGCAGCGCCCACCCTCTCCAGGGTCTCCAGGCCGGAGCTGTCCGGCAGCACCAGGTCCAAGAGAACCACGTCATATTCCTTGTGCGCGAGCCGCTCCAAGGTTTCGGCCAAGCTGCCAACCCGCTCTATGTGGGCCTCTCCCGGCCAACAGCTCAGCAGCATCTCCTTGATTATGGCCGCGCTCTGGTCATCGTCCTCCACCAACAGGATATCGAAAGGCCGGTTCTCCAAAACGACCTCCTTTGGACGAGGGCTGGATCCGCCCTATTTTGGGGCAGGCGAACAGGAAACGTATTGTCAGGTGAGAAACAAGAGAGGGGAGCGCCAATATGGCCGCACCCTCCTTCTGCGTGCTTGTCCCCGGTCTCCCAAGGTCATCCCCCCCTCTGGGCAGCCTCCTGGGACCAGCCCCATCGGCCCGCAGGGAGAATCGCTCCGCGCGCCAAGGGCTTAAGTGAAACTCTGTCACCTCTTAGTTAGGTTAGTCTCATTGGAATCTCAGCGTCAAGCGGTCCCCCACCACCACACCCCCCTCACACCCCCGTCGCCGCCCCCCGTCGCCGCCGCCCGTCGCCCCCCGTTGCCCCCCCGTTGCCGCCCCGGCCGGGTTCAAGGACCTCGGTCCTCCTGGTCCAGGCCCAGGGTGCCGCCGGGGTTCATCACGCCCCGGGGGTCCAGGTGGCGCTTGATGGCCCGCAAGAGCCCCAGGCCGGCGGGGCCGATCTCCTCCTCCAGCCAGGGGCCCAACAGGCGGCCGATGCCGTGGTGGTGGGAGAGCGAGCCGCCGTGGTCCAGGATGGTCCGCACCAGCCCGGCGTGGAACTGGTGGAAGTCCTCCAGCTCACCCTCCCCGGCCATGGGCGCGATGAAGGTGAAGTACAGGTTGGCCCCGTTCTCGTACAGGTGGGACAGGTGGACCATGCAGATGGTGTGGGGCCGGGCCTTGACATAGGCCCGGGCCGCGGCCCACAGGTCCAGGAGCCTGTCCCAGCTCACCGCGGTTTCCAGGGTGTCGGTCCTGAGCCCCAGGTCCATGAGGGGCTCGCGCAGATAGGCGCTGGCATAGCGCTGGGCCAGCCACTTGCGCACGGGCCCGGCGCCCAGGGGCAGGGCCCCGTGCCTGCGGGCCAGGCGGCCGGCCTTTCTGGCCACCAGGCGGCAGTAGTCCGCCTCGCCCTCCACGCTCAGGAACATCAGGCAGCGCTGGCCCGGCTCGTAGCCCAGGACGCGCAGGGCCCGGTCGCTGAAAGACCCCTGCTTGCCGCCCAGGCGGAAGGCCGCCTCGGTCTCCTCGGGGTCGGAGAGGCGGAAGATATAGGGACTGCCGAAACGGCCTTGCATGATGCCGCGCATGGCGCTCACCGCCCGGGGGAAGTCCTTGAACACATAGGAGGCCAGGCGGGTGTTCCGGGGCCAGTGGCGGCGGATCTTCAGGGTCACCTCGGTGATGACCCCCAGCACGCCCTCCGAGCCGACGAGCAGTTGGTCCAGGTCCGGTCCCATGGCCTGGGCCGGGTAGGGCTTGGTCTGGAGCACCCCGGCCGGGGTGACCATGGTGAGGCCCAGCACCATGTCCTCGATCTTGCCGTAGCCGGTGGAGGCCTGGCCCGCGCCCCGGGTGGCCACCCAGCCGCCCACGGTGGAGAACTCGAAGGACTGGGGGAAGTGGCCCAGGGTGTAGCCCGGGCCGGTGGCATTGAGGGCTGCCTCCAACTCCGGCCCGTAGATGCCCGGTTGCACGGTCACGCTGCAATTGGTTTCGGAAACCCGAATGACCCGGTTCAGGTGCCGGGTCAGGTCCAGGGACACCCCTCCCCGGGGCGCGGCCAGGCCCCGGGTGACCGAGGAATGGCCCCCAAAGGGGATGAGGGGCACGCCCTGGTCAGAGCAGAGGCGCACCACCTGCTCCACCTCTTGCTGGCTGCGGGGATAGGCCACCACCTGGGGCGGCGAGGGCACCTGGCCCTGGCGCAGCCGCACCAGCTCGCCGTAGAACTTGCCGCAGGCATGCATGGCCCGCGAAAGCCCGTCCAGGGCCAGGTTCTCCAGGCCCACGATCCCGGCCAGCCTGTCCATGAAATCCCGGGGCAGGGGTCGGGCCGGGGGCAGGCGGAGCGGCTCCTCGCCGGGGCGTACCCGCCTGGACGGGTCCAGCTTCAGGCCCAGCATCTCCTCCAGGGCCGCCACCTGGCGCGGCTCCAGCCGGGCCTCCCGGCCGGGGTCGCCCCAGCGCAACACATCGCGGTAGGTGCCGCTCATGACTCCTCCTTGCCCGGCACTCGGAGCGCCGCCTCGGCCCGGGCCAGTTCGCGGTCCAGGCGCGCCTGGTCCCAGCCCAGCTCCCGGGCCGCCACCTCTGCCACCGCCTCCAGCACCTCCCTGCCCGGGTGGCCCAGGGTGCCCAGGCCGGTGCGCCGCAACAGGATGTCGGTGAGGGTGCGCGCCATCTCGAAATGCACGGCATAGGCAACCTGGGCCAGGATTTCGCCCTCCTCGCTCAGGGGCCGGGCCAACTCCGGCTCCTGTTGGGCCAGGGCCCAGACCTCCAGGTCCCGGCTGCCGTAGAAACGGGCCAGGGTGAGGGCGGTCCGGGGAGGGGCGCCGGCCAGCCGCTGGGGGGCGGCGGCCATGAACGCGGACAGGTCCTTTATCTCGCAGCCGGCCAGGAACCTGCCCTGGCTCTGGAAAGGCTCCAGCCGCTTGTTCAGCCTCTTGCCGGCCAGGTTCACCACCTCCACCGCCAGGCCGCGGCTGGTGGTGTACTTGCCGCCCTCCACGGTGATCAGCCCCTCCAGGCCGTAGACCGCGTGATCGTACACCTCGTAGCGCCGGGAGACCTGGTAGGTTCCCTTGCCGCGCGCCTCCACCAGGGGCCGCAAGCCGCCATAGGCATAGAGCACGTCCTCCAGCCCCAAATCGCCGGGGCCGAAGCCGGCGTTCACCTGGTCCAACAGGCCCTGGATGCTCTCGGCCCGCACCTGGTAGTCGTCCGGGTCGCCCTGGTACTCCTGGTCCGTGGTGCCGATCAGGGAATGCCCCCGCCAGGGCAAGACGAAGAAGTGACCCCCCTCCCGGGTGAGGCGCACCACCCCGTGCTCCCCCACCAGGCGCCGGGTGACCAGGTGGATGCCCTCGGAGCGGCGGATGCGGCGGCCCTCCGCGCCTCCGGCCTGGCGCACGATGAGGTCGGCCCAGGGGCCGGCGCAGTTTACGACCAGGCCGCCGCGCACCTGGTACTGGCGGTCCTGCAAGAGGTCGCGCACCTTCACCCCCTCTACGCGCCCCCCTGGCTTCTGGAGGAATCCCTCCACCTTGGCGTAGTTGGCCGCCCGCGCGCCCAGGCGCAAGGCGCTCTTCAAAAAGGCCAGGGTGAGGCGCTCGGGCATGAGGCTCTGGCAGTCGTAATACAAGGCCGCGCCACGCAGGCCCTGGGGCCGGATGCCCGGCTCCAGGTCCAGGGCCTCCCGGGCCGAAAGCAGGCGGTGGGCCGGGATGCGCTGGGCCGGGTCCCAAACCCGTGCCCGGTCATAGGAGAGCAGGTCGTAGAGACCCAGGGCCCAGTGCATGGCCAGGCGCTCCCAGCGGCTGGTCTGGTAGAGGGTCATCAGGTGGGGCAGGGGATACACCAGGTTGGGCGCGATGTTGGCCAGTATGCGGCGCTCGCGCAGGGATTCGCGCACCAGGCCCAGCTCCAGGCTCTTGAGGTAGCGCAAGCCGCCGTGGATCAGCTTGGAGGTGGCGGCCGAGGTGGCTCCGCCGAAGTCGCCCTTTTCCAGCAGGCACACCGACAGCCCCCGGCCGGCGGCCTCGTAGGCCACGGCGCAGCCGGTTATGCCGCCGCCGATTATCACCAGGTCGAATCCCCGGCCGGCGTCCTTGGCTTCGAAGCGCTGCATGACCTTCCCCTTTTCGGGCCCCTCAGGCGGGGTAGCCGGTTATCTGGCGTATCTTGCGGTAAAGCGGCCGGAGCCTCTTGTACATCTTGCGGTACACCTGGTTGAACAGGGCGTCGTACATCTGGTGGGTCTGGGGGTCGGGCTCGAACTCCTCGCCCAGGTGGGCCATGTGCCGCACCGCGGAGCTGAAGTCAGGATGCAGGCCCAGGCCCACGGCCGCGTCCATGGCCGCGCCCAGGGCCGAGGTCTCGTACAGCCTGGGCCGGGCGGTGGGCAGGCCGAAGATATCGGCCGTGGCCTGCATGGCCGCCCGGCTCTGGCTGCCGCCCCCGGACACCCGCAGGCTGGTGATGGGCACCCCGGTGCGGCGCTGTATCTGCTCCTTGCCCTCCCGCAGGGCATAGGCCAGGCCCTCCAGGATGGAGCGGTAGAGGTGGCCCCGGGTGTGCACGTCGCCAAAGCCGATCACCGCGCCCTTGGCCTCGGGTCCGGGGGTGCGGATGCCGGGTGACCAGTAGGGTTGCAGCATGAGCCCCATGGCGCCGGGCGGCACATCCTCCACCAGCCGGTCGAACAGCTCCTCGGCCTCTACGCCCTCTATCTCGGCCAGCTCGCGCTCGGGCTGGCCGAACTCCTCCTTGAACCAGCTCACCATCCAGTAGCCGCGGTAGATCATCACTTCCAGGGAGTAGTGGCCGGGCACCGCCGCCGGATAGGGGGGCAGGAGCCTCACCGGCTCCAGGTAGCGCTGGTGGGTCACGTTGATGGTGGCGGTGGTGCCGTAGCTCAGACAGCCCACCGAGGGCTCCAGGCTGCCCGAGCCGATCACCTCGCAGGCCTTGTCCGCAGCCGCGGCAATGAGGGTGAGGCCCTCGGGGATGCCGCTGTCCTGGGACGCCCGGCGGGTTATCTGGCCCAGGGGCTGGCCCGGCGCCACCAGTTCGGGCAGCTTGTCCGGCTCGACACCCAGGGCCCGCCAGCGCCAGTCATACCGCCCCACCCAGGCGTGGCGCTTGTAGTCAAAGGGCAGGTAGCCCACCTGGCAACCCACCGAGTCCACCAGGCGGCCGGTGAGGCGAAAGGTGAGATAGCCGGAGAGCATGAGGTACTTGGCGGTGCGCCGCCACACCCCGGGCTGGTGCCGGCGCAGCCAGTTGGACTCGGCCTCTGCCCGCAGGTGGTCCACCAGGGGCGAGAGGCGGGCCAGCTTGAAAAACAGGCCCCAGGCGCCGCCCAGGGGCCCCAGGCCCTGGGCGCGGCGCTGGTCCAGCCAGATGATGGCCGGCCGCAAGGGGCGGCCATCCTTGTCCAGGTTGACCACCGTGCCCCGCTGGGTGGTGAGCGCCACCCCGGCCAGGCGCTCCTTGTCCACCGCCCCCTGTTGCCACAAGCCCTGGCAGGCTTGGCACAGGGCGCGCCAGAACACCTCGGGGTCCTGCTCGGCCCAGCCCGGCCGGGGCGACTCATAGGGCTTGAAGGCCACCCGCTCCTTGGCCAGCATGCGGCCCTGGGGGTCGAACACCAGGGCCTTGAAGCTCTGGGTGCCGTTGTCCAGGGCCAGGATCAAATCGCGTTCAGCCATCCGGGGCCTCCTGGGCAGGCCGCCAAATTTCCCGCCAGAGCCGGGCGCTCTCCTCCATGGCCCGGCTCACCACGGGCTCCACCGAGCGGCCCTCTTTCAAGGCCCGGGCCAGCTCCTGGTAGAAGCTCTGGGAACGGCGGCGCTGTTCCGGGGCCTGGAAGTAGAACCGCGCCAGGGAGGCGTAGGCCCTGGCGAAATCATTGAGCATCAAGGTGAAGACCGGGTTGCCCGAACTCTTGGCCAGGAGCGCTTGCAGCTCCCAGTCGAACTCCACATAGGACTGGGCGTCGTCCGCCAGGTGCCGGGCCTGGTCCAGGTGCGCCAGCAGGGCCTGGGGCTGGCGCCGGGCCGCGGCCCGGGCCACCGGGGGCAAGAGGGCGGCGCGCACCTCCAGCAGGTAATCCACCAGATCCGGCGAGAGCGCCTCGCTGTACTTGGCCAGGGTCCTGAGCACCCCCAGGCCTCCCTCCTGCCAGTAGTCGGCCACCACGGTGGGCTTGCCGTGCCGTATCTTGAGCCAGCCCTCCTTGGCCAGTTGCTTCAAGGTTTCGCGCAGGGTGGGGCGGGTGACGCCCAGCTCCGCGGCCAGGTCGCGCTCGTTGGGCAGGGTGGCCCCGGGCGGCAGCTCACCCTGCAAGATGGCGGTGACTATGCTTTTTTCGATCTGCTCGGCGGTCTTGAGGATAGCCACCTTTTGCAGGGCCATGGTGGGTCTCCCTTCTGGTAAGAGGTCTAACCTCTTTTATTTCAGGATAGACCCCCAGGCAACACTTGGCAAGCGCAAACTCTGCCCCCGCCCCCACCCCCCCACCTGGCCGCACTCTGGACATTGACAGGCCGGGCGGCGATTACCTATCATTTATCTAGTAAAGAGGCCCCTTTCCGTGGTGGCCTGGCAGAAAATCCGGCCGAGCGCCGCCGCCTTTGACATCCCCCAGCGGTTTGGCCCGCTCCCATGTGCCCCGCCCCCACCGCCCCCACCGCCCCCCGCGCCACCTACGCGCAGCCCCCTGTCCCCTGATCTGAGCCTTTGCCCCCCTCGTCCCCCG
>CAZUHP010000005.1:99501-108890 GCA_964620595.1 uncultured Desulfarculaceae bacterium | reverse complement strand
CCCCCAACCGTCCCCAGGTGGTTTCGCGCCGCGCCTACAGGATGACCGTCTGCTTGATGCGCTTCACCACCTCCACCGGGTCGTCCATGAGGATGATGTAGTCCAGGTCCTCGGGGCTGATCTTGCCGCCTTTCATCTGCACGTCCCGGATCCACTGCAACAGCCCGCCCCAGTAGTCCGAGCCCACCAGGATCACCGGGAAGGGCCGGATGCGCTGGGTCTGGATCAGGGTGAGGGCCTCGGCCAGCTCGTCCAGGGTGCCGAAGCCGCCTGGCATGACCACGTAGGCCACCGAGTACTTGACGAAGATGACCTTGCGCACGAAGAAGTAGCGGAAGCTGAGCCGCACGTTGGCATAGGGGTTGGGCCGCTGCTCAAAGGGCAGCTCGATGTTCAGCCCCACCGAGTGGCCGCCTGCCTCGGAGGCGCCCTTGTTGCCCGCCTCCATGACCCCGCCGCCCCCGCCGGTTATCACCGAGAACCCGGCCTCCGCCAGCAGCCGGCCCAGTTGCTCGGCCTGCTGGTACTCCTGCGAGCCCGGCTGCACCCGGGCCGAGCCGAAGATGCTCACCCCCTTGGGGATGCTGCTCATGGTGTCGATGGAGTCCACGAACTCGCTCATGATGCGGAACATGCGCCAGGACTCCCGGGCGCTGAGGGCGTCCAGCACGTACTGCTTGCTGTCTATTTCGCTCATGTTTGTTTGCCTTTCCGCGCGGGCGGCGGCGCCGGCGGCTCCGGCGGCCGGCGGGGAGGGTCTTAGGGTTGAATTCACCGTAACCGCCCTATAGTATTGTTCAGTTACGAAATGTGTCAAGGTGGGGACGGGGGCAGGCGGCCACGCGGGCGCCTTCCTAAACAATGCCCCGGCACAGGTGGCGGCCGAGCTGCCAGGCAACGGGGGGCAACGGGGGGGCAACGGGGGGCGACGGGGGGCGACGGGGGGCGACGGGGGCAACGGGGGGCGGGGGACGGGGGAACGGAAGCAGACAACCATTTGATGCGAAGGAGCCTGGCATGCGCATAACTTGCCTGGGAGCGGCCCGCACGGTGACCGGGTCGGCCTATCTGGTGGAGCCCGAACCGGACACTCTGTTCCTGGTCGATTGCGGCATGTTCCAGGGCGGCCGCCGCATCGAGATGCGCAACTGGGAGAGCGAGCGCTACCGGGTCCAGGACCTGCAAGCCATCTACATCACCCACGCCCACATCGATCACTCGGGCCTGGTGCCCCGCCTGGTGCGCCTGGGTTACAACGGGCCGGTGTACGCCTCCAAGGCCACGGCCGAGCTGCTGCGCATCCTCTGGGCCGACTCGGCCCACATCCAGGAGATGGAGGCCCAGTGGCAGACCCGCAAGAACAAGCGCAAGGGCGCCAAGCCGGTGGAGCCCCTGTATGAGGCCCAGGACGCCGAGGCGGCCAGCGCCCTGCTCCAGCCGGTGGAGATGGACGTGGACCTGCGGCTCATGGCCGGGGTGCAGGCCAACTTCGTGACCGCGGGCCACATCCTGGGCGCGGCCAGCCTGCTGCTCACCGTGGAGGCGGGCGGCAAGACCCACCGGGTGGGCTTTTCCGGCGACGTGGGAAGGCCGAACCAGCTCATCGTGCCCGACCCGGCCCACTTCGACCCGCCGGACCTGCTCTTCATGGAGACCACCTACGGCAACCGCACCCACAAGACCCTGGCGGCCAGCCAGCAGGAACTCGTGGCGGTGGTGCGCGAGGCCTATGCCGAGGGAGGCAAGGTGCTGATCCCGGCCTTTGCGGTGGAGCGCACCCAGGAGATCATCTACACCCTGGCCGCGGCCCACCGCCGGGGCGAGATGCCGGCGGACATGCCGGTGTTCCTGGATTCGCCCCTGGCCATCAAGGCCACCAACATCTTCCGGGAGCATCCCGAGTTCTTCGACGAGGCCACCACCGAGATACTCAACCAGGGCCACACCCCCCTCAACCTGCCCAACCTCCAGTTCACCCTCTCCACCGAGGAGAGCCGGGCCATCAATACCCACCAGGGGCCGGCGGTGATCATCGCGGGCAACGGCATGGCCAGCGCCGGCCGCATCAAGCACCACCTCAAGCACAACCTGTGGCGCTCCAACTGCCACGTGGTCATCGTGGGCTTCCAGGCCAAGGGCACCACCGGCCGGCGCCTGGTGGAGGGCGCCCGCAAGGTGAAGATCTTCCGCGAGGAGGTATCGGTGGGTGCCAAGGTGCACACCATCGGCGGGTTCTCGGCCCACGCCGACCAGGCCGAGCTCTTGGCCTGGCTGGAGCCCCTGGCCCGGCCGGGCCTGCGGGTGAACCTGGTGCACGGCGAGGAGCAGTCCTCCCTGGCCTTCAAGGCCGTGGCCCAGGCCCGCTTCCCGGGGGTCAGCTTCCACGTGCCGCGCATCGGCGAGACGATCGACCTGGCGCGCGCGCCGCGTCCGCGCCGGGCCGCGGCCAGGCAGGTGAAGGCTCCGGCCAAGTCCCCCGCCCCCCCCGCCCCCCCCGCCCCTGCTGGGGCAGAGGTGGACCTGGAGCAGGTGCGCCAGGGGTTGGCCGGTCTGCTGGCCCGCCTGGAGGTCCAGGGCGGCAAGCTCAGCCCCGAGACCTTGGCCGCCCTGGAGCGGCAGGTGAGGGCCGCCCAAGAGGTGCTGGAAGCAGGGGAGGCGGCCTAGGCCATGGAACTGGAAGGCCTCATCGCGGGCGTCAGTCGCCCTGCCCGCTACGTGGGCGGCGAGGCGGGCTCCCGGGTCAAGGACCCCGCCGGGGTGCGGCTCACCTTTGCCCTGGCCTTCCCGGAGATATACGAGATCGCCATGAGCCACCTGGGCCTGAAGATCCTCTACGAGCTGTTGAACGCCCGGCCCGAGGTGGCGGCCGAGCGGGTGTTCATGCCCTGGACCGACCTCATGGACCTGATGGACCAGCGCGGCATCGCGCCCTGGTCCCTGGAGACGGGCCGCGCCCTGGGCTCGTTCGACGTGATCGGCTTTTCCCTGCAGTACGAGCTGACCTACACCAACCTCCTGCACCTGCTGCGCCTGGCCGGGGTGCCGCTCCGGCGGGAGGATCGCGGGCCGGAGCATCCCCTGGTGATAGCCGGGGGGCCCTGCATGGTGAACCCCGAGCCGGTGGCCGATTTTTTGGACCTGGCCGTGGTGGGCGAGGCCGAGGAGCTGATCCAGCCCCTGGTGGACCTCATCCTGCGGGCCAAGGAGGAGGGCTGGCCCCGCCAGCGGTTGTACCGCGAGGCCACGGCCCTGGAGGGGGTGTACGCGCCGGCCCTGTTCGAGCCGGTGTACCGGGACGGCCGCCTGAAGGAGGTGCGCGCCCTGGACCCGGAGCGGCCCAAGGTGCGGCGCCGGGTGGTGGCCGACCTGAACTCTTGTGCCCCGCCGGTGGACCCGGTGGTGCCCCTGGTCAAGCCGGTGCACGACCGCCTGGGGGTGGAGATAGCCCGGGGCTGCACCCGCGGCTGCCGCTTCTGCCAGGCGGGCTACATCTACCGCCCGGTGCGCGAGCGCGAGCCCCAAGCGGTGCTGGAGGCGGTCCTGGCCGGCCTGGCCAATAGCGGCCTGGAGGAGGTGGCGCTCCTTTCGCTCTCCAGCGGGGACTACACCTGCATCGAGCCCCTGGCCACCCGCCTCATGGACGAGCTGGAGCCCCGGCGCTGGGGACTGAGCCTGCCCTCGTTGCGGGTGGACTCGCTCTCCGACGAGCTGGTGAGCCAGGTCAGGCGGGTCCGCAAGAGCGGCTTCACCCTGGCGCCCGAGGCGGGCTCGGAGCGCCTGCGCCGGGCGATCAACAAGGACCTGGGCGAGGAGCAGATCGTCGACACCGCCCGCCGGGTGTACGGCCTGGGCTGGAATCTGATCAAGCTGTATTTCATGCTGGGCCTGCCCGGGGAGACCGACCAGGACCTCGCCGAGATCGGCCGGCTCTGCCGGCGGGTGGCGGACCAGGCCCGGGCCGCGGGCCGGGGCCGGGGACGCCGGCCGGTGGTGCACGCCAGCCTGGGCCTGTTCGTGCCCAAGCCCCACACCCCGTTCCAGTGGGAGGCCCAGATGGACCTGGCCGAGGCCCGGCGCCGGCTCAGCCTGGCCAAGTCCGGCCTGGGGGACTCCAAGGTGCGCGCCAAGTGGAACTCGCCCGAGCAGAGCATCCTGGAGGGGGTGCTCTCCCGGGGCGACCGCCGGCTCTCTCGGGCCCTGGAGCTGGCCATGGAGGCGGGCTGCCGTTTCGACGGCTGGAGCGAGGAGCTGAACCTGGCGGCCTGGCTGGAGGCCCTGCACGCGGCGGGCCTGGACGAGGCCGAGTACCTGGGGCCGCGGGAGCCGGGCGCGGCCCTGCCCTGGGACCACATAGACACGGGCGTGAGCCAGGAGTTCCTCCTGGCCGAGCGGGAGCGGGCCCTGGCCGGCCGGCACACGCCCGACTGCCGCCGGGGGCGTTGCGCGGACTGCGGGGTGTGCGACCACAAGCTGGTCAAGCCGCGGCTGGCCCGGGCCGGGTTGTCCCCCGCTTCCCTCGCCTCCCCTGCGGTGTCTTCCCTTTCTCCTGGGGTGGAGGAGGAGCGCACCACCTACCGCTTCCGCCTGGAGAAGACCGGGCCGGCCCGCTTCCTGGGACACCTGGAGATGATCACCCAGATCATGCGCGCCTTGCAGCGGGCCGGGGTGCGGGTGGCCTTTTCGCGGGGCTTCCACCCCCACCCCCTGGTCAAGACCGCCTCGGCCCTGCCCCTGGGGGTGGAGAGCCTGGTGGAGACCCTGGCGGTCACCGTGCTGGGCGCACCCTCGCCGCGCAGCATCCAACGCGCGGTCAACCCGGTGCTGCCCCAGGGCCTGAAGATAACCGACGGCCGGCGGGAGCTGCCCGGCGAGGGCCTGGCCGAGCCCGACGAGGTGACCTACCTGGTACGCAGCCGCAAGGCCCTGGACCCCCGCCGCCTGCGGGAGTTCCAGGAGGCGGAGGAGGCCACCATGGTGCGGGTGACGCCCAAGGGCGAGCGGGCCATAGACCTCAAGGCGGCGCTGAAGGACCTGGCCATGGAGGAGGGGGGCCTCACCGTGACCGTGGGCCGGGCGGGGGGGCGGCCCAAGCCGGCCGAGATACTCACCCAGGTGTTCGGGCTCAGCCGGGAGGAGGCCCTGGCCGCCCGGGCCTTGAAGATAAAGGCGGCCTACGCCGGCAAAGCCGGCCCGGCCGCGGCGGGGAAGGCTTGAGACATGGCCACCACCCTCCTGATAAATGCGCGCTCCTATGAGACCCGGGTGGCCCTGGTGGACAATCGCCAGTGCCTGGAGGTGTACGTGGAGCGCCACCGCGAGGGCTCCCTGGCCGGCAACATCTACCTGGGCCGGGTGGCCCGGGTGCTGCCCGGCATGCAGGCCGCCTTCGTGGACATAGGTCTGCCCAAGGCCGCCTTCCTCTACGTGGGCGACGTGGCCGGCGAGCCCGAGCTGAACGAACTCCTGCCCCAGGAGGCGCCCGAGGGCGGCTCGGGGCGCCCGGGGGGCCAGGGCATCGAGGACCTGCTGCGCGAGGGCCAGGAGATCATGGTGCAGGTGGCCAAGGAGCCCCTGGGCAACAAGGGCGCCCGGCTCACCACCCACATCACCCTGCCCGGCCGCAACCTGGTGTTCATGCCCACCATCGACCATGTGGGCATCAGCCGGCGCATAGAGGACGAGGAGGAGCGCAGCCGGTTGCGCAACCTCCTGGAGGAGATGCGCCCCCCGGGCAAGGGCTTCATCGCCCGCACGGTGAGCGAGGGCTTCGGCCGCGAGAAGCTGGCCGCGGAGATGGACTTCCTCTGCTCCCTGTGGGACTCCATCAACCAGCGCCGCCAGCGGGCCGGGGTGCCGGAGGTGTTGCACCAGGACCTTTCGGTGAGCCTGCGGGCGGTGCGCGACCTGTTCACCCGCGACGTGGACCGCCTGGTCATCGACTGCCCGGCCGAGTACCAGGAGGTGGTGGATTTCGTCAGCGAGTTCATGCCCCGGCTCCTGGACAGCGTGGAGCTCTACAACGGCCGCGAGCCCATCTTCGACGCCTACGGGGTGGAGGCCGAGCTGAACCGCGCCCTGGAGCGCAAGATATGGCTCAAGAGCGGCGGCTACGTGGTCATAGAGAAGACCGAGGCCCTCACCTCCATCGACGTGAACACCGGCCGCTACGTGGGCAGCTACAACCTGGAGGAGACCATCCTCAAGACCAACCTGGAGGCGGTCAAGGAGATCGCCTACCAGATACGCCTCCGGGACATCGGCGGGCTCATCGTGATCGACTTCATCGACATGGAGCGCGAATCCAACCGCACCCGGGTGGTGGAGGCCTTGAAGGAGGCCCTGGCCGTGGACCGCTCCAAGACCAACGTGCTTGGCATGAGCGCCCTGGGCCTGGTGGAGATGACCCGCAAGCGGGTGCGCGAGTCCCTGGCCGAGACCTTGAAGGAGCCCTGCTTCTACTGCCGGGGCCGGGGGCTGATCAAGAACCCCACCACGGTTTGCTACGAGCTGTTCCGCGCCCTGGAGCGGGAGTACCGGGACAGCCAGTACAGCGCGGTGGAGGTGCGGGTGCATCCCCGGGTGGCCGAGGTGCTCCTCCAGGAGGAGCGCTACCCCCTGGAGGAGATCGAGGACCTGTTGCAGCTGACCATCCACGTGGTGGCGGATCACGGGCTGCATGCCGAGCACTTCGAGCTGCGGCCCCGCGGCTAGCTCTGTTGGCCGGCGCGGCCCGGACCACCGCCCTGCCTGAGGCGACCCCTGGGAGAAGCGGAGTTGGCTGAATTCAGACTGCTGGACACCGGCCTTTTGAGCGCCGCCGAGAACATGGCCCTGGACGAGGTGCTGACCCGCCGGGCGGGCCAGGGCCTGAGCCCGCCCACCCTGCGTTTCCTGCGCTTCCAGCCCGACGCCGCGCTTTTGGGCTATCACCAGGAGGCCGAGCGCGAGCTGCGCCTGGACTACTGCCGCCAGGAGGGCATCGAGGTGAACCGCCGGCTCACCGGCGGCGGCGCCCTCTTGTTCCAGTCCTCGGCCCTGGGCTGGGAGTTGATCGCGCCCCTGGGCCATGGTCCCTTTGCCGGCGGCTTCGAGGCCGCCCTCACCCGCATCTGCCAGGCCGCGGCCCGGGCCTATTGCCGCCTGGGCCTGGAGGCCCGCTTCCGCCCCCGCAACGACATCGAGGTCCACGGCCGCAAGATCTCCGGCACCGGCGGTTTCGTGCTGGAGGGCGGCGCCTTGTTCCAGGGCACGGTGCTCATCAAGAACGAGATAGAGCGCTTCTTGCGGGCCCTGCGGGTGCCGGTGGAAAAGCTCAAGAAGCGCGAGATCGAATCCCTCATGCAGCGCCTGGCCTTTGTGGAGGACCTGGTGGGCCCGGTGGACCTGGAGGAGCTCAAGCAGGCCATCAGCGATGAGTTCAGCCAGAGCCTGGGCCTGGAGCTGACCCCCGGCGGGCTCAGCCAGGATGAGCGCGCCGAGCTGGCCCGGCGCCTGCCTTATTTCCAGAGCGATGAGTGGATACACCTGAAGCGCGGCAGCGGGCCGGGCCGGCCGGCCTGGCTGCGGAGCATCCTGCAGACCGATGAGGGCAACCTGCGGGTGGTCCTCTGGCTGGACGCCCGGGCCCTTAGGGTGCAGAAGGCGCTCATCACCGGCGACTTCTTCAGCCGGCCCCAGCGGCTGGTCTTCGATCTGGAGGCCGCGCTCATGGGCCAGAAGGCCAAGCCCGAGGTGCTGCACGCCACGGTGCTGGACTTCCTGGCCCGCTCCGGGGGCGAACTCCTGGGAATCGCGCCGGGAGAGGTGGCCCGGGCGGTGGCCTCGGCCGCGGCCCGGCGGGTGCTGGGCCGGAGCTTCAGCGAAGCCGAGGCGGCGGAGCTCTTCTTGGTGGGCCTGGAGCCGGAGGAGCTGGGCCGGGTGCGGGCGGGATGGCTGCTCCTGCCCTATTGCTCCAAGCCCCTGGAGTGCGACTACCGCTTCGTGCCCGACTGCGCCCGCTGCGGCGAGTGCCAGTTCGACCCCCTCTACCACCTGGCCCATAGCCTGGAGTTGGAGCCGGTTTCCGTACAGAGCTTCGAGCACCTGATGGAGGTGCTGGCCGAGATCGCCGGCCAGGGCGGCGTGTTCGTGGGCTCCTGCTGCGAGGCCTTCTACTGCAAGCACCAGCGCGAGATGGAGGCCAGCGGCGCCCGGGGCGTGCTGATCAACCTGGACTCCACCACCTGCTATGACCTGGGCAAGGGCATGGACGCCTACCGGGGACGCTTCGACAACCAGACCGAGATGAACCAGGCGCTGATCGAAAAGGTGGCCCGCCTCATGGCCGGGGAAGCGGCCCATGCCTGAGACTTGGGACGTGGTGGTCATCGGCGCCGGGCCGGCCGGTTCCCTGGCGGCCCGGGCCGCGGCCCGGGGCGGGGCCCGGGTGCTCCTGGTGGAGCGCAAGAAGAGAGTGGGGGCCTTGCCCCACTGCGCCGAGTTCGTTCCCCGGGCCCTGGGCCTGGAGCTGGATCTGCCCCCCCGCTGCCGGGTGCAGGCGGTGGAGGGCATGGAGACCCGCCTGCACGGCGGTGCCCGCTACTCACCCGCCCCGGGCTGGATACTGGACCGGCAGGTGTTCGACCACGACCTGGCCCTGGAGGCGGCCCGGGCCGGGGCGGTGCTGGCCGCCGGGACGGCCTTTGCCGGGCAGGAGGGCGACCGCCTGGTGCTCCTTGAGCGCGGCCAGCGGCGCGAGGTGTCCTGCGGCTGCCTGGTGGCGGCCGACGGGGCCGCCTCGGCCACGGCCCGCGCCTTCGGCCTGGCCCGCCAGGAACTCCTGGCCGGGGTGCAGGTGGAGGTGCCCCTGGCCCGGGAGCTTTCCCGCACCCTGGTCTTCCTGGACCCGGCCTACGAGGGCGGCTATGCCTGGCTCTTTCCCAAGGGACGCGCCGCCAACCTGGGGGTGGGCTGCCTGGGCCGGGCCAGGCCCTGGCGCCGGCTGGAGTCGCTGCGCCGGCGCCTGGTGGCCGAGGGCCTCGTCCAGTCGGGCGTGCTGGCCGTGGGCGGGGGGGCGATCCCGGTGGGCGGGCCCCGGCGGCCGCCCTTTGCGGGCCGCCTGCTCCTGGCCGGGGACGCCGCCGGACTCACCCACCCCATCACCGGCGCGGGCATCCCCCAGGCGGTGGCCTCGGGCCGCTTGGCCGGGGAGGCGGCCCTGGCCCTGGCCGGCGACCAACCCGCGGCGGCCCAGGACTATGCCCACCAGCTCGAGCTGCATTACGGGGGCTATCTGGGCCGCGGCCTGGCCGCCCGGGAGCGCATGCTGGCCGGGTGGGACTCTGAAGACTTCAGCGCGCTCATGGCCCAGGCCTGGCCGGGCGGCGGGGGGGGCGGCGAGGGGGGCGGCG
>CAZUHP010000005.1:0-99401 GCA_964620595.1 uncultured Desulfarculaceae bacterium | reverse complement strand
GGGGGGCGGCGAGGGGGGCGGCGGAGCCGGGAAGGCGGCCCCGTGAGCGCCTCCGGGCTGAGCCGCCTGCTGGCCCGGGCCCGGGAGCTTTCCTGGGCCCGCCATGGCAAGCGCCTGGTCATCGCCACCCCGGGCATGTTCGTGGCCTACGGCCACCGGGGGCGCTACCCGGCGGTGAGCCTCACCGGCCGGGACTGCGAGCTGGGCTGCGACCACTGCCGGGGCCGGCTGCTGGAGACCATGCTGCCCGCCACCAGCCCGGCGGAGCTGGTGGAACTGGGCCGCCGCCTGGCCGCCCAGGGCCAGCAGGGCTTTTTGCTCTCCGGCGGCAGCGACCGCCGGGGCCGCCTGCCCTGGGCCGAGTACCTGCCGGCCATCGCCCAGGTCATAGAGGAGACCGGGCTCACGGTCACCGCCCACGTGGCCCGCATCGACGCCCCCACCGCCAGGGCGCTCAAGGAGGCGGGCGTGCGCCAGGCGCTCATCGACGTGGTGGGCGCGGAGGAGACCGCGCGGGAGGTGCTCCATTTGGCCGACGGCCTGGCCGCCCAGGCCGAGACCCTGGCCGCCCTGGCCCAGGCCGGCTTGGAGGTGGTGCCCCACATCATCCTGGGTCTGCACGGGGGGCGGCTGAAGGGCGAGGAACGGGCCTTGGAGCTGGTGGCGGGGCTGGAGTGCCGGCGGGTGGTGTTCGTGGTGCTCATGCCGCTGAGGGGCACGCCCTTTGCCGACCGCGAGCCGCCCGCGCCGGAGGTGGTGGCCCGTTTCCTGGCCCGGGCCCGGGAGCGGCTCCCGGCCCCGGCCCACCACCTGGGCTGCGCCCGGCCCCGGGGCCGCTTTCGGGCCGAGCTGGACGCCCTGGCAGTAGAGGCGGGCATAAACGCCCTGGCCATCCCCTCGGACGCGGCCCTGGACAAGGCCCGCGAGCTGGGGATAGAAATAAGCTATGCCGACACCTGCTGCTCCTTGGCCTAGGGCCGGGAGCCGGTCAACTTCAGGGGGAGGGAAGCCATGAGCCAAGCCGCGCAACTTGTGGAGGAAGCCTACAGCCCGGAGCGGGTGCGGCTTTCCCTGGCCGCGGCCATGACCCTGGGCCTGGCCCAAGGCCGTTTCTTCCGCAACGCCCGCCTGGGCTGCATCAACCTGTTGCTCACCTATGCCTCGGGCTGCAAGGCCAACTGCTCCTTCTGCGGCCTGGCCCGGGAGAACCCCCACCGCAACGACCCCCGCTTCGAGAAGTTCATCCGGGTGGCCTGGGCCAGCCATCCCCTGGACGAGGTGATCGCCCGTTGCGCCCAGGCCCCTCCCTGGGTGGAGCGGGTGTGCATCTCCCAGATCACCCACCCCCGGGCCCAGGCCGACACCCTGGAGATATGCCGCCAGGTGCGGGCGCGCACCCATCTGCCGGTGAGCCTGCTCATCGCGCCCACCCTGCTCGGCCGCGATGACCTGCTGGACATGAAGGAGGCCGGCGCCGACCGCATCGGAGTGGCCATCGACGCGGCCACCTCGGAGCTTTTCGCCCGCTTGCGGGGCAAGCCGGCCCGGGGGCCCCATCGCTGGGACCACTACTGGCGCATCTATGACCAGGCCCTGGAGGTGTTCGGCCAGGACCAGGTGGGCGTGCACCTGATCTTCGGCCTGGGCGAGACCGAACAGGAGCTGGTGCGGGCCATGGACCGCGCCCGCGCGGCCGGCGGCTCCACCCACCTCTTCTGCTTCTTCCCGGAGAAGTTCTCCGCCCTGGGCCAGAGGCCCCAGCCCCAGCCTTTTGGCTACCGCCGGGTGCAAGTGGCCCGCTGGCTCATCGACCACGACCAGGCCCGGGCCAAGGACATGGCCTTTGACGAGAAGGGCAGGGTGAGGGACTTCGGGGTGGACGAGGACACCCTGGAGGCGGCCATTGCCTCGGGCCAGCCCTTCATGACCTCGGGCTGTCCGGGCGCCTCGGGCCGGGTGGCCTGCAACCGGCCCTTTGGCAACGAAAAGCCCGGCCCGGACCTGCGCAACTATCCCTTTGAGCTGAACCAGGACGACCTGGCCCTGGTGCGCCGGCAGTTGGCCACTTATTGACCCAATTTGCTACACTTATAGTTGTGGACGGCCCATCCCCGTGGGGCCTGGAGGGTATTTTCGCCCTGGGTCCAGCCAGTTACTCATCCGGCCATTTTTGAGTTTGCCCAGAGGCCAACTTGCTATATCCTTTTAATAGGAATCATTTTCAAAATGCTTACACCCACGGGAGGACATGGCGTGGCCAAGCCGGAAGAGATGTATCAATGTCAAACCTCCAACTGCGGCTACATCTACAACCCTGACAAGGGCTGCCGCAAGGGAAAGGTGCCCAAGGGAACCCCTTGGGAGGATGTACCCGAGGACTACAAGTGCCCGGTGTGCGGTGCCTCCAAGAAGATGTTCCGTCCCCTGGCCGGTCCCGGTTCCGCCAAGGAGGCTTGAGCCGGTTTCCTCATAAAGGAGAAGTATCATGACCCAAGCGCCCCAGATGACCTGGAAGTGCACCAATTGCGGCTACACCCTCACCGAGGTCAAGCCGCCGGAGCAGTGCCCCTCCTGCAAGGAGAAGTGTGACTTCGTGGACGTGAGCTGCTACACCCCCGACTGCGGCAGCACCGGCCAGGACCCCCGCCTGGGCTGAGGCCCACCTGGCATACGCGGAGCCTGATATGCAAAAGACGGCCTTGTTCGCCTTCAACGGCGAGCTGATGTGTTTCGTGCACGTGCTCTTGAACGCCCAGGACCTGAAGGCAAAGGGCCACCAGGTGGCGGTGGTGGTGGAGGGTTCGGCCACCAAGTTGGTGCCCCAACTGGCCCAGGAGGACAACCCCCTGCACGGGCTGTGGGACAAGGTGTGCCGAGCCGGGCTCATCAAGGCGGTGTGCCGGGCCTGTTCCCAGGAGATGGGTGTCTTGGCCGAGGTCGAGGCCCTGGGCCTGCCCCTGGGCCAGGACATGATGGGCCACCCGGCCATGTCCCCCTACCTGGACCAGGGCTACCGCATCATCACCTTTTAGGGCAAGCGCAGACCAGCAGCGAGGAGAGCATGAGGATACTGGGCATCTACGGAAGCCCCCGCAAGGGAGGCAACAGCGACGTCTTGTTGGATGAGGCCCTGGCGGCCGCGGCTGCGGCCGGGGCCCAGGTGGAGCGCCTCTATTGCCGCAAGCTGAAGAACCTGTCGGGCTGCCTGGAGTGCGGCGGCTGCGACGAGACCGGCGAGTGCGTGGTGCAGGACGACATGCAGGAGGTCTATCCCCTGTTGGAAGCGGCCGAGGCCGTGGTCCTGGCCGTGCCCATTTTCTTCTACAACATGCCGGCCCAGGCCAAGGCCCTGGTGGACCGGGCCCAGGCCTGCTGGGCCGGGCGCATGCTCCGCAAGACCCGGGAGCAGCGCAAGCACTACGACGCGGGCCGGGGCTGGCTCATTGCGGTGGGCGCCACCAAGGGTGAGAACCTGTTCAGCGGGGTCGAACTCACGGCCAAGTATTTCTACGACGCCCTGGACATGAGTTACGAGAGAGGGCTTCTGGTCCGCGGCGTGGAGGGAAAGGGCAGCGTCAAGGAGCGGCCCGAACTCCTGCAACAAGCCCGGGACCTGGGCCGCGGCATGGCCCAGGGCGCCTAGCCCCGGCGCGCCCCACCCAAGCTAAAGAGAGAGAGGTAGCAGAGACCATGGCCAAAGCACTGATCGTGTATGCCACCCGCACCGGACAGACCCGGAAGATCGCCGAGCTTATCGCCGAGGGCCTTCGCATCAAGGGCCTGGAGGTGGAACTCGCGGAAACCCACAAGGTGAAGAGCGCGGAGGAGTTGCAGGGCTATGACCTGTACGTATTCGGCTCGGCCACCTACCACGGCGAGATGATGCCCGCCATGAAGCAGTTCTTGTTCCTGGCCGAAAAGGCGGGGCTCAAGGGCAAGTGCGGCGGTTCCTTCGGGGCCTTTGGCTGGTCCGGCGAGGCGCCGGACCGCATCCTGGCCACCATGAAGAACGTCTTCGAGATGAACGTGGCCGGCGATTGCCTGCGGCTGAAGTCTGCGGACTTGCAGGGCGGCGTGGCCATGGCCCAGGACTATGGCAAGTCCCTGGCCGAGATGGTCGCAGGGTAAGGAGAGGCCCTCCCGCCAGGCGGGAGGGCCGGCCCTGATCGCAGGCAGGTGGTTCTAGCCGCCGCGGCGGGCGCGCTTGGAGGCCTTCAGCGGGTTCAGCTTGGGGGCCTCCTTCATTTCGCCCTTCACATGGGTGGCGAAGTTGCACACCCCATAGCGCCACTTGGCCGCCGGGTCGGGGTAGCTCTGGCAATACATCAGCTCGCCCTGGCTTACGGTGCGGTCGCAGCCCTGGCAAGCTTCGATGGCCGGGTGGCAGGTGCCGCCGTTGTAGGAGCAACCCTGGGGGGTCATGAAGTTGCACTCATAGCCTTCGCGGGTGGTGGTGCACTGCATGGCTCGTCACATCCTTACTGGTCTCACGGGAGGTTTCCGGGTGAGTCCGTCGCAAAAACAGGTCAATACGAGGGGCCCGGCCTAAGACGCCGGGCCCCCGCTACACACACTGGCTGGCAATTATGGTCACCCTTCCCCTGCCTGTCAAGGGGAAATACGCCTTTTGCCCGCCTGCCGCCGCCCTTGACAAACCGCCGGGGCTCACGTAGATAAAGTACCTTGACTTAAGGGGAAACGCCCTGCCGCCGCGCACAGGACCTCGAACGCGGCCCGCGGGGGAAGGAGCTGAAGCAAGTGGCCAAGAAGGCTGGTCAAAAGCCCCAAGGGGCCGAGGCGGACATGGCGCGCATCCTGGAAGACAACCCCCTTATCCGCCAGCGGCGCAAAAAGGCCGCCGAGATCAAGGGAATGGGGCTTCCCCTCTTTCCCAACACCTTCCGCCCCCGCGACAAGGTCGGCGACATCATCTCCTCCTACGGCCGGCTGGACGCCAACCAGTTGGAAAGCCGGGAGGACACCAAGTTCTCCATCGCCGGCCGGATCATGGCCCTGCGCTCCTTTGGCAAGGCGGCCTTCATCAAGGTGCAGGACCGCACCGGCAGCTTGCAGGTCCACATGCAGCGCGACGTGCTGGGGCCGGAAAGATACGCCATCTTCAAGAAGATGGATGTGGGTGACATCATAGGGGTCACCGGCCCCTTGTTCCGCACCCGCACCCAGGAGCTGACCATCCGGGCCGAGAGCTTCCAGCTCATCACCAAGAGCTACCGTCCCCTGCCCGAGAAGTTCCACGGGCTCACCGACGTGGAGGCCCGCTACCGCCAGCGCTACCTGGACCTCATCATGAACCAGAGCACCCGGGACATCTTCAAGTCCCGGACGGCGATCATAAAGACCATCCGCCGCAAGCTGGACGAAAAGGGGTTCATGGAGGTGGAGACCCCCATGATGCAGGTCATCCCCGGCGGCGCCACCGCCCGCCCCTTTGAGACCTATCACAACGCCCTGGGCATGAAGCTGTACCTCAGGGTGGCGCCGGAGCTGTACCTCAAGCGGCTCATCGTGGGCGGCCTGGAACGGGTGTACGAGCTGAACCGCAACTTCCGCAACGAGGGCATCAGCGTACGCCACAATCCCGAGTTCACCATGCTGGAGTTCTACCAGGCCTATGCCACCTACGAGGACCTCATGGCCTTCACCGAGGAACTCATCGGCGAATGCGCCCAGGAGGTGAAGGGCAGCCTCAAGTTCGAGTACCAGGGCCGGGAGATCGACCTCACCCCACCCTGGACCAACCTGGACTTCCGCACCAGCCTTCTGGAGATCGGCGGGGTGCCGCCCAAGGTGCTCTTTGACACCGAGGCCGCCCTGGGGCTGAGCCGCGAGTTGGGCGGGGTGCACCGGCCGGGCGACGGTTTGGGCAAGGCGCTCAACAAGATATTCGAGGTGCTGGTGGAGCCCGAGCTTTGGCAGCCCACGTTCGTGACGGGCTTCCCCAAGGAGATCAGCCCCTTGAGCCGTACCTGCGACCACGACCCCGACGTGGTGGAGCGCTTCGAGTTCTTCATCGCCGGCCGGGAGACGGGCAACGGCTTCTCCGAGCTGAACGACCCGGACGACCAGTTGCAGCGTTTCCAGGCCCAGCAGGCCGAACGCGCCGCGGGCGACGAGGAGGCCCAGTTCATGGACCTGGAGTACGTGCGCGCCCTGGAGTACGGCATGCCCCCCACCGCTGGCGAGGGCATCGGCATCGACCGCTTGGTGATGCTCCTCACCGACCAGCCCAGCATCCGCGAGGTGATCCTCTTCCCGCTCCTCAGGCCGGAACAGGGATGATGTCCTTTGAAGTCCTGGTCGCCCTGCGCTACTTGCGCGCCCGGCGCAAGCAGGCCTTCATTTCCCTGATATCGCTTTTGTCCATGGTGGGGGTGGGCCTGGGGGTCTGCACCCTCATCGTGGTGCTGTCGGTGATGAACGGGGCGGAGAGCGAGCTGAAGAGCAAGATACTGGGCATGAACGCCCATGTCTTGATCTACAAGGCCGGGGGGGTGATGGACCAGCCCTCCCGGGTGGTGGCCCGGGCCCGCCAGGTGCCCGGGGTGGTCCAGGGCGCCCCCTTTGTCTCCGGCCAGGTCATGGTGGTTTCCGGCGCCGGCGCCTCGGGTGCCCTCCTGCGGGGCATCCAGGTCTCCCGGGCGGCAGAGACCCTGGACCTGGACCGGGTGGTCACCCAGGGCTCGGTGCAGGACCTGGCCCGGCCCGGGCCCCGCGGCCTGCCCGGGGTCATCCTGGGCGCGGCCCTGGCCCGGCGCCTGGCGGTGCGGCGGGGCGGGGTGGTGAACCTGATCAACCCCCTGGGCGAGGACACCCCCGTGGGCCGGGTGCCCAAGAGTGAGCCCTTCCGGGTGGTGGGGGTGTTCCGTTCGGGCATGTACCAGTACGATTCCTCCCTGTGCTATGTTTCTTTGGAGGCCGCCCAGGAATTCTTGGACATGGGCAAGGCGGTCAGCGGGGTGGAACTCAAGGTGGCCGACATCTACGCGGCGGATTCCATCGGCCGCCAGGTGGCCGAGTCCCTGGGCCCCCTGTACTTCGCCCGGGACTGGATGGCCATGAACCACAGCCTGTTCTCGGCCCTGAAGCTCGAAAAGATCACCATGTTCGTGATCCTCATCCTGATCGTGCTGGTGGCGGCCTTTGGCATAGTCAGCTCCCTGATCATGCTGGTCATGGAAAAGACCAAGGACATCGCCATACTCAAGGCCATGGGCGCCACCGCCAAGAGCATCCGGCGCATCTTCGTGCTGGAGGGGCTCATCATCGGGGTGATGGGCACCCTTTCGGGCCTGGTTTCGGGGCTGGTGCTGTGCGCGCTCCTGGCCCGCTACAAGTTCATCGAGCTGCCGGTGGATGTCTATGCCCTGGACACCCTGCCCGTGCAGGTGGAGCCTCTCATGGTGGCCCTGGTGGGGGTGGCGGCCGTGGTCATGAGCCTTTTGGCCACCTTGTACCCGGCCCATGCCGCGGCCAGGCTGGACCCGGTGGAGGCCCTGAGGTATCAATAGGTTGCCCCGATGAGCCCCGGCAGCGGCGGGGGGAGGCTAAGTGGCTTGACAGAAGCCGGACCATTTATTCATATAAGTCAACTCCGCAAGACTTACGAAGGCCCCCGTGATAAAGTGGAGGTCCTGAAGGGGCTGGACCTGACCGTGGCTGCTGGCGAATCAGTGGCCGTGGTGGGGGCCTCGGGGGTGGGCAAGTCCACCCTGTTGCACATAGTGGGCACCCTGGACCGGCCCACGCAGGGCAAGGTGCTGGTGGGCGGGCGCGACGTGTTCGCCCTGGACGATGGGGCCTTGGCGGCCTTCCGCAACCGCCATATCGGCTTTGTGTTCCAGTTCCACCACCTGTTGCCCGAGTTCAGCGCCCTGGAGAACGTGATGATGCCGGCCTTGATCGCCCGCTGGAATACGGCCGAGGCCAGGACCAGGGCCGAGGAGCTGTTGGCCGAGGTGGGGCTGGGCGACCGCCTGGCCCACCGGGTGGGCGAGCTTTCCGGCGGAGAGCAGCAGCGGGTGGCCGTGGCCCGGGCCCTGGTTTTGGGGCCCAGCCTGCTTTTGGCGGATGAGCCCACCGGCAACCTGGACGAGCGCACCGGGGAGCGGGTGCATGAGCTCATCGTGCGGCTGAACGCCGAGCACGGGCTCACCACCTTGGTGGCCACCCACAACGAGCGCCTGGCCAAGACCTTGGACCGCAGGGTGCGGCTGGCCGAGGGCAAGGCCTGGCCCGAGTGAGGCTCCGGGGGCGGGGCAGGGGCGGGGAAACAGGCTGCGCCTCGTTTTTGGCAGGGCGGGAATTATATAAGTAATAGGAAGCAGGGGGCGGCATGAAGAAGATAGCGCTGGCAACCATCCTGGCCCTTCTGGTGGCTTTCCCCGGGCTGGCCCTGGCCAAGCCGGTGAAGGTGGTGGTGTTTCCCTTCGATGTGTTCAGCCGCCAGCCCCTGGGCGAGTTGGGCGGCGAATTGCAGAAGCTTCTCATCCAGCAACTGGCCGCCGAGGGCCTGGCGCCCCTTCCCAAGGAAGAAGTGAACCGTGCCCTCAAGGAAGCGGGCAAGCCCCTGGACCTGACCCTGGCCCGGGTGCTGGCCGGCCGCCTGGGCGCGGATTATGCGGTCTATGGCTCCCTCACCAAGATAGGCGCGCGCATCTCCCTGGACGCCAAGGTGCTGGACTCGCTGGGCATGGCCCGGCCCCTGTCGGTGTTCGTGGAAGGCACCGGCCTGGATGAGCTGAAGGACATGTCCGGGCGCCTGGCCCGGGAGATGGTCTCCAAGATGTCCGGCCTGGAGCGGGTGGCCGAGGTGCGGGTGCAGGGCAACAAGCGCATCGAGGCCGAGGCGATCAAGGCGGCCATGCAGACCAAGGCGGGGAGTCCCTACTCCCCCCTCAAGCTGGACCGCGACCTGCGCGCGGTGTGGAAGATGGGCTACTTCGAGGACGTGCGCATCAAGACCACCGACGCCGCGGGCGGCAAGATCGTGACCGTGGAGGTCAAGGAAAAGCCCATGGTCCGCGAGGTGCAGATCACGGGGGCCAGCGCCATAGACAAGAAAGACATCCGCGACCAGATCGGGGTCAAGCCCTTCAGCGTGTACCGGCCCGCGGCCATCAAGGAGGCCGAGGCCAAGATCGTGCGCCTGTACCACGACAAGGGCTACTTCGACGCCAAGGTGACCAGCTCGGTCATCGACCTGCCCTCGGGCGACAAGGGCGTCAAGTTCACCATCGAGGAAGGCAAGAAGGTCTTCATCAAGGCCATACGCTTCCGGGGCAACAAGGCCTTCAGCGCCTCTAAACTGAAAGACCAGATGAGCACCCAGGAAGAGGGTTGGTTCACCTGGATCACCGACTCCAACGTGCTGGACCGCTCCAAGCTGGACCAGGACCGCGAGAAGCTGACCGATTTCTACTACAACCACGGTTACATGACCGCCCGGGTGGGCGAGCCCGAGATCAAGCGGGAGCAGGGCGGCCTGGTGGTCACCTTCGACATAAACGAGGGGCCGCGCTTCAAGGTGGGCTCCATCAGCGCCTCGGGCGAGATGGTGGTACCCCAAAAGAGGCTGATGGAAGGCATGCAGCTCAAGGCGGGGGACTGGTTCAACCGCGAGAAGCTCCGCCAGGACCTGCGCATGCTGCACGACGTGTACGCCGACCGCGGCTATGCCTACGTGGAGGTGCGCCCCCAGATCAAGGAGCGGGCCGACAAGAACCAGGTGGCCATCAACTACAGCATCAAGAAGGGCCCCAAGGTCTACTTCGAGCGCATCATCATCACCGGCAACGACCGCACCCGCGACAACGTGATCCGGCGGGAGCTGGGCGTGGCCGAGGGGGACCTCTTCTCCAGCCGGGCCTTGCGCGCCAGCAACATCCGCCTGCACCGGTTGAATTTCTTCGAGGACGTGCACATCTCCACCGAAAAGGGCTCCCAGCCCGACAGGATGAACCTGAAGATAAACGTCAAGGAGAAGCGCACCGGCTCTTTCAGCATCGGCGCGGGCTACTCCACCATAGACAGCTTCATGGTCATGGGCTCCATCACCGAGGCCAACCTCTTTGGCCGCGGCCAGCGCCTGGAGCTGCGCGGCCAGTTGGGCGGCAAGTCCACCCGCTATACCTTGTCCTTCACCGAGCCCTGGGTCTTTGACAAGCCCATCAGCGCGGGGATAGACATCTACGATTGGTTCCGGGAGTACACCAGCTACGACAAGGAGGCGGCCGGCGTCCGCCTGCGCTTGGGCTGGCCCACGCCTTTTGACTACACCCGCCTGTACACCTACTACACCTTTGAGCAGGCCACGGTTTCCAACGTGGCCGAGAACACCTCACGCATCATCCGGGACCAGGTGGGCGACCACACCACCAGCGCGGTGCGGGCCATTCTGCGGCGCGACACCCGCAACCACACCTTCAACCCCACCAGCGGCTCGGACAACAGCATCAGCGTGGAATACGCCGGCGACCCCTTGGGCGGCACCAACGCCTTCGTCAAGGCCATCGCCGACAGCGGCTGGTACTTCCCCATCTGGTTCAAGCACATCGTGGTGGTGCACGGCCGGGTGGGCTGGTTGACCGGCCATTCGGGGGGCGACCTGCCCATCTACGAGCGTTTCTTCCTGGGCGGCATCAACACCCTGCGCGGCTTCGACTACAACAGCGTGGGACCCAAGGACCCCGAAACCGGCGATGTCATCGGCGGCGAGCGCATGGTCCAGTTAAACCTTGAGTACCGCTTCCCCATCGTGGAGAAGGCGGGACTGGTGGGAGTGCTGTTCTACGATACCGGCAATGCCTGGACCCAGGACCAGGGCTATGATTTCGGCAGCCTGCGCAAGAGCGCGGGCCTGGGCATACGCTGGTACTCGCCCATGGGCCCCCTGCGCCTGGAGTACGGCTGGGTGCTGGACCCGGAGCCGGGCGAGGAGACCTCCAACTGGGAATTCACCATCGGAAGCTTGTTCTAAAGCCTTATAGCCAAGCGAGGGAGACATCTGTATGACCTTCAGCAGAAAGAATACTCTGGCCATAGCGTTTCTGACCTGCCTGCTGGCGGTGGCCTTGGCCCTGCCGGCCCAGGCTTTGGCCAAGGGAAAGATCGGCGTGGTGGACACCGAACGGGCGGTGAACAACACCAAGGCGGGCAAGCGCGCCCAGGCCGAACTCAAGCGCAAGCTGGAAAAGTACCAGCAAGAGATCAAGGGCCTTCAGGTCAAGTTCCAGAAGCTGCAGAGCGAGCTGGAAAATTCCTCCATGTTGCTCAAGCCCGAGGCCAAGCTCTCCAAGCAGCGGGAGCTGGAGCGGCTGGGCCGCCAGATCCGCGACCGCCAGCGCGACGCCCAGCAGGACTGGGCCGAGGCCCAGCGCCAGGCCTACGCGCCCATCCTGGCGAAGATGAAGAAGATAATCGAAGACATCGGCAAGAAGGGCGGCTACTCGCTGATCATGGAGACCCGCTTCGCCATCTACTATCCCAAGAGCGCCGACATCACCCCCCAGGTGATCGCGGCCTATGACAAGGTGAACCCCTAGGCGGTAGGCATGAAGGTAACCCTGGCCCAGTTGGCCGCCCTGGTGGGCGGGAGCCTGGAGGGCCCGCCCGAGCGGGAGGTTTCGGGCATCAAGGGCATCGAGGAGGCCGGGCCCCAGGACGTGGCCTTTCTGGCCAACCCCCGCTACGCCAAGGCCCTGCCCCGTTGCAAGGCAGGGGTGGTGCTGGTGGGCCGCGACCAGAAAGTCCCCCAGGGCCTGGCCGTGATCCGGGTGGACGACCCCTACCTGGCCTACGCCAAGGCGCTCACCGCAGCCACCCGCAAGCCTTACCAACCCGGCGGGGTGCATCCCCGGGCCTTCGTGGACCCGAGCGCCCAGGTGGGCCGCGAGGTGACGGTGCACCCCCTGGCCTATGTGGGCCCCGGCGCCAAGCTGGGCGACCGGGTGGTGCTCCATTCGGGGGTGCACCTGGGCGAGGGGGTCGAGGTGGGCGACGACACCGTGCTCCACCCCAACGTCACCGTGTATCACGGCTGCAAGATCGGCAAGCGCTGCATAATCCACGGCGGCACGGTCATCGGCGCCGACGGCTACGGCTTCGTGCCCGAGGGCGAGGGTTATTTCAAGATACCCCAGGTGGGGATCGTACAGATCGACGACGACGTGGAGATCGGCGCCCTGTGCACCATCGACCGGGCGGCCATGGGCCGCACCTGGATCCAGCGCGGGGTGAAGACCGACAACATGGTGCACGTGGCCCACAACTGCGTCATCGGCGAGGACTCGCTCCTGGTGGCCCAGGTGGGCATCAGCGGCTCCACCAAGCTGGGCCGCCACGTGGTTCTGGGCGGCCAGGCGGGCGTGGCCGGCCATATCGAGATCGGCGACAACGTGCAGGCCGCCGGCGGCACCGGCATCATCAAGTCGGTTCCGCCGGGCGAGGTGTTGGCCGGGGTGCCGGCCATGCCGCACCGGTTGTGGCTGCGAACCAGCGGGCTCATACGCCGGCTGCCCGAGCTGTTCAAGCGCCTCCAGGCCCTGGAAAAGCGCTTGGCCGGCGAGGGCGGCGAACCCCCGGAGGGCTAAAAGGAGGATTCATGGCCGATCCCGTGCTGAACATACAGGAGATAGTCGAGCATCTCCCCCACCGCTATCCCTTTCTGCTGGTGGACCGCATCCTGGAGCTGGAGCCCGGCGAGCGGGTGGTGGGGCTGAAGAACGTGACCATGAACGAGGAGTTCTTCCAGGGTCACTTTCCTGGCCGGCCGGTGATGCCCGGGGTGTTGATCGTGGAGGCCATGGCCCAGACCGGCGGCATCCTGGCTTACGAGTGGGTGCCCAAGAACCAGGGACGGCTGATCTACTTCATGGGCATGGACAAGGTCAAGTTCCGCCGGCCGGTGGTGCCCGGCGACCAGCTCATCCTGGAACTGAAAGTGATCCACCGCTCATCCCGCGCCTGGAAGATGGCCGGCAGGGCCACGGTGGACGGCCAACTGGTCGCCCAGGCCGAACTCACCGCGGCATTGGGCGTGGAATACAAGTAGCTAACAAGGGTAGGCGGGGCCGGATGCGGCCCCGGTCAAGGAAAGAGTCGGACATGAGCATTCATCCCACCGCTTTGGTGGACCCCAGCGCCCGCCTGGCCGAAGACGTGGAGGTGGGCGCCTACGCTGTCATAGGCCCGGAGGTGGAGATCGCCTCCGGTTGCATCATTGGCCACCATGTCAACATCGAGCGGCTGACCACCATAGGCGAAGGAACCCGCATCTGGCCCATGGCCTCGGTGGGCAGCGACCCGCAGGACCTGAAGTATCAGGGCGAGCCCACCCGCCTGGAGATCGGGGCCCGGGTGAAGATACGCGAGTTCGTGACCGTGAACCGCGGCACCGCCGAGGGCGGCGGCGTGACCCGGGTGGGGGACGATTGCCTCCTCATGGCCTACAGCCACGTGGCCCACGACTGCCAGCTCGGCCGCCGGGTCATCATGGCCAACTCGGCCAACCTGGCCGGCCATGTCACGGTGGAGGACTTCGCCACCCTGGGCGGGGTGGTGGCGGTGCACCAGTTCGTGCGCATCGGCTGCTACTGCTTCGTGGGCGGCCTCTCGGGGGTGGCCCAGGACTTGCCGCCCTACACCCTTTGCGAAGGCAGCCGGGCCAAGACCCACGGGCTGAACACCATCGGCCTGAAGCGCGCCGGCTTTGCCAGCGAGACCGTGGATGCGCTCAAGAAGGTCTACCGCATCATCTTCCGTACCACCACCCCCCTGAAGAAGGCTCTCGCCCAGGCCCGGGAGGAGGCGCCCGACCTGCCCGAGGTGCGCCACTTCCTGGAGTTCATCGAGGCCTCCCAGCGCGGAGTGCCCCGTTAGCAATGGCTGCCCGGACCATCGGCCTCATCGCCGGCACCGGCCAGTTTCCCCTGCTCTTCGCCCGGGCCGCCCGGGCCAGGGGCTATCGGGTGGTGGCGGTGGCCATAGAGGGCGAGACCTTTGCCGAGCTGGCCCAGGAGGTGGACCAGATCACCTGGGTGAAGCTGGGCAAGCTGGGCAAGCTGCTCAAGGCCTTCAAGCAGGCCGGGGTTGATCGGGCGGTCATGGCGGGGGGGGTGAAGAAGACCCGCATGTTCAAGGACGTGAAGCCCGATCTCAAGGCCCTGAGCCTGATCGGCCGCCTGCGCCACCTGGCTGACGACGGGCTTTTGCGCACCTTTGCCCAGGTGCTGTCCGAGGAGGGGATCGAGATCATGGCCAGCCATGAGCTGGTGCCCGAGCTGCTGGCCCCGGAGGGCCTGTACACCAGGCGCGGCCCCAGCCAGGAGGAGCAGGCGGACCTGGAGCTGGGCTGGCGCCTGGGGGCGGAGCTGGGCCGCCTGGACATCGGGCAATGCCTGGTGCTCAAGGGCCGGGTGGTGGTCGCGGTGGAGGCGGTGGAGGGCACCGACGCCTGCATCCGCCGGGGCGGCGAGCTGGCCGGGCCGGGCACGGTGGTGGTCAAGCGCTGCAAGCCCATCCAGGACCTGCGCTTCGATCTGCCCTCGGTGGGGGCGGACACCGTGGCGGCCATGGCCGCGGCCGGGGCGGGCTGCCTCTGCATTGAGGCGGGCCGCACCCTGGTGTTCGACCGGGAGGCCATGGTGGCCGCCGCCGATCGGGCCGGCATCTGCATCCTGGCCCGCAAGGGAGAAGAATCGTCGTGAGCGCCGCCAAGGTGCGCATAGCCGTGGTGGGGGTGGGTTACCTGGGCCGCTTCCACGCCGAGAAGCTGGCCCGGCTCAAGGACGCCGAGTTGGTGGCCGTGGTGGACAGCGACCTGGAGCGCGCCCGTTCCCTGGGCCGCGAGCTGGGGGTGGCGGCCCACCAGGATCACCACCAGGTGATCGAGCTGGTGGACGCGGTGAGCGTGGTGACCCCCACCGTGAGCCACCACCAGGTGGCCATGGACTTCTTGGCCGCGGACAAGGACGTGTTCTGCGAAAAGCCCTTGGCCGCCAGCCTGGAGGAGGCCGACGCCATGGTGGGCCTGGCCGCGGAAAGGGGCCGGATCCTGCAGGTGGGCCACCTGGAGCGCTTCAACCCCGCGGTGGAGGAGATGCTGAACCGGGCCAACAAGCCCATGTTCGTCGAGTGCAACCGCATCGCTCCCTTCAAGGCCCGGGCCACGGACGTGGACGTGGCCCTGGATCTGATGATTCACGACCTGGACATCATCCTGGCCATGGTGGGCCGCGACCCGGTGGAGATACGGGCGGTGGGGGTGCCGGTGCTGGGCCGCCACGCGGACATCGTGAACGCCCGCCTGGAGTTCCCCGGCGGCTGCGTGGCCAATGTCACCGCCAGCCGCCTGGCCCTCAAGGACGAGCGCAAGATGCGGGTGTTCCAGCCCGATGCCTACCTTTCCCTGGATTTCAAGAAGCGCAAGCTCCTGGTGGTGAGCGGGGTGGAGTTCCTGCCCGGCAAGAAGCCCAAGGTTTCCACCCAGAGGCCCCGCTTCGGCAAGAGCGACCCCCTGGAGAAGGAGCTGGCCGCCTTCATCGACTGCGTGCGCACCCGGGCCTGCCCCCGGGTGAGCGGCGAGGATGGCCGCCGGGCCCTGGCCTGCGCCCTGGAGGTGCACCGCCGGGTGCAGGAGAGTGTCAAGGGCCGGGAGGACCTCCTGCAGGCGCCGCGTCACTGGGTGGACGCCGGCCAGCCCGGGGAGGACTAGCCTTGGCCGCGGCCCGCCACGTGGTGGTGGTGGCTGGCGAGGCGTCGGGCGACATGCACGGCGCCCGCCTGGCCGCCGAGCTGCGGGCGCTCATGCCCGGGGTGCGGCTGAGCGGCATCGGCGGGCCTGCCATGGAACGGGCCGGGGTGGAGCTGCTCTTTCGGGCCGAAGACTTGGCCCTGGTGGGCATCGCCGAGGTGCTGCCCAAGCTGGGGACCATCCTGGCCGCGTTGAGGGGCATGAAGCGCCACCTCAAAGAGGAACGCCCCGACCTGGTCATCCTCATCGACTTCCCGGACTTCAACTTCCGCCTCATGAAGGCGGCCAAGCGCCTGGGGGTCAAGGTGCTCTACTACATCTGCCCCCAGGTCTGGGCCTGGCGCCGGGGCCGGGCCAGGCTCATGGCCCGCCAGGTGGACCGGCTGGCGGTGACCTTTCCCTTTGAGCCCGGGTTCTTGGCCGATATCGCGCCCGAGTTGAAGGTCACTTTCGTGGGCCATCCCCTGCTGGATCGCGACCAGGCGGGGGAGGGCGCGGCGGTGGACTTACCGGTGCCGGCCGCGGCCGAGCTGGTGGGCCTTTTGCCCGGTAGCCGCATGTCCGAGATAACCCGCCTGCTGCCGCTTCTCTTGGAGGCGGCGCGCATCATGAGCCAGCGCCGGCCGGGCCTGCACTTCGTGCTGCCGGTGGCGCCGGGGCTGAACACCAGGGCGCTGGCGCCCTACCTGCGCCGGTCCCCGGCCGGGCTCACCGTGCTGCCCGGCCGGGTGGACCAGGTCATGGCCCAGGCCCGGGTGCTCTTGGTGGCTTCGGGCACCGCCACCCTGCAGGCCGCCCTGGCGGGCACCCCGATGGTGGTGGTATACAAGACCGGGGGGCTGAACTACCTGCTGGCCCGGCTGCTCATCAAGGTGGAGCATATCGCCATGCCCAACCTGGTGGCCGGGCGGCGGCTGGTGCCCGAGTTGATCCAGGGCGAGGCCACGCCCTCGGCAGTGGCCGAGGAGGGGCTGGCGCTCCTGGAGGAAGGTCCTCGGCGGCAGGAGATGATCCAGGGGCTGGAGGAAGTGCGCCGGGCCATGGGCGGCCCCGGGGCCAGCCGGCGGGTGGCCGAGCTGGCCAGGGAACTTATGGAGGAAGACCAGGCATGAGCCAAACCACGGGTCCCAAGAGCGACCGGGAGCTGGTCGGGCTGCTCCTGCAGCGGGTCAAGCCCTACTGGGGGCGCCTGGCCGTGGCCATGGGGCTCATGCTCATCGTGGCCGCCTGCAACGGGGCCCTGGCCTTTGTGGTCAAGGACGTGGTGAACGACATCCTGGTCAAGCCCGACCCGGTGATGATGTACCTGGTGCCCCTTTTCATCGTGCTGGTCTACGTGTTCAAGGGCGCGGCGGGCTACGGCCAGAGCGTGATGATGCAGTGGGTGGGCCAGCGCATAATCACCGAGTACCGCATCGCGCTCTACTCCCACCTCCAGCGGCTCTCCATGGGCTACTACGACCGCACGCCCACCGGCGAACTGATGAGCCGCATCACCAACGACGTGAACATGATCCAGGGATCGGTGTCCAGCGTCATCACCGGCGTGCTGCGGGACGTGTTCACCGTGTTCGCCTTGATCGGGGTGGTGATCTACCGCGACTGGTTTCTCTCCATCTTCGCCCTGGGCGTGTTCCCCATCGTGGTCATCCCCATCGTCAAGCTGGGCAAGCGGCTGCGCAAGATAAGCACCTCCTCCCAGGAGACCATGGCCGATGTCAGCGTGCTCCTGCACGAAACCATCGCCGGCGCCCGCATCGTAAAGGGATTCTGCCGGGAGGAGTACGAGGCGGAGCGCTTCTCCAAGCACGCCTGGCGGCTGTTCAGCCTGCGGGTCAAGGATGTCTCCACCCGGGCTCTCTCCCACCCCCTCATGGAGTTTTTGGGCGGCCTGGCCATGGCGGGAATCCTCATCTACGGCGGCATGCAGATACGGGCGGGCCACACCACCCCCGGCGACCTGATGAGCTTTCTGGCCGCGCTCATGATGCTCTACGAGCCGGTGAAAAAGATATCCAACCTCAACATGGAGATACAGAACGGCCTGGCCGCGGCCACCCGGGTCTACAAGCTGCTGGACGAGCCCATCGAGGTAGCCGAGCAGCCCGGGGCGGTGGAGTTGAAGCCTTTGTCCCGGCAGATCGAGTTCCGCGGGGTGAGCTTTTCCTACCACCCCGGCCAGGGCGACATGGTGCTCAAGGACATCAACCTGACGGTGCCGGTGGGCCAGGTGGTGGCCCTGGTGGGCACCTCGGGAGGCGGCAAGACCACCCTGGTCAACCTGCTGCCCCGCTTCTACGAAGTCACCGAGGGCGCCATCCTGTTCGACGGGGTGGATATCCGCCAGGTGACCCTGCGCAGCCTGCGCTCCCAGATCAGCATCGTCACCCAGCAGACCATTTTGTTCAACGACACGGTGCGGGCCAACATCTCCTACGGCCGGCCCGATGCCACGGAGGAGGAGATACGCGCCGTGGCCGAGGCGGCCTATGCCCTGGATTTCATCGAGCACCTGCCCCAGGGCTTCGACACCATGATCGGCGAGGCCGGGGTGCTGCTCTCCGGCGGCCAGCGCCAGCGGCTTTCCATCGCCCGGGCCCTGCTGGCCGACCGGCCAGTCCTGATCCTGGACGAGGCCACCTCCAGCCTGGACACCGAGAGCGAGATGTACGTGCAAAAGGCGCTGGAGAACCTCATGCGCGGGCGCACCACCTTTGTCATCGCCCACCGGCTCTCCACCGTGCAGCGGGCGGACCGCATCCTGGTGATGGCCGACGGCCGCATCGTGGAGGAGGGCCGCCACCAGGAGCTGTTGAAGAAGGGTGGTGTCTACGCCCGGCTGCACAAGATGCAGTTCGCGGTGGATCAGGGCCTGGAGGTGGCCTGAGGTGGCCGCCCGGACTCCACACCGGCTGCTCCTGGCCGGGATGGGCGCCGCCCTGCTGCTTCTGCTCCTGGCGCCCTCCACGGACCGGGCCCTGGTGGACTGGCTGCACGCCTGGGGCAGGGAGGGCCTGGGCCGCTTGTTTGCCGAGGGCGCCTATTGGGCCGGCCTGGGTTCGGTGCAGATCGGGGCGGCCATAATCTGGATGGTGGCGGCCAAGCGCTACCAGGCCCAGGCCGAGTTGTATCACGGCGCCGCCGCCCTGGCCTCGGTGCTGGTCGCCGGGCTGTTGACCCAGGTCGTCAAGCACCTGGTGGGCCGCGCCCGGCCCCGCGCCGCCTTGCCGCCTTGGGAGCATTTCGGCCCCTCCTTTGACAGCGACATGCATTCCTTCCCCTCCGGCCACACTGCCACCAGCTTCGCCCTGGCCGCGGTGCTGGCCAGCCGCTTTCCCCGCTGGGCCTGGCTCTTCTACCTGGTGGCCGCCTTGGTGGGTCTGGGCCGGGTGGCGAGCGGTTCCCACTACCCCAGCGACGTACTGGCCGGGGCCTTGCTGGGGCTGGGCGTGGGCCTGGTACTGGCGGGCATGGCCCGGCGGCGCATCGGGGAGCGCGGCCTGTGAAGGCGCGGGTGTGGCAGGTGGCGGCGCTGGCCGTCATGGCCGCGGGCTTGGCCCTGTACCTGGCCTGGCTGGGGGACATGGCGCTCACCGACCGGGACGAGGGCGAGTACGCCGCCGCGGTGGCGGCCATGCAGCGCAACGGCGACTTTGTGATCCCCACCCTCAACGGCCGGCCCTACCTGGAAAAGCCCATCCTGGTCTTCTGGGCGGTGGCCGCGGGACAGGCCATCACCGGTCATGGCGAGTTGGGGGCGCGCCTGCCCTCGGCAGTCAGCGCCATCCTGCTCATGGCCCTCACCGGCTGGCTGGCCTGGCGGGCGGCGGGCAGCCTGGCGCCCGGGGTGTTGGCCGCGGCGTTGGTGGGGTTCAACCCGCTCATGGCCCTGGTGGGCCGCGCTTGCCTGACCGATGCCCTGCTCACGCTCTTCACCACCATGAGCCTGGGCTTTTTCTTCCTGGCCAGCGAGCAGGAGCCGCCCCGGGACCGGCCCTGGTACCTGGCCGCCTGGGCCGCCCTGGGCCTGGCCTTTCTCACCAAGGGTCCCGTGGCCCTGGCCGTGGTGCTGCCCACCGCCTTGGTCTACGCCTTGTGGCAGCGGCGTTTGTGGCAGGTGTTGAAGCGGGCCCAGTTGCTCTGGGGCCTGGCCGTATTCCTGGTCATCAACCTGCCCTGGTATGGCCTGGCCTTTTATCGCCTGGGGGATGAGTTCTGGCAGGCCTTTTTCGTGTCCCAGAACCTGCGCCGCTTTTCTGAGGTGCTCTTGGGCCATGGCGGCGGCTGGTTCTATTACCTGCCGGTGCTCCTGGTGGGAGGCTTCCCCTTGGCCGCGGCGGCGCTGCCCGCCCTGGGCCGGGCCCTGGCCAATCCCCGTCCTGCTCGCGAGGCAGACCCCATGGCCCGCCTGCGGCTGCTGGCGGCCATTGCCTCCCTGGTGGTGCTGGTGGTGTTCACCCTGGCCGCCACCAAGCAGATCAACTACATCCTGCCGGCCTTGCCCTTCTTGGCGCTTCTGGGCGGATTCTTTCTCTGGCGGCTTGCCGCCGGCGAGAGCCCGGGCCGGGTGGCCGGGCCGGTGTTCTGGGTGGTGCTGATTGCAGGTGGCGCGGTGTGGGCGTTGGCCTTGGCCGCGGTGCCCTTGGGCATCGGCTTTGCCTGGCCGAAGATACTGGCCTCCATCCGGCCCGACTCCAGCGAGTACGCCCTGCCGCTCAAGCCGCCCCTTTTGGTGGTCTGGCCCCTGGCCGGCGCCCTGGTGGCTGCGGGCTTGTTGGTGGGTGCGCGGCTCTTGAAACGCCGCGGCCGGGAGCACCTGGTGGGGGTCGGCCTGGTTGCGGGCGGCGCCCTGCTTTCGGGCGTGTTGGTGCTGGGGCTGTTTCCCCAGGCTGCGGGAGTGATCCAGGAACCGGCCAAGGAGATGGCCCTGGCGGTGAGAGCAAAGGCGAGCGGGGACACCCAGGTGGTGACCTATGGCCTGTGGAAGCCTTCGCTCCTCTATTACCTGGACCGGGATATCCCGCGAATCAGAGTGCCGGAAAAGGATATACTGGCCAAGACTCTGGCCCAGCCCCAGCCGGTCATGGTGCTCACCCGGGCGCGGCTGGAGGGGTTGGAACAGGTGCCCGGCTTCCAGGAGCTGGGCCGTTATGAGGGCTACCTGCTGGGCGGCAACCAGGCGGCCGCGGCTCTGTGGACAGCGCGGCCAGGGGATGCCGGCCAAGAGGGAGATGCGGAGAAGGGGCAGCCATGAAGCTCTTCCGCAAGAAGAATCGGCGCAAGCCTTTGCCCAAGCCCAAACCGGCCAGGCAGCCGCGCGAGAAAAAGCTGATGCGCGATACGCCCCGGCCCCGGTCCCAGGCCTCCCGCGCCCCCCGCCCCACCCGGCCCCCCCGTTTTCCCAAGCCCGAGCCGCCGGCCCGGCCCTGGGACGCGCGCCAAGTGGGCTACCTGCTGCTACTGGCCGTAGTGTGCGCGGTGCTCTTTTTCAGCGCGCCGGGTTTTCGCAACCTGTGGGAAACCGACGAGGCGCGCTACGCCGAGATACCCCGGGAGATGGTGGCCAGCGGCAACTGGGTGACCCCCACCCTCAACTACGTCACCTATCTGGAGAAGCCGCCGCTCACCTACTGGCTGGTGGCGCTGAGCTACAAGCTCTTTGGCGTGTCCGGGGCCAGCGCCCGCCTGGTGCCTGCGGCTTGCGGGTTCGTGACCGTATTGCTGGTGTTTCTCCTGGGCCGCTCCCTGGCCGACGCCCGCGCCGGCTTTCTGGCCGGGCTTACCCTGGCCACCTCGCTCATGTTCTTTGGCCTCAGCCGCATACTCATGACCGACATGGTGCTCTGCCTGGGAGTGGTGCTGGCGCTGTACGGGGCCTGGCAGACCCGCCTGGGCTACCGGCACGGCCCCTATGCCTTCTGGCTGGGCTGCACCATCGGGTTTCTCAGCAAGGGGTTGCTGGGGCCGGGACTGCCCATCATGGCCACGGTGCTGTTCGCCGCCCTGGCCGGCGAGTGGAGCCTGCTGGTTTGGCTGCTGAACTGGCGGGCGCTGGTCATGTTCGTGGTGTTGTGCGCCCCCTGGGTGGTACTGGTGAGCTGGGAGACCCCGGGCTTCCTTTCCTACTTCTTCATATATGAGCACCTGGGCCGGTTGCTCACCGCCAGCCACCAGCGCTACCAGCCGCCCTGGTTCTATGCGGCCGTATTGCCCGCAGCCCTGTTCCCCTGGATCGCGCTCCTGCCCTGGGCGGTGGTCCGTTCCTGGCCGGGCAGGCTGTGGCGCTCCGAGCCGGAGCGCGGCTGGCTCTTCGCAGCGGTGTGGTTCGTTTCGTTCTTCCTGTTCCTCAGCCTGAGCAACTCCAAGATGCTGCATTACCTCCTGCCCGCGCTTCCGGCCCTGGCCCTGATCCTGGGCCGGTCCCTGGCCCAGGTGAGCGCCGCGGGCTGGCGCAACTGGGCTCCGCCCGGCCTGCGGGCCAGCCTGACCGCCCTCACCCTGGCTCTCTTTGCGGTGGGCGCGGGCTTGGTGCTGGTGCCGGCGCTGAGTCCGGACATCAGCTTCAGCCAGGCCGGCCTGGCCCCCTTGCTGGGGCCCTTGGTGGCTGCGGCTGCGGGGATATTGATCTTTGTGCTGCGCGCCCGCCTGTGGAGCGTTCTGGCCTCGCCGCTGCTTGTCTTTGCGCTGGTGGTGGCCTGCGCTGCGGCGGTGGCGCCCCGCCTGGGCGACTACCGTTCGGTGGAGGGCCTGGTGGCGCCTATCCGGGAGGAACTGAAGCCCGGGGACTACCTGGTTTCCTACGGCGACTACTTCCAGGGCATGCCCTTTTACAGCGGCCGGCGGGTGGTGGTGGTGCGCAACTGGGGCGAGCTGGACTACGGCCGCCGCCACGCGCCCCAGAAAGAGGCCCGGCGCTGGTTCCTGCCCGACGACGGGGCCTTTGTGCGCCTCTTGCAGCAGCCCCGCGCCCGGGTCATAGCCCTGGCCGAGACCGACGCCTATGAACGGCTGCGCGCCAAGACAAAGGGCGTGCCCGGGGTGCTGCTCTTTGAATGGCAGCGCCTGGGCGACAAGACCCTGTTCGCCAACCGTCCGCGCTGAGGCGGGGGGCGGGCCGGCTTGATTTACCCGTGCTTTCCTGCGATAGTTTAGCCGGCGAACGCACGCCGGCGGTTTGGCGCCCCTGGTCCGGAGGTGGTGATGGATACCTCTAAACAACCTTATCTTTCCGTGGTCATCCCGGTTTTCAACGAGGAAGAGAACCTGGTGGAGTTGCACGCCCGCTTGGCCACCACCCTCGACAGGGCCGGCTATGACTGGGAGGTGATCTACACCGACGACGGTTCCCGGGACCGCTCCTGGGAGATACTGGAGGGCCTGCACGCCCAGGACCCGGAACGGGTCCGCCTGGTGCGCTTCAACCGCAACTACGGCCAGCACATGGCCGTGTTCGCCGGGTTCGAGCGGGTACGCGGCCAGGTGGTGGCCACTCTGGATGCGGACCTGCAAAACCCGCCCGAGGAGCTGCCCAGGCTGGTGGCCAAACTGGAGGAGGGCTATGATGTGGTGGGCGGCTGGCGCCAGGCGCGCCAGGACTCCTGGCTGCGCAAGCTGCCTTCCTACGTGGTGAACCGCATCACCAGCAAGGTGGTGGGCGTGGACCTCAAGGACTATGGCTGCATGCTGCGCGCCTACCGCCGGGAGGTGGTGGATGCCATGAACGCCTGCCAGGAGACCTCCAGCTTCATCCCGGCCCTGGCCAACACCTTTGCCCGCGACGTGGTGGAGATCCCGGTGGGCCACGCCCAGCGCCAGGGCGGAACCTCCAAGTACGGCCTGATGCGGCTGTTGCGCCTGAACTTCGACCTCATGACCGGCTTTTCGGTGCTGCCCATCCAGTTGGTCAGCCTGCTGGGCAGCGTGGTGGCCCTGGTGGGCCTGGGGTTCGGCGTGTTCCTCTTCGTGCGGCGGCTCATCGTGGGCCCGGAGGTGGAGGGGGTCTTCACCCTGTTCGCCATCCTCTTCGTATTCGTGGGCCTCCAGATATTGGGAGTGGGGCTGATCGGCGAGTACGTGGGCCGCATCTACCGCGAGGTGCGCCAGCGGCCACGCTACATCGTGCGGGAGACCCGGGGGTAGGGGCCGGTTCCACCAATCATGCCTGATGCAGACAACCACAATGCCACCCGCCTGGTGCTCAAGGTGGACGTGGACACCAGGGTGGGGCTCCGGGAAGGGGTTCCCCGCCTGCTGGACCTCATGGCCGAGTTGGGGCTCAAGGCCTCGTTTTTCATTTCCATGGGCCCGGACCACTCGGGCCGCGCCCTGAAGCGCCTTTTCCGGCCTGGTTTCCTGAAAAAGCAGCTCAAGTCGGGTGCGGCCGGGGCCTATGGCCCGGTGACCATGATGTACGGCCTGCTGCTGCCCGGTCCCATCATCGCCCGCTCGGCACCCGGGATAATAAACCGCTGCCTGGCGGCGGGCCACGAGGCCGGGTTGCATGGCTGGGACCATGTGTTCTGGCACGACCGCCTGCGCGGCCTGGCCCCGGAGCGGGTGCGCATGGAACTAGGCCAGGCCTTCAACCTGTTCTACGAGATCACCGGCTTCACCCCGGCCAGCTTTGCCGCGCCGGGATGGCAGATAACCGATCAGGCCCTGTTGGCCCTGGAGGAGTTGGGTATAAGCCACGTCTCCTGCACCCGGGGCCGGAGTCCCTTCCGGCCCTTGGTGAAGGGCCGGGCCTTGCGGCTCATCGAGCTGCCCACCACCCTGCCCAGCCTGGACGAGGTACTGGCCCTGCCCGGCCTGGACCAGGGCCGGGCTGCCGGCCACCTGGCCGGGCTGGTGGAGCCGGGTCGGCTGAATGTCTTCACCCTGCATGCCGAGGTGGAGGGCCGGGCCTTCCTCCCCGTGTTCCGCGAGTTTTGCCAGCGGCTGCAGGGTCAGGGCGTGGGCTTCCCCCGCCTGGTGGATGCAGCCCTGGAGATGGCCGGAGCGCCGGCCGAAAGGGTGGCCTGGGGCCCTGTAGCCGGCCGCGCCTATGAGGTGGCCTGGCAGGCCTCGGCCCGGGAGCCGGCCCCTTGAGGCGCGTGGCCTACAGCCTGGCCCTGGGCCTGGGCATAGCCCTGGCCAGCCCCATATTGGCCGCCCGCCTGGCCCAGGGGCGCTACCGCCGGATAGCCGCCGCCCGCCTGGGGTTGGGCTCGGCCTGGCTGCCCCGAACAGCGCCCGGCGGCATCTGGCTGCACGCCCTCAGCGTGGGCGAGGTCAAGAGCGCCCTGCCGCTCCTGGCCGCCTTGGGCCGGCGCTTCCCCCGGCTTCCCCGCGCCCTGTCGGTATCCACCGCCCAGGGCCTGGCCGTGGCGGCCGAGTCCTTGGCCGCCGAGCCCGGGGTGAGTCTGTTCGTGCGTCCCCTGGACCTGCCCTGGGCGGTGAGCCGTTTGCTGGAGCGCTTGCGGCCCCGCCTGTTCTGCCTGGTGGAAGGCGACATCTGGCCCAACTGGCAATGGGGCCTGGCCGCGCGGGGGGTGCCCCGGCTCCTGGTCAACGGCCGGGTGAGCCCCCGCACCTATCGCGGCTATCTCAAGGCGCGTTCCCTGGCCCGCGCCCTGTGGGAGGGCTTTGACCGGGTGCTGGTGCAGACCCGGGTGGACTATGAACGCCTGTGCCGGGTGGGGGTGCCGGCAGCGCGCCTGGCCGTGGGCGGCAACCTCAAGTTCGACAGTGCGCCGGCCCGCCTGGACCAGGCCGCCCGCCTGGCCCTGGCCGGGGAACTGGGCCTGGCCGGCCGCGAGGTGCTGGTTGCCGGCTCCACCCACGCCGGCGAGGAGGAGCCCTGCCTGGAGGCCTATGCCGCGCTCAAGGGCGGGCATCCCGACTTGGCGCTCATCATCGCCCCCCGCGAGGTGGACCGGGGCCAGGCCGTGGCCCGCCTGGCCCGGGCCAAGGGCCTGCGCGCGGCCCGGGTGAGCCAGGGCGTGCCTCCTGCCGGCTCCGAGGTGGTGGTGCTGGACGTGCTGGGACGTTTGGCCCAGGTGTATGCCCTGGCCCGGGCCGCCTTTGTGGGCGGCTCCCTGGTGCCGGTGGGCGGGCACAACCTCCTGGAGCCTGCCGCCCAGGGGGTGCCCGTGGTGTTCGGGCCGATCACCCACAACTTCCTGGAGATGGCCCGGGAGCTGGAGGCGGCCGGCGGCGGGGTGCGCATCGGTCGCGGCCGCGAGCTGGCCGGGGTATGGCGCGGACTCTTGCAGGAGCCGGAGCGCGCCCGGGCCATGGGTCAGGCGGCGCTCGCCTTTTGCCAGGCCCACCGCGGCGCGGTGGACCGGGCCGTGGCCGAGGCGGCCGCGCTCTTGGGGGAGGCCTAGAGTCATGGACTGGCAGGCGCTGCATGATCTGGTGACCAGCGGCCGGCCCGGTCCCTGGTGGCTCCCCGGCCTGCGCGGGGCGGCCCGGGGCCTGGCCTGGCTCTATGGCCTGGGCGCGGGCGCCAAGAATCTGGCCTATGACCTGGGCCTGGCTGGTCCTCGCCGGCTGCCCGCGCCGGTGATCGGGGTGGGCAACCTGGCCGTGGGCGGCACGGGCAAGACACCCCTGGTCGTGGCCCTGGTGCGGGCCTTGACGCGCCTGGGCCTGCCGGCCGCGGTCATCAGCCGGGGCTATGGCGGCCAGGCCGGTGGCGGGGTGACCTGGGTTTCCCGGGGAGGGCGTCTCCTGGCCGGCGCGGCCCAGGTGGGTGACGAGCCGGTGCTCCTGGCCCAGGAGCTGGGCGTGCCGGTGGCGGTGGGGCCGGACCGCTGGGAAGTGGGCCGCCTGGTGCTGCGGGAGATGGGCCCCCGGGTGCTGGTGGCCGATGATCTGTTCCAGCACCGCCGCCTGCACCGCGACCTGGACATCGTGTGCCTGGACGCCGGCGACCCCCTGGCCGGCGGACTCCTGCCCCGGGGCCGCCTGCGCGAACCGGCCGCGGGCCTGCGCCGGGCCCAGGCGGTGGTGCTCACCCGGGCCGATGACCCAGAGGCCACGGCCCGCACCCGGGCCTGGCTGCGCTCCTTTTGGGGGCCCGGCCCGGTGCTGGCCTGTTGCCACCGGATCAGCGGCCTGCGCCGCCGGGGTGGCGGGCCGGTGGGCGCGGGCGAGGTGCGGGGCCGGCCGGTGCTGGCCTTTTGCGGCCTGGCCCGGCCGGACAGCTTCCGCCAGGGCTTGGAGCAGCTCGGCCTGGAGGTGCGGGACTTGGAGGCCTTCCCGGACCACCACCGCTTCACCCCAGGGGAGATGGCCGGCCTGTGGCGGCGGGCGGCAGAGGTGGGTGCCGCTGCCTTGGTGTGCAGCCAGAAGGACGAGGTGCGCTTGCCTCCGGGCCTGCCGGCCGGCATGGAGCTGTGGGTGAGCGAGCTGGAGTTGGAGTTCGCCGAAGGACCTCATTGCCTGGAGGCGCTCATCGCCTGGGGCCTGAAGCGCTGGGGGCCGCGGGGGACGAGGGGGGCGTGGGGGGCGAGGGGGGCGAGGGGGGCGAGGCCATGAGCCTGGCCCATGCCATGCTGCGCGCCGGCGCCCTGGGCTTCTCCCTGCCGCCCCTGGGCCTGATGCGGTCCCTGGGCAGCGGCCTGGGCGGCCTGGCCCACTGCCTGGACAAGCGCCACCGGCGCATCGCCCGCGACAACCTGGCCGCCTCTTTTCCCGAGCGGGACGCCGCCTGGGTGGAGGCCACGGTCAAGGCCTGCTACCAGCACTTGGGCCGGGTGGCGATGGAGATACCGCGCCTTTTGCGCTACTCCCGGGACCAGGCCCTGGCCCTGACCCGGATCATGCAGCCGGACAACCTGGCCGCGGTCCGGCGGCACCTGGAAGCCGGCCGGGGGGTGTTCGTGCTCACCGGCCACATCGGCAATTGGGAGTGGCTCAACTTCATCTGGGGCTGGCTGATGGGGCCGAGCTGCGTGGTGGCCCGGCCCATCGACTGGCCCCCGGCCGACCGCCTGGTGAACCAGTGGCGCACCCGGGCCGGCCAGGAGGTGGTGCCCAAGGCGGCCTCTGCCCGGCGGGTGCTGGCCCACCTGCGCCAGGGCCACGGCATCGGCATCTTGCTGGACCAGAACGTGGATTGGTATGACGGGGTGTGGGTGGACTTTTTCGGCCGGCCGGCCTGCACCAACAAGGGCCTGGCCCTTTTGGCCATGAAGACCAAGGCCCCGGTGGTGCCGGCCTGGGTGTGGCGCGGGGACGACGGCAAGTTCGAGCTGCACGTGGGCCAGGAACTGCCCTTGGTCATGACCGGCGACAAGACCCAGGACCTGTGGGACAACACCCAGGCCTACACCAAGGCCCTGGAGGACATCATCCGCCGCCGGCCCGAGCAATGGTTCTGGCTGCACCAGCGCTGGAAGACCAAGCCCTACCATCTCTGGCCCCGGGAGCAGGGCTGATGCGACGCCTGGACCCCTCCACTGCACGCCATATCCTGGTGCGCGCCACCAACTGGGTGGGCGATGCGGTGATGACCCTGCCCGCCCTGGAGGCCCTGGCCGGGCTCTGCCCCCAGGCCCGGATCACCGTGCTGGCCAAGCCCTGGGTGGCGCCGGTGTATGCGGCCGCCCCCTCGCGGCCCCGGGTGATGCTCCTGGAGGCCGGTGGGGCTCACGCCGGCCTGGCTGGACGGCTGCGCCTGGCCCGGGAGCTGCGCGGCATGGATTTCGACTGGGCCCTGCTCTTCCAGAATGCCTTTGAGGCCGGGCTCATCGCCTGGTTGGCCCGGGTGCCGGTGCGCCTGGGTTATGCCACTGACGGCCGCGGCCCCCTGCTCACCCACCGGGTGCCGCGCCGGCCAGAGGTGCGGCGAGTGCACGAGACCGCCTATTACCTGCACATCCTGCACGGGGCCGGCCTCTTGGACCAGGCGCCGCCCGCCGGGGGAGTGCAGCCGGAGCTTCGCCTCCCGGCCGGGGATGGGGAATGGGCCGCCGAGTTCCTGGCAGACCAGGGACTGGAGGGCGAGCGGCTCCTGGGCCTGGCGCCGGGCGCGGCCTTTGGCCCGGCCAAGTGCTGGCCGGCCGAACGCTTTGCCGCCGCGGCCCGGGGCCTGGCCCGGCAGGGGTTGGGCGCGGTGCTGCTCTTTGGCAGCAGGGGTGAGGCCGCTGCCTGCGCCCAGGTGGCCGGCGGCCTGGCCGGGCTGAAGGTGGTGGACCTTTCCGGCCGCACCAGTCTGGGCCAGGCCCTGGCCCTCCTGGCCCGGCTGGATTTGTTTGTAACCAACGACTCTGGGCTCATGCACGCGGCCGCGGCCCTGGGCCGGCCCACGGTGGCGGTGTTCGGCTCCACCAACCCGGTCACCACCGCGCCCCTGGGCCCCTGGGTGCGCCTGGTGCGGCAGGCCGTGGAGTGCAGCCCTTGCCTCAAGCCGGTGTGCCCCCGCCCGGAGATGATATGTTTCACTGGCATCGAGCCGGCCCAGGTGGTGGCCGCCGGGCGTGAGCTCCTGGCCGCCTCGGCCTGATTCTCGACCCCCCGGGGGCTGCTGCACTACAATAGGGCCTTCACCATCCCAGCGTGGAAAGCCATATGGCCAAGACGAACCAGATCGCCGTGTTCATCGACCGCGACGGCACTATCAACCAGGACACCCATTACTTGTCCCGGCCCGAGGAGGTGCGCCTCATCCCCGGCGCGGCCCAGGCCATCGCCCGGCTCAACCGGGCCGGCATCAAGGTGGTGGTGGTGACCAACCAGTCCGGCCTGGCCCGGGGCTTTTTCAAAGAAGACGACTTGCGGGCGGTGCATGCCGAGTTGGACCGCCAGTTGGCGGCCTGCGGCGCCCGCATCGATGCCTACTACCACTGCCCCCACCTGCCCGAAGGGGTGGTGGAGCACTTGGCCGTGGAGTGCGACTGCCGCAAGCCCAGTCCGGGACTGGTGCTGCGGGCGGCCCGGGAGCTGGACCTGGACCTGCCGGGCTCGTTCATGGTGGGCGACCGGCCGGGAGACGTGGGCTGTGCCCTGGCCGCGGGGGTCACCGCGGTGCGGGTGCATACCGGCCCTGACCAGGACGACTGGCCGGAGCCGGCCCACTTCGATGCCCCGGATTTGGCCCGGGCCGTGGAGTGGATACTCGGGCGCCTGGAGGGCGGCCGGTGAAGGTGCTCATCGTAAAGCTCTCGGCCTTGGGCGACGTGGTCCAGTCTTTGCCCGTGGCCATGGCCATCCACCGCCAGCTGCCCCAGGCCACCGTGGACTGGCTGGTGGAGAAACCCAGCGCTCCCCTCCTGGCGGGCCACCAGGCCCTGAACCGGGTTTTGGTGTCTCCCCGCCATGAGATCACGCAGGGAGATGGTAATATATTCACGGCACTTACCAGCTTCGGCCGGGAGCTGCGCTCTGTCACTTACGACGTGGTGCTCGACTTGCAGGGCCTCATGAAAAGTGCTATGTTAGTGGCGCTTTGCAAGGCCGAGCGCAAGATCGGCTTCAAAGGGGGCAAGGAGCCCCTGGCGGCCTGGCCATTGACCGAGCGGCTGGACCCCTACGACCCTGACCGGCACGCCCTGGAGCGCTACCTGGACCTTCTGGAGCCCCTGGGGCTGATGAGGCCGGCCCATCCCGAGTTCGGCCTGGAGCCCGGGGCCGAGGCCCTGGCCCGGGTGGAGGCGTTGGTGGGCGAGGGGGCGGGGGAGGGGCCGCTCGTTGTTTTGCACCCCGTGGCCAAGTGGGACTCCAAGCTGTGGCCCACCTCCCATTGGGCCGGCCTGGCCCGGGAGCTGGCCGCCCGGGGCGCTCGCCTGGCCCTGTCTGGTTCGGCCGACGACCGGCCCACTACCCGGGCCATTGCCCGGGCTGCCGGGGTGGAACTCTTGGACTTGGCCGGGCGGTTGAGCCTCAAGGAGCTGGCCGCGCTCCTTGGCCGTGCCGATCTTCTGGTGAGCACTGACACCGGGGTGATGCACCTGGGCGCGGCCGTGGGCTGCCGGGTGGTGGCGCTTTTCGGCCCCACCGCCCCCTGGCGCACCGGTCCCTACGGTACAGGCCACCGGGTGCTCCAGCCCTCCTTGGAGTGCGCGCCCTGTTTCCGCCGCGAGTGCGATGATCCCCGCTGCCTGCGTGAACTCACCCCGGAGCGGGTGCTCAGCGAGGTGGAACAAGCCCTGGCCTCCTCCCACCAAGCCTAGCGACGGGGGGCAACGGGGGGCGACGGGGGAAGGGGCGAGAGAGCTACGGAGAAAGCCGGGGGGCGAGGGGGGGCGCGGCATTGGCGGCTGGTGTCTGGCCGGGACAATGGAGCAGGAACAGGGAGACAACATGCATTTTTTGGTGACCGGCGCGGCAGGCTTCATCGGCTCCCAGGTGTGCGAGCGGCTCTTGGCCCAGGGCCACCAGGTGCGCGGCATCGATTGCTTCACCGACTACTACCCTCGCCGGCTCAAGGAGCTGAACCTGGCTCCCGCCCGGGACCACCAGTCCTTCGAGTTCATCGAAGAGGACGTGGTGAGCACTGACTTGAACCGCCTGCTGGAGGGGGTGGAGGTGGTGATCCACCTGGCGGCCCAGGCCGGGGTGCGCGCCTCCTGGGGAGCCAATTTCACCATCTACACCCACAACAACATCCTCTCCACCCAGGCGCTCCTGGAGGCGGCCAAGACCAGCGGCCTGAGGCGCTTGGTCTATGCCAGTTCCTCCAGCGTGTACGGCGACACCCAGGACCTGCCCATGCGTGAGACCAGCGCCTGCTGGCCGGTGTCGCCCTACGGCGTAACCAAGCTGGCCGCCGAGCACCTCTGTGGCCTGTACCACCGCAACTTCGGGGTGGACACCGTGAGCCTGCGCTACTTCACGGTCTACGGCCCCCGCCAGCGGCCGGACATGGCCTTCCATCGTTTCATCAAGGCCCTGCTCACCGGCGGCGAGATTAGGCTCTTCGGTGATGGCGAACAATCGCGCGACTTCACCTTTGTGGCCGATATCGTGGAGGCCACCATCGCCGCGGCAACCGCTCCGGACGCGGCGGGAGGGGTGTTCAACCTTGGCGGCGGCGCCCGGGTGAGCGTGAACCAGGTCATCGCCTGGCTGGAGGAGATCATCGGCCAGAAGGCCCGGGTCAAGCGCCTGGAGGTGGCCAAGGGCGACGTGCGCGACACCCATGCCGACACCAGCCGCGCCCGGGCCGCCTTGGGTTTTGACCCGCGCTATGACCTCAAGAAAGGCCTGGCCGCGGAGGTGGAATGGGTGCGCCAGATGCTGCCCGTCTTGGAGGAGGCGTGAGCATGTCTCTGAACCCGGAGCTCTTGGAGATTTTGGCCTGTCCCCAGTGCAAGGAGCCGGTGGAGCCCAGCCCGGACCAGCTTTGGCTCATCTGCCGCAAGTGCCGCCTGCGCTACCCGGTGCGGGATGGCATCCCGGTGATGCTGGCGGACGAGGCGCGGCCCCTGGAAGAATAGGCAGACCGTGGAAGACGCCGCCGCGCGCCTCGACCCCCGCCGGGCCCTGGTCATCAAGCTGGGCCACATTGGCGACGTGCTGGTGACCACCCCTGTCTTCACCGCCCTCAAGGAGGCCTGGCCCGGCCTGGCCATTACCGCCCTGGTCAACCAAGGCACCGAGGCCATGGTGCAAAACAGCCCCTACGTGGACGAGGTCATCGTCCTGGAACGTGATCATCCCGGCCGCCTGGCCGAGCTTGCCTACCAGCTCCGGCTCTTGGGGCGGCTGCGCGCGGCGCGCTACGACCTCAGTCTGGAGCTTTCCGGCGGCGACCGGGGGGCCTTTCTCAGCCGGGCCGCCGCCGCCGGGCTCAGGGTGGGATTCGCGCCCAAGAAGCCCCATGTCCGCGCCCGGGCCTTCCACCTCCTGGCCGACGCCACCGGCACCCAGAACCACGTGGTGGAAACCTTCCTGCGCCAGGTGCGCGCCCTGGGCCTGGAGCCCCGGGACACCAGCCTCAAGCTGTACCCCGGCCCCCGGGCCGAGGAGGAGGCCGGGGCCCTTTTGGCTGAGCACGGCCTGGAACCGGGAGGCTTCGCCCTGCTGCACCCCACCTCCCGCTGGATGTTCAAGTGTTGGACCCTGGAGGGCAACGCGGCCCTGATCCGCCACCTGGGCCGGGAGGGACTGCCCGTGGTGCTGACCGCCGCGCCGGCGGCCAAGGAACGGGATTTCGTGCGCGGGGTGCTGGCCCAGGACTTGGGCCGTGCCCGGGTGGTGGATCTGACCGGCCGGCTCAGGCTGCCCCTCTTGGCCGCGCTCATTGCCCGGGCCCGGGTGTTTCTGGGCGTGGACAGCGCGCCCATGCACATGGCCGCGGCCCTGGGCACCCCGGTGCTGGCCCTGTTCGGGCCCTCGGGCGAGAAGATGTGGGGCCCCTGGCAGGTGCCCGCCCAGGTGGTCACCGGCGACTGCCCGGAGCGCCCCTGCGGCCGGGATGGCTGCGAGGGCTCCAAGGTGAGCCGCTGCCTGGTGGAGCTGCCGCCGGAGCGGGTGGTGGCCGCCCTGGAGCGGCTGCTGGAGGTGGCCTGATGCGTTTGGGGCTCATGCGGCTCAAGTACGACCAGGCCGGGGGGGCCGAGCGCACCCTGGCGCTCTTGGCCCAAGGGCTCTTGGAGCGGGGACACCAGGTGTGCGTGGTCACCGCCTCCTGGCAGGGCACGCCGCCAGAGGGGCTCATCCTGCGGGAGGTGACCACCCGCCACCGCCGTGGCTATAAGCGGGTGCGCGAGTTCGCGCTGGCGGGCGTCGAGGCCATGCGGGCCTGGCGCCCCCATAGCTTCCTGGCCCTGGAGCGGGTGCCCGGCGCGCCGCTCATCCGGGCTGGCGACGGCTGCCACGCCGCCTGGCTGGAGCGCCGCGCGCCCTACGAGGGCGCGTTCAAGCGCCTCTCCTTTGGTCTCAATCCCCAGCACCGCGCCTTTTTGGACTTGGAGCGCCGGGCCTTCACCTCGCCGGCCCTGGTCAAGGTGATCGCCAACTCCCGCCTGGTGGCGGACGAGCTGCAGCGTTTCTACGGCCTGGGGGCGCAGCGGGTGGAGGTGATCTACAACGGGGTGGACAAGGAGCGCCTGGCCCCGGCCCGTGAGCCCGGGGCCAGGGAGGCGGCCCGGGCCGAGCTGGACCTGGACCCGGGCCGGCCCCTGCTCCTTTTCTTGGGCTCCGGCTTTGAGCGCAAGGGCCTGGCCTTTGCCCTGAAGGCCTTGGCTCGGCTGCCCGAGGCATTTTTGTGGGTGGCGGGCAAGGACCGCGCCGCCCCCTACCAGGCCCAGGCCCGGCGTTTGGGCTTGGTCGGGCGGGTACGCTTCCTGGGCCGCCGGGGCGATGTCCCCCGGTTGCTGGCCGCTTGCGACGCCTTGCTCCTGCCCACCATCTACGACCCCTGCGCCAATGCCTGCCTGGAGGCCCTGGCCGCGGGCCGGCCGGTGGTCACCACCCGGGCCAACGGCGCGGCCGAGCTGGTGGAGCCCGGGGTGAGCGGCGCCCTGGTGGCCGAGCCGGCCGACCAGGAGGCTCTGGCCGCGGCTTGCCAGGAGGCCCTTTCCCTGGCCCCGGGTTTTCAGGACAAGGTGCCCGGGCTGGAGGACTGGCTGGGGCGCATGGCCGCGGTCATGGAACAGGCCGGGAGGGAAGGGGACTCATGAGCCGCCCGCCGGCCCTGGCCATATGCACCACTGCCCTGGGCGATACGCTGTTGTGCACGCCCGCGCTCACCGCCCTGGGCATGGTCTACGAGCTGGATGTGCTGGTGCACCAGCACCGGCGGCAGCTTCTGTGGCACAATCCTCATGTGGCTCGTATCCTCCCCTACCGCAACAACGCCTTGTGCCGCAGTTGGTGGGCTTGGCGCCTACGCCGGCGCACCTACCAGGTGGCGGTGGTGCTGCATGCCAACGATGACATGCTGAAGCTCCTGCCTCGCCTGCGCTACCTCCGGGCGGGCAACATCCAGGGCTGGCAGAGCGAGGACCTGCGCCTCACTGCCCTGCGCCTGGATGATGGCATGCACGTAGTGGACAAGCGGCTCACCTTGGCCGCCTGGGCCGGGGCGCCCACCGTGGACCACCAGATGAGGGTGTTCGTCACCCCGGCCGAAAAGACCCAGGCCGATGCCTGGCTGGCCGAGCGGGACCTGGAGCCGGGCGGCCTCCGCGTGGCCCTGTGCCCCGGCGCGGCGTATCCTTTCAAGAGATGGCCTGCCGAAAGCTTCGGGAGGCTGGCCAAGGAACTGGCCCGGGATGGCGTCAACTGCCTGGTCCTGGGGGCTGGCTCCGAGGCGGGGCTGGCCAACCAGGTGCGCCGTGCCGCCGGCCTGCCCCTGGTGGGCGCCCTGGGCCTCTCCTTGCGCCAGGCCTGCGCCCTTTTGGCCTGCGTGGACCTTTTGGTGAGCAACGACACCGGCCCCTTGCACATCGCCCAGGCGGTGGGCACGCCGGTACTGGGCCTCTACGGCCCCACCGACCCGGCCACCATAGGGCCCCGCGGTCCGGCGGACGCGGTGATCAAGGTGCCGGCCACCTGCCAGCCCTGCACCACCAAGGCCTGCCCGGACCCGGAATGCATGCGCGCGCTCGAGATGGAACGGGTGCTGGCCAAGGTTCGCGAGATGCTGGCCGCCCGGTCCGGGGAGGAGGGGGGATGAGGCTGGCCTATCTCTACCCCGAGCACCTGGGCCGTCCCGACACCAGGGTGCTGCAAGTGGCCGCCACTTGCCGGGCCCTGGCCGGGCAGGGGGCAGAGGTGCATTTGATCTGCGGCCGCTTCGCGGGCCTGGAGCGTCGCCTGCTCGAACTGGGGCTGGCCGGGGTGGCGGGGCTGCAGGTGCAGCCGGTGGCCATGTGGCGGCCCGGTCCGGGACTCCGGGTGCCCTTTTCCTGGCACCGGCCGTTTCAGCACGCGGCCTGGGCCCGGCTCAAGCGCCTGGCCCGGTCCGGCCTGGAGGCGGTGCTGGTGCGCCATCTCAAGCTGGCCGACTTTTTGTTGCCCCGCCTGGAGGGGCTGGGCGTGCCCCTGCTCTACGAGGCCCACGAACTCTTTGCCCAGACCGCGGCCGAGGAGGGCGCGCCCCAGGACAAGGTGGCGGACCTGGCAGCGTTGGAGCAGCGGGTGCTCCTGGGCGCGGACCGGGTGATCGCCATCAGCCGGCCCCTGGCCCGGGCTCTGGAGGAACAGGGAGTGCCCGGTCCGGTGGCGGTGGCGCCTTCGGGAGTGGATGAGGCGTTTTTCGAGGTGGACGGGGCGCGCCGCCAGGAGGAGCTGGCAGCCTATGCCGGCGGGCTGGGCCCCTGGAAAGGGGTGGACCTGCTGCTGGAGGCCGTGGCCCAGGTCCCCCGGGCCCGGCTGGAGGTGCTGGGCGGCCGGCCGGACAGCGCCGACTGGCAGCGGCTCCGCCGCCTGGCCCAGCACCTGGGGCTGGGCGGGCGGTTTGAGCTGCGGCCCCGGGCCGGCCAGGACGTGGTGCGCGAGCTGCTCGGCCGGGCCGGGGTGGCAGTGTGGCCGGGCACCGGCCGCCAGCGCATCGCCGCCGAGTTCACCAGCCCCTTGAAGCTGTTCGAATACTTGGCCGCGGGTTGCGCGGTGGTGGCGCCCCGGCTGCCGGCCGCCGAGAGCGTGCTCACCCACGGCCTGAACGCGCTGCTCTTCCGGCCGGACGATGCTGGGGACTTGGCCAAGGCCCTGAACCAATTGTTGGACGACCCGGCCCAGGCCCGGTCCCTGGGCGCGGCCGGCCGGGAACTGGCCCGGGGCTACACCTGGCAGGCCCGGGCGGCGGTGATGATGGAAGTCATGGCGGAGGCGGCCAAGTGAGGTGGGTGTTCTACAACCTCACCAGCACCACCCAGAGCGGCGGGGTGGAGACCACCACCTGGCTGCTGGCCCGGGAGCTTCTGGCCCGGGGTCATGAAGTGACCGTGGTGGGTGGCCGCAGCTCCCGGCCGCTGCCGCCGGAGGCGGAAGGGGTACAGGTGGTCACCTTCCCCTATCGCCCGCGCCAGGCCTTCCCGGACTTGGGCTCCCGGGCGCGCAAGCTTTTGGAGCGCCTGAGCCTGGCCCGCCGGGCGCTTCCCTTTTTGCGCGGCGCCGGCGAGCGCCTGGTGGTGTTCAAGCCCTATGACCTGGGGCCTGCCTTGTGGGCCGCCCGGGGCCGGGAGGTCCGGGTGGGGTTTTTGTCCGGGGGCACCGAGTTCTTTCCGGGCTATGCCGCCCTGGCCCGGCGGGTGCACTACTTCGCGGCGGTGAGCCGCTTCACCGCCGGCCAGATCGAGCGCGCCACCGGCCTGCGGCCCCGGGTGAACCACCTGGGCGTGGATACGGAGAGCTTCCGGCCGCTCGAGCCGGACTGGGACCTGGGGCGCTCGCTGGGCCTGGAGCCCGGCGACGAGGTGATGGTGAGCGCGGTGCGCCTGGTGCCCTTGAAGGGCCTGCAACACGCCCTGGCCGCCCTGGCCCGCCTGGCGCCCTCTCGGCCGCGCCTGAAACTGGCCGTGGCCGGCGAGGGACCCTATGCCGAGGTCCTGGCCGGCCAGGCCCGGGAGCTGGGCCTGGCCGACCGCCTGGTGCTGGCCGGCTTGTTGCCTCATTCCCGCTTGGCCTCGTTCTATGCCTTGGGCCAGGTGGCGGTTTTCCCCAGCCAGGGCGAGGAGGCCCTGGGGCTCAGCGCGGCCGAGGCCATGGCCTGCGGGCTGCCGGTGGTGGCCAGCGACCTGGGCGGCTTGCCCGAGGTGGTGGGGGCGGAGGCCGGGGTTCTGGTACCCTGCAAGGATCCCGAGGCCCTGGCCCGGGCCCTGGCCGGGCTGCTGGACGACGAAGCGAGGCGCAAGGCCATGGGCCGGTGCGGGCGCCGGCGGGTGGAGGAGCATTTCACCTGGCCCGCCTGTGCCGCCCGGCTGGAGGCGGGCCTGGATGGCGGGCGGGAAGGGGATTGAGGTGTCGCTGCTCTCTTGCGCATACAACCTGGCCGTGTTGGGCCGTTTGCGGGACCTGCCGGGCCCCTACGACCCGGCCCGGGTGCGCAAGATCCTGGTGGTGCGCAATGACAACATCGGCGACGTCATCTGCACCACCCCCATGCTGGACGCCCTGCGCGCCGCCTTTCCCCGGGCCTTCATCGCCGCCCTGGTCTGCACCCTGGCCGAGGAGGCCCTCAGCGGCCACCGTGCCCTGGACCGGCTCTACGTCTATCCCAAGGCCAAGCATGGTCACTACGGCAAGTTGGAGTCGCTCAAGCGGCTGGGGGCGGTGCTCAGGGAGATCAGGCGGGAGGGCTTTGACCTGGTGCTGGCGCCCCGCGCCCAGTTCTCGTCCTCCCAGGGTTGGCTGGTCTACGCCAGCCGGGGGCGCTGGCGCCTGGGCCCCCGGGCGGAAGGCAAGCGCAAACGCTGGGGATTCTACTATAATATGCCCGTCCCCCCGCCGCCCCGGGACATGCACGAGGTGGAGCGTTGCTTCCAGCTCTTGCGGCATATCCGGGTTGACAGCCCGGACAAAAGGCTATATCTGAAAGTGCCCGCCCACGCGGCGGCCAAGGCGGCGGATTTCTTGCGCGCCCACGGGCTGGAGCAGGCTCCGGGCCCCTTGGTGCTCAACATCACCCGCTGGGCCTACCGGCCGGGCCGCAACTGGCCGGATGAGCGCTACCGCGAGCTGGTGCAAGCCCTGGCCCAGAGGCCGGAGGGCCTGGTGGTGACTCATGCTCCCGGCGACCGGGAATGGGTGGCCGGGATCCTGGAGGGCGTAGAGCCCGCCCCACCGACGTTCTGGTCCAGGAGCCTGAAGGAATTTTGCGGGCTGGTGGCCAGGAGCCGGGTGTTCATCACCCCCGAGGGCGGCCCCATGCACCTGGGCGCCGCCCTGGGCAGGCCCCTGGTGGTGATCTGGGCCCGGGCCTCGCGGGCGGTATGGACCCCCTGGGGAGTGCCCAGCCGGCTGGTGGGAGGTGAAGGGCCGGCCAGCGAGGTGAGCGCGGCCAGGGTGCTGGCGGCGCTGGAGGACATATTGCAGGAGCTGCCGCCTTCCGGCGGGTCCGAGCGAGAAGCCACATGAAGCTGGATATAAACCTGGAGCGCCTGCGCCAAGCGGTGGGCACCTTTTCCCAGGCCCGCATCCTGGTCCTGGGTGATGTCATGCTGGACCGCTTCATCTGGGGGGCGGTGCGCCGCATCTCCCCCGAGGCCCCGGTGCCGGTGGTGGAGGTGGAAAGCGAAACCTACATGCTGGGCGGCGCGGCCAACGTGCTGCACAACCTCATCGCCCTGGGCGGCCACGCCCAGATATGCGGCCTGGTGGGGGACGACCAGCCCGGCCGGCAGGTGCGCGAGCTGCTGGACGATTTGGAGGTGTCTGACCGCGGCCTGGTGCAGAGCCCTGATCGCCCCACCACGGTGAAGACCAGGGTGGTGGCCCAGAGCCAGCAGGTGGTGCGGGTGGACCGGGAGAATCGCCAGCCGGCCGGTCCCCAGGACACCGCCGCCATCCTGGACTACCTGGAGGCGCAGGTTCCCCAGGTGGATGCGGTCATCATCAGCGACTACGCCAAGGGTGTGATCACCGGCACGGTTACCGGCCGCCTCAAGCACCTGGCCGCGGCCCAGGGCAAGCTGTGGGCCGTGGACCCCAAGGTGCCCAACATGCCGCTCTACCGGGGGGCCACCATCGTCACTCCCAACCACCTGGAGGCCGCCGCCGCGGCCGGCATCCACACCGACGACCCCGAGTACGTGCGCCTGGCTGGCCAGAAGCTGCGCGAGGACTACGGCTTCGAGTGCGTGCTGATCACCCAGGGTGAACGGGGTATGACCCTTTTCAGCGAGCGGGGCCAGAGCCACATACCCACCACGGCCAAGCGAGTGTTCGACGTGACCGGCGCCGGCGATACCGTGATCAGCACCCTCACTCTGGGGCTGGTGGCCGGTTTGGCGCCCGAGGAGGCGGCGCTGTTGGCCAACTTTGCCGCCGGCGTGGTGGTGGGCGAGGTGGGCACCTCTGCGGTCACCGCCGGTCGGCTCATCCAGGCCCTGGAACAGGGCGCCCAACTTTTGGCCAGAGGAAACTAAACGCATGGCAAGATACCTGATCACCGGGGGAGCCGGCTTCATCGGCTCCCACCTGGCCGAAACCCTGGTCAAGCGCGGCGAGGAAGTGGTGGTGCTGGACAACCTGGCCACCGGCAAGCGCGAAAACCTGGTGCCCGCGGAAAAGGGCCCGGGCCGGCTCACCTTCATTGAGGACGACATGCGCGACCCCGCGGCCTGCCGCCGGGCGATGCAGGGGGTGGATTTCGTGCTCCACCAGGCCGCCCGGCCCAGCGTGCAGCGCTCGGTGGAAGACCCCCTGCTCTCCCACGACGTGAACGTGAACGGCGGGCTGAACGTGCTGATGGCGGCCAAGGAGGCAGGAGTCAAGCGGGTGGTCACCGCCTCCAGTTCCTCGGTCTACGGCGACCGGGAGCCTGCCGACGCGCCCAAGCACGAGGGCATGGACCTGCGGCCCATGAGCCCCTATGCGGCCAACAAGGTGGCCATGGAATACTACTGCCGGGTGTTCCACAAGGTGTATGGCCTGGAAACCGTGTGCCTGCGCTACTTCAACGTGTTCGGCCCGCGCCAGGACCCCCATTCGGCCTATGCCGCGGTCATACCCCGCTTCATCTTCGCCATGCTGGAGGGCAAGAGACCCACCGTGTTCGGCGACGGCAAGCAGAGCCGCGACTTCACCTATGTGGACAACGTGGTGGCCGCCAACCTGGCAGCCTGCACCGCGCCCGGCGCGGCGGGCCAGGCCTTCAACGTGGCCTCGGGGGAGTCCCAGAGCCTGCTGCGCCTGTTGGAGGTCCTGGAGGGGCTCACCGGCAAGAAGGCCGACCCCGAGTTCGGGCCCCCGCGCACCGGCGACGTGCGCTACAGCCTGGCCGACCTCAGCCGCGCGCGGGAGGTGCTGGGCTATGAGGTGGAAGTGGGATTCGAGGAGGGGCTGGCCCGCCTGGTGGACCTGGCCCGGAAGGGGAAGTACCTGTCCTCATGAGCGCTGTCCCCGCCAGCCACGCCGCCCGCCAGGCCCTGGGGGGTGGTCTGTGGTTTCGCGCGGCCCGCATCTTCCTGCTGGTGCTTCTCATCATCATGCCCATGGAGGCCATCACCGCCGCCCGGGAGATCGCCATGGTGGGCGCGGCCTTTTTCCTGGCGGTGCACCTGTGGGTGAGCGGCGACCGCGAGCTGCGGCCCACCCTGCTGCTCTGGCCTCTGGCCCTGTACGCCCTCACCGCCGCCCTGAGCCTGCTCACCGCGGTGGACCCGGCCTACTCCTTGAAAGAACTCCGCGCCGAGGTGCTCAAGGGCCTCATCATCTTCTATACCGGGGTGCATTTCATCCGGGCCGAGGAACATCTGCGCCAGGTGTGGGGGGCGCTCATGGTGGGCGCGGGCATCATGGCGGTGTTCGCCGTGGTCTTTTTCCTGGCCGATGGCGGCAGCCTCCTGCATCACTACGTGCGGGCCGGCTCCCTGCACAACGGCTACGGAGGCTTTGGCACCTACCTGGTCACCATTTGGCCCTTTGTGCTCCTGGCGCCCCGGGCCTTTGACCAGCCGCGACTGCGCCCGGTCTGGACGGCGCTCATCGCCCTGACCGCGGTGTCGGGCTACCTCACCTTCAGCCGGGCCAGTTGGCTGGGCATGCTGCTGGAGCTGGGCTTGTGCCTGGTGCTCATGTCCCGCCGCCGGCTGCGCGCCGCGCTCGTCGGCAGTGGCCTGTGCCTGCTGCTGGTGGCGGCCCTGTTCTCGGTGCCCGGCTCGCGCCACGGCGAGCACTGGCAGCGGCTGCTGAGCGACCCGGCCAAGGTGGGCGGCACTACCGGCGACCTGATCGCGGTGTGGCGCCACTCCCTGGGCCAGATAGCCCGGCACCCCTTTACCGGCATCGGCCTGGGCCGCCACAGCTTCTCCAAGGCCTACCCCGAGTTCCGCGCCACCCACCAGCCGCTCTTGTGGCATTCCCACAACATGTTCATCGAGCTGGCCTTGCAGCTGGGGGTGCAGGGACTCGTCGCCATCCTTTGGGCCTTTACGGCCCTGGTGGTGGTGCTCTGGCCCCATGGACCGCCTCCCCCCAGGGACACGGTGGCACTCTTTGGCGCGGCGGTTGCGGTGATGGTGGTGGGCTTTTCGGTGCGTAACCTCACGGACGACTTTTTCGTGAACGACTCCGGCTTTCTGTTCTGGCTCCTGGCCGGCTTGGCCTTGGGCGGGCGCTGGTGGCAACGCCATCGCTCCCAGTCCCCGGCCTGAGACGAGTGCGGCCCGCAGCCGGCAAAAAGCCGTGGACGCTCTTTGCGGTCCACTGATAGACTAGGCCCGCAAATGGCCTGTGCATCCAGGGGAGTTACAAAAGGCAATGAATATCTGCGTAGTGGGAGTTGGTTACGTCGGCCTGGTCACCGGGACCTGCTTTGCCGAGCTGGGCCTCAACGTCACCTGCATGGACAACGACGCCACCAAGATCGAGATGCTCAAGCAGGGCAAGGTGCCCATCTACGAGCCCGGCCTGGAGGAGATGGTGAAGAAGAACGCCCGGGAAGGGCGCCTGCACTTCACCACCGACATCAAGGAGGGGGTGACCCAGGCCCTGGTGGTGTTCATCGCCGTGGGCACCCCCCAGGGGGACGATGGCGCGGCCGACCTCCAGTACGTTTGGGAGGTGGCCCGCGCCATCGGCGAGAACATGGACGACTACAAGGTGGTGGTCACCAAGAGCACCGTGCCGGTGGGCACCGGCCAGAAGGTGGCCGCGGTCATCCGCGAGCATCAGCGGCAGCCCATCAACTTCGACGTGGTGAGCAACCCCGAGTTCCTGCGCGAAGGCTCGGCCATAGAAGACTTCATGCGGCCCAACCGGGTGGTGATAGGCGCTGACTCGGACCAGGCCAAGGCCATCATGAAAGACCTCTACTCGCCGCTGTATCTCATCGAGACGCCCTTTGTCGTCACCAACGTGGAAACCGCGGAGATGATCAAGTACGCTTCCAACGCCTTTCTGGCCACCAAGATCAGCTTCATCAACGAGATGGCCAATATCTGCGAGTTGGTGGGCGCGGACGTGAACGTGGTGGCCAAGGGCATGGGCCTGGACCGGCGCATCGGCCCCAAGTTCCTGCACGCCGGCCCGGGCTTCGGCGGCTCCTGTTTTCCCAAGGACACCGCGGCCATCGCCCGCCTGGCCAAGGAGAAGGGATACACCTTCCGCATCGTGGAGGCGGTGATGGAGGTGAACCGGCGGCAGCGCCTGGTCATGGTGGAAAAGATCAAGAAGGCGCTGGGCGGCGAGGTGGCGGACAAGACCATCGCCTGCCTGGGGCTTACCTTCAAGCCCAACACCGATGATATGCGTGACGCCCCTTCCCTGGTCATCATTCCCGAGCTGATCAAGGCCGGTGCCGTGGTGCGCGCCTTTGACCCGGCGGGCATGGACATGGCCAGGCCCCTGCTGCCGGCAGAGGTGGTCTATTGCGCTGATTCCTACCAGACCTGCGAAGGGGCCGACGCTTTGGTCATACTCACCGAGTGGAACCAATTCCGCAACCTGGACTGGGCCCGGGTGCAGGAGGCCATGACCGGCAAGGTGGTGGTGGACCTGCGCAACGTGTACAAGCCCGCGCGCATGCGCGAGCTGGGCCTGGACTATCACAGCGTGGGCCGGCCCTCCTGAAGCCGGCCGGGGAGGCCCTCCTTGCCTCAGGCCGCGAGCAGCAGACCCGCGCCGCCGGCCATGCTGGTGGTGAGCCTCTTGGCGGTGGACGAGGCTCCGCGCAGCCGGGCGGTGGAGGAGTTGGCCGCGCGGTTCGGGCCTCTTTGCTACCTGTCGGAGCCCCTGGACTTCCCCTCGGACTACTACCAGCCCGAAATGGGCGGGCCCCTCACCCGGCGGTTGGCCGCCTTCCTGGAGCCGGTGGCCCCCCACCGGCTGGCGGAGATAAAGGCCGCCTGCCTGGAGGTGGAGGCTGCCTTGGCCCGGGAAGGTAAGCGCCGGGTGAACATCGACCCCGGCCTCTTGAGCGCCGACGCCCTGACCCTGGCCACCCGCAAGCACCGCGGCCATCGCTTGGCCCTGGCTCCGGGCATCTATGCCGAAATCACCCTGTGGTATCATCACCACCAGTTTCATCCCCTGTCCTGGACCTATCCCGACTACGCCGGGGATGAACTCAGGACATTGTTGGCCGCGCTGCGCCGCCGCCATCTGTGGCAACTGGCCCAAGCCGCGGCCCCTGGAGGAGAATCTTGCTGAAGTCCATGACCGCCTTTGGCCGCGGCCAGGTACAGTCCCGCGGCGGCGCCTGGGTGGTGGAGCTGCGTTGCGTCAACTCCCGTTTTCTGGACCCCCACTTCCGCCTGCCTCCGGGCCTGGCCGGGCTGGAGGACCGCATCAAGAAGTACCTGGCCGCCCGGCTCAGCCGGGGGCGGATCAACGTGTCCATAAAGGCCATCGGCGCGGTGGAGGCCCCTCCCAAGCTGGTGCTGAACAAGCCCCTGGTGCAGGAGTACCGCCGGGTGTTCGAGGAGCTGCAAGAGGAACTGGGGATCAGCAGCGACCCTGGGTTGGGACCCTTTCTGTCCAACCGCGACCTCATCCTGGTGGAAGATGCCTCTCCCGACCTGGACCAGCTCTGGTCCGAGCTGGAGCCCGCCTTGGAGCAGGCCCTGGACCAGGTGGACACCATGCGCGCCGCCGAGGGAGCCAACCTGGCCAAGGACCTGGCCGAGCGCCTGGACCTGTTGGAGCGGCTTTTTGCCCAGGCTGCGGCCCAGGCGCCCCTGGTGGTGGAAAACTACCGCGCCAAGCTCCAGGAGCGCATTGCCCAGCTCATGGCCGACCCCGAGCCAGACCCCCAGCGCCTGGCCATGGAGGTGGCCATCCTGGCCGACAAGTGCGACGTGACCGAGGAGGCGGTGCGCGCCCAGAGCCATCTGGAGCAGTTCCGGGCGGCCCTGGCGGCCAGCGAGCCGGTGGGGCGCAAGCTGGATTTCCTTTTGCAGGAACTCAACCGCGAGGCCAACACCATGACCTCCAAGCTGCCCGACGCCAAGGCCAGCCAGCTCTGCGTGGATATCAAGGCCGAGCTGGAGCGCCTGCGCGAGCAGGTGCAGAACATAGAGTAGGGAAAATGGGGAGGGGCTATTGACAATGCTGGGGAGTTTGGGCAAAATACCAAATAGACGGGAGCGCTGCATATGGACGCACGCAGAATGAACCGGCTGGAGGCCAGGGCCAAGATACTGAAGGCCCTGGGGCATGCCAGCCGCCTGCTCATCGTGGAGGAACTGGCCAAGGGCGAAAAGTGCGTGGCCGAGCTGACCGCCATGGTGGGCGCGGACATCTCCACCGTGTCCAAGCACTTGTCCTTGCTCAAGTCGGTGGGGATCGTGCAGGACGAGCGGCGGGGCAACCAGGTCTTCTACCGGCTTGCCACTCCCTGCGTGATGGATTTTTTCGGCTGCGTGGAGTCGGTTTTGCAGGCCAACCTGCAGCAGCAGATTCTGGTGGCCAAATGAGGCGGTGGTTTTTTTGGGCAAACGCTTGGCTGTTTGACCAATAATGCCAAGCGCCCGGCTAGGGTAAGAACAGCGGCAAAGTGCTGAAAACGAGGTGATCACATGAAGGAACGCTACAAGCTCTTGCTCATGATCGGGGTGTTCGCTGCGGCCTACTATGTGCCCTGGCAGAGCGAGATCATCCGCCGCTCCGGGTTCGAGGCCTTCATGATGCTCCAGGAGTACGCGCGCCAGCACGTGCTCACCTGCCTGATACCGGCCTTTTTCATTGCCGGCGCCATCTCGGTCTTCGTGTCCCAGGCAGCGGTGCTCAAGTACTTCGGGGCCAAGGCCAGGAAGATACTCTCCTACTCGGTGGCCTCGGTTTCGGGCACGGTGCTGGCGGTGTGCTCCTGCACGGTGCTGCCGCTCTTTGCGGGTATCTACTCCCGCGGTGCGGGCATCGGGCCGGCCACGGCCTTCTTGTATTCGGGCCCGGCCATCAACCTGCTGGCCATCGTGCTCACCGCCCGCATCTTGGGCTGGGAGCTGGGCCTGGCGCGGGCCATCGGGGCCATTCTCTTTGCGGTCATAACCGGCCTTCTCATGGCCTTCATCTTCCGCAAGGACGACGCGGAGCGCGCCACCGGCCAGATATACCTGCCCGACCAGGAGAACGGAGGGCGCAGCTTGGGCCAGGAGGCCCTGTTCATGCTGGTGCTGGTGCTGATCCTGGTCTTTGCCGCCTTTGCCCGGCCGGCCCAGGGCGAGGCCGGTCTGTGGCAGGCGATCTTCGCGGCCAAGTGGTGGGTCACCGGCGGCCTGCTGGTGGTGCTGGCCCTGATCCTGCGCTCCTGGTTCAGCCGGGACGAACGCCTGGAGTGGGTGCAGTCCACCTGGGGCTTCATGAAGCAGATTCTTCCCCTGTTGGGTGCGGGCGTATTGGTGGCGGGCTTCATGCTGGGCCGGCCCGGCCACGCGGCCCTGATTCCCGAGTCGTGGATACAGTCCGCCCTGGGGGGCAACTCCCTGGGGGCCAACCTGTTCGCCTCGGTGGCCGGCGCCTTCATGTACTTCGCCACCCTCACCGAGATACCCATCCTGCAAGGGCTGATCGGCGCGGGCATGGGCAAGGGACCGGCCCTGGCGCTCCTGCTGGCCGGCCCGGCCCTCAGCCTGCCCAACATGCTGGTCATCGGCGGGGTGATGGGCTGGAAGAAGACCGCGGTGTTCTGCTCGATCATCGTGGTCATGTCGGCCGCCGCCGGGCTCATCTACGGGGCGCTTCTCGGGTGAGGCAGGTGGCGCGGAGCGGTACTCATAGAAAGGGGAAGGGCAGGGCATGGGCAAGGCCAGCATGATCCGGGTGGCCGGCAACAAGGTGGGCATAGTGGGCCTGGACGAGGTCCTGGAAGACATGGCTCCGGCATATGCCGCGCGCACTGACGCCGAGGTGGCGGAGGAGATGCTAAGGCGCCTTTCTTCCCGCAACTACATACCCGAGACGGTGCGCGACCGTTATGCCGCCGCCTTTGTGCGGGAGTTCCGCCGCCACCTGGGCCAACCCTGCCAGGACGAGGAACGGCGGGGCCTGGAGATAAAGGTGCTGGGAGCAGGCTGCCCCCGCTGCCACCAGCTGCGCGAGCGGGTGCTGAAGGTGCTGGACAGGCTGGAACTGGCCGCGGAGGTGGAGGAGGTCACCGAGGCGATGGAGATCGCGGCCCTGGGGGTGGTGACTCCGCCGGGGCTGATAGTGAACGACAAGGTGGTTTCGGTGGGCAAGGTGCCCAGCGAGGGCCAGATAAGCGACTGGCTGAAAGAGGCCGCCGACTGACGGCCAAGGAGGAGGCAGTCATGGATATCAAGGTGCTGGGGCCGGGTTGCCCCAAATGCCAGAAGACCGAGGAGATTGTCAAGCAGGCCGTGGCCGAGGCCGGGCTGGAGGCCCAGGTGGAAAAGGTCACCGGCATGATGGACATTGCGGCCTATGGTGTGTTCGGCACCCCGGCGGTGGTGATCGACGGCCAGGTGAAATGCGTGGGCAAGGTGCCCTCCAAGGACGAGGTCAAGTCCTGGCTCGCCTAGCTGCGGCCGCGCTGTCCCGGGCGGGTGGCCTTGCGCCAGGGGTGCCCCGGTCCGGGGGGGCGAGGGGGGCGAGGGGTGGCTAGGGCGGGGTCGGGGACGGGCCGGTTTTTTCCGGCCACTTTCCGGTTGATCCCAAACCGTGTTAAAACAGACTCACGGCCGCGGGGGACTTCCGCCCGGCCGGGAAACCAGACCTTGCTCGGAGGGGTGGAGAGAGGATGCCTGGCAAACTGCTGAACCTGGGCTTTGGCAACTCGTTGGTGGCGCGGCGGGTGTTGGCCATCGTCAACCCCTCCAGCGCGCCCATGAAGCGCCTGCGCGAGGAGGCCCGCGAGGCCGGCCGCCTCATCGACGCCACCCAGGGCCGCCGTACCCGCTCCATCATCATCACCGATTCGGGCCACGTGGTGCTCTCGGCGATCCAGGCCGAGACCATGGCCCAGCGTTTCGAGCAGACCCGTTTCGAGGACCAGCTCATCTCCACCGCGCCGGACGAGGAGGTTGCAGAATGAGTAGAGGCCAGATATTCGTGCTGTCCGGCCCGCCGGGGGCGGGCAAGAGCACGGTGCGGCAGGCATTGCTCCGCAAGAGGCCCTCCATGGTCTATTCGGTCAGCTTCACCTCCCGCCCCCCCCGGCCCGGGGAGAAAGACGGGGTGGATTATCATTTCGTGAGCCGGGACGAGTTCTGGCAGCGGTACAAGCAGGGCGAGTTCGCCGAGTACAACGAGATTTTCGGCAACTTTTACGGCACCTCCCGCAAGGTGCTGGAAGAGGCCCTGGCTGCCGGCAAGGAATTGTTGCTGGACATAGACGTGGACGGCGCCGCCAACCTGAAGATGAGATTCCCCGACGGGGTGTTCATCTTCCTGGTCCCGCCTTCCCGCCAGGAGCTGGAACGGAGGCTGCGCGGCCGGGGGACCGAGAGCGATGAGCAGATCCAACAGCGGCTGGCCCGGGTGGCCTATGAGCTGGGCGCTGCCCGGGGATACACCTACCTGGTCTTCAACGACGAGTTGGAGGAAACCGTGGATGGGGTGCTGGCCATAGTCAAGGCCGAGCGCCTGCGTACCCGCTTGCAGGCAGAGGACCTCTTGGAGTTCTTCGGCTTTTGAGCTAGAGGCCCCCCTCGCCCCCGTCGCCCCCCTCGCCCCCCTCGCCCCCGTCGCCCCCCTCGCCCCCCTCGTCCACCCGCTGCCTGACTATCTCGAAAAGCATGATCCCCGCGGCCACGGCCGCGTTCAGGCTCTCCACCCCTCCGGCCAGGGGCAGGGAGGCTTGGAGATCGCACGCCTTGAGGAGCCGCTCGCCCACCCCCCGGTGTTCGCCACCCACCACCAGGGCCAGGGGCAGGTTCAGGTCCAGTTTCCAGGGCGGGGGCGCGCCGCGGGTGGCCGCGGCCAGGGCCCAAAGGCCGGCGCTCTTCATTTCCTCCAGGGCCCGGGCCAGGTTCACCACCCGGGCCACGGGCAGGAGGCCGAGGCTCCCGGCCGCGGCCTTGGCCGCTGCCGGGGTCAGTCCGCAGGCCCGGTCCTTGGGCACCACCAGCCCCTGGGCCCCGGCCGCGGCCGCGCTGCGGATGAGCGCCCCCAGGTTGTGGGGGTCCTGGATGTGATCGGCCACCACCACCAGGCCGGCCGGTCCCGCCGCCCGGGCCCGGGCCAGGACCTCGTCCAGCTCCGCATAGCCGCCGGCGGCCAGGCGCAGGGCCACCCCCTGGTGCACCGCGCCCTGGCTCAGTTCCTCCAGGGTGCGGGGTTCCACCCGGCGCACCTTGACCCTGGCTGACCGCGCCGCCTCCAGCAGGTGCTTCAGGGCAGTGCTGCGCGGATTCCCGCTGACCAGCAGCTCCACCGCCCGCTGGGGCTGGTGCGCCAGGGCCTCGGCCACTGCGTGGCGGCCCACGATGTACTCTGCCTCCCGTTTGCCCAAGATCGGCTCCTCCCTCTCCATTACTTTCTTATCACAAGCTCCGCCCGCACCATAGGCCGGAGAGCGGCCCAATCCATGTCTTGACCGTGGTCGCCCGATAAATTTAACCTTAGGCCAAGCGCGGAGAGGATCCCCACTTGCCGCCACCCCCTCAGGAGACCATCCCCATGGCGACTTGGCGAGCTTACATGGCAGCTTTCAGCCGGAGGCTGGCCTGGGGCCTCTTGCTGGCGCTGGCGGTCCTGGTCGCGGTGCCGGTCGCGGCCAGGGAGATCAAGGTGGGCATGTCCGCGGCCTTCAGCGGTCCCTCGCGGGCGCTGGGCATCGAACTCTACCGCGGGGCCATGGCCTATATCGACTACGCCAACCAGGAGGGCCTGCTGGGAGAGCACCGGCTGGTGCTGCTGGCCCTGGACGACGGCTACCAGCCCGGACCGGCCATCCAGAACACCATTGAGCTGGTGGAAAAGGACCACGTGTTCCTGTTGTTCAACTACGTGGGCACTCCCACCGTGACCCGCGTGTTGCCCTTGCTGAAGATGTACCGCCGCTCCCACCTGTACCTGCTGTTTCCCTTCACCGGCGCCGAACCCCAGCGCCGCCCGCCTTACCGGGACTATGTCTTCAACCTGCGGGCCTCGTACCTGCAAGAGACCGAAGGCATGGTGGAGAACCTGTTGCGGGTGGGCCGCAAGCGCATAGCCATCTTCTACCAGGCCGATGCCTACGGGCGCAGCGGCTGGGTGGGCGTGCGCCGGGCCCTGGCCGCCCATGGCCTCAAGATGGCCGCCGAGGCCACCTATCACCGGGGAGACAAGTTCTCGGACAGTTTCCAGGCCCAGGTGGACATCCTGCGCCGCAGCCGGCCGGACGCGGTGATATCGGTGGGGGCCTATGCGGCCTGCGCCGGCTTCATCCGCGACGCTCGGAAGACAGGCTGGCAGGTGCCCATCGCCAACCTGTCCTTTGTGGACAGCGACAACCTGCTCCGGCTGCTCAAGACCACGGCCGGCAAAGAGCTGGAAAAGTACACCAGCAACCTGATCGTCTCCCAGGTAGTGCCCAGCTACGAGGAGGTGTCCCTGCCCGCGGTGGCCGAGTACCGCCGCCTGATGGACAAGTACCGCCCCCGGGTTCCGCGGGGACTCGGGTCGCAAAGCTACCATCCCCTGCGGTACTCCTTCGTGAGCATGGAGGGCTTTCTGAACGCCAAGCTGCTGGTCAAGATACTCAGCCTGATGAAGGGCGATTTGCGGCGGAGCCGGCTGCGGGAGGTGATCGAGAGCCTCAAGAACTATGACATCGGCATTGGGGTGCCGGTGTGCTTCGGCAAGGACCGCCACCAGGGCCTGGACCGGGTCTACTACACCACCGTGCAGGACGGCCGGTTGGTACCCATGCGTAGCTGGGAGCGCTGGCGCAAATAAGGCGGCTTGCCTTCACCCCGGCGCATCCCGGGGGCCACCCCGGGCGGAAACCGGGCGGAGTGGGGGCCGGTTGGAAAGAGACTGAGCCATGTCCAGGCTGTTCAAGAAAACCCTCTTGATAATGGTCATCCTCTTCGGGGTGGTGGCCGCGGCCAGCTCCCTGGTGGCGGCCTGGCTCATACATTCCCATCTCACCGCCGAGTCCAAGACCAAGGCCGTGGCCATTGCCCGGGGCATCGCCGCCTTCAGCCCCGAGATATTCCTCAACCTCGACGCCGCCACGGTCCAGTCCATAATCGATCAGTTCATCGAGATAGAGGGCGTCTCCTACGTGCTGGTGGAAACGGCCCAGCGCGAGGTGCTGGCCCACACTTTTGTGCCCAGCATCCCCCGCGAGGTGCTGGAGCTGGACGCCTCCCCGGTTGCGGCCGCGGCCGGCAAGGGGCGGCAGGCGGGGGAGGAGTACCAGGTGCAGGAGGTGGGGGACTGGCTGGACGTGGCCTACCCCATCCTGAACGGCCTGGCCGGCCAGGTGCACGTGGGCATGGACCTCAAGCGGGTGCGCCACGCCATCTGGGCGGCGATCGTCAAGGTGCAGCTCATCACCTTTGGCATATTTCTCACCAGCGTGCTCATCGCCTACCTGCTGATGAACCAGGTGTCCCAGCCCCTGGGTCTGCTCACCGAATACGCCTCCAAGCTGGCTGCCCGCGATTTCTCCGCTCCCCTGGATATCAAGGCCAAGGGCGAGATCGGCCTTCTGGCCCAGACCATGACCTCCATGGCCCACGAGCTGGAGAGCCACCTGCAGAAGACCCAAAAGGCCATGGACGCCTTGCGCCAGTCGGAGAAGCGCTACCGCGACCTGTTCAACAGCATCAGCGATTTGATCTACACCCACGACCTGGAAGGGCGCATCATCTCGGCCAACCAGGCGGTGGCCCAGGTTTTCGGCTACCCCCTGGACGAGATCATCGGCAGGCCCATCAGCGACTTCATGGAGCCCGACCAGAGGGACGCCTTCAAGGAGCGCTACATCTCCCGCATCCTGGCCAAGGGCGCCGAGGACGGCATCCAGGCCTATCTCTCGCGGAGCGGGGAGAGGATATACCTGGAGTACCGCAATATACTGGTGAAGAACCCGGGCCAGGAGCCCTACATCAGCGGCTCGGGGCGGGACGTGACCAAGCGGGTGCTGGCGGAGAGGGCCCTGCGGGAGAGCGAGGAACACCTGCGCAGCCTGGTGGAAAGCTCCCGGGACGCGATCATCTCCCTGGACAGCGACCGCCGGATAATCAGTTGCAACTCGTCTTTCTTGTCCCAGTTCGGGTACCAGCGGGAGGAGGTCATCGGCCGCTCCGAGGCGCTGATCCACCCCTCCGAGGCCAGCTTCCGGGAGTTCACCCGGGCGGTGCACCCCATCCTGCTGCGGCGCGGCTATTGGCGGGGGGAGTGGCAGTTCGCCCGCAAGGACGGGCGGCAGCTCCCCATGGAGGTGGTGAAGTCCACCCAGCGGCGCTCCGACGGCACCACCTTTGGCTATGTGGCCATCCTGCGCGACCTGACCCAGCGCAAGCGGGCCGAGGAGGAGGCCCGGCTCAACCGGGAGCGCATGTTCCAGGCGGCCAAGATGGTGTCCCTGGGCACCGTGGTTTCGGGAGTGGCCCACGAGATCAACAACCCCATCTCCTTTGTCATGCTGAACGCGCCGGCCTTGCGCAAGATATGGGACGGACTGCTGCCCGTGCTGGAAGAGTATTGCCAGGAGCACGGCGAGTTCGAGGCAGGAGGCTTCACCTTCAGCGAGTTGAAGGAGGAGATGCCCATCCTCTTGAACTACATAAGCGATGGCGCCCGCCGGGTTAAGAGCATCGTGGCCGACCTGAAGAGCTATGCCCGCCAGACCCCGGCCCAGATGGACCAGGAGGTGCACCTGAACCGGGTGGTGGAGTCGGCCTTCACCCTCACCCGCAACCTCATCAACAAGGCCACCGAGCACTTTTCCCTTTCCCTGGCGGAGGACCTTCCCTTTTTCCGGGGCAACGTCCAGCGTATCGAGCAGGTGGCGGTTAACCTTTTGATCAACGCCTGCGAGGCCTTGCCCGACCGCAGCCGCGCCATAGAGGTGGTGACCTACCATCGGCCGGCGAGCGACGAGGTGGTGCTGGAGGTGCGCGACGAGGGAGTGGGCATGAGCCCGGAGACTCTTTCCCGGGTGACAGACCCCTTCTTCACCACCAAGCGGGACTCGGGCGGCACCGGCCTTGGCATCTCGGTGTCGGCCGGCATCGTGGATGTGCACGGCGGCACCATGAACTTCATACCCAACCCCCATCGAGGCATCACGGTGCGGGTCGCTTTTCCGGTCAAGGGACGCGCGGATGCGCCGCACTTCACCCCCAGGGGGCGGGAGCCTTTGCCATGAGTGAGACAGTGAATCCTTCCGGCCCCATCCTGGTGGTGGACGACGAGCAGGGAGTGCTCACCAGCATCAAGATCGCGCTCCGGCAAGCCGGCCTGAACAACGTGATCCTGTGCCAGGAGAGCACCCAGGTGCTGGATATAGTCTCCCGCCACCCGGTGGAGGCTATCTTCCTGGACCTGTACATGCCCAGGGTACAGGGCACGGAGATACTGGAGTACCTGGTGCGGGATTTCCCCGAGATACCGGTGATCGTGGTCACCGGCGCGGTGGACGTGGAGACCGCGGTGCAGTGCATGAAGCTAGGGGCCTTCGACTACTTGACCAAGCCGGTGGAGCCAGGACCCTTGGTGGCCGCGGTCAACCGGGCGCTACAGCTCCGGGAACTGAGGCAGGAGAACCGGGCCCTGCGCCAGAAACTACTGGCCAGCCAGGCGGCCCGGCCGGAAGCCTTCAGCGAGATCATCACCGACAATGCCGCCATGTTGTCCATGTTCCGCTATATCGAGGCCATCGCCCCCAGCTCGCAGCCCGTGCTCATAACCGGCGAAACCGGGGTGGGCAAGGAATTGGTGGCCCGGGCGGTCCATGCCCTGAGCGGCCGCCAGGGAGAGCTGGTGATCGTGAACGTGGCCGGCCTGGAGGACCAGGTCTTCTCGGACACCCTGTTCGGCCACGTGCGGGGGGCCTTCACCGGCGCCGACCGGGCCCGCGCGGGCATGATCCGCAAGGCGGCCGGCGGCACCCTGGTGCTGGACGAGATAGGCGACCTCACCCCCGTCTCCCAGGTGAAGCTCCTCAGGCTCTTGCAGAACGGCGAGTTCTTCCCCCTGGGCCTGGACGAGGTGCAGACCTCTGATGCGCGGATCGTGACCACCACCAACCGCAACCTCTGGGACCTGCAAAGCCAGGGCGTCTTCCGCAAGGACCTGCATTACCGCCTGCGTACCCACCATATCCACCTGCCTCCCCTGCGCGAGCGTCCCGGCGACATCCCCCTTTTGGTGGACCATTTCCTGGAGGAAGCCGCCCGCGCCCTGGGAAAGAAGCGGCCCACCCCCCCGCCCGAACTCTATGAGCTTTTGCAGACCCACCAGTTCCCTGGAAACGTCAGGGAGCTGAAGTCCATGATCTTCGACGCAGTGAGCCGGCACACCGCCAAGATGCTTTCCTTGAAGGTGTTCCAGGAGTATTTGGACAAGGACCGGGCCCGCCCCCTCCCCGGCCAGGCCCCGGAAGCTCCCATGGGGGGCGTGGCGGGGGGCGCGACGGGGGGCGCGACGGGGGGCGCGACGGGGGGCGAGTGCAAGGTGATATTTCCGGGCGAGCTGCCCACCTTGAAGGAGGTGGCGGACCTTCTGGTGCAGGAAGCCATGCGGAGGTCCCGGGGCAAGCAATCCCTGGCCGCCCGCATGCTGGGCATATCCTCGCCCGCCTTGTCCAAGCGCCTCAAGAAATAGGCGCGGTTCCCAGCCCGTCAGGCCGGCGATACCCCCACTAGGGAACACCATTTCTTTTGGTCAACTGATTAACTTTAGTTAATTTTGCCAGATGGCCATAAAATTCACGTGGTTATCCTTTCGTATCCCAAATTGCCTAAACTTAAGTTAATTATCGACGCTTTGGCAGCCGCCAAGGATGCGCCAGCAATAATCCTGTGATCACAAACGCTTGAACCGCAAAATCCTAACCGGCACACCATTTGCTCTTTCTCATGTGACTGACGTCAGCCAGGCGGGCGCTGAAGCGCCCCGGTCTATGGGCTGGGGCGAGACGCGCGTAGAAGTGGCCAGCCGGCCACCCAACTTGGGCCTGGTTGGGGTTCTCAAAGGTGTCCACATGGTTGCATCCATTCCTGTGATTCCCAGACATGCGTCTCCCCAGGGCAATTTGGGGTCCTGGCCTCCTGGCTCTGGCAGGGCGGCCGTGGTTTTGGCCGCCCTGCCAGGCCCCCCGTTTGCCAGGGCCGGGGGGGGACAGGGGCCCAGGCGACCTTGGGCAAATAGCGTGAATAGCGTTTGGTTCATGGCTCACCAGAAAGGCTGGTCCTGCAACCTTGAAACGCGCTGCGCCGACACATATCCCGCCCAGGCCGGGGCTGTCCCGGAGCCGCCCAGGCTCAGGTAGTCCCGGACTGGCGCGAGCCGCCGCCCGGCAAGGGCGGCGGGGTGGCAAAGGCCATATGCCGAAACTGGCATATGGCCTCTTCTTTTGGCCCCAGGATGAAACCCCAGCCGGCGGCAGGGGCCGGCCGGCGGGGAGGGGAATATAGGCGCCGGCGCTCCCGGGCGCCAGCCAGGCCGGCCCGGCCTGGGGGCGCGGAGACCGGTGGTTGGCGGTTTAACCAACAGAGGAGGAAGTATGGGGTTAACCAGACGTGAATTCCTGAAATGGTCAGGAGCTGCGGGCGCGGCGGGGGCTGCCCTGTGCCTGGGCATCGACCTCAAACCGGTCGAGGCCTACGCCGCCCAGCTCAGCATCCTGAAGGCCAAGGTGACCACCACCATCTGCCCGTACTGCGCGGTGGGCTGCGGCCTCATCGTGCACACCGACAAGAAGACGGGCAAGATCATCAACACCGAGGGTGACCCGGATCACCCCATCAACCAGGGGGCCCTGTGCGCCAAGGGCGCGGCCCTGTACCAGATGAGCGTGAACCCGGACCGCATGACCAAGGTGCTCTACCGGGCGCCCTACAGCACCAAGTGGGAGACCAAGAGCTGGGACTGGGCCCTGGCGAGGATCGCCGAGAGGGTCAAGAAGACCCGCGACGCCTCCTTCATCGAGAAGAACGCCAAGGGCCAGGTGGTGAACCGCACCACGGCCATCGCCCACGTGGGCTCCGCCGCCCTGGACAACGAGGAGTGCTGGGTGCTCCAGGCCATCATGCGCGCCTTGGGCCTGGTATACATCGAACACCAGGCACGCATATGACACAGCGCCACGGTTGCGGCTCTGGCAGAGTCGTTCGGACGCGGCGCGATGACCAACCACTGGATCGACATCCGTAACTCCGACTGCATCCTCATCATGGGGTCCAATGCGGCGGAGAACCACCCCATCAGCTTCAAATGGGTCATGAAGGCAGTGGAAAAGGGCGCCACCCTCATCAGCGTGGATCCCCGCTTCACCCGCACCTCGGCCAAGGCCCATATCTACGCCCCCCTGCGCTCGGGAACCGACATCGCCTTCCTGGGCGGCATGATGAACTACATCCTGGAGAACAAGAAGTACTTCGAACCCTACCTGGCCAACTACACCAACGCCAGCTTCATCGTGGCCTCCAAGTACGACTTCCACGACGGCCTTTTCAGCGGCTACGACCCCAAGAAGAAGAAGTACGACAAGGGTTACTGGGCCTTTGAGAAGGACGCCCACGGCGTACCCAAGCGCGACCTTTCCCTCAAGAACCCGCGCTGCGTGTTCCAGCTCATGAAAAAGCACTATGCGCGCTACACCCCGGAGAAGGTCTCGGCGGTGACCGGAACCCCGGTGGCCGACCTCTTGAAGGTCTACCAGGCCTATGCCGCCACCGGCGCCCGGGACAAGACCGGCACCATCATGTACGCCATGGGCTGGACCCAGCACACGGTGGGCGTGCAGAACATCCGCATGATGGCCATGATCCAGCTCGCCCTGGGCAACATCGGCCGGCCGGGCGGCGGGGTGAACGCGCTGCGCGGCGAGAGCAACGTGCAGGGTTCCACCGACCACTGCCTGTTGTTCCACATCTGGCCGGGCTACCTGGGCACTCCCAAGGCATCCCTGCCCACCCTGGCCGCCTACCACCAGAAGAACACGCCCAAGAGCGGCGACCCGCTCTCGGCCAACTGGTGGCAGAACAAGCCCAAGTACGTGGTCAGCTTCCTGAAGGCCATGTTCGGCGACAAGGCCACCAAGCAAAACGACTTCGGCTACTCCTGGATGCCCAAGCTGGACGACGGGGTCACCTACTCCTGGCTGGACATCTTCGACGAGATGTACAAGGGCAAGATCAAGGGCTTCTTTGCCTGGGGACAGAACCCGGCCTGCTCCGGGGCCAACTCCAACAAGACCCGCCAAGCCATGGCCAAGCTGGACTGGCTGGTCAACGTCAACATCTTCGACAACGAGACCTGCGAGTTCTGGCGCGGCCCGGGCATGGACCCCAAGAAGATCGGTACCGAGGTCTTCTTCCTGCCCTGCGCCACCAGCGTGGAGAAGGAAGGCTCCATCACCAACTCGGGCCGCTGGATGCAGTGGCGCTACAAGGCCGCCGACCCGCCCAAGGGCGTCAAGCCCGACGGCGAGATCATGGTGGCCCTGTTCGAGAAGATACGCGCCCTCTACCACAAGGGCGGCAAGTTCCCCGAGCCCATCCTCAACCTGCGCTGGGACTACGTGAAAAAGGGCGGGTACGACGCCCACGCGGTGGCCAAGCTGATAAACGGCTACTTCGAGAAGGACACCGTGGTCAAGGGCAAGAAGTTCAAGAAGGGCCAGTTGGTGCCCTCCTTCGCCTACCTCACCGCCGACGGTTCCACCAGCAGCGGCAACTGGCTCTATTGCCAATCCTACAACGAGAAGGGCAACAACGCCGCCCGCCGCGGCAAGGCCGACCCCACCGGCATGGGCCTGTATCCCGGCTGGTCCTGGTGCTGGCCGGTGAACCGGCGCATCCTCTACAACCGCGCCAGCGTGGACCTCATGGGCAAGCCCTGGTCGCCCAACAAGAACATCCTGGAGTGGAAGAACGGCAAGTGGGTGGGCGACGTGCCCGACGGCGGCTGGCCTCCCATGAAGGTGAACCCCAAAAAGACCAAGCGGCCCTTCATCATGAAGCCCGACGGCGTGGCCTCGGTCTTCGGACCGGGCCGGGCGGACGGTCCCTTCCCGGAGCATTACGAGCCCCTGGAGTGCCCGGTGGAGAAGAACCTCTTCTCCAAGCAGAGGAACAACCCGGTGGCGGCCATCTACACCACCGACGCGGATCCGGTGCGTACCTGCGACCCGCGCTTCCCCTTCGTGGGCACCACCTACCGGGTGACCGAGCATTGGCAGACCGGCGTACTCACCCGCTGGCAGCCCTGGCTGCTGGAGTGCGAGCCCCAGCTCTTCGTGGAGATGAGCCCTGAGCTGGCCAAGCTGCGGGGCATCAAGAACGGCGATCTGTGCGTGGTATCCTCCGGCCGCGGCCAGGTGGAGGCCATCGCCATCGTCACCGGCCGCTTCCGGCCCATGAAGGTGCAGGGAAGCACCGTGCACCAGGTGGGCCTGCCCTGGTGCTACGGCTGGGTTCATCCCAAGGACGGCGGCGACTCGGCCAACCTGCTCACGCCGGCTGCGGGCGATCCCAACACCAGAATCCCGGAGACCAAGGCCTTCATGGTCAACGTGGTCAAGAAAGGGGGTGCCTAAGCCATGGCCGGTAAATTCTTCCTGATCGATACCACCAAGTGCACCGCTTGCCGGGGTTGCCAGGTGGCCTGCCAGGAGTGGAACAAGCTCCCCGCCACCAAGACCAAACAGACCGGCACTCACCAGAACCCGCCGGACTGGAACGGGGTGACCTACCGCGTGGTGCGCTTTGCCGAGTATCCCGCGCCCCAGAACTACATGACTTGGCTGTTCCTCAGCGACGCCTGCCGCCATTGCCTGGAGCCTCCCTGCAAGCAGGAGGCGGACAACCTGGTCAAGGACGCCATCATCGTGGACAACAACGGCGCGGTGATCTACACCCAAAAAACCAAGAAGCTGGCCAAGGACTTCCAGGCCATCAAGGACGCCTGTCCCTGGTCGGTTCCCCAGCTCGACAAGAGAACCGGCCTCCTCACCAAGTGCCACATGTGCCACGACAGGGTGAAGGCAGGGCTCTTGCCCGCCTGCGTCAAGGCCTGCCCCACCGGGGCCTTGAACTTCGGCGACGAGGCGGTGATCAAGAAGCTGGCCCAGCAGCGCCTGGCCGAGGCCAAGAAGCGCTACGGCGAGGGCGCCCAGATACTGGACGCCGAGGACGTGCGCGCCTTGTACCTGGTGGTGGCCGACCTGGTGAAGTATCATAAATCCGCATGACCGCGAGGGGGCCTCGCCGCCCGGCGGGGCCCCCTTTTCCCGAACCATTTCCCGCGACCGTTGCAGCAAGGAGACCAGCTTGGACAACCCCGTGCAGGACCGCCAGGTCATAAAGGCCAGGATGGAAGCCATCGCCCAGCGCAACCCAGCCTACAGCGACGTGTGTGAATTGGTGGGAGGGTTGCTCTTGCAAACCCTGGAGAGCGGCCAGGAACCAGGGAGCCCCGGGCCGCAGCCCCAGGCCCACCCTGCAGAGCTGCACAAGGGCCGGTCGCTTTGGGACAGGGCCAGCTTGGAGCTGGACTGGCCCCGGGCCTGGGACCTGGCCGGCCGCCTGGCCCAGTCCGTGGAGAAGCGCCCGGGCGGGACGCAGGCGGCCCAGGCCATGGCCAAGCTGCGCGCCGCCGCCGGCGGGGATGGCCGGGAGGCGGGCGCCTTCCGGGCGGTACTCACCGCCGACCAGCCGGCCTTGAGCCGACTCGCCGAAGAGCATGACGGCGAGGCCCAGGTGTTGGGTTTGCTGCTGCGCCTGGCCTTGCGGCCCCTGCTCTTGGCCGCCGCCCAGGCCGCCCGCCAGGAAGTGGACCTCGGCGAGTGGTCCTTTGGCCACTGCCCGGTGTGCGGCTCCGCCCCTGGCCTGGCCGAACTTTCCGGCGAGGGCGGCAAGCGCACCCTGCACTGTTCCCTGTGTGAAACCGCCTGGCCCTATCCCCGCTTGCAATGCCCCTTCTGCGAGAGCCAGGAGCCAGGCACGCTCAGCTATCTCAAGGCCAAGGAAGAAGAGGGCTTGCAGGTGGATGTCTGCGCCAACTGCGGCCAGTACCTCAAGACCCTGGACCTGCGCGAGCTGGCCGGGCCCATCATCCTGCCCTTGGACGACGCCGCCACCTGGCACCTGGACCTCATTGCCCGGGAGCACCTCGCCGCGGCCTCCTAGGGAGACCCCGGGACCGGGGCCGGCTGTCTCGTCTGGGGTGGTGGGGGCGCGGGCGCGGGGACGCGGGGGGGCGGGGGCGGCTCAGCGTCTGCCGAAGATGGCAGTGCCCACCCGCACCAGGGTGGCGCCCTCTTTAATGGCCGCCTCGAAGTCGCCGCTCATGCCCATGGACAGCTCGCTCATGGCGCCTTCCGGCAGGTCCCGGGCCAGGCGGCCGGCCAGCTCGCGCAGGCGCGCGAAACAGGGGCGGGCCCGCTCCGGGTCGTCGAAAAAGGGCGGCATGGTCATGAGCCCCCTCAGGCGGAGCCCTTCCAGCCCGGCCACCGCCTGGGCCAGGGCCGGGGCCTCGTCCTCGTTGCAGCCGGCCTTTTGGGGCTCCTCTCCCACGTTGACCTGGATCAGCACCTCGAGGGTCTTGCCCTGTTCGCTGGCATGGCGGGCCAGGGCCTTGGCGATCTTCAGGCGGTCCACGGTCTGCACCACATCGAAGAGCCGTACCGCCAGCTTGGCCTTGTTGCTCTGCAGGTGGCCGATGAAATGCCACACCGGCTGCGCCGCCTCCTGCCGCTCCCGGTTCACGGCGGGTATCTTGTCCTGGGCCTCCTGCACGTAGTTCTCGCCGAAGAGCGTCTGGCCCGCGGCCAGGGCCTCGGCCACCGCGCTGGCGGGCTTGGTCTTGGACACCGCCACCAGGCGCACCGCCTGGGGATCGCGGCCCGCGGCGCGGGCCGCCTCTTGTATGCGCTGGCGTATCTCTGCCAGGTTTTCGGCCAGGCTCATGGTGATTCTCCTTGCTAATGCAGCCCCGGTGCAGCGGCTTGATCGGGCTCGATGATGTGACGCTTGAGGAGCAGGGCCACGCAGGCCGCCAGGGGCAGGCCCACCACGTTGGTGTAGGAGCCTGAAACCGACTCCACCAGGGCCGCGCCCACTCCCTGCACCGCGTAGGCGCCGGCCTTGTCCCGGGGCTCGCCCGAGACCAGGTAGGAGTCTATCTCCGCTTGGCTGAGCGCCCGGAAACGCACCCGGCTCTCGGCCAGGCCGGCTTCCTGCCAGCCGTCGGCCCGCAGGCAAAAACCGGTTACCACCCGGTGCTCCCGGCCCGAGAGCAGGCCCAGCATCTCCTTGGCCTGGGCCTGGTCCGCGGGCTTGCCCAGGATGCGCCCCTCTATGGTCACCAGGGTGTCGGCAGCCAGCACTGCGGCGCCGGGCTGGTCCGCGGCCACGGCCGCAGCCTTCAGCTCGGCCAGGCGGCGGGCGGCGGTGGCCGCGTCCTCGCCAGGCAGGAGGCTCTCGTCGATCTGGGCCGGGGCCAGGTCGAACTGGAGCCCCAGCCGTCCCAACAGCTCCAGCCGGCGGGGCGAGGCCGAGGCCAGCACCAGGCGCTTGCCGGGCAACACGCGGTACATGGTCTACGCCTCCCCGGGCAGGCCGAAGAGCCGGCGGGTGTTGGCCGTGGTCACCCGCGCCACCTCGGCCGGCTCCCGGCCCAGGGCCTGGGCCAGGCCCTGGCAGGTGTAGGTCAAAAAGGCCGGCTGGTTGGGCTTGCCCCGCTTGGCCTGGGGCGCCAGGAAGGGGCAGTCGGTCTCCAGGAGGATGCTCTCCAAGGGCACCGCCCGGGCCGCCTCCCGCAGCACCTCGTTCTTGGGATAGGTGATGGGCCCGTCGATGCCTATGCTGAAGCCCAGATCCAGCACCTGGCGGGCCAGGGCCGCATCACCGGAAAAGCAGTGCACCACCCCGCCCACCCGGCCGGCGTCCTGCTCCCGCAGCATGCCCAGCACCTCGGCGTGGGCTTCGCGGTCGTGGATCACCAGGGGCAGGCCCAGCTTCAGGGCCAGCTCGATCTGGCGGGCAAAGGCCTCGCGCTGCAAGGGGCGCGGTGAGCGGTCGCGGAAAAAGTCCAGCCCGCATTCTCCCCAGGCCACCGCCCCCTCCCGGGCCAGCGACTCCATCTGGGCCCACAGGGCCTCGTCGGCCTGGGCCGCGTCGTGGGGGTGCAGGCCCACGGTGTAGAAGACGTCTTCGTGCTCCTGGGCGAACCGGGCGGCGCGCCGGGAGGTGGCCAGGTCGATGCCGATGGTCACCACCTGGACCACGCCCGCGGCGCGGCCCAGGGCCAGGGCTTTCTCCGGCTCCTGCAGGAGGTCAAGGTGGGCGTGGCTGTCCACCAGCAAAAGACGGTTGCCAGGCAATCTCTATGCTCCGGGGTGCCTGCGAGGCCGGCGGCCTCAGTCTTGAAACTCTCCAGGGGCGAACACCCGCTCGCCGCCGAATACCCGGCACAAACCTACCACCCGGGCCAGGTCTTCGTCCAGGGCGTCCAGCATCACCACCTCCAGGCCCGCGCCCCAGGCCGCGGCCAGGAAGGGGCCGGCCGCGAAGCGGGCCCGGGTGCCGGCGGTGTGGGTGGTCAGGTTGGACAGGGCGATCAGGGTGCGCGGCGCGGGGTCGAACACCTGGGGCACTGCCCGCAGGAAGCGGATCACCGCCGCGGCGTGGGCCTCGCCGTCGGCCAGGGCCAGGGGCATGACCATGGGGTCCAGGATGAGCCGCGGGCCGGCGATGCCCTGGCGGGCCGCCTCCTCCACGATGAGTGCGGCCAGGCCCAGCCGCTCCTCGGCGCTGAGCGGCACGGTGGCGGTCATGGTGGCGGCCACCACCTCCAGCCCGTACATGGCGGCCAACTCCATGACCGGCTTCAGCCGCTCGGGCGAGGCAGTGGCCATGTTCAGGATGGGCGGCCGGGAGCAGAAGCCCAGGGCCAGGGAGAGGGTGTCCGCCTCGGGCGCGTCCAGCATGAGGGTGAGATCGCAGGCCGCCTCGGCCGTCTCCACCAGGAAACGCCACACTTCGGCCCGCCGGGCAGGGGCAAGGTAGCCTGGGTTCAGGTCCAGCCAGTTGGCCCCGGCCTCCTGGCAGCGGCGGCAGAGGGCGGCCAGGGCCTCGGCGTCGCGCTCCCCCAGGGCCCGGCGCACGCTGGGCCGGGCCGCGCTCAGGTTGTCGGCTGCCTTGAGCATGGCCCGAGTCTAAACCCTGGGCGCGCCCCTGGCAAGACGTGCGCTTGACAGGGTAGGGGCGGCGCGGTTTATTAGGGAGACATCACCCACCGCAATATCCGGGAAGAGCCGTGAGCCAGGAAAGGCTTTTGCAAATGCGCCGCCGCCTGGAGCGGGCAGAGGAGGCGCGGCTGGCGCCCCATGCCTGCCCCAGCTCGCGCGCCGTCCGCCGCCGTCCCGACCCTTCAGCCGAAAGCGGCCACCGCCTGGCCTTTGCCCTGGACGCGGACCGGGTGCTGCACTCCTTGGCCTACACCCGCTACATCGACAAGACCCAGGTCTTCAGCCTCATGGAGAACGACCACATCACCCACCGGGTGCTGCACGTGCAATTGGTGAGCAAGATCGGACGCACCGTGGGACGGCTCCTGGGACTGAACGAGGACCTCATTGAGGCCATGGCCCTGGCCCATGACATCGGCCACCCGCCCTTTGGCCATGACGGCGAGAGGTTCTTGAGCCGCAAGTGCCAGGAGCACGGCCTGGGTCCCTTTCTGCACAACCTGCAATCCGTGCATTTCCTGGAGCGGGTGGAGAAGCGGGGCAGGGGCTTGAACCTCACCCTCCAGGTGTTGGACGGGGTGATGTGCCACGACGGCGAGGTGCACACCGCTCGCCTGGAACCCCGGCCGGACAAGACCTTCGCCCAGTTGGACGCGGAACTGGCCGCCAAGGCGGCCGACCCCCGGCTGCCGCTCATTCCCATGACCCTGGAGGGCTGCGTGGTGCGCATCTGCGACACCGTGGCCTATATCGGCCGCGACCTGGAGGACGCCATCGTGGTGGGCCTGATCCAGCGCAGCGACTTGCCGGCCGAGGTGCGCGAGGTGCTGGGCAACACCAACGGCACCATTGTTTACCGCCTGGTGGAAGACCTGGTGGAGTCCTCGGCCGGCCGGCCCTACGTGGGCTTCAGCCCGGAGGTGGGCCGGGCCCTGGGCCGGCTCAAGCACTTCAACCTCCATCGCATATACCTGGACCGCCGCATCAAGAGCCAGCACCACAAGATCGAAAGAGCCTTTGACCTCTTGTTCGAGCGCTACCTGGCCGACCTGAAGGAGGGCCGCCGGGCCAGCCCCGTGTTTCGCGACTTCCTGGAGCACATGGACCCGGCCTACCAGGAGTCGCTTTCACCTGCCGCAATAGTGCGCGATTTCATCGCCGGCATGACCGACGATTATTTCCTGCGGCGCTACCAGGACGAGGTTTGGCCCCGCCGCCTGCCTTTTCGTTTGGACTGAGCGCTCGCTCGCCAAGGGTAAAAGGTTAGGAGCTTCAAGGCACTAGACATGAACCATGTTTCACAAATTCTGCGATGTTAAGCACTTGCCGACATTTGCCCTTGACAAGCGGGAAGCCGGTTAGCTACAAAATTTCTAACAGGGATGCCTCTTGCCCGGTTTCCCCACTTTCCTAAAAAGGCCCTAATAATAAAATTGTACTGCTGTCAAACCTTGCTCAATGCGCGATCAAAGGCCCCCCTAGCGGATGTGGGTCGGTGACTGTGCTTGGACGAGCCAGGGAGGAGCTATGTCCGCGGACGTTTCGCGTAGTGACACCGGCGACCAGTCCGGGCCCGCAGAGCAGCCCCTGCTGCAAGTGGAGGATTTGCACCTGAGGTTCGGTGGGCTCAACGCCTTGTCCGGCGTGAGCTTCAACGTACAAAAAGGCCACATCCAGGCCATCATCGGACCAAATGGCGCGGGCAAGACCTGCATCCTCAACTGCATCTGCCGCTTCTACCAGCCCTATCGCGGCCGCATCATCTTTGAAGGCCGGGATATCTCCAAGGTGTCCACTCACCGGGTGGCCGCCCTGGGCATTGCCCGCAGCTTCCAGAACATCGAGCTGTTCAAGGGCATGACGGTGATCGACAACATCAAGTTGGGTCACCACGTGCACATGAAGAGCGGCTTCATCTCCGGAGGCATCTACCTGGGCAAGGCCAAAAAAGAGGAGATCCGGGTACGCACCGAGATCGAGGAGCGTATCATAGACCTGTTGGAGATAGAAGCCATCCGCAAGCAGGTGGTGGGCACCCTACCCTACGGCCTGCAGAAGCGGGTGGAATTGGCCCGAGCCCTGGCCATGAAACCCAAACTCCTGCTCCTGGATGAGCCCATGGCGGGTATGAACCTGGAAGAGACCGAGGACATGGCCCGCTTCATCCTGGACGTGAACGAGGAGTGGGGCGTGACTGTGGTCCTCATAGAGCATGACATGGGAGTAGTCATGGATATCAGCGATCGTGTGGTGGTGCTGGACTTCGGCACCAAGATCGCCGAGGGCACGCCCCAGGAGGTGAGCGCCAACCCCCACGTCATCGAGGCGTACTTGGGGTCCGAGGCTGCCGCCCACTCCAAGTTGGGGCTGTAGGAGTCCCGCCACCCTTCTGTCTGTAAGGAGCTTCATAGTGCCCTTGACCTATCTCAAAGCTGCGGAGCCGGGGGTAGATATCGGTGGCGCCACCATGCCGGCGCTGTTGAAACGAAACGCCGAGAAGTGGGGAGACAAGAAGGTCGCCCTCAGGGAGAAGGAGTTCGGCATCTGGCAGGACGTCACCTGGCGCCAGTACTATGAACACGTCAAGTACTTCGCCCTGGGCCTGGTCGTCCTGGGCTTCCAGGACGACGACTCCCTGGCCATCATCGGCGACAACCGGCCCGAATGGGTCTACGCCGAGTTGGCCGCCCAGTCCCTGAAGGGCCAGCCCCTGGGCATCTACCAGGACTCCATCCTCACCGAGGTGGCCTACGTCATCGACCACTCCGAGGCCAAGTTCGTAGTGGCCGAGGACCAGGAGCAGACCGACAAGGTCCTGGACATGAAGGAGGAACTGCCCCGCCTCAAGAAGATAATCTACACCGACCCCAAGGGCATGCGGGACTACGACGACCCCCTCCTCATCTACTTCCCCGAGGTGGAGGAGCTGGGCCGCCAGTTCGAAAAGGAAAACCCGGGCTACTTCGAAAACTCCATCGCCCGGCTCAAGGAAAGTGACGTCGCGCTCATCGCCTATACCTCGGGCACCACCGGCAAGCCCAAGGGCTCGCTGCTCACCCACACCAACATGCTCAAGATGGCCTTGAACCTGGCCCAGGTGGACCCCAAGCACGAGGACGACGAGTTCGTCTCCTTCCTGCCGCTGCCCTGGATCGGCGAGCAGATGATGAGCGTCTCCACCGCCCTGGCCGTTGGTTTCACGGTGAACTTCCCCGAGGAGCCCGAGACGGCCATGAGCGACCTCTACGAGATAGGCCCCAACGTGGTGTTCAGCCCCCCACGGGTGTGGGAGCAGCTCGCCCGCTCGGTCATCGTCAAGCACATGGACGCAAGCTGGTTCAAGCGTTTCATCTACCGGCTGTGCATGCCCATCGGCTACCAGATGGCAGACTTCCATTTCGAGAAGCAGACCCCGCCCCTGGGCTGGAAGATCATGTACGCCATAAGCTATGTACTTCTCTTCCGTGCCCTCAAGGACCGCCTGGGCTTCAGCCACATCCGCAGCGCCTCCACCGGCGGCGCCGCCCTGGGCCCGGACGTATTCCGCTTCTTCCATGCCTGCGGCGTGAACCTGAAGCAGATCTACGGCCAGACCGAGATCAGCGGCATCTCCTGCATCCACCGGGCCGACAACGTGGACTTCAACTCCGTGGGGCAGCCCATCCCCGAAACCGAGGTCAAGATCTTCGAGCCGGACCCCGAAGGCACCGGCGAGATAATCAGCCGTTCCCCCGCCCTCTTTTTGGGCTACCTCAAAAACGAGGAGGCCACCCGAGAGACCATCGTGGACGGCTGGCTCCATTCGGGCGACGCGGGCTACATCACCGAGGGCGAGCAGTTGGTGTGCATCGACCGGGTCAAGGACCTGATGCAGCTCACCTCGGGCGCGCGCTTCTCCCCCATGTTCATCGAGAACAAGCTCAAGTTCTGCCCCTACATTGTAGAAGCCTGCGTGTTGGGTCATGAGCGGGAGTACGTCACCGCCATGATCTGCATCGACTACAAGCACACCGGCAAATGGGCCGAGGACCACCGCATCGGCTACACCACCTACACCGACCTGGCCAGCAAGCCCGAGGTCTATGACCTGATTGAAAAGGAAATGGTGCGGGTGAACCGCGCCCTGCCCGAGGCGGCCCGCATCCACAAGTTCCTGCTGCTCTACAAGGAGTTCGACCCGGACGACGGCGAGCTGACCCGCACCCGCAAACTCCGGCGCCGTTTCATCGCCGAGCGCTACGCCAAGGAGATAGAGGCGCTCTATACCGACGCCACCGAGGTGCACGTGGAGAGCGAGATCCAATACCAGGACGGCAAGACCGCCACCATCATCACCGACCTGCACATCCGCAAGATGAAGCCCCTGGACCAGTACGCCCTGGAGGCCGAGCGCAAGTGGTGGCAGTTCTGGAAGCCGGTCCACTAGGAACCTAGCGCCCCGCCCTCACCAAGGGGGGCTGCTGGAAGCGGCGACGGGGGGGCGACGGGGGGCGGCACGAGGGAGCCGGAGGCAGGGAGCGCGGTAGCGCGGGAGCGGGGAGCGGGGGGACAAAGGGACGGACAAGGCCCAGGGGGGCTGAGGCGGCCTTCAAGACACGGCGGGAGAGAGAGGGCGAATGCAAGAAATTCTGCAGCTAATCGTGACCGGCTTGGTTATCGGGTCGGTGTACGCCTTGGTGGCCATGGGCTTTGCCCTCATCTACAAGTCCACCAGCATCATCAACTTCGCCCAGGGCGAGTTCGTGCTGGTGGGAGGGTATGTGTGCCTGTGGCTCTACACCGACCTGGGCCTGCCCATCGTGCTGGCCTTTTTCATAACCATGATCATCGCGGTGTGCATGGGCATCGTTCTGGAGCGGCTCATCCTGCGCCCCATGATCGGCGAGCCCATCATCAGCGTTATCATGATCACCATCGCCCTGGCCGCGGTGCTCAAGGCCTTGGTCACCATCCTCTGGTCCACCCAGATCCGGATCTTCAATCCGCCTATCTTCAGCCAGAAAGCGCTAGAATGGGGAGTAGTGCGGGTTTCCGAGGTCTATCTGTGGACCGTGGGCTTTGCCTTTTTGTTCTTGGCCATCTTCGCTGCCTTCTTCAAGTTCACCCGGGTGGGCATCTCCATGCGCGCGGTGGCCAATGACCAGCAGGTGGCCCAGAGCATGGGCATCAGCGTCAAGCGCGTGTTTGCCATAAGCTGGTCCATCGGTGCCCTGGTTTCGGCCGTGGGCGGCATCCTGGTGGGCAACATCAACGGCGTGAACATCACCTTGAGCGACTTTGGCCTGAAGGTGTTCCCCGCCGTTATCCTGGGTGGCCTGGAGTCCATCGGCGGCGCCATTATCGGCGGGCTCACCATCGGGGTGTTGGAGAACATCATGGGCTCCTACCTCGATGTATACCTGGGAGGCGGCGTCAAGGAGATTGCCCCCTTCATTGTGCTGATCGTGATCCTTATGATCAAACCATACGGTCTGTTCGGCATAGAGGAAATCGAGCGGGTCTAGCTTAAAGGGAGAGGTGATATGCCCTGCGGACTTTTCTTCTCCAGCTACGAAAAAGACGATGCCATCTTCAAGACCGTGTGGCTGAAGTCCTGGATGGTGGTGCTGGGGCTGTTTCTGCTCACCTATCCGTTATATGCCCAAGCGGTGAGCGAGGCCCTCGGCATGAACACCTTGAACATCTTCAACCTGGTGTTCATCTACATCGTGGGTGCCCATGGCCTCAACCTCCTGACCGGCTACACCGGCCAGATATCCCTGGGCCACGGTGCCTTCATGGGTGTGGGGGCCTACACCGCCGGTATCCTGGCCAACCTGGGCGTGCCCTTCTGGGCGGCGCTGCCCGCGGCCGGGGTCATGACCGCGGCGGTGGGTATGATCTTCGGCATCCCCTCCCTCCGGCTGAAGGGCCTGTATCTGGCCATCGCCACCATGGCGGCCCAGTTCATCCTGATCTACGCCATGCGCAACTGGGAATCGCTCACCGGTGGCTCCAGCGGCCTCATCGTGGAGCCGGCCAGCTTCCTGGGCCTGCATTTCGACAACGACTTCAACTTCTACTACCTGGGCCTCTTGTTCGCGGCCGGCGCCACCATGTACCTGAAGAACCTCAGCCGGACCCGCACCGGCCGGGCCTTCGTGGCGGTGCGCGACCGCTACCTGGCCGCCGAGGTGATAGGAGTCAACCTGTTCAAGTACCGCATCCTGTCCTTTGGCATCAGCTCTTTCATGGTGGGCATCTCCGGCGGCCTCTGGGCCTTCTACATCACCATCATCAGCGACGAGCACTTCACCATGTGGCTCAGCGTGCAGTACCTGGCCATGGTCATCGTGGGCGGCCTGGGCCACGTGCTGGGCTCCATCTTCGGAGTCATCTTCATGGTGGTGCTGCCCGAGATCTTGCGTCTCCCCACCGAGGCCCTGAGCGGGGTGTTCCCCAACATCTCGGGCATATTCTCCTCCCTGCGGGAGCTGGTCTTCGGCATGGTGGTGATCCTGTTCCTGATCTTCGAGCCCGATGGCATGGCCGCGCGCTGGCACACCATCCGGGCCTACTGGAAACTGTGGCCATTCTCCTATTGACCCGGGCCGAGAGCGGGGAAGAGAATCAAATATCTGGCGCGGAGAGGATTGAGAGACCAAAGTTTTGCTCCTGCCTGAAACCGGTGGAAGGAGGGGGGCGGAAGACGGCGGCAGGCAGGTCAGGAAGGTTGCCAGAGGCGGGCGGTTGCCGGCCCTGTGTAATGGGAGGAAACACACTGAAAGGGAGAGGTCTATGAAAAAGGTTTTGATGATCGTGGCCGTGGCTGCGGCGCTGTGCCTGGCCCTGGCCCCCTTGGCCATGGCCAAGGATGTTATCAAGGTGGGAGGTATCTTCGACCAGACCGGCCCCACTGCCGCAGTGGGCGCGGACTACCAGAAAGGCGCCGTGGCCGCCACCAAGTACTGGAACGACAAGGGCGGCATCAACGGCACCATGTTGAATCTCATTTCCAACGACTATGCCTACAAGATTCCCGAGGCCGTGTCCCTGTACAAGAAGTACAAGGACGTGGACAAGGTCTTCGTGATCCAGGGCTGGGGCACCGGCGACACCAACGCCCTGCGGCCCCTGATCACCAAGGACAAGATCGTCTACTTGTCGGCCAGCTATGACGGCCACCTCACCGATCCCAAGAAGACACCCTACAACTTCTTCATCGGCACCTCCTACAGCACCGCCATCCGCCTGGCTTTGATCTATGCCAAGGAGCAGGGGGCCAAGAAGATCGTCTTCATCTATCCTGACCACCCCTATGGCAAGAATCCCATCCCGGCCGGCAAGGACTACGCCAAGGTGCTGGGCCTGAAGGTGGGCCCTGACGAGATCGTGGGCCTCCGGGCCATCGACGCCACCAGCCAGCTCCTGCACATGAAGAAGTTCAACCCCGACTTCGCCTGGATCGGCGGCACCACGCCCTCCACCGCGGTCATCATCAAGGACGCGGCCAAGCTGGGCCTCAAGACCAAGTTCATGATCAACTGCTGGGGCTATGACGAGAACCTGCCCAAGCTGGCCGGCAAGGCGGCGGAAGGCCGTGCCTTCGGTATGCTGCCCGTGGCGCCCTTTGGCGCGGACGTGCCCGGCATGAAGGCGGTGGTGGCCTCCACCGGCGGCAAGAAGCACACCCTGCACTATGTCAAGTCCTGGGTGTCGGTCATGGTCATGGTCGAGGGCCTCAAGCGCGCCAAGAAGGCGGGCAAGCTGAACGGCCCGGGCCTCAAGGCCGCCCTGGAGACCTTGAAGGACTTCAACACCGGCGGGCTCACCGCGCCCATCACTTACACCCCCACCGACCATCGGCCCAACACCTCGATGGCCATTGGTGGCATCAAGGACGGCAAGATTTACATCATCAAGAACGTCAAGTTCCCGCGCCAGGCCAAGTACATCGGCTGGTAGCAGCTATAACCGGGCGGGGGGCGGCCTCCGGGCCGCTCCCGCCCGCACCCCAACAAAGGGACGATTTATGACGCTTCTATCGGTGAACAACATCGAGGTGATCTACGACGACGTCATCCTGGTGCTCAAAGGAATGTCGCTCACCGTGGAGAAAGGTCAGATCGTGGCGGTCCTGGGCGCCAACGGCGCGGGCAAGACCACCACGTTAAAGGCCATCAGCGGCCTTCTGAAGACCGAGGAGGGCGAGGTCACCGACGGGACCATCGAGTTCGACGGGGTCAAGATCAACGGCATGGATCCCGAAAACATCGTCAAGCTTGGCATCTTCCAAGTAATGGAGGGCCGCCGGGTGTTCGAGGACCTCACGGCCAGGGAAAACCTGGTGGCCGCGGCTCACACCCAGAAATGCTCCCGCAGCGAACTGGAAGAACGCATCGAACAGGTCTACCATTACTTCCCGCGGCTCAAGGAGCGCGAGAACGGCTTGGCCGGCTATCTTTCCGGTGGCGAGCAGCAGATGCTGGTCATTGGCCGCGGCATGATGGCCCGCCCCAAGCTCATGATGCTGGATGAGCCCAGCCTGGGTTTGAGCCCGCTGCTGGTCAGCGAGATATTCGAGATCATCGTGAAGCTGAACAAGGAGCTGGGCACCACCATCCTTTTGGTGGAGCAGAATGCCCGCATGGCGCTCAACATCGCCGACCATGGCTATATCATGGAAAACGGCAAGATCGTCCTGGACGACACCACCGAGAAGCTCAAGAACAACGAGGACGTGAAGCAGTTCTACCTGGGGCTCACCGAAATGGGCACCAAGCGTTCCTACCGCGATGTGAAGCACTATAAGAGACGCAAGCGCTGGCTCACCTAGCACCCCGGCATCCGGCCGGAGACGGCCGCCGGCGGGCAGCCGGACGCCGAAAAGGGCGACCGCGCCGGCCGGTGGTTTTGTTTGGAGGGGATAATGCCTGACAAGGACCGCACCAGCGGCTACTTCCTGCCCGAGTTGGAAACCATGAGCCCGGAAGACCGGGCCCAGTACCTGGACCGCAAGGTGGCCGAAATCGTGGCCCACGCCTATGAGCACGCGCCGGCTTTTCGGAGCATCATGCAGGAGGTGGGCGCCCAGCCGGGCGACATCAAGGGCGTGGCCGATTTGGCTGGGATTCCTGTCACCGAAAAGGCGGCACTGGTGGAAAAGCAACGCCAAGACCTGCCCTTTGGCGGCTGGTGCGGCGAGGGCATGGAGGCATTGCGGCGCGTCTATGTCTCGCCCGGTCCCATCTATGAACCCTGCGAGGCGGTGTACGAAGACACCCGCTGGGCCCAATCCTTTTACGCCGCGGGCTTCCGCAAGGGAGATCTCGCCCAGGTGACGTTCAACTTCAACATGGTGCCTTTCGCCTTCATGCTGGACGAGAGCCTGCACCAGTTGGGTTGCCTGTCGGTGCCCACCGGCGTGGGCAACACCGAGATACAGGTGCAGACCCTCAAGGACCTGCAGGTGCAGGGCTACCTGGGGACTCCCAGCTTCTTGGCCGCCCTGGCCGACAAGGCCGAGGCCATGGGCCTTGACCTCCAGAAGGACCTGAACCTGCAAGTGGCCTTCGTGGCGGCGGAGATGTTGCCCGAGAGCCTGCGGGCCTCCCTGGAGGAGCGCCTGGGCATGATCATCCGCCAGAGCTACGGCACCGCCGACGTGGGCTGCTTGAGCTACGAGTGTTACCACCTGGGCGGCATGCACTTTGCCTCGGATTGCCTGGTGGAGGTGGTGGACCCGGAGACCGGCCAGCCGGTGGGCGAGGGAGAGCCCGGCGAGGTGGTGGCCACGGTCTTCAACAAGAGCTATCCCCTGATCCGCTTCGGCACTGGAGACCTTTCTTCCTACATCACCGGGGAATGCGCCTGCGGCCGCACCGCGCCCAAGCTCACTCGCATCATGGGCCGGGTGGACCAGGTGACCAAGATCAAGGGCATGTTCGTGCATCCCGGCGGCGTGCAGCAGGTGGCGGCCAAATTCCCGGTGGTGGCGGCCTACCAACTGGTGGTCACCCGCCAGGGGCACCAGGACCTGATGACCTTGGTCTGTGAACTCAAGGACCCCGGCGCTGCCAGCGACGAACTCAAGGGCAAGATCGAGGCGGCCATGAAGGAGGTGCTCAGGGTCAGCGGCCAGGTGGACTTCATCTCGCCCGGCACCCTGCCCGAAGGCTGCAAGGTGATCGACGACCGCCGCCAGTGGGACTGAGCGCCTGGTCAACGCCTGAACGCGCAAAAGGCCCCGCCGCCATCAAAGGCCGGCGGGGCTTTGCCTTGCGCGCCGTTCATCAGGCTGCCTGAGGGCCGGCCCGGCCTCTTGCCCCCCCTAGTGGCTCAGGGCCCGTAGGTTGGTGGGGGGCGAGCCTTTGCGCCCCGCCTTGCGGCCCAGGAAGCCCAGGAACTTGATGAACTGGGTGAGCAGGTCCTGGGAGAGCTGGTTGGACATTTCATGGTACATGATCTGGATGGCCTCGAAGCCGGAGACCGCGGGCTTGTAGCAGCGGGTGGAGGTGATGGCGTCGTAGCAATCCAGTATCTTGGATATGCGGCTGGTGATGGGCAGTTCATTTTCCTTCAGGCCCGCTGGGTAGCCGCTGCCGTCCATGTTCTCGTGGTGGTGCAATACCGTGGAGAGGCCCAGCCCGGGGAAATCCGGATACTTCTTCAGCATCTCATAGCCATAGGACGTGTGCTTGCGCAACAGGAGCCACTCGTCGGCGCCCAAGGGGCCAGGTTTCTGGAGCACCCGGGGGGTGATACGGATTTTGCCGATGTCGTGGAACAGCGCTCCCAGGGCCAGGCTATGGGTTTCCTCCCTGTTCAGCTTGATGTAGGTGCTGAAGCACAGGGCAAAGAGGCACACGTTGACCGAGTGGGCGTAGAGGCTGTAATCCAGGGTCAGCATCTGGGCCAGGTTGCCCATGGCGTCGGGCACCTTACGCACGAAATCCGCTGCCAGCTCCACGTAGGCGCTGGCCTGGGGTATGCTGGCCTCGGGTATCTTCTCCTGGAGAGCCATGGTGGCCAGCAGCTTGGCGTGCTCGTGCAACAGCTTGGCCTTGGCCTTGGTAGGCACCTCCGCGTCCTCGATCATCTGCCTGGCCGCTTCCTGGCTGAGCTGGACCACGGCATCCAGCCGCTGGCTGGGCACGTAGACTTCCTCCAGCCCCAGCTTGCGGATGATCTCCACGATCCTGGCCGAAACCGGTGCGCCGGCCGGCATCAGCCTGATGAAATCGAGGCCGCCCGTGTGTTTGTTCAGCTTGGGCAGATACATTGCCGAAGGCGCTCTGGCCAGGTGGGCCACCGTTTCCAGGGGTATGGCCACCTTGTCCTTCACGCCCTGGAACAGGGAGTCCTCTACCTCCACCGCAGTGAGGGAGGACCACTGGGGGGTAGGGGCAGGATGCGAGGTGTGAGCCGCAGACACTTGCATGAAGGCCCTTATTCGCTGCAAACAGAACGGAGCTGATCCACCGTGGTCACAAAGGTGTCTATTTCCGCTTGAACCACGGGATCGATTTGCTCGAATTCCAGTCCCAGCAGCATCATCTCTTGCTTTTCGCCCTTGGAACGGATCACCGCCTGGGCGGCGCCTTGGTTCTGGTTTGCTATCATTTTGAAGGACAGCCCCAGCTTGGCTCCTTCGGGCACCGCGCCGAAACTGCTGCCATTCTTTTTGCTGGTGACGAACAGGCAGCCCCCGCGGCTGATATTCACGATGAAGCCATTGGAAGCACGGCCGCTCAACTCGGCGCTGGAAGGCAGAAAGCAATCCACCCGCTTGTGGCGGCGCAAGTCCTGGCGGGAAACCACCCGGGGAAAGCGGAGAAACATCAGGGGCACCGGCCTGGTGATGGTGTCGAGTATCTGGCTCTGAAAGCTGTACAGGGCGCCCTGGTTGAGGTAGCGCACGATGATGTGCTTGTCGTGAAACAGGTTGTGGTCGATTCTGAGGTTGGAGCGGGGCATGGTGATGACCACGTGACTTTCGCCCACCACCCCCACCAACTGGCTGCGTAGATTGCCCTCTACGGCCTCGATTTGGACCAGGAGGTTGGTCCTGGGGGCGATGTCCAGTTGGCCGTTACCGCTCAGGTCTGCTGCTAGGCTCTCCAGTTCCATGTCCATCCTCTTGCTGGCGGATGACCTGGAGCCTTGAACGCTGGTTTGGGGCTGGGCGCACTTTCCTCCCCCGCTGATGGCGGGTTGGCTGGGGGGCGGGGCTACGGAGGCAGTGGCCTGAGCCGCGTTTCCTCATCCCTGGCGTTCATGACTACAGGCTCAGGTTGAAGGACACGGCAGGCATCAACATGGGCTTGCCCGGCGAATGGTTTTTCTCCTTGGGTCGATTGCGGGCCCGCACCATCTCCTTGCAAGAGGAGGCGCCAGGCAAGCTAGGGACAGGCGGTTCTGGACCCGACTTTTTTAGTATAACAAGAGCTTACAAAGACACATAGCCTTTTTAGCCATCAGGAAGAGTGCGCGACGGCGTAATGGGTTGGAGGGCGCGGGCCAGGGCCAGGGGGCCTTACACCCCCGGGCCGTGGCCGCGCTTGGGGTGGCGCCGGGCGCGCTCCTGCACCAGCTCGGCTGCGATGCTGAGCGCTATCTCCTCTGGCGTCTCCGCCCCGATGTCCAGGCCGATGGGCGAGTGCACCCGGGCCAAATCCTCCCGCGTGAAACCCTCCTCCAGCAAAGCGCGGTAGATTACCTCCCGCTTGCGGCGGGAGCCGATCATGCCCAGGTAGGCGAGGGGCTTCCGCAAGGCCTGGGCCAGCACCTCCTTGTCGAACACGTGGCCCCGGGTGATGATCACCACGTAGGCCTCGGAACCCAGTTCCACCCCGTCGAGCACGTTCTCGAAGTCCCGCACCCACACCTCGTCGGCCATGGCAAAGCGCTGCTCATTGGCGAACTCCGGCCGGTCGTCGATGACCACCAGCTTGAAGCCCACCAGCTTGACCAGGCTGGCCAGTTGCAGGCTCACGTGGCCTCCGCCAAAGAGATAGACCACCGGCGCGCTGGCAATGGGCTCCAGGAAGCAATCCAGCTTGCCGCCGCCGGCCTGTTCCTGCATCCAAAGGCCGGGCCGGCCCCGGCTCAGCAGTTCCTCCAGGTCGGCGGTCAGGTCCGCGGCCAGGTTGGGCAGCAGGTCCACGCCTCCCACTGGCGCCTCCCCCTCCACCACCAGGAGTTTGCGCCCGGCCAGGCTGTCGTGTGGTCCGGGCAGGATGGGCGTGACCATCAGCGCCCGCCCGCCCCGGGCCAGCACCCGGGCGGCGGCGCCGAAGATTCGTTGGGCAGACTGGTCGCCGGCCAGCACCGGCTCCAGGTACACGTCCACGTCACCGCCGCAGAGCATGTCGGTGCGGGCCACCTCGGTGCCCTTGAGGCGGAAGTGCATGAGCCGCGACTCCCGGCCCGCCAGCGCCTCGCGGGCCGCTTCGATCACCTCGGCCTCCAGGCGCCCGCCGCCGATGGTGCCCTGGATGGAGCCGTCGGCGCGCACCAGGAAGCTGGCGCCCATGGCCCGGGGAGCGGAGCCGATCTGGTTGACAATGGTGGCCAGGCACAGGTCGCGCCCCTGGGCCAGCTCCTGGTGTACCAGGCGGAAGATGTCGTTCATGACCAAAACCCTCCCGAGCCTCTAGCGGTTGAAGGCGGCCAGGATACCCTCCAGCACCGAGCCGCCGATGGCCCTGGCTTTTTCGCTGATGGTGTCAAGATATTCGATTTTGCCCCGCGGGTCCACATCGCCCACCTTCAGGCCGGCCCGCACCTGGGCGCCGGGCCGGATCAGCCCCCGCAGCACGCCGCCTATCTGGGCCACCACCGGCTGGCCGGCCACCTGGGCCACCGTGTCGCCGGCAGCCACCCGGTCGCCCAGCTTGTGCGCGGTTTCGAATACGCCGTCTGCCGGCGAGCGCAGCACCCGCTCGTGGGTGTAGCCCGCGATGTCGCCCGGCACGCCGGTGTTGGCCTCGGGCTCGCCGTGGTAGATGAGCCGGCCCAGGTTGTGGCCCCGGTTGGTTTCAATGGCCAGGTCCACTTCCTCCGGGGCCCGGAAGCCCGGCCCCAGGCCAATGGTGAGCGGGGCCATGCCCCGCTTGAGGCCGGTGTTGCGCTTGGCCAGGAGCGCGTCCACGATCACCGCGGGCCGAACCTGGTCGAGGCAGCTCAGGTCGGGGTCCACCATGACCGGCAGCTCGCCCCTTGCCCACAGCTCCGCAGCCTGGCCGGGCTGCTGGATGAGCCTGGCGGTGAGGCCCTCCACGGTCTTGGCGCCGTCGTGTACTGCCTCGCAAAAGCTCACCGCGCGGCGCACGGCCAGGGGCGCGGGCGCTTCAGTGAGGAACAGGCGGAAGCCGGAGCGGGCCAGCCGGTGAGCCACGCCCGAGGCCAGCTCCCCCGCCCCGCGGATGAGGACCACCAGCCCGCGCAGGGAGGGCTGCTTCGGGCCGCTTGCCTGGGGATTGCCGTGATTGGTCGAGGTCATGCTTCACTCCCTGTTGCTATGATGGCATGCGATACAGCCGGCGCACATCGCATCTGGCGTCCGGCCCAGGTGCTTGAGGAGCCGCGCGCCGTTTCACGTGGTAAGCCTCCGGTACAGCCGGGGCAGCCAGCGGGCCAGCCCCTCCAGCTCGCGCAAGATGAGGTGGGGTACCTGGCCATAGGCTTGATGGGGCCGGCGGCCCTCGGGAGTCAAGAGCACCGCCACCGGCCGCACCCCGGCGGCCCGGGCCGCGCTGAGCGCCAGGGCCAGATCGCGGCCGGCCACCTCGGGGCCATAGGCATAGTCGTCCGGCCGGCCGTCGGTGATGATGATGAGCAGCCGCTGGCGCGAGGGGCGGCTGGCCAGGAGCCGGGTGGCGTGGCGTATGGCCGCGCCGTCCCGGTTCTGGGCCAGGGGCTTCATCCCGGCCAGGCGCTCCAGCACTTGTCCCCCCAAGGTTTCGCCGAAATCTTTCAGAGGATAGAAATCCACCCGCTGGGGGCCCACTCCCGAGTAGGCCCAGAGGGCGAACTCGTCACCTGCCGCGCTGAGCGCCCGGCCGAACAAGGCCAGGGCCTCGCGGGCCGCTTCCACCACCTCGCGGCCCTGCTGGCGGCGCTCCAGGTTGCGGCGGGTGGAGCCGGACACGTCCCAGAGTACCCCGCAGGAAACCTGGCGCAGGCGGGGCTGGCGGCGGCGGTGCACCAGTCCTTGGGGGCAGAAGCCGGCCCGCGCCTCGGCCCGCTCGGCCACCAGGGCGTCCAGGTCCAGCTCCGGGCCGTCGGCACTCCGGCCGCTCCAGGCCGGCTGGCTGGGAGCCAGGGTGAGGAAGGCACGCTCCAGGGACTTGGCCAAGTGCGCCTCCTTGGCCAGCACCGCTTGCAGCTCCCTGGCGTCCCCGTCTGGTGCGGGCCGCTCGATCACCTTGGCCCGCCCCGCGGCCAGGCGGCCCAGTTGGGGATCCCACTCCGGGTAGTGGTACTCGGCCAGGCGGGGTTCCTTCTCTGCCTGGGCCGCCAGGTTCCAGGGTTGGGGGCCACCCTCCGGGCTGGGGCCGTTCTTGGTGGAAAGCGGGGTGTTGGGTCCGGGTTCGGGTTCGGCCTGGTGCGGGCCGCCCGGGCTTGGGCTGCCGGCTGCGGCGGGGTGGGGCAGGCGCTGGGCCGGGGCTGCCGTGGCCGGGGGCAGGCCCGCGTAGACCTGGGCAGCCAACTCCAGCAACTCCAGGGCGCCGCGCCCGCGGGCCTGGGACTGGATGCGCCCGGCCAGCTCCACGGCCAGCTCGAAATCACCGGGCAGCACCTGGGCGGGTTTGCCGCCCCCGGCCAGGACCAAGGTGATCAGCCCCAGCACCCGTTCGGCCGGCTCCAGGGCGGGCCAGGGCGGGGGGGATTCCTGGCGGAGCCGGTCCAATGCCGCGAAGTCCCGGGCCAGGCCGGGGAGCCGCGCCTCCAGTTCGACCCTGATCCTGGTTTCCACCACCAAGGCCAACACGGTGGCGGCCAGGATAGGGGCGGGAAAGCCCGCGCAGAACAGCGCCGGCGGGGCCAGCTCCTGCAGGGCCGGGGCGGAGCGCTCCAGCTCCTTGAGCAGGCCGCGCACCTGCTGCGGGGCCAGCTCGTGCAGCCCCAGCCGCCGGGCCCGGGCGCCAAGCGAGGCCAGGGCCCGGGCCACGGAAAGGGGCCGCGCCACCTCGGGGCCCAGGCGATAAGGCAGGGTGAGCACCTGGGGGTTCTCCAGGTCCAGGTGGGGCAGGCTGGGCTCCCGGTCCCTTGCCCGCAGCTTCAGGTCGCGGCCGGCGTGCAGGGAGGCATAGGGTGCCAGCCAGGAAAAGAGCCGCTCCAGGCTCAGGCCTCCGCTCAACTCGTCGGCCGCGGCCAGGCCGGCCAGCGAACGGGGGGCAAAGAAGCCCGACCCCAGGCGTTCCCAGCGGAGCCCCGCCAAGACCCAGCGGCAGAGCTGGTCCAGGCGCAGGTAGGCGGCCGGGCCTTGGCGTAGGTTTTCCAGGAAGTAGCGGGCCGCGGCCGGTGACCGGCGGGCCAGGCGGTAGGCCAGGCCCAGCACCAGGCGGGGGCGGCGGTGTCCCTGCACCGCGTGCCGCACCAGCCGCAGGTCGGCCAGGAGACTGTGGCCGCGCTCTTGGCTGAGGGCCGCGGCCAGGACAAGGCCCAGCCGCGCCGCCGCCTGGCCGCCCAGGCTGGCCAGGAGGCCGGGCCCACGCTGAACCAGATCGGCTTGCTCGCCTGGGGCGCGGTCCTGGACCAGCCTCAGCCACAGGGCCAGGTTCTTTGATCCCAGGGCGCTTTCCAACTCGGGCAGGGCGCGCAAGGTGGCCAAGGCCTGGCCGGGATCAGACCGGCGTAGCAGATCCAGGGCCTGGGAATGGTCGGCCAGGCGGGGGAGGGTGTCGGCCGCGGCGCGCAGGGCCTCGCCGGCGCGTGGCCCCAGCCGCCGGGCCAGCTCCAGGGCGGCGCCTTGGGCAGGGGCGGGGAGCGCCTCCAGGTCGGGCCGCAGGGCTTCCACTTGACGGGGGGGCAGCCCCAGCCCGGCCAACTCCGCGGCCAGATCGGTTGGATTGCCGCGGGGGGGCATGGCTACTCTTCCGGCGGGAAGTGGTCGGTCACCAGCTCGATCAGGCTGCGCGTGAGATCAGGGTCATCGGTGGCCGGCCCCACCAAGGCGCTGAGGCAGGCCAGGTGGGGGCGCATGCCCTGGGCAATGAGCTGGGCCGCGTAGACCAGCAAGCGGGTGGACACACCCTCGCTGAGGCCGTACTCGATGAGGCCCCGGGCGCGGCCGGCCAGCTCCACCAGGTGGGCGGCGATATCCTGGGCTACCCCGCTTTCCGCCACGATCACCCGGCGCTCCACCTCGGGCGGGGGAAAGTCAAAGCTGAGCGCCACGAAGCGCTGGCGGGTGGAGGGCTTCATCTCCTTGAGGAGCGACTGGTAGCCAGGGTTGTAGGACACCACCAGGAGGAAGTCGGGATGGGCCGAGAGCACGGTGCCCAGCTTATCCAGGGGAAGCTGGCGCCGGTCGTCGGTGAGGGGGTGGATGAGCACCACCGTATCCTTGCGTGCCTCCACCACCTCGTCCAGATAGCAGATGGCGCCGAAACGGGCGGCCAGGGTGAGCGGCCCGTCCTGCCACACCGTGTCGCCGTCCTGGATGAGAAAGCGGCCCACCAGGTCGGCGCCGGAAAGGTCCTCGTGGCAGGCCACGGTGATCAGGGGCCGTTTGAGTTCATAGGCCATGTGGCGCAGGAAGCGGGTCTTGCCGCAGCCGGTGGGGCCCTTGAGCAGCACGGGCAGGCGCCGGGCCGCGGCGGCGCGGAATACCTCGATCTCCGCACCCACCGGGATGTAGAGCGGTTCCTCGGAGATGCGGAAGGGGGCCAGGGGCTCGGGCGGATCTGCTTTTTTCTTGGGGGGCACCTTTACCTCATGCTTGGTTGCGGGGCTGAATTGGGGGTGCCGGGCAACAAAATAATAGTATACGGTATACAGATGATTCTAATAAGGGGGCTGAAACCTGTCAACCAAACGCCCCTCAACCCGGCACCCCAGACAGGGCTCAAAAAACCAGGGGAACCCTCCTGGCGCACCAAAAGGGTTCCCCTGGACCTGCTTAGCCAGCGTTCTTCTCTTTCAGTGCCTTGAGCACCCGCTCGGGTGTCATGGGCAGCTCGCTGAGGCGGATGCCAACTGCGTCATAGATGGCATTGGCAATGGCCGGGGCCGAAGGCACGCAGCCGGGCTCGCCGATACCCTTGGCGCCGTAGGGGCCGGCCGGGTCATAGGTCTCCACGATGATGGGGGTGACCGGCACTTGATCCTTGGCGGTGAGCAGCTTGTAGTCGGTGAAGTTGCCGTTCACCACCCGGCCCTTTTCCAGCTTCAGCTCCTCGGTGAGGGCATAGCCGGTGCCCATGACCGCGGCCCCGTATATCTGCCCCTCGATGAGCATGGGATTGAGGGCGGTGCCCACGTCGTGGGCGGCCTGGTAGTTGAGCACCCGCACCTGGCCGGTCTGGGTGTCCACCTCCACCTCCACCCCGTGACAGCCAAAGGCCCAGGCGCAGGAGAGATTGCCTTTCATCTCCTTGTCCAGCATTTCGTTGGGCGGGTCGTAGAAGGTCTCGGCCATGATCATTTTGCCCTGGGTGGCGAAGTGGCCCCGCCGCAGGACCTTGGCCAGGGGCACGGCATCGTCCTGGGAATCCTTGCGGTAGATGAGACCTTGCCGCATCTCCAGCTCCACCGCCTGGGCGCCCATCTGCTCGGCGGCCAGGGCGAAGAGCTTTTGCCGCAGCTCGCCGGCGCACTGGATGGCGGCGTTGCAGGCGATGAAGGCCTGGCGGCTGGCGTGGGTGCCCACGTCCCAGGGACAGATGTCAGTGTCGTGGGCCACGATGGTCACGTCCTCGATGGGCAGCCCCACCGCCTCGGCCACCACCTGGCGCAGGGCGCTTTCAGTGCCTTGGCCTATCTCCACCGCGCCGGTGAAGACCGAGAGCTTGCCGAAGTCGTCCAGCTTCATGATCATGCCGTGGCCGTCGGAGCGGTAGACCCGGGCGCCGCCGCCCACGTGGATGAGGGAGGCCACCCCCATGCCGCGGGCCTTGTGGCCGCTTAGGTTGTCGCCCTTGGCCTTTGCCTGGCGGTGGGCCTCCCAGCCCAGGCCGTCACGCACCTTTTCGATGCACTCGCTCAGCCCGCAGGAGGTGATCTTGAAGCGCTGGGGAGTGGTCTCGCCGGGCTGGTTGGCGTTGATGAGCCGCAGCTCCACCGGGTCGATGCCCGCGGCCTCGGCCAACTGGTCCATGGAGGATTCGACCGCAAAGGTGGCCTGGGGGTTGCCGTAGCCGCGGAAGGCCTGGGAGTAGAGGTTGTTGGTGTAGGCGATGTCCGCCTGGTAGAACACGTTGGGCACCCGGTAGAGGCTGCTGATGGGGACCATCATCACGCTGGGGGTGGTGGCGCCCCAACTGGTGTAGGCGCCGTTGTCCAGCAGCATGTGCACCTCGCGGAAGGTGAGGCGGCCGTTCTCGTCGCAGCCGTGGCTGATGCGGGTGATGGTGGGCTGCCGGGTGGGCTGGGCCAGGAACTCCTCCTCGCGGGAAAACAGGATCTTCACCGGCTTGCCGGTGGCATAGGCCAGGAGGATGGCGATGAACTCGTAGCAATGGGTATCCAGCTTGGAGCCGAAACCGCCGCCGATGGTCTGGCAGAGCACCCGCACCTTACTGCGCCCCAGCCCCAGGGCCTTGAGCGCCTCCAGGTAGTCGCCCTGGGCCAGGTAGGGGATCTGGGTGATGGAGTACATGGTGAGGTTCTTGTCCAGGTCGAACTCGGCGATGACCCCGCTGGCACCCAGGCAGCAGTGGTTGACAAAGGTGGTGCGGAACTCGTGCTCCACCGTGTACTTGGCCCGGGCCTTGCCCTCTTCCACGTCGCCGCACACTAGGCGCCAGGGAAGGCGCAGCTTGTTGCTGGTCAGGGGACGGCCCTTGAGGTCGGTTTCGTGGATGAGAGGCGCGCCCTCGGCCAAGGCCTCTTCGGGCGTGAACACGCCGGGCAGGGGCTCGTACTCCACCTCGATGAGCGAGAGCGCCTCGGCCGCTATGTCCGGGTCGATGGCGGCCACCGCCGCCACCTCGTCGCGCAGGGAGCGCACCTTGTCCTTTTTCAGTGGCCGGTTGTCTTTCAGGAAGCCAAGGGGAATCTCGGGTACGTCCTCGGCGGTGATGACCGCGCGCACCCCGGGCAGGGCCTTGGCCTTGGAGGTATCGATGTGCTTGATGATGGCGTGGGGGTGTTCCGAATACAAGATGGCGCCGTACAGCATGCCCGGCCGTTTCTGGTCGTTGATGTACACCGCCCGGCCAGTCACTTTCCTGGCCGCATCGGATCGGGGGATGCGCTTGCCAACATAGTTGAGTTCGTTCATCGCATCTTCTCCGCAGCGGCCTGTATGGCCATTACGATTTGCTTGTAGCCGGTGCAGCGGCAGAGGTTGCCTTCGATGGCGGTGCGTATCTGGCCCTCGTCCGGCGCCGGTTCGGCGTCCAGGAGCGCCTTGGCGCTCATGACCATGCCCGGCGTGCAGAAGCCGCACTGGATGGCGCCGTGCTCCACAAAGGCCTGCTGCAGGGGATGCAGGCCGCCGTCCGCGTCGGCCAGACCTTCCACCGTGTCCACCCGGGTGCCGGCGGCCTCCAGGGCGGGGAAGAGGCAGGCGTTCACGGCCAGGCCGTCCACGATGACCGTGCAGGCGCCGCACTCGCCCACGCCACAGCCTTCCTTGGCCCCGGTCAGTTCGAACTGTTCGCGCAAGAGAGCGAGCAGCGTTTGGCTGCTTGTCACCTCGGCCGCCACGGGGTGGCCGTTCAGGATGAACTCGATACGTTGCTTCATGCCGCCCCTCCAGACTGCGCCCGCTCCAGGGCGGCCCAGGCCACCCGGGGCAGCACTACCTTGATCATCTCCTGGCGGTACCAGCGGCTGGCCCGCACGTCGTCCCAGGGCGAGGTCTCCTCCAGCGCGACCCGGGCCGCGGCCGCAAAGGCCTCCTCGCCCGGCTTGGCGCCGGTGAGCGCTTCCTCGGCCCGGCGCAGGCGCAAGGGGGTGGGCCCCACCGCGCCGGCCGCAGCCCGGGCGCGGGCGATGCGTTCGCCGCCGGGCTCCAGCTCCAGGCTGACAGCGATGCTCACCACGGCCAGATCCAGGGCGGCCCGCCGCCCCAGCTTGTGGAAGGCCATGCCGCAGCCAGGGGTGGGCGAGGGCAGCTCCAGGGCGAGCAGAACCTCGTCCTCCTGGGCGGCGGTCTGGCGGGGACCGGGGAAGAAGTCGGCCAGGGGAACCACCCGCTCGCCGGCCGGCGAGACCAGGCGGCAGTCCGCATCCAGCGCCAACAGGGGCGGGATGGTGTCGCCGCTGGACACGGCGCTCATCACGTTGCCGCCCACGGTGGCCACGTTGCGCATCTGGGTGCAGCCCATGACCGCCACCGCCTCATGGAGGGCGGGCAGCCGGCGCCGGACCAGCTCGGAATGCAAAAGTTCGCTCAGGGTGACGCCGCCGCCGATGCGGATCACGTCACCCTCTTCGCTAATGCCCTTCAGCTCCGGCAGCCGGCGCAGGCTGATCAGCGACTCGAAGGAGAGGCGGCCGGCCCGCTTGAGCACCAATACGTCGGTGCCGCCGGCCACGAACCTGGCCCGGGTTCCCCTGTCGGCCTTGATCTGCAGGGCCTCGTCCAGGGTGCCGGGCTGATGGTACTCGTAGTCTTTCATTGCCGATTAACCTTACCTAAGTTGATTTCTCATCAGTGCATGGCATTGGGTAAGAAGGTGACCATCCCGGGGAAGATGGTGAGCAGCAACAGGGTTACCAGGTAGGCAGGCAAGAAGAACATGACCCCCTTGAATATGGCCTGCAAGGGCACCTCCGGGGCCATGCCGGCCACCACATAGGTGGTGGCGCCCACCGGCGGGGTGACCGCCCCCAAGGTGGTGACCACGGTGATGGTCACTCCGAACCAGATGGGGTCGTAGCCCAGCTTGGCGGCCACCGGGAAGAAAATGGGGATGGTGATCAAGAGCAGGGCCAGGGCGTCCATCACCGCGCCGCCGATGATGTAAATGAAGAAGATGATCATGATGATGGCCACCCCGGGCACGGGCAGGTTGGCTACCCATTCGGCGATCTCAAAGGGGATGCGGGTCACCGCCAAGAAGCGGCCGAATATCACGGCGCCGGCCACGATGATGATCACCATGCAGGAGATGCGCAGGGTTTCCAATATCGAGGCCAGCAGGCCCTTCCAGCTCAGGCGCCCTTGCACCGCACTCAGCACCACCGCGAAGAAGGAGCCCACTGCGCCGGCCTCGGCCGGGGTGAAGTAGCCCACGTACAGGCCCACCATGACCAGCAGGAAGAGCACCACCATGTCTATGGCGCCGGGCAGGGACTTGATCCGCTCCGCCCAGGTGGCCTTGGGCCCCACCGGACCCCAGGCCGGACGCTTGACGCACATGAGGTACACCGTAAGGGCCAGGCACACGGCCAAGAGGATGCCGGCGGAGATGCCGCCGTAAAAGAGCTTGGCAATGGGCTGGCCGGTGTAGAGGCCGATGACGATGAGCACCACGCTGGGGGGAATGACCACGCCCAGGGTGGAGCCGGTGGCTATGGCGCTGGTGCTCAGCATGGGTTCGTACTTGAACTTTTTCATCTCCGGCAGGGCCACGGTGGTCATGGTGGCGGCGGTGGCGGCGTTGGAGCCGCAGATGGCCGCAAAGGCCGCGCAGGCCAGCACCGTGGCCATGGCGATGCCGCCGCGGATGTGGCCCACCCAGCGGTGGGCGGTGCGGTACAGCTTTTCGTTCACCCCGGAGTGGAACGCCACCTGACCCATGAACACGAACAAGGGTATGACCGTGAGGCCGTACTTGGAGAAGGTCATCCACAGGTCCGTGCTCAACATGCCCAAGCCGGCCTTGATGTTGAGCACGTAGCAGAAGCCCACGAAGCCGGTGATGGCCATGGCAAACCCCACGGGCATGCCCAGAAAGAACAAGGCCATCATCAGGACGGCGATGCCCAGTATTCCTATCAAGGTTAAGCTCACCGCTCTTGCTCCTGCTGCTTGAAGATGATTTGGAGGGTTTCCGTGAGGAAGACCAGGGCCAACACCAGGCAGCCCAGGGCCGTGGCGTAGGTGAAGGGATAGTAGACGATACGCAAGGTCTCGGTCACCTCGCCTTCCCTCACCAGGACCGTGGACCATTTGGTGATCTGCCAGGTGGCCAGGCCGAAGAATCCCATGCACATGAGATTGTTGATCAGCCTCAGGATGTCGCGGGTCTTGGAGGTGAACCTGTCCACCAGCACATTGACCGCGATGTGCATGCGGTAGCGCTGGGTGTAGCCCAACGCGAAGGTGGTGGCAATGGCCCCGAAAAAGCCCAGCAGCTCGAAGGTGCCCTTGATGGGCGTCCATACCGAGCGCAGAAAGATGTTGCCGCAGGTGAGCACTATCATGCCCACCAGGGCCACACCCGCCACGAAGATCAGGACCCTGTCCAAAAAGCGGGTAATGCTTTCCAGTAATCGCATTCGCGCCCTCCAGGGCATGGCCGAGGATGCGCAGGCGAAGCGCGCCAGGGCCGGGCCAGCCGCCGCCCCTCGTCCTCCAGCCCGCTAGGGGTGAGAGGACCCCGGCCCGGCCAAGGGCCGGGGTCCCAGGTCAAAGGGTTGCCCGCCGCTTACTTGGCGGAGTTCTTCTTGATCAGAGCCTTGATGTCCGCCACGATGGCCTTGCCGTCCACACCCTTGGAGCTGACCTTCTTGATCCAGCCCTCCACGATGGGCTTGAGCGGGGCCTCAAACTTGGCCTTCTCCGCCGGGGACAGCTTGAACACCTTGACCTTGTAGGTCTTCACAGACCAGTCCAAGGCCTCCTGGGCGTGCTGGTCCACATACTTGCCGGTCCACTCGCCCTGCTCGCGGAACAGGTCGTCCATCACCTTTTGCACGTCCTTGGGCAGGGAGTTCCACTTGTCCAGGTTCATGAACACGGCAAAGGGATAGATGCCGGTGTTGGTGAGGGTGACGAAGCGGCAGTACTCGGCGAACTTGAAGTCCTTCAGCACCTCCAGCGAGGAGAACAGGCCCTGCACCACGCCCTTCTGCAATGCTTCCGGGGTGGCCGGCATGGGCATGCCCACCTGGTTGGCGCCCCAGGCCCGCAGGATCTGGGCGGCGCCGCCCGAGGCCCGCAGGTTGACGCCCTTGAGGGAAGCCAGGGTGGGCAGCGCTTTCTTGGACATGATGTTGGAGGGGCTGTTGGTGAACAGGGTCAGCACCTTCAGCTTGCTGAACGACTTGGGCTTGTACTTGAGGTACAGGTCCATGAGCACCTTGCTGCCCACCAGGCCGTTGGGGATGCCCAGGGGCAGGGCGGTGGCATTGAGGACCACGAAGCGGCCGGGCTGGTAGGCGGTGCAGGTGCAGCCGATGTCGGCCTGGCCGGCGATGATGCCGTCCACCATGTTCTTGCCGCCCAAGAGCGAACCGCCGGGGAAGACCTTGAACTTGACCTTGCCGTTGGTCCGCTTCTCCACCTCCTTGATCCAGCGCACCATCTGCACGTGGGGGAAGGTGCTCGGGGGCGGGAAGTTGGCGTAGCTCAGCTCGATGGTGCCGGCCGCCTGGGCGGGCGTGCCGAGTCCGCCGATCAAAAGCGCCGGCGCGACGAGCAAGGCTACAGCGATCAACCAGGTTTTCAACTTCATAACCGTCTCCTCCTTAAGGCATGGGTTGAGTTGACTTGTTTGGTTCCCAAATGCCGTCAAATTTGGCGCCCCGGTGGGGGTGATCGCCCTAATTGTGCCTTAAACTACGTTCCTATAACTAGAGGCGGTTTGTGTGGAGAAATCTCCGGTTGCCAAATCTGACCGCTTCATCCCATCAACCCTGGGGCGTCAGGAGAGGGAACCTGCAAAAGCCATCCCACCTCGGGGCTTGCCAGGCTGCCCCCCCTGCCGCCTGGTTACCTATTCGAAACGCTGGTCGAACACCCGCTTGGATTTGCGCTCCGAGCGGGGCAACTCGCCGTAGCCCACCAACTCCACCTGGGCACTGATCATGATCTCGGCCTTGATGCGCGTGGCTATGGCCCGGGCGGTCTGCTCGTCGTCCGCTGGCGAGGCATCCTCGGCCCGTTCCACCTTGATGGTCATGTAGTCCTTGCCGTCCTCGCCGCGGGTCAGGATTATCTGGTACTCGCTGCCGATTCCCTGGCTCTGGCTGAGCACGTGGTCGATCTGGCCAGGGTATATGTTCACCGCCCGGAAGATGATCATGTCGTCCGAGCGGCCCAGGATGCGGTCGTGGCGGGGCAGGGGACAGCCGCAGGAGCAGGGCTCGGGAATGAGCTTGGTGAGGTCGCGGGTGCGGTAGCGGATCAAGGGGGCGGCCTCCTTGGAGAGAGTGGTGACCACCATCTCGCCCAGCTCGCCGGGGGCCACCGGCTCCAGGGTCACCGGGTCCAGCAGCTCCAGGATGTAGTAGTCGGCCCAGTAGTGGATGCCCTGGTGGGCCGTGCACTCCAGGCCGGTGCCCGGGCCGTATAGTTCGGTTAGGCCGGGGATGTCGAAAAGCTCCACCCCGCCGAAGTTGTCGATGATGCGCTTGCGCATGGCGTCGCTGGTGCGCTCGGAGCCGTAGATGATCTTCTTCACCTTTACCTGGTCGGCGATGCCGCGCCGGTGCACCTCCTCGGACAGGAGCAGCGCCATGGAACTGGTGCAGCACATCACGGTGCTTTCGAAGTCCACCAGGAACTGGCACTGCATGTCCAGGTTGCCCGGGCCGATGGGTACCGCCAGGGCGCCGAAGTGCTCGCAGCCCCGCTGGAACCCAACCCCTGCGGTCCACACCCCGTAGCCCACCGCGATCTGCACCCGATCCTCGCGGGTGAGCTCGGCCACCTCGTAGCAGCGGGCGAACATGTGGGCCCAGTCGTCGATGTCCTTTTGGGTGTAGCAGAGAACCTTGCGCTTGCCGGTGGTGCCGCTGGAGGCGTGGATGCGCACCACCTTTTCCAGGGGCACCGACAGCAGGGGGAAGGGATAGCCGGCGCGCAGGTCGTCGGCGGTGGTGAAGGGCAGGCGGCGGAGGTCGTCCAGACTCTTGATGTCGTCGGGCTTGACCCCGGCCTGGTCCAGCTTGGCCCGGTAATAATCGCTGCCCGCATAGGCGTGGGCCACGGTCCACTGCAGGCCTTTGAGCTGGTGGGCGGACAACTCATCTTGGTTGGCGAAGCTGGGCATGAAGGTCATGGCTCTAGCGCACTCCTTGCATCAGGGGATAAAAATAGACGCCCGCGGTGAGGGCGAACAAAAGCGACATCAGCAGGGATACCGGGTGCACCGCGCGGAAAAAACGGAACTGCAGGCCCAGGCGCAAAAGCCAGAACGCTCCGTAGATGGCGATGAGCTTGCGCCCCAGGCGGCTGGCCAGAAGCTCCGGGCCAAAGGCCAGGGAGAGATAGGCCGCGGCCGCAAAGAAGAAGGCCAGGCACAGGTTGGCCACCTGGTAGATGCTGCGATTCAGGCTGTCCAGGGGGGCCAGAGCCTCGCGCCACTTGAAGATGCGGGGGAACAGCACGTGGAACACTGCCCAGCCCGCGTGCAGCACGCCGCCGGCGTAGATGCTGTAGAGGTGGGACTGGTTCATCAAGCTCCCCTCAGGCGCGCGGTTTCTTCGAGGTCCACGCTGCCGTCCGGCTTCAGGGCCACGCCGTAGATTTCCCGGGCGGCCTTTTCGCTGATTATTTCGTTCTTGACTTCCCAGGCCACCTTCTCGGCCTTGCGCTCGTGGGGGTTGCCGTAGCCGCCACCGCCGCCGGCCTCCTGGTGATAGAGCGTTCCCTTGGGCACCCCGCGCACCAGGTCCTTGGTGGTGCACTGGTAGCGGGTGCCATCCGGGTATTCCAGCCAGATGGTGTTCAGGGTGCCTTCGCCGCCGCCATGGGCGCCGTAGGCCGGCTCCACGTCACCGTCACCGAAGGTGACCACCTGGGTGTCGTCGCTGCCGATGATGAACTCGGTTATGACCCCCAGGCCGCCGCGCCAGCGGCCGGCTCCGGCCGAGTCGGTCCAGTATTCATGGCATTTCAAGAGATGCGGCGTCTGTTGCTCGAACATCTCGTAGTCCTGGTCCAGCACGCCGCCCGAGGCGTCGATCATGCCGATGTGGTCATAGCCGTCCATGCCCTTGATGGCGCCGGAGCCGCCCTTGAGCCCCATGAAGCCGATGTCCACGTAGGGATCGCCCGAGCGCGGGTCGATGCCCGTGGTCAGCGAGCAGAGCAGCTCGTTCCACTCGGCGGTGACCCGGTCGGGAATGGCCGGGGCCAGGGCGCGCATGATGGCGTCCGCGTTGTTGGGGCAGAGGTGGTTGCCATAGGTGGTGGCCGCCGGGTAGGAGGCGTTCAGTATGGTGCCCTCGGGAATGATGATGTTCACCGGCCGCACCATGCCGTCGTTGTGGGGCATGTCCGGGTTGACCATCTGCAGGAAGGTGAGCAGAGTGGCCGAGGCGCTGGAGGTATAGGTGCCGTTCACGAAGCCCGTGGTCTGGGGGTCGGTGCCCGTGTAGTCGAAGGTGATTTCCTCGTCCTCCACGGTTATCTTGACCCGGATGGTGTACACGCTGCCCGGGTGGTGGCCGTCATAGTAGGCCCTGGCCTCGCCGGTGTAGACCCCGTTGGGGATGCTCTTGATCTCGGCGCGCATCATCTTTTCGGTGGACTGGAACAGGTATTCCTTGTGGGCCTCGAAGGCCTCCGGTCCATAGCGCTCCAGGAGCTTGTGGATGCCGCGCTCACCCACCACGCAGGAACCGATCTCGGCCCGCATGTCCTCGGCCACGATATCCAGGCGGATGTTGGCGAAGATGAGGTCCCACACGTCACGCCGCAGCTTGCCCTTCTCGTAGACCTTGATGGGCGGGATGCGCAGGGCCTCCTGCCAGACCTCGGTGGCCTCGGGGTTGTAGCCGCCGCGCACCGCGCCGCCGATGTCGGCCTGGTGGCCCTTGCAGGCGGCCCAGGCCACCAGCTTGCCCTCCCAGAAGATGGGCTTGAAGGCGGCCACGTCGTTGTTCTGGTTGCCCAGGCTGAACACGTCGTTGTGGAAGATCACGTCGCCGTCGTGGATGTCGTCGCCGTAGTACTGGGCGATGTACTCGCACACCGGCCCCAGGCTGAAGGCCAGGATGGGCAGGTTCTCGCACTGCTCCAGCATCTTGCCCTTGGCGTCGTAGAGCCCGGTGACGAAGTCCTTGGCCTCGCAGAGGATGGGCGAGCGGGTGGTGCGGGCCAGGGCGATGGACATCTCGTCGGTGATGGACTTGAGCCGCCGCTGCAGGATGGAAACCAGTACCTTGTCTATCTTGACCTGGCTCATTTGCCGATCCTCCCCATTACTTCGTCTTCCTTGGCCGGCAGGTAGATGGTCATGCTGCCGTAGCGGTCCACCACCATGCGGTACTCCGGCGTGATGAAGGTGGAGGTGTTCACCTGTTCCACGATGGCGGGGCCGGAGACCCGCATGCCGTGCTTCAGGGCGGCGCCGTCGTATACCGGCACCATCTGGAACTCGCCGGCGCTGGGCACATAGGCCCGGCGCTCGCCCTTCTTGGCGCTGGAGGCGTCCTCGCCGAAGTAGGGCTCCTCGGTGAAGCGCGGCTTCTCGGTGACCCCGATGGTCTGCACCCGGATGTTGATCAGCTCCACCGGGGTGCCGGTGTCGCTCAGCTCATAGCCGTAGAGCCGGTTGTGGGCCGGGTGGAAGCGGGCGGCCATGGCCTCCAGGTCGCCGGCCTGTATCTCCGCCTCGCTCACCTCCACGTTCACCTCGTGGTACTGTTTCACGTAGCGCAGATCCAGGGAGTAGACGGTACGCACCCGGTCCTCGGGTATGCCCTCCTGGCCTAAGAGGCGCACGCCCTCGGCGCGCATCTCGGCCACCAGCGCCTGGAAGCGCTTCAGGTCGGTGTCCAGGAGGTGGCAGGGATAGGTACGCACGAAGTCGTGCTGCAGATCGCTCATCAGCATGCCGGCCGCGCAGAAGATGGAGGATTCCCGCGGTACCAGGAGCAACGGTATCTCCAGCTCGTGGGCGATCATGCAGGCGTGGTTGGGCCCGGCGCCGCCGGCCACCACCAGGGGGAAGTCCCGGGGGTCCACCCCCTCGGCCACGCTCACCTCGCGCACCGCGGCCGCCATGTTCACGTTGATCACCTGGTACATGCCGGCCGCGGCCTGCTCCACGGTGAAGCCCAAGGGGTCGGCCACGTGTTTCTTGATGGCCTCCTGGGCCTTTTCCGGGCTGAGGGGCATCTTGCCGCCGGCAAAGAACTCCGGCGCCAGATAGCCCAACACCAGGTCCGCGTCCGTGCAGGTGGGCAGCTCGCCGCCCAGCCCATAGCAGGCCGGTCCCGGCGAGGAACCGGCCGACTGGGGCCCCATGCGCAGGAGGCCGCCCTCGTCGATCCAGCCGATGGAGCCGCCGCCCGCGCCGATGGTGACCACCTTGAGCATGGGCAGGGCGATGCGGCGCCGGTCGATCTCGCCCTCGGTGGTGACCAGGGGCTTGCCGTCCTTGACCAGGGCCGCGTCAAAGCTGGTGCCGCCCATGTCCACGGTGATGAGGTTCTTCTGGTCGTGCACCTCGCCGTAGGCGATGCCCGCCACCGGGCCGCCGGCCGGGCCGGAGAGCAGGGTGGTGGCCGCGTTGGCCTGGGCATTGGCCGGGCTGGTCACTCCGCCGTTGGACTGCATGATGAGCAGCACCCCCCGGTAGTCGACCTCCTCCAGCTTCTTGACCAGGCTGTCCAGGTAGCGCTTGAGAATGGGCCCCACGAATGCGTTGAGGCAGGTGGTGGAGACCCGGTCGTAGAAGCGGATGGAGGGCAGCACCCGGGTGGAGACGCTGAGGTAGGCCTCGGGCAGCAGTTCCTCCACCAGCTTGGCCGCCTCCTCCTCGTGCTCCGGGTTGGCAAAGGAGTTCATGAAGCAGATGGCCACCGCCTCCACCCCCTCGTCCTTGAACAACTGGCAGGCCTCGCGCACCTCGTCCAGCTTGAGGGGCTCCAGCTCCTTGCCCGCGTAGTCCAGGCGGCCGCCCACCGGCCGGCGCAGGTAGCGCGGCACCACGGGCTCCACGTTGGGGAAGCGGTTGTTGTATTGTTCCTCGCGGATGCCCCGGCGCATCTCCAGGGCGTCGCGCACGCCGGTGGTGGTGATGAGGCCGGTCTTGGCGCCCCGCAAGGTGAGCACCGCGTTGGTGGTCACCGTGGTGCCGTGCACGATGGCGGTGACCTGGGAGAGGAAGTCCTTCACGCTGAGGTCCCGGGACTGGGCCATCTCGCCGATGCCCCGCATGGTGCCGATGCTGGGGTCCTCGGGCGTGGAGAGCACCTTGTATATCTCGGAGCTTCCGTCCTCCATGGTCAGCAGAAAGTCCGTGAACGTGCCGCCTACGTCTATGCCGATTTTGTACTTCATCCCTGCTATCCTTCGTTGGCCGAGTCCGGCCTAGAAAATCGAGGGCTCTTTGAGTTCGCCCAGCTCCTGCCGCATCACTCCCGCCATCTCGCCCACCGTGGCGTACGCCAGGCAGCATTGCACCAGGGCGGGCATCACGTTCTCGCCGGCCTTGAGCGCCTTTTCCAGGGCCTTGAGGCCGGCGCTGACCTCCTTCTGGCTGCGCGAGCGCTTCACCTCCTTGAGGCTCTTGATCTGGGCCTCGGCCGAGGCCTGGGAGTACTCGTGCAGTTCCACCTCGGGCTCCTCGTCCTCTTCCACGTATTTGTTCACGCCCACCTTGATGCGCCGGCCCTCGGCCAGGTCGCGCTCCCACTCGTATGCCTGGCGGGAGACCAGGCGCTGGACCTCGCCGCTTTCCACCGCGGCCACCATGCCGCCCCAGCGCTCCACCCGCTCCATCTCCTCCAGGATCTTCTCTTCCATCTGCTTGGTGAGGGTTTCGATGAAGTAGCTGCCGGCCAGGGGGTCCACGGTGTCCCGCAGCCCGATCTCCTCCATGAGTATCTCCAGGGTGCGCAGGCTGAGCAGGGCCGAGGTGGGGGTGGGGATGGTGTAGGCCTCGTCGTAGGAGCACAGGGCCGTGGTCTGGGCCCCGCCCAGGGCTGCGGCCAGCCCGTAGTAGGCGCCGCGCACGATGTTGTTCAGGGGCTGGGCCTTGGTGAGGCCGTAGCCGCCGCCGCCGAACAGGCCGCGCAAAAAGAGGGCCTTCTTGTTCTCGATGCCGTAGCGTTCCTTGAGCAGCTTGGCCCAGAGCTTGCGCGCGGCGCGGAACTTGGCCACTTGCTCCCAGAGGTTCCCGAAGATGTTGAAGTTAAAGCTGAAGCGCCCGGCCACCTGCTCGGGGTGGTAGCCCCGGGCCACCACGTTGTCCACGTAGGCGAAGGCGATGCCAAAGGCAAAGGCGATCTCCTGGGCCGGGGTGGCGCCGGACTCGCGGATGTGATAGCCGCACACGCTAACCGGGTTGCAGCGGGGGAGCTTGCCCATGGCGGTGGCGTATTCGATCACGTCGCAGGTGAGGTCCACCCCCGGCCGCACCGGGAAGATCCAGGCGCCGCGGCCGATGATCTCCTTCAGGATGTCGTTCTGGGGGGTGGCGCTGATCTTGGCCGTGTCCACGCCCTGGCTCCGGGCCAGGGCCTCGTACATGGCCAGCATGATGCAGGCCACCGCGTTGATGGTGAGGCCCGAGCCGATGCGGGTCAGGTCGATGTCCTTGAACGCGGTCTGGAAGTCGGCCAAGGTGTCCACCGACATGCCCACCCGGCCCACCTCGCCCTCGGCCATGGGGTCGTCCGAGTCGTAGCCCATCTGGGTGGGCAGGTCAAAGGCCACGTTGAGCCCGTTCTGGCCGTGGCTGATGAGCAGCTTGAAACGCTCGTTGGTCTCGGCCGGGGTGCCGAAGCCGGAGTACTGGCGGGTGGTCCAGGCCCGGGAGCGGTAGCCCAACGGATGCAGCGCCCGGGTGAAAGGATACTGGCCGGGGTCGCCCAGGTCGGTCTGGTAGTCAAAGCCCACCGCCTCCAGGTCGGCCGGGCCGTACACCGGCTTGACCTTGATGCCGCTGTGCAGCTCCACTTCGGTGATGGCGTCCTTGGCGTCCTTGACGTACTTTGCAACGCCCATGCTTAACCACCTCTCTTGGCGGCCGCGGCTTGCTTCACGCCCGCGATGATGTCGTCCAGGGGCGTGCCGCCGGGAAACACGCCGTCCACGCCCAGTTCCTTGAGGGCCGGGATGTCGCGGGCAGGGATGACCCCGCCCACCACCACCGCCACCTCGTCCATGGCCTTTTCCTTCAGCCCTGCCATGAGCTTCTTGCAGATGGGCAGGTGCGCCCCGCTCATTATGCTGAGCCCGATCACGTCCACCGCCTCTTGCATGGCGGCGGCGATGATCTGGTCCACGGTCTGGTGCAGGCCGGAGTAGATGACCTCCAGGCCGGCGTCGCGCAGGGCGTGGGCAATGACCTTGGCCCCGCGGTCGTGACCGTCCAGGCCGGGCTTGGCCACCAGTATGCGTATGGCTCTTTGGCTTGCAGCCGTCATCTTGGCTCCTTGGTGTCTTGCTTCTGCTTCTTGAGCTGTTCCAGGATCCAGGCCCCGCCGGCCAGCACGTGCGACCGGCAGGCCCGCACCGCCTTGTCCTGGTCCCCGCGCTTCAAGGCGGCCAGCATCTCGCGGTGGTCTTCCAGGGAGCGGGCCGCTGCCTCGGGATCGGACAAGAGCGCCACCCGGAAGCGGTAGAGGGTTTCCGCCAGGTCGTTGATGAGCCTGGTCAGGAGCTGGGAGCCGGCCAGGCGGTAGAGCATGGCGTGAAACTCGGTGTTCAGTTTCACCAGGCGCTTCTGGTCCCCGGCGGCCAGGGCCGCCTCGAACTCGGCCACGTTGCGCTCCAACTCGGCCAGGGTTTCCTGGCTGATGCGGCGGGCGGCCAGCTCCACCGCGTATGATTCCAGGGCCGCCCGCACCCCGGTGGTCTCCTCCACCTCTTGGGCCGACATGGGGCGCACCTGGTAGCCGCCGCGCTGGCGCCGCTCCACCAGGCCCTCCTGCTCCAGGCGGTGCAGCGCCTCCCGGATGGGAGTGCGGCTGGTGCCGATCTTGTTGGCCAGGTGTTCCTCCACCAGGCGCTGGCCCGGCTTGAGTTCGCCTTCGGAGATCATGCGCCGCACCAGGGCGAACACCTGCTCGCCCAGGGGGCGCCGCTCTATCTTTGCCTGTAGGGCCAAGCTCGTCTCCTTGCGCCCGACCTAGAACTTCAAGGCGCGGGCGATGTTTTGGCGCAGCACCTCGTGGGTGCCGCCGCCGTAAAGCAGGAAGCGGGCGTCGCGGAAATAGCGCTGCACCGGGTACTCCATGGAGTAGGCATAGGCACCCATGATGCGGGTGGCCTCGTCGCAGCAGCGGCAGGCGGTCTCGGTGGCGAAGTACTTCACCATCATGGATTCCGTGCCCGCGGGCTGACCGGCGTCTATCTTGCGGGTGGTTTCATAGAGCATCAGCTCCGAGGCCCAGATGTCTGTGGCCATGTCGGATATCTTGGCCTGGATGAGCTGGTACTTGTTGATGGTCTTGCCAAAGGCCTGGCGCTCCTGGGCGTACTGGAAGGAGGCCTCGTAGGCCGCCTTGGCCAGGCCCAGGGCCAGGGCGGCGGTCATCACCCGTATCTCGGCCAGGATGGCGAGCAGCGACTTGAGGCCCTTGCCCGGCTCGCCCAGGATGTACTCGGCCGGGATGCGGCAGTCGTTGAAGGCCACCTCGGCGATGTCGGTGGTGCGGGTGCCCAGGGTCTCGAAGCGGGGGCTCACCTTCACCCCCGGCGTCTCGCGGGGCACGAAGAAGAAGTTTAGCCCGCGCACTCCCTTGCTGCGGTCGGTCTGGGCCAGCACCGTGAAGAAGTCGGCGATGGGGGCGTTGGTGATCCAGGTCTTCATGCCGCTGATCACCCACTCGTCGCCGTCGGCAGTGGCGGTGGTGGACACCGCGCCCAGGTCGCCGCCCGCCTCGGGCTCGGTCAGGCAGAAGGAGCCCACCTTCTCGCCGCGCATGGCCGGCTCGAAGAATTTCTCCTTCATCTCCTTGCTGCCGAAGCGGTACAGGTGGTCGGTGCCCATGAGGCACTGCTTGGCCACCTTGGCCGCCAGGGAGAGCAGGCCCTTGGCCATCTCCTCGCACATGATGCAGTAGAGGGTGGTGTTGCCGCCCGCGCCGCCGCCCTTTACGGGATAGCGGATGCGGAAGAGGCGCATGTCGGCCACCTTCTTGAAAAGCTCCTTGGGTATCTTGCCGCTCTCGTCCATCTCGCGGGCAAGGGGCGCTATCTCCTCGGCCACAAAGCGGGCGATGATCTGCCTGAGCAGCTTTTCCGGGTCTGAACGCAGCACTTGCTTGCTCATGGCTAACCTGCCTCCTTCAGCGCCGCCACCAGGGCGGGCACCACCTTGAACACATCGCCCACCAGGGCGTAGTCGGCCACCGAGAAGATGGGCGCGTTGGCGTCGCGGTTGATGGCCACGATGAAACGCGAGCCCAGGATGCCGGCCCGGTGCTGGATGGCGCCGCTGATGCCGCAGGCGATGTACAGCTCAGGGCGCACCGTGATGCCGGTCTGGCCTATCTGGCGCTCCACCCCGATCCAGCCTTCCTCCACCGCCACCCTGGTGCCGCCCAGCTCCGCGCCCAGGGCCGCGGCCAGCTCGGAAAGCAGGGCGAAGCCCTCCTGGTTGCGGCAGCCGCGGCCGCCGGCCACGATCACCTTGGCTTGGCTGATATCAACGCCCTTCGCCTCCTGGGGGGTGAAGGACACCAGCTTGACCAGGAGGTCCTCGTCCGCCAGGCTCACCTCTTGCCGCACCACCTCGGCCTTGGCGCCGGGCTTGGGCTCGGGCGGGGCCATGACCCCGGGCCGGACGGTGGCCATCTGGGGCCGCACCCGCGGGGTGTAGATGGTGGCCATCACGTTGCCGCCAAAGGCCGGCCGGGTCTGCAGGAGGTTCTGGGTCTCCGGGTCTATGCTGAGCTGGGTACAGTCCGCGGTGAGCCCCAAGTCCAGCCGGCGGCTGAGCCGGGGCGCCAGGTCCCGGCCCAGGGGGGTGGCGCCCATGAGCAGCACCGCCGGCGCGTGGGCCCGGATCATGTCGGCCAGCACCCGGGTGTAGGCCAGGGTGGAGTAGGCGGCCAGGCGCTGGTCCTCGGCCAGGTAGACGCGCCGGGCGCCCAGGGAGGCCAGCTCGTCCACCAGGTGCTCCACCTGGTGCCCGATCAGCACCGCCGCCAGCTCCTGGCCCAGCTCGGCGGCCAGGCGGCCGCCCTCGCCCATGAGTTCCCGGCTTACCGGCAGCAGCCCGCCGTCCTGGGTTTCGGCAAAGACCCACACGCCCTTGTAGCCCGAGAGGTCGGGGATGGGCTCTTGCTCTATGTCCGATTCCAGGGCCTCGAACTTGCAAGCCGCCAGGCAGGCGCCGCACTCGGTGCAACGCTCGTTGATGTGGGCCAGCTTGTCCTCGATCACTATGGCCCCGTAGGGGCAGGCCTTGGCGCAAAGTCCGCAGCCCGTGCAATTCTCTTCAACTATCCATACCGCCATGACCCGGCCTCTCTAGATTAGGTTGCGCTGGCCAAGCGCGCTGACCAGTTGCCGCGCCTGCTCCTCGGCCGAGCCTTCCAGCCACTCGGTCTTGCGCTCGCTCTTGGGACTGAAGGTCTGGAGCACCTGGGTGAGCGAACCCCTGAGGCCGGTCTTCTTGGCCGGCGCCTCGATGTCCGCCGCGTCCCACACCTGGATGGGCGCCTTGGGATCGCAGGCCCGCAGGAGGCGGTCCACCATGGCCCAGCGCGGGTCGGTGGGTGCATCCAGCACGGTGACCACCGCCGGCAGGGGGCAAAGCACCTCCTCCACCCCCACCGGCAGCCGCCGCCAGGCGCGCAGGTTATCGCCCTCCAGCTTCAGCTCCCGCACGTAGGTGACCTGGGGCCAGCCCAGGTGCTCGGCCACCTGGGGCCCGATCTGGGCGGTGTCGCCGTCTATGGCCTGGCGGCCGGCGATGACCAGATCCAGGGGCTGATCGGCCATGAGCTTTTCCAGGGCCTTGCCCAGGGTGTAGCTGGTGGCCCAGGTGTCGGCCCCGG
>CAZUHP010000004.1:69828-133918 GCA_964620595.1 uncultured Desulfarculaceae bacterium | reverse complement strand
CGCCAGATCAACAAGGTGCCCGACCTGCACTTCTTCGCCCACAACCTGCACACCATCATGATCGTGTTCGCGGCCACCGGCACCTTCCTCTCCTTCTTCCACCAGGGCTCCCTGGGCGGAATGTACGGCGTGCTCTACGCGCGGCCCTTTGCGGCCCGTAGCGGGGTGCTCATCTGGCCCTGGACCTTCTTCCTGTTCATCCTCAGCGCGGTGGCGGCCGGGCCGTCCTTCACCACCAGCATCGTGATGATCACCGAGATCGTCACCGGCAAGAAGCTGACCTCCCACAAGGTCAAGATGATGATGGCCAAGGTGAGCGGCTACCTCTTGCTGTTCTACCTGGTGCTCAAGATCGCCGACACCCTGTACTGGGCCTTTGTGCAGACTCCGGCCATGGGCCTGTCGCCCAGCGTGTACTACCAGGCGCCCTACGGCACCTGGCTCCTCATCGCCGAGCTGGGCATCGGCGGCGTGCTGCCCTGTATCCTGCTGCTCTCCCCCCAGGTGCGGTCGGGCTACTGGATACTGCTCCTGGCCATGCTGCTCAACTGCTTCGGCGCGGTCATGAACCGCTTCGTGATGACCATCCAGTCGCTGGCCATACCGGTGCTGCCCTTTGAGCGGTTCTACTCCTACCTGCCCACCTGGCAGGAGTGGGGCATCAGCGCCGGCGTGGTCGCCTACGGGCTCATCATCTTCTCCCTGGCTTACCGCTACCTGCCGGTCTTCCCGCAGGAGCCCAAGCTGAACCCCACGGATTAAGGAGGCTGAAACATGCTACCTTTTGTGTTTGAGTGGCGTTGGGACATTAGCCACGGGGTGTTCATGGGGCTCTTCTACCTGGCGCTGACCGTGATCAGCCTGGGCGTGCTGGGAGCCTTGGCCATGACCTTCTATGACCTCTACTCGGGCAAGGAAGTGCACGAGGAAGACCATGAGCACGAGGACCCCTGGGCCGGCTACACCTATGTGCATGACAGGGCCGACCGCGGGGAGTACGCTTAAAGACCCCAGGGTTCGATTCAAGACCACCTGCGGGGCCCTTGGCGGGGCCCCGCCTTTTTTAGCCATGGGATGAAGCACATGCCACCTGATCCGCCGCCGGGGCTGAAGGCGGTCATCTTCGACCTGGACGGGGTCCTGTTCGACTCCCGGCATTGCAATATCCTGCTCTACAACCACCTGCTGGAAGCGGTGGGGCTGCCGCCCCGGGCCGCCGAGGCGGTGGAGGTGATCCACCGCGAGAGCCTGGAAGGCTCCCTGCGCCACCTCATGGGCGAGGGTGAGCACTATGAGCGCGCCCTGGCCTACTGGCGCGAGCTGGACACCACCCCTTTCATCCACGCCTTGCGCTTGTTCCCCCAGGCGCACCAGACCTTGGAGCGCCTGCGCCAGCGCTTCCGCACCGCAGTGGCCACCAACCGCCAGCGCACCACCCCCGACGCCCTGGCCCACTTCGGCCTGACCGGCCTGTTCGACCTGGTGGTCACCCCCCGCGAGGCCGGCGCGCCCAAGCCCGACCCCCGGGTGATGGACTACACCCTGGCCGAGCTGGGCCTCGGGCGGGACCAGGTGGTCTACGTGGGAGACAGCGTGATAGACGAGGCCCTGTGCCAGGCGGCCGGGGTGCGGCTGGTGGCCTTTCGCGGGCCGGAGCTGCGGGCCTGGGCCCACGTGGAGCACCTGGGCGAGATTCCGCCCCTGTTGGGCCTGGAGTAGCCCGGCCCACCGGGGGGCGACGGGGGGCAGAGGGGGGCGGGGGCCTTTACCCCGGTTTTTCTGATTTATCCCGAAGAAGTTTGAGCGGAATCAAGCCCGCCGGTCGGCCTGGTACAGGTTGGGGAACAGGGGCGGGCAGAGGAATTGCCGCCAGGCCGGGCAGCGCCGGTTCTTGGCGCAGGCGCGGCAGACCGCCTCGGCCACCCGGGGGGAGCCGGGCCGGCGGGGACAGACTATGTAGCGCCGGCTGGTCATGGAGCCGAGCCTAACACATGCTCCGGCTGCTGGCAAACGGGGGGTGCTTCGGGGGGGCGTTTCAGGAAGGCGTTTCAGGGGCGGGGCCGGCGCGGGGCCTGCCGCCCGGAGCGGCAGAGCAGGGCAGGGGCAGGGCCCTGGGGCTGGCCGCCGGGGAAGAGGCGCTCCTGGATGGCGGCCAGGAGGGGAAGCAGGCTCTGGGGGGCCAGGGCGCTCACCGCCACCCCGCCGTAGCGGTTGACCAGGGTCTCCAGGCGCTCCCTGGGCGCCCGGTCCATCTTGTTGAGCACCAGCAGCCTGGGCGCGCGGGAGATGTCCAGCTCGTCCAGTATGGCGTCCACCGCGGCTATCTGCTCCTCCACCCGGGGGCTGGCGGCGTCGGCCACGTGCAGCAGGAGGTCGGCCTGGTCCAGTTCCTCCAGGGTGGCGGCAAAGGCCCGGGCCAACTCTGCGGGCAGGTCGCGGATGAAGCCCACCGTGTCGGTGACGATCACCTCGCGCTCCCGGGGGAAGCGCAGGCGCCGGGTGGTGGGGTCCAGGGTGGCGAAGAGCCGGTTCTCGGCCAGCACCTGGGCGCCGGTGAGCGCGTTCAGGAGGGTGCTCTTGCCCGCGTTGGTGTAGCCCACGATGGACAGGACGGGCAGCCCCGCCTTGCGGCGGCGCTCCCGGCGGCGCTGGCGCTGGCGAGCCACGGCCCGGAGTTCCTTTTCCAGGCGGTTCAGGCGCTGGCGCACCCGCCGCCGGTCGATCTCCAGCTTGGTTTCGCCCGGGCCGCGGCCGCCGATGCCGCCGGTGAGCCGGCTGAGGCCGTCGTCCCGGGAGGCCAGGCGGGGGCCCAGGTAGCGGAGCTGGGCCATCTCCACTTGCAGCTTGCCCTCGCGGGTGGTGGCGCGCTGGGCGAAGATGTCCAGGATGAGCTGGGTGCGGTCCATGAACTTCAGGTCCGCGTCGGTGCTCATGGCCAGGCGGTGGGCCTGGCTGGGGCTCAGCTCCTGGTCGAAGACCAGCCAACCGGCGCCCGCGCGCAGGGCATGAAGAAGCACCTCCCGCAGCTTGCCGGCACCCAGGATGGTGCGCGGGTCCAGCCTTTGCCGGCGCTGGATCACCCGGCCCACCACTCTCAGGCCGGCGGAGCGGGCGAGCTGGGCCAGCTCGTCCAGCCGGTCCTCGGCCTCGGCGCGGGGGCCGGTGGTGACGCTGACCAGCACCGCCCTCTCGGCGCCGGCTATCTCGTCGGCTTCCACCTGGCGGGCGAGCTCGTCTTCCAGCGAACGCACCAGCCGGGCCAGGTCTTCGGGCGGGTGGCCGGGCGGATGGGGTTCGATGAGGCGCAGGCCGCCGTGGGCACCGGTGGCGGGGTCTATGTAGGCCGCGTGCACCGTCCCGGGCAGGCCGGAGGCGGTCACCTCCAGGCTGGCGATCAGGTCCCAGCGCTGGCGGGCCAGTTGGTCGCGGTCCCACACCGAGCAGCCCGGGCTGAAACTGGTGTGCAGGAAGTAGTAGCCCGCCAGCCGGGTGCGGCCCCGGCGCAGGCGGCTCAGATCGGGCGGGGGCAGGGAGTCGGGTCCGCCGGCCACCACCTGGGTCACCTCTCCGCGGCGGCTCACCACCAGGCCCACCTGGCGGCCCAGCTCGGCGGAAAGGCGCGAGAGGGTGGTGGCCTGCTCGGGCAGGATGAGCCGGTCGCTGGGCAGGCGGCGGCGGTAGAGGTTGTTCAGGCGGCGTAGCTGGCTGGTCTTGAGCCCCTGGGTGTCTCCGTAGACCTTCGCTATGGCGGCTCCTCCGGGCTACTCTCCGGCATCAAGGGCCAGGTTCTCGAAGCGGGTGAGGTCGTCCAGGAAGGCCAGCTTCACGGTGCCGGTGGGCCCGTTGCGCTGCTTGCCGATGATGATCTCCGCGGTGTTTTCCTCGGACTCGCGGTTGTAGACCCGCTCGCGGTAGATGAAGGCGATGACATCGGCATCCTGCTCGATGGCGCCGGATTCGCGCAGGTCCGAGAGCTGGGGGCGCTTGTTGGGCCGGTCCTCCACCTTGCGGTTGAGCTGGCTGAGCGCCACCACCGGGATGTCCAGCTCCTTGGCCAGGGCCTTGAGGGAGCGCGAGATGTCGGATATCTCCTGCTCCCGGGAATCGAAGCTCTCGCTGCGGCCGCGCATGAGCTGCAGGTAGTCCACCAAAAGCAGGCCCAGGCCCTTGTCCGCCTTCAGGCGCCGGGCCTTGGCCCGCATCTCCAGCACGCTTATGGCCGGGGTGTCGTCGATGTAGATGGGCGCGGAGTAGAGCTTGTCCGCCGCGGCAGTGAGGGCCGGCCAGTCCTGCTTGGCGTTCAGGAAGCCGCTGCGTATCTTGGAGCCGGAGACCCGGGCCTCGCTGGAAAGGAGGCGCAGGCCCAACTGCTCCTTGCTCATCTCCAGGGAGAAGATGGCCACCGGGATGTTGGCCTCCAGGGCCGCGTTGGCCGCGATATTGAGGGCAAAGGCGGTCTTGCCCATGGAGGGCCGGCCGGCGATGATGATCAGGTCGCCGGGTTGCAGGCCGGTGGTCAGGGTGTCCAGCTTCTTGAAGCCGGTGGGCACGCCGGCCACCAGGCCCTTTTGCTTGAAGCGCTTCTCGATGACCCCCAGGGCCGATTGCACCACCTCGCCCAGGGAGGCGAAGCCCCGGGCGTGGCGGTCCTGGGTGGCGGCGAAGATGGCGCGCTCGGCCTCTTCCAGGGCCAGGTCCGGGTCGGCCTGGTGGGAATAGGCCTGCTCCACCGCGTGGTGGGCGGCCTTGATGAATCCCCGCAGGAGCGCCTTGTCGCGCACCAGGGTGGCGTAGTGGTCCACATGGGCCGGGGAGATGGCGATGTCGGCCAGCTCGGCCAACAGGGCGGGGCCGCCCACGGCCTGGAGCTGGCCGGTGTCGTTCAGGCGGGAGGTGACGGTTATCTCGTCCACCGGCCGGCCCTGGTTGTACAGGGCCAGCATGGCCTCGTATATCCTGCCGTGGCGGCGGTCGTAGAAGTCGTCCGGCCGGAGCGAAGCCGCGACGCCGGCCAGTACCTCCTCCCCGTGCACCAGGATACCGCCCAGCACGCCTTGCTCGGCGGCCAGGTCCTGGGGGGGCAGATGGCGGGGGCGGCCGGAATCGGTTTCGGCCACGTGCTACTCCTTGGCGGACTCCTCCGCCGGCTCTTCGGCCTCGGGAGCCTCTTCGGCCCCGGCGGTCTCCTCCTCCGCCTCGGCAGCCTCCTCGCTGGGTTCGGCTTCGGCCGCGGCTTCGGCCTCGGCCTCGGCCTCGGCGGCGGGAGGCTCCTCGCCAGAGGACTCGGCTTCCACGGTTACCTGGATATTCACCACCACCTGGGGGTGGAGTTTCACGGGAATGGTGTGCTCGCCCAGGCTCTTGAGGGGGCCTTCCTCCAGGATGATGCGGCGGCGGTCGATGTCAAAGCCCTGCTCGGCCAAGGCCGCCGCGATGTCCATGTTGGTCACCGAGCCGTAGAGCTTGCCGCTCTCGCCGGCGCGGGCGGTGATGGTAACGGAGGTGCCCTGGAGCTTGGCGGCCTCGTCGGCCACCTTGTGGGCCTCGCGGGCCGCCTTGGCCGCGATGCGCTGGCGCTCGGCCTCCACGGCCTTGATGTTCTTCTTGGTAGCCTCGATGGCCAGGCCGCGGGGCACCAGGTAGTTGCGGCCGTAGCCGTTCTTCACGGTCACCACCTCGCCCGGATCGCCCAGGCCCAGCACCTCCTGGGTCAGAATGACCTTCATCGGATGTTTCCTCCGTAAGTTCAGGCGGCGGACTCCTGCCCCAAGCGCCTGAAGTTGAACCACAGATCAAACAGCCCCATCAGCGCCACCAGCACGGCCAGGAAAAGCTCCACCGCCACCAGCAGGTAGATGCCCGCGCGCAACAGACGGGGCGCGTTTTTCTTTTGCAGCCAAAAGGCCAGAACCGCCATGCCCTGGAAAAAGTAGACCAGGGACAACACCAATACCAGGTTGGCTCCGGCCCAGAACCAAAATCCCTCCAACAGGAGCATCGCCCCGCCGGCGGCTATGAGCACCCAGACCAAGTGGTCCGGGGCCTTCCAGGTGTTGAGGGCCGCCTGGGCCGGCCCCTGCCGGCTGAGGCGCCTGGCCAGGAGCTGGTTGGCCCAGGCCAGGATCAAGGCGCCGCTGGCCACCAGGCCCACCGCCAGGTGCATGATGAGCTGCCCGGCCGTTTCCAGGGTGGCGCGGACAGCCGCCAGTTGCTCGGGCGGCTGACCCATCTCCTGGTAGACCTGGGTCACCGCCTGCATCTCGGCCGCCCAGAAAGCCTGCCAGGCCCGGCCGCCCTCGTCAAAGAGCCCGGCCCACCAGGCCACCGCCAGCATCACCCCCAGGGCGGCGCCCGCGGCCAAGGCTATGCCCTGCTCGTCACTCCGGCCCCGCACATGAGCTTCGCCCAGGGCCAGGGCCGCCGCGGCGTAGAACAGGTAGAACAGCGCGCCCAGCTTGCTGACCACCATCCCCAGCACCAGCACCGCCCCGGCCAGGGCCAGCCCCAGGGCCAGCCGGCCGGCCCGGGCTCCCTGGCGGCGGTAGAGCACCACCACCGGGGCCGGGGCCCACAAGCTGGCGAAGGTGCCCAGGATGGGCACCAGCCAGGGCGCTGCGAACAGGCCCAAGGAAGCGGCTGCGGCCGCCACCGGCGCCAGCCTGGGGTCGCTGAAAGGCCGGCTGCTCATCTATGCCCCGGCCCCCGCTCCGCCCCTAAGACGAGGAGGAGGCGGCAAAGGGCATCAGCGCGATGGCCCGGGCCCGTTTGATGGCCTCGGTGAGTTCTCGCTGGTGCTTGGCGCAGCACCCGCTGGTGCGGCGGGGGATGATCTTGCCCCGCTCGGTGGTGAAGTAACGCAGGGTGCGCGGTTCCTTGTAGTCGATCACCAGGGAGGAGTCGGCGCAGAAGCGGCAGACCTTACGCCGTCCCCAGCTCCTTCTTCTGATTACCGTAGCCATGCCGACCTCCTAGTCCTGTTCCCCGCTGGCAGGGGTGTCTTCCTCGCCTTGGCTTGCTTCCTCAGCGGCCTTGTCCTCGGCCTCCTGGGCGGCCTGGGCCTTTTGGGCCTCCTCGGCCTCCTTGGCCTCCTTGGCAGCCTTGGCGGCCTCCAGGTCGTAGGCGTCGTCCTTTTTCACGGTGAGGAAGCGGATGACGTTCTCGTCGATCTTGAAGTTACGCTCCATCTCGGCCACCGCCTCCGGCGAGGCGCCGTAGTCGAAAAGGACATAGAAGCCCTTGTTGAACTTCTTGACCTCGTAGGCCAGCCGCCGCCGTCCCCACTTGTCCACTTTGCCCACAAAGGCGCCGCGGTCGCTGAGGATGCCGGTGTACTTCTCCACCAGGGCGTCGGTCTCTTCGTCGCTTATGTCGGGATTGATGATGAAAAGGGTCTCGTAATGGCGCATGAAGCCTCCTCGTGGTCTGATGCGTCCCCAGCCGGGCCTGCCCCGCCTGGAGAAAGGAGCACTTGGTTTGTCGTCGAAAAAGCATAAATACCATCAGGCCCCTGGCTTGTCAATAGACAGCCGCCCGGGGCGCGGGCTCAGGCCGGCGCCAGCTCGGCCAGGAGCCGCCGGTCGGCCGGGCAGAGATCCAGCTCCCGGACCTGGCTCCAGGTGACCCAGCGCAGCTCCAGGTGCTCCCGGGCCCGGGGCTCGCCGCCGTTCAGACGGCAGCGGAAGCAGTGCAGGCGGATGGGGCGGGGCAGGTGGTGGTCCTCCACCACGCCCGCCGCCTGGAGCACCTCCACCCCGCAGCCCAGCTCCTCGGCGATCTCCCGCTCCAGGCAATGGGCCAGGCTCTCGCCGGGCTCCCGCTTGCCGCCGGGCAGCTCCCAGCGGCCGGAGTCCGCCCGCCGGGCCACAAGCAGGCGGTCCCCTTGCTGAATCAGCGCGCAGGTCACTTCCAGCGGTTCGCCCGGGCTCATGGCTTGTGGTTGGCTCCGGGTTTCAGGCTCAGGGTCTTGAGCTGCAAATAGCGCTCCTCGGCCCCGGGGAACTCGGGGTCCTGGTCCAGGATGGTCCCCAGTTGCTCCAGGGCCTTTTGGTTCTGCCCCTCGGCCTCGTACAGGCCGGCCAGGTCCCAGCGCATGCTCAGGTCCTGGGGGTGGGCCGCGATCCCTTGCTCCAGGGCCTTGATGGCCGCCTGGGGCTTTTTGCGGTCCAGGGCCAGGGCGGCCCGCAGCTTGTAGAACTTGGCCTCCTGGGGCCCGGCGGCCAGCACCAGGTCCATGAGCCGGGCCAGGTCGCCGGGGCGGTTCTGGGAGAGGGGGGGATACAGGCTGAGCACCAACTTCGGGTCTGGTTTTTCCCGCAGCAGTTCGCGGGCCAGCTTCACCGCCCGTTTCCACTTGCCCATTTGCAGCAGTACGTCCAGGATGGTCTCGCGTATGTCGCGGTCGCCGGGCTTGAGCTTCAGGGCCCGTTCCAGATAGCCCAGGGCCTCGGCCAGCTTCTCTCCCTCCAGGGAGAGCACCGCCATGTTGTACAGTAAATCCGCATCGTTGGGCCTGAGGATTACCAGGTGCTCGTACACCCGGGCCAGGGCCTTGCGGTCCTGTAGCTCCTGGTACAGCCGGGCCAGGCGCAGCCAGAGGGCCGCGTCGCCCGGCCGCAGGCGGGCGGCCTCATGGAGTTGGGCCGCGGCCTCGCGCTTGGCCCCGGCCGCCAGGTAGGCCTCGGCCAGCTCCAGGCGCAGGTCCTGCTTGGCGGGTTCCAGTTCTATTGCCCGGCGCAGGGCGGCGATGGCGCCGGGGAGGTCCTGGGCCTCGCGCCGGCTCTGGGCCAGGCGGCGCCACAGGCCGGCGTCCGCGGGCTTCAGGCGGCTGGCGTGCTCCAGGGCCTGGGCCGCCTCCTTCTTCTTGCCGGCGCGCTCCAGGGCCTCGGCCAGGCGCAGGAAGGTCTCCCCGCGCTGCGCCCCGCGCTGGCCCTCCAGGAGACGGCCCAGCACCTGGGCTGCCTCCTCCCAGCGGCCCAGCTCCTCGTAAAGAGCGGCCAGGCGGGAGAGAAGGGCGCGGTCAGGGGGGCCTTCTGCCGCCAGCTTGCTCAGGGTGGCGGCCGCCTTGTCTTTTTGGCCACTTTTTTCATAGAGATCGGCAAGTTGGCGCAGCAGGCGCGGGTCGTCCTGCTCCAGGGAGCGGCTTTCCAGAAGCTCGATCGCCTCCTGGTAGCGGTGGGCCTCCACCAGAAGGTCCACCAGGCGGGTGAGGAGCAGGCGGTCGTCCGGGGTGAGCTGCCAGGCCCGGCGGGTGTAGGTTATCTTCTGCTCCAAGGTATCCGCCGCTTGGGCCCGGCGCAGCCAGTCGATGGGCAGGAGGTTGGCCTCCAGGCGCACCTCGCCCAGCACCTGGCCTTCCTTGAGCACCTGGACCGCCAGCTTGGCGTCCTCGTAGACCTTGGGGCCGAGTATCTCGCTAAGTGTGTGGAAATTATTTAGATCGACCTGGGGATAACCCTGGAGGCGGATGCGCAGGCCAAAGTCCAGCCAGGCATCGGTCTTGGCCCCCAGCACCCGGAAGGGCGCGTCGGGGTGCAGGGCCAGCACCCCGCCGGCTCCCACCTCCACCGGCTTGCCGGCCAGGGAGAAGCGCACGGACACCAGGTGGGGCCCGGTGGCCTCGGCCGCGACCGGCTCCTGGGCCGGCACTCCGCCAGCCGCCAGCAGCACACACACGAGGGCCCAAAAGAGGGGGCGGATCATAACTACCCACCTTAAGGAGATAAAAAGGACTCGTGAGATAAGATACCCAAGGCCGGGGGCCAAGTCAAAGCGAGACCACGCCGCAGAGCCGCGGCTCGGGCGCCTCTGCCGCCACGCCGGTGGCCCGCACCTGCACCACGGTGCCTGGTTCCAGGTCTTGCTCCAACTCCACCAGGCAGTAGTTGGCAGAGCGGCCCAGGCCGGAACCCTCCACCACCACGCTCAGGCGGCGGCCCACCTGGGAGCGCACAAAGGCCAGGCGCTTGGCCCTGCCCAGTTTTCTGAGCAGCTCGGCCCGGCGGCGCACCTCGGCGCCCGGGGGCCGGCCGGGCATGTCCGCCGCCCGGGTGCCGGGCCGGGGGGAGTAGGGGAACACGTGCAGGTAGGCGATGGGCAACTCTTGGATGAGGTCCCGGGTCTGGGCAAAGGCTTGGGCGTCCTCGCCGGGAAGGCCGACCAGTACGTCCGCGCCCAGGCAGATGCCGGGCAGCCGGGCTGCCACCTGCTGGAGCCTGGCTGCGTAGTCCGCCGCGCGGTAGGGGCGGCCCATGGCCTCCAGGAGCCGGTCGCAGCCGGTCTGCAAGGGTACGTGCAGGTGAGGGCAGATGCGCGGCTCGGCTGCCATCAGCTCCACCAGGTCATCGGTTATCTCGGCCGATTCCAGGGAGGAGAGCCGCAGGCGCGGGCGGGGATGAGCGGCCAGGAGCGCCCGCAAGAGCTGGCCCAGTTCCTGGCGCGGGGTCAGGTCCCATCCCCAGCGGCCCAGGTGGATGCCGGTCAGCACCACCTCGGCGGCCTCCCGGCCCAGCTCGGCAAAGGCGGCGGCGGCCTCGCCGGCGGGCAGGCTGCGGGGCCGGCCCCGGGTGTGGGGCACGATGCAATAGGCGCAGTCCGCGTCGCACCCGTCCTGGACCTTGAGGAGCCCGCGGGTGCGGCGCTCGCCAGGGGCCTCCCAGCCCGGGCAAAGGGGACCCGCGTCAGGAGGCCCCACCGCCTCTGCGGGCCAGTCGCCGCGGCCCGCCCATTGGGCCAGGTGGGTCAGCCGGGCTCGGCCCAGCACCAGGAACCCTTCGGCCTGGTAGGCCTGGGGCTCGGCCTGGGCGTCGCAGCCGGTGACCACCACCTGCCCGCCCGGGTGGGCCCGGGCCAGCCGCCGGGCCGCCTGGCGGGACTGGCGGGCGGCGGCGCTGGTCACGGCGCAGGTGAGAAGCACCGCCACCCGGGCCTCTTGGCCGTTCCGGGCCGGGCGGAGGCCCCGGCTTTCCAGCTCCCGCCGCAGGTAGGCGGCCTCTGCCTGGTTGACCTTGCAGCCCAGGCTGGCGACCAGGTAGAAGCCGGGTTCTTCGGGCTCAGAAGCGCGCACGGACCCGCTTGAAGGCCTCGGCCGACCGGGTGATGGTGTCGTCCGAGCAGCAGAAGGCGATGCGGAAGTAGCCCGGCCCCATGAAGCCGCTGCCCGGCACCAGGAGGAGGTTTTCCTTTTGGGCCTCCTTTACGAAGCTCACGTCGTCGGCGATGGGGCTTTTGGGGAACAGGTAGAAGGCGCCCTTGGGCCTTACGTATTCAAAGCCCGCCTCGTCCAGCACCTGGCACATGAGGTCGCGCTTGGTGGCGTATTGGGCCACGTCGGCGGTGTCTTCCAGCAGCTCGGCCACGGCCCGCTGCATGAGGCCCGGGGCGTTGACAAAGCCCAGGATGCGGTTGGCCAGGGTCATGCCGCCGAGGAGGAGGCCCTTGTCGGCGATGTCGGGGTGCACCGCCACGTATCCGATGCGCTCGCCAGGCAGGCTGAGGTTCTTGGAGAAGCTGGTGACCACGATGCTGTGCTGGTAGATGTCGAACAGGTTGGGCACCGTTACCCCGTCGAACACGATGTCGCGGTAGGGTTCGTCGCTTATCAGGTACAGGGGCCGGCCGCGCTTGTCGCCGATGTGGCTGAGCGCCGCGGCCAGGTCCTGGAGTTCTTCCTGGCTGTACAGGGCGCCGGTGGGGTTGTGGGGGGTGTTGATCAGGACCGCGCAGGTCTGCTCGCCGATGGCGTCGGCCACGGCGTCCACGTCCAGGGAGAAGTCCTCGCGGGTGGGCACCCGCTTCACCGTGCCCCCGTGGTTGTCCAGGTAGAAGTCGTACTCCACGAAGTAGGGTGTGGGCACCACCACCTCGGCACCCGGGTCCACGATGGCCTTGAGCGCCACGTTCAACCCTCCGCCGGCGCCCACGGTCATGATTATGTCCTCGGGCGTGAAGGAGGCCTTGGAGCGCTTGGACAGGAACCGGGCCACCTTGTCCCGTACCGCGGGGTAGCCGGCATTGGGCATGTAGCCGTGGATGCCCGGGGTGCGGTCCGCGGCCAGCTTGACCAGCACCTGGTAGAAAGACTCGGGCGGGTCGAGGTTGGGGTTGCCCAGGGAGAAGTCAAAGACGTTCTCCGCACCCTTTTCCGCCTTCAACTTGGCGCCCGCCTCGAACATGGCGCGGATCCAGCTCGAGCGCTCGATGAAGTGGGCGATCTTCTGGGCCACGGGCATGGTCTCCTCCTTAGCTTTTCCGGTAAAAAAAGAGCCGCGGACGACTTTTCCGGTCATCCGCGGCTGGTGTTGCTCTTTGGGTTCAGCGGGAACTCAAGCCCTGCGGACATACCGGCGGCGTCGAGGCCAATAATAGCTAAATCGCTCCGCCGCCATCGGCTCCACCGCTACCAGCTTCGCCCCCCTCGGCTCCACCGCCAGCTCTGCCGCCACCGTCCGAATCATGGCTCTCTCTCTCCCTCCCGTCCATTCTTAGCACCTGGGCCGGGACTGGTCAAGTGCTTGCCGAGAGAGATTGCTGCCAGGCCTTGGCTCCTATTCGCGCATGAGGGGCGGGCCCAGCTCGTTGAAGGAGAAGTTGTAGAAGACGTTGTGGCCGTTGTAGTCCAGCACCCGCAGGTCGTCGCTTTGCCGCAGGTCGCTCACGATGGCGTCGAACTGGTGGCCGTAGCGCTGGCGCACCAGTTCGGGGTCCAGCTCGAAGGCCATGAACTTCATGATGCCCTTGCGGGCCAGCTTCTCCACGAACTTGGAGTCGTCAAAGGAGCCGTAGGTGGTCAGGATGAGGATGGGGCCCGTACCGGTGAAGATGATGCCAGCCTTCATGTCCCGCCTCCTTGGATCGGTTGAGGATTGGGGCCTCAGCCTGGCCCCCACGCACCACGCGCGGCTGCGGTCAACAGCCGCTGGGTTACTGGACCAGCTCCCTGAGCTTGGCCAGGTCGATCTTGCCGGCCAGCTCCTTGGCCAGCCCGGCCGCCCCCTCGAACCTGCGTACCTTGATGGTGAGCAATATCTGCTTGTCGACGAGTATCTGCAGGGATGCCTGCTTGGGGGAGCGTTCCTTGAGCAGTCCCTTTTGGCCGTTCACCCGCACCAGCTTGCCCTGGGCTCCGCCCTGCAGGAACATGGGGTTGGAGAGCAGGGTGGCCATCGACTGGATGAGAGGCGAGTCGGTGATCATTTCTATGGTGGCCCTGCCCTGGCCGTTCTTTTGACGGTAGGTCTGGGAGGCCCGCACCCCGCCGCCCAGGAAGCCGGCGCCGGCACTCTCCGAGGAGGGCTTGTCCGCCACCCAGCCGGCCGGCGGCTCGGGGAAGGTGGCCACAAGCGCCTCGGCCTTTTTCTGGCGCATCTGGGCCAGGGCGAAGTTCAATTCTTCCATGGCCTGGGACAGCTTGCCGTCCTGGTAGAGCTTGAGCCCCCGCTGGATGAGATCTGCCACCTCGTCGGCCCGGGCGAGGCCGGCCGGCATGAGGAGCGCGGCGCAGAGCAGAAGGGCGGCGGTGGTTTTCAGGGTGGACATGGCTTTGCCTCCTTTTGGCGTCTGTTGGCGGGGTTTGTCTCTCACGGCGGTATCCACTACACCTGGCCCAAGAAGCGGACGAAGGTGCCCAGGATGTCCTGGTCCAGCTTGTCAGCCATATCGTAGCGCATCATGTGGAGAGCGGCAAAGGGGCTGAGCGCCTCGGCGGTGAGGACACCCGAGGTGGCGCGCTCGTAGAGGTCCACGATGCGGGCCAGGCGGGCGGCGGGGGGGATGTCCTTGGCCTGGAGCTTGCGGGGGAAGCCGCTGCCGTCCAGGTTTTCGTGGTGGCAGAGCACGGTCTCTATGGCCGCCGGGTCCAGGTCCGGCACCCGGCTGAGGTAGCGGGCCGAAACCTCGGGGTGGTGGCGGAGGGCCTCCTCGTTCTCCAGGTTCACCACCGGGGGCTCGGTGGAGCCGGCGGTGTCTTCGGCCAGGCCCAGGTCGTGGAAGAACAGGGCCAGGCCCAGGCGTTCGCCCTCCTTGCGGTCCCAGCCCAAGGCGGTGGCCAAGCCCACTCCCAGGAGGCACACGTTGAGAGAATGGGTGTAGAGTTCCTGGTTGTGGGTCATGATCTTGAGCAGGCCCTGGCGGGACTCCTCGTTTTCCCAGATGTGCTGAATCATCTCCCGCACGGTGGTGGCGGCCTGGGCCAGGCGGCGGCCGTTCTTAGGGTCCAGCATGGCGGTCTTGATGGCGCACAGGGCGTTTTCGTAGACCAGGCGGTGGACCTCCTCGGTGCTTTTTTCCAGCAGCCGCATGGCCTGGGTGTGCAGGTAGGCTTGGAGGGCGGGCAGGTCCTCCAGGAGCACGTAGGCGTGCTGAACGCCCTCGGCCAGGAGCCGGTCGCGCCATTCGGCCGGGATGAAGTCGCCCGCGGCCAGGGCTTCCACCAGGCGCAGGCGGCCCAGGCTCTGGTTGTAGCCTTCCAGGCGGATAGGGCAGGGGGCCTTGGTGTCGGGCACCAGGGCGGCCAGGGAGAAGAACATGAAGCCTTGGTAGAAATTCGGAGGACCCTCTACCTCGGTCAGTTGAATCCGCTCTTGGGTCACGCGCCCTCCTTGTCGAGCGGCTGGAGGCAGGCTGAACGGGCGACCGGGCTGGAGGCTGACCGCGCCGCCGGGCCCTGCCTGGCAAACAACGTTGGCTGGTACCGGCAGACGGGCCTGAGCAGGAAAGATGTGCCCACCCCGGAGCCCGGGCTCTCATGTGCGGGGCGGTGGTGCCCCAGCCGTGGAACGAGTATAAAGGTGAGGCATATGGGCTGTCAACGCAGGGCGTAAAAGGTGATTTATCCGGGGGAGATGTGATGGCTGAGCCGACAACGGGGCCGACAGGGGACGACAAGGCCCTGAGGGTGCTCCAGGCGCTTTACGCGGCCTACGAGGAATTGGCGCGGGACAGGCGGGTGGCCTGCGGGCCGGGCTGTGCGGCCTGCTGCTCGGACAGGGTGCTCATGACCAGCCTGGAGGGACGGCTGCTGGCCCGGGCCCTGGAAGGGGCCGGCCGGGTGGATTTGTTGACCGCGGCCGCGGCCGCGCCGGTGGACCCTTCCGTCCGTCCCCAGAGCACCTTCAACGCCCTGGCCCGGCTCTGCCTGGCCCGCCAGGAGCCCCCGGCGTCTCCGGCGGCTGAGCCGGCGCCGGCCAGGTCCTGCCCGCTTTTGGTGGAGGGCCTGTGCGCGGCCTATGAGGCGCGGCCCCTGGCCTGCCGCACCATGGCCTCCCGGGAGCGCTGCGCGGTTGGCGGGGCGGCGATAGAGGAGCCGCTTTGGCTCAGCCTGAACGCGGTGTTTTTCCAGTTGGTGGAGCAGTGCTCCCTGGGCGGGGGAGGCGGCTGGTTCGGGCTGATGCCCGAGGTGTTGGCTGCGGTGCGCCAGGACGAGGGCGGGGGACCGCCGCTCTTGGCCTGCGAGCCCTTGCCCGGCCTGGTGGTGCCGCCGGAGGAGCAGGCCGGGGTGCAGCAGGCGTTGCAGCGGGTGTTCGCCCGGCCGCTCCAGGGCCGCCCCCTGGGCCTGTGGCTGGACGAACTGCGCCAGGAGGCGGGCTACTAGGCTTCGGGCTGGTCCTGGTTTTCGCCGTTGCTCTCGCCCAGGTCGGGCACCACCAGGGTGAAGCGCACCCCCCCTTCGGCCAGGTTGCGGAAATGCAGGGCGCCGCCGTGTTCCTCGGCGATCTTTTGGCTCACCAACAGCCCCAGGCCGGTGCCCTTGCTGCCCTTGGAGGTGTAGAGGCCGCTGAACAGGTGGTTGCGCGCCTCGGGAGAGATGCCGGGGCCGTTGTCGCTCACCGAGATCCACACCTGGCCGAATCCGTCGCGGCCATCGGCCAGCTCCACCCGGGGCGGGCCAGGGGAGGGCGGGTTGGCCGCCAAGGCGTCCAGGGAGTTGGTCAGCAGGTTCAGCACCACCCGCCGCATGCCCTGGGGGTCCAGCACCACCCGCTCGCAGGCGGGGTCGCCCTTCACCTCCACTTCCACCCCCATCTCCCGGGCCCGGCCGGCCACCAGGTGGGCGCACTCGTGCAGAAGCTGGTTCAGGTTGAAGGCCTGGTACTGGGGCCTGCGGTCGCGGGCATAGGAGAGCAGGTCCTGGGTGAGGGCGCTGATCTGGTCCAGGTTCTTCTTGATCATGCGCCAGCCCTGGGTGGCCAGCTCCAGGTCCTCGTCGGCCAGGCCCTGGTCCACCAGATAGGTGGCCGAGCCCAGCCCGTGCAGGAGGTTCTTTAGGCAATGGGCCAGGCCGGCGGCGGTCTGGCCGGCGGCGGCCAGGCGGGTCTTGCGGATGAGCTGGGCCTTGAGCCGCTTGGACTCCCGCAGGTTTTGCACAAACATCACCACGCCGCTGAAGATGCCCTGGATGAACAGGGTGCGGGCCGAGAGCATCACCGGCAGCCTGCGGCCGTCAAAGGTTTTGACCACCGCCACCCGGGTGAGCGGCTCCGCAGCCTGGGGACTCTCGTAGAGCGCCTTTTGCAGGAGCTTTATCTGGGCGCGGGGGAAGAAGCTGGTGTAGTGGACCCGGCCGATCGCCTCCTCGGCCTTGAGGCCGAACAGCTTTTCGGCGCTGTCGTTGAACACCTGCACCACCCCGCTCTCGTCGGTGGCGATTATGGCGTCCAAGGCCTGGCGCACCATGTGGCGCTCGAAGTCGCGGCGGCGTTCCAGCTCGGTCTCCAGGCGCTGGCGCTGGGTGATGTCGCGCAGGTTGGCCAGTATCTCCAGGCGTCCCTCTTCGTTCTCCAGGCGGCGCAGGCGCCCCTCCAGCACGCGCAACTTGCCGTCGGCCGAGCGCAGGCGGAAGCGCACCATGTCGGTGGGCTGGTCCTGGCCCAGGGCCTGGCGCAGGGCCGCGCGCAACTGGTCCAGGTCCTCGGGCTCCACCATGCGGCTGGCGTCCAGGCCCTCGGCGGCGCCGGTGTCCACCCCCAGTATCTGGTCGGCCACTGGGTTGCCCCAAAGCACCCTGCCCCGCGCGTCGAGGACCACCACCGCGTCGGTGGAGTTGGTCACCAACTGGCGGTAGCGGCGGTCCTTGGCCAGGGTGCGGCGGGTCACGCTGTCCACCATGCGGTTGAGGGCCTCGGCCACCCGGCCCAGCTCGTCGGGCGCCTCCACCATCTCCACCAGGTCCATCTGGCCCTGGCTCACCTTGTCCACCTCGCACACCATGCGTTTGACCGAGCGGTTCACGGTCAGGATGATGGCCAGGCCGATGAAGGTGGACACCCCGATGAAGAGCGCCGCGGCGAATCCAAGGGTCTGCCAGAGCCGCTCCTCCATCTGGCGGTCCAGGCCGGCCAGGTTCATGTTCACGTCCAGCACCCCCAGCACGTGCTGGGTGGGGGGGTGGGCGTGGCAGGGAGCGGTGGAGCAGGCGGGCTCGTTGTAGATGGGACGGATGATGCCCAGGATGCGTTCGCCGCCGGGCCCCCGGAAGAAGCGGGTGGTCTGGCCGGAGGGCAACTGGGTGAGGGGTGCTTCCGAGGAGTGGCAGCCGTAGCAGGCCTCGGCCTTCTTGTCCACCTCGCAGCCGATCTCGTCGGCCAGGGAGGAGAACATGACCATGCCCTCCTTGTTGAACACGCGCACCCGCTCGATGCCGGGCTGGTGGCCCACGTCCTGGATGATCTGGTGGAGGCTCTCGCGCTGGTTGCGCAGCATGGACCAGTAGGTGGCCCGGCGCACGGTGTCCACAAAGCCGGCGGCCTCGGCCTCCATGGTCTTTTCCAGTTGGGACCGCTGGGACTGGATGTTGAACCAGGCTGCCACCGACACGGCCAGGAAGATGATGAGCCCGGCGGCGAAGGAGAGCTTGAAGCTCAGGGAGTGCAGGAGCCGGTTGAATATGTCACGGGCCAGCTTGAACAAGATATCCTCAACCGCCGTGGGGCGGGTCGTGCTTTGGGTCTGTATCGCCGAGGCAGCTACAGGGCTATTTAACCACAAATCCGGCATGCGTACCACGAGGCCCGGCCCGGAGGTGCGCGGGGCGGTGCGGCGGGGAAGGATGCCTCGGCCGGATTGGGCAATTTAGGTCTTTTCAGGCGATTCGTGATATCATACTCTACATGATTAATCGGGCCGAGATGCAGGAAGAGGGCGTGGTACGCTCGCTGGCTGGCGAGCTGGCCCAGGTGGAGTCAGTGCAGAGCGAGGCGTGCGCCTACTGCGGGGCCCGGGGCGCCTGTCACGCCCTGGGCGGCGAGAAGACCCGGGTGGTCACCGCCTTGAACCAGGCCCAGGCGGAGGTGGGCGACCGGGTGTTGTTGAGCATGCCGCGGCGGGCGGTGCTGGGGGCCAGTTTCCTGGTGTACCTGGTGCCGGTCCTGGGCCTGATCGCAGGCGCGGCCCTGGGCAACAGCCTGGCGCCGGGCTGGGGATGGGATCCCCAGAACGGCGCGGTGGTGCTGGGCCTGGGCGGCCTGGCCGGGGCCTGGCTGGTGGTGAGCCGGCTGTCCAAGCGGCTGGCCAAAGGAAGCAACTTCACGGTGCGGATTGTGCGCGTATTGAAGAAGGGGGCAATGGATGCTGTGGACGAATGTACTGCTGGCGTATGACAACTCGCAGACCGCCCTTCGGGCAGTGGAGTACGTGGGCCAGATGTTCGGCAAGGTGGAGGGGGTGAAGGTCACTCTCTTTTCGGTGTATGACAAGGTGCCAGAGTACGACATGGTGGACACCCCCTACACCGAGCAGGTGAAGGGACGCATCCGCGCCCTGGAGCGCGAGAAGGAGACCGGCCGCATGCGCCTGGAGGAGGCCGGCCAACACTTGATACGCATGGGGTTTGCCGAGGACCAGGTGCAGGTCAAGTACGTGGAGAAGAAGAGGAGCATCCCCAAGCAGATCATCGACGAGGTGAAGAAGGGGCAGTACGGCACCGTGGTGGTGGGCCGCCGCGGGGAGAGCAATATCCGCAACATGCTGTTCGGCTCGGTCTCGGCCGCGGTGATCAGCAACCTCAGCGGCGCCACCATCTGCGTGGTGGAGTAGGAGGGCAGCGGGGGGGCAAAGGGGGGCGACGGGGGGCGACGGGGGCAAAGCGGGCGAAGGGGGGCGAAGCGGAGGGCAGGGGCAGGAGCGAGAGGGGGGCAAGCACCCCGGCCCCCGGCTTGGCAGCCAGGAAAAAGGCAAGGCCCGGTGGCGATCAGCCGCCGGGCCTTTGGCTTGGCCTCAAGGCAAGGAGGCCGGCCTCTATCCGCGCCTGACACGCAAGCGGCCGCCTCTTGCTGGTTCGTCTTTTTCGCTCCGCTGCCCCTCTCCGCTGCCCCTCGCTTTGTTGCCCCCCCTTCGCTGCCCCCTTTCGCTGTCCCCCCCCCGCTCCGCTAGTCCCTTAGGTCTTCTTCGCTAGCCCCAGAAGCCGGGGGTGACGTAGCGCTGGCGGTTGCGGGTGTAGATGAGGCCCTCCAGGCCCTGGGCCTTGAGCAGGCGCATGGCGGCAAAGGGCCGCATGACAAAGCAGGCGGTGGAGAGCGCGTCGGCCAAGGCGGCACGGGGGGCGCGCACGCTGGCGGAAAGATCGGTGCGCGGGCTCTTGCCGGTGGCCGGGTTCACGATGTGGTGGTAGAGACGCTCGCGGTCGAAGTACACTTCGTAGTTGCCGCTGGTGGCCAGGGCGCCGCTGGTCATCTCCACCGTGGTCTTGGCCCGGGTGGGCCGGTCGGGGTCGGCCACGGCCACCCGCCAGGGGCGGCCGCCGGCGTTGCCCATCACCGCCACGTCGCCGCCGGCGTTGATGAGCGCGTGGGAGGCGCCGGCTTGGCGCGCCGCCTCCAGGCCCCGGTCGGCGATGAAGCCCTTGGCCACGCCGTCCAAGGTGATGGCCGCGCCCGGGCGGGTGAGCACCAGACCGCTGGCCTCTATGCGCAGGCCGCCCACCGCGGCCAGGGCCTCTTGGATGGCCTGGGGGGTGGGTTTATGGCCGGCGGCGAAGCTCTTTTTGAAGACGTCGATGAGGGGCGCCACGGTGACGTCGAAGGCGCCGCCGGTCAGTTGGTGCACCTGGCGGCAGAGGCCCAGCACCTGCTTGAGGTCTGGCGGCAGGTCCTGTAGCCGGCCCTCGCTGTTGAGGGCGCGCAAGGGGCCGCTGCCGGCGTGGCGGTTGAACAGGGGAGTGAGCTTTTCCATGCGCCGGAATGCCTGGTGCATGGCCTCCTCGGCCCTTGCCGGCGAGGGGTCCACCACGGTGACGGCCACCACGGTGCCCATCATCAAGCGGCTGGCCTGGGCCACCTTGAGACGCCTGTCCAGGCTGGCCAGGCCGATGGCCGGAGAGACCAGGGGCAGGCCCGCGGCGATACCCGCACAGCCGGCCAGCTTGAGAAAGGCGCGGCGGTCCATGGTGTGGGTTGGCTTCATGCTCGTCGCTCCTTAAGGCGTGCAGCCCTGGCAGCCGGGTTCTTTCAGGTCCTGGGCGCCAGGGACGTGTTGGTAGCAGATCAGCCCGCATTGCAGGCAGCGCCGGGCCTCGCGGCGGGCCTCCTCTTCGGGCAGGCCCAGTTCGACCTCATCGAAGGAGCCGGCCCGCTGGGGCACCTCCAGCTCGGGCATCTTGGCCCGGGGTTCGGGCGGGGGGGCGCCGGGGATCTCGGTCCTGGTGCGGACCTGGGTCTTGGGATCGGTCACCCAGTTGTCCTGGGCAGCCACCTCCTCGCCGCTCAGGTATAGGTGGATGGAGCGCGCGGCCTTGCGGCCGGTGCCGATGGCCTGGACCACGGTGGCGGCGCCCAGGACCGCGTCGCCGGCGGCGAACACGCCGGGGATGTTGGTGGCCATGGTGAGGTCATCGGCCTGGATGGAGTTCCAGCGGGTGCGCTCTATCTGCTTGGCCGCCTCGTCGCTGTCCAGGAAGGCCAGGTCCGGGAACTGGCCGATAGCGGCGATGACGTTGTCGCAGGGGATGGTTTCCTCCGAGCCTTCCACCGGCACCGGACGGCGGCGGCCCGAGGCGTCGGGCTCGCCCAGCTCCATGCGGATGAACTCCAGGGCGGTGAGCTTGCCGTTTTCGCCGATGAGCTTGGTGGGCGCGGCCAGGAAGTGGAACTTGACGCCCTCGTGCTCGGCCTCCTCCACCTCGATGTCGTTGGCCGGCATCTCGGCCCGGGAGCGGCGGTAGAGCACGGTCACCTCCGAGGCCCCCAGGCGCCAGCAGGTGCGGGCGCAGTCGATGGCGGTGTTGCCGCCGCCGATGATGACCACCCGCTCGCCCACCGGGGTCTCCTTGTTCAGGCCGCGGTCGATGAGCATGCGGGTGCCGGGCAGGACCCCTTCCAGGTCCTCGCCCTCCAGCCGCAGGTTGCGGCTGCCCCAGGCGCCCACCCCCAGGAAGATGGCCTCGAAGCCCTCTTGGCGCAGGCTTTCCAAGGTGAAGTCCCGGCCCAGGGCCATGCCGGTCTTGGCCTCCACGCCCAGCTCCAGGATGCCCTGGATCTCCCAATCCATGATCTCCTTGGGCAGCCGGTATTGGGGGATGCCGTAGCGCATCATGCCGCCCAGGGCGGGCATGGCCTCGAAGATGGTGGGGCTGTAGCCCAGGCGGGCCAGGTAGTAGGCCGCGGTGAGCCCGGCCGGCCCGCCGCCCACGATGGCCACCTTGCGGCCGTTTTTGGGCAGCATGAAGGGCTGGTAGCGTTTGCCGGAATGCATCTCGTAGTCGGCGGCAAAGCGCTTGAGGTGGTTGATGTTGATGGGCTCGCCCTCCAGGCCGCGGCGGCAGGCATCCTCGCAGGGATGGGGGCACACCCGGCCGATGCAGATGGGCAGGGGGTTGTGCTCCTTGATGATGTGCAGGGCGTCCTCGAAGCGGCCCTCGGCGATGGCCCGCACGTAGGCCGGGATGTCGATCTGGGCGGGGCAGGTGGCCTGGCAGGGGGCCAGGCACTGGTCGGTCTGGTTGAAGCCCAGGATGCGCCTGGTGTTGGAAGTGAGGTGGATGATGTTCTTGGGGCAGATGCGCTCGCAGGTGCCGCAGCCGGTGCACAGGAGGGGGTCCACCTTGGGCAGCCTGTCCTCGCCCATGGTGATGGCGCCGAAGGGACAGGCCTCGGCGCAGGAGCCCAGGCCCAGGCAGCCGATGTGGCATTCTTTCTGGCCGCCGGCCAGGAGCACCGCCGCCCGGCAGTCGGCCAGGCCGTCATAGCGGAAGCGCAGGTCCGCGTCGTTGACCCCGTAGGTGCAGTCGGGCCGGGCGATCTCCGGCTCGCGGTAGGACACCTCCACCCCCAGGATGGCGGCCACCGCCTCGCCCACCTCGGGCCCGCCGCCCACGCAGATGTTGGGCGGGGCCTTGCCGCTGGCAATGGCCACCGCGGCCGAGGAGCAGCCGGCAAAGCCGCAGCCGCCGCAGTTGGCGCCGGGCAGGGCCTCCTCCACCGCCTCCACCAAGGGGTCCACCTCTACTGCGAATACCCGGGCCGCCACGCCCAGGCCCAGGGCCGAAACCAGGCCCAGTCCGCCTATTGCCAATGCCTCGAACAGCATAAGATGTCTTGCTCCCGCGGGGTCAGCTCTGTCGCCCCGCCAGGTGTTTGCCGGGGTGGGCCGGCGGCATCCGCGCCGCAGGCCGGGTTGGGTCTCCCCCTATCGCTTCTCCTCCCCCCTTGCGCCGCGCCTAATGGCCGCCCACCAGGCCGGCGAAGCCGCTGAAGGCCAGAGCCAGGAAGCCGGCGGTGACCAGGCCGATGGCGGTGCCGTCGAACACCTTGGGTATGCGGGCCAGGGCGAAGCGCTCGCGGATGCCGGCAAAGAGCACCAGGGCCAAGGAATAGCCCACCGCCGAGGCGAAGGAGAAGATGATGGTGTCGAGGAAGTTGTATTCCTCGTTGATGTTGATGATGGCCACGCCCAGCACCGCGCAGTTGGTGGTGATGAGGGGCAGGAAGATGCCCAGCGCCCGGTAGAGGGCGGGCAGGCTCTTCTGCATCACGATCTCCACCAGCTGCACCAGGGCGGCGATCACCAGGATGAAGGCGATGGTTTGCAGGTACTCGATGTCCAGGGGCTCCAGGATGTAGTACTGCACCAGCCAGGTTATCATGCCGGCCATGGTCATCACGAAGATGACCGCCATGGACATGCCGGTGGCGGTGTCCATGCGGCGGCTGACGCCCAGGAAGGGACAGTTGCCCAGGAACTTGGCCAACAGAATGTTGTTGACCAGTATCGCCCCAACGATGAAGAGCAGGTAGTCGCCGAAGCTCATTACGCGTTCCTCCTGCGGGCCTCAAGGCGCGCGCTGAACCAGTTGATGAGGGCCAGCATCACGCCCAGGGAGACGAAGGCGCCCGGCGCCCGCACCATGAAGGTGAAGGGCTCGTAGCTGGACCACAGCACGTGGAAGCCCAGGAAGGTGCCGTTGCCCAGTATCTCGCGCACCCCGCCCAGGGCAAACAGGCTCATGGTGAAGCCCAGGCCGATGCCCAGGCCGTCCGCCGCGCTGGCGGCCAGGCCGTTCTTGCCGGCAAAGGCCTCGGCCCGGCCCAGGATGATGCAGTTCACCACAATGAGGGGGATGAAGATGCCCAGCGCCTGGTAGAGCGGGTAGGCGTAGGCCTGCATCAGAAGCTCCACGATGACCACGAAGCTGGCGATGATCACGATGTAGGCCGCGATACGCACCTTGCTGGGGATGATCTTGCGCAGGAGCGAGACCAGCACGTTGGAGCAGACCAGCACGAAGGTGGTGGCCAGGCCCATGCCCGCTCCGTTCTCCGCGCTGGTGGTCACTGCCAGGGTGGGGCACAGGCCCAGCACCAGGCGGAAGGGAGGCAGGACGTCCCACAGCCCCTTCTTGAACTCCTTGACCACTGACATGCCCTAACCTCCCTGCTTCACCATCTGGTCGCGGTACTTGTCCAGGAGCGCCCGCGCCTGGTTCACGGCCGCCACGGTTCCCTTGGTGGAGAAGGTGGCGCCGCTCAAGGCGTTGATGTCGTCCGGTTTCAGCTCCTTGGCCAGGCTCTTGCCCTTGAAGGAGTCGGTGAACTGGGGCTCGGTGATGCGGGCGCCCAGGCCGGGGGTCTCGGTGTGGCTCACGATGGAGATGCCGGTGATCTTGTTGCTCTTCAGGTTTATCCCCACCATCACCCCGATCTGACCGTGGTAGCCGGTGCCGGATCCCTCAAAGGCCACCGCAAAGGTCTTGCCGCCCTTTTTGGCCGGGAACACCACCAGCTTGACCGGCTTGCCCTTTTTGTCCTTGCCCACTGGAATGGTGATGCGGTCCTTGATGGGGTCGTTGTCATAACCCGAGAGCACCGCCTTGACCGCCGGCTCCTTCACGTTCTTGAGCTTGGCGTACTCGATGGGCTCCTTGGTGACCTGGTGCACCAGGGCCAAGGTGAAGCCGCTGGCCGCGCAGATCAAGGTGAGCACCACTACCATTTTTAGAATATCTTTCACCGCTCGCCTCTCCTGCCTGTCAAGAACACCCGAGGCTGGTGTCGGTCAATTCCTTTGCCGGTGGAGCCCTGGGGCGCCTGCCGGCCTGTCTCTATGAGTCACCCGGTTGGCAGCCAGTCGCCCCGCCGCCCTCCAGGAAAATGTCTTTCACCGGTCGCCTCTCCCGCCTGTCAAGAACGCCCGAGGCTGGTGTCGGCATCTCTGGGCCGGCCCCCGCCCCCCTACGCCCCCCTGCGCCCCCCTAGGTGCCGGGCACCACCTTGCCCAGTACCTTGGGCCGCAGGCGGTCGAACAGGGGCGTGGCCGCGTTCATCACCAGCACGCCGTAGTACACGCCATCCACCGGGCCGCCCCATACCCGCACGATCACGGCCATGAAGCCGATGCCCAGGCCGAAGAGCAGCATGCCCCAGGGCGTCATGGGGCTGGAGACCGGCTCGGGCGCCAGGAAGAAGGCGCTGATCATCAACCCGCCCGCGCCCAGGTGGAAGAGGGCGATGCCGAAGTTCTGGCCAAAGTCCGAGTAGCCCAACTGGCCCAGCTCGGGGTCGGTGTAGGCGGCCAGCAGCGCCATCAACAAGGCGCCGAGCAGCACCCCCAGGGGTATCTGCCAGGGCACCAGGCGCCGCACCACCAGGTACAGCCCGCCCACCAGGAGCGCCCAGGTGGCGGTGGCGCCGATGGCGCCGGACACGCTGCCCCACCACAGTTCCTGGAGGCTCACCACCTCCAGGATGCTCACGTCGTTCTTGAGCATCATGAGCGGGGTTTCGGACACCTCGCCGGTGAAGGGCATGAAAAAGGAGTTCATGTGCTCGGGCCAGGACAGGGCCAGGGCCGCCCAGGCGATCAGCACCGGGTTCATGGGATAGGCGCCCAGGCCGCCGAAGACCAGCTTGCCCAGCACCACGGCCAGGGCCCCACCCACCACGGGCAGCCACCAGGGGGCGCCGGCGGGCAGGATCAGGCCCATCAGAACGCCCAGGAGCACCGCGTGCAGGTCGCCCACCTTGATGGGTTGCTTGGTGAGCCGCTGCACCACCGCCTCGGCCGCCACCGCGGAGGCAGTGGCCAGGAGCACCACCACCAGGGCGGCGCTTCCGAAGAAGTACACCCCCATGGCCAGGGCGGGGGCCAGGGCGATGAGCCATTCCAGGTGCATGGAGCGCACCGTGGTGCGGCCCAGCCAGTGGGGGGAGGTGGATACGGTCAGTAGGGGTGCGCTCATAGCTCCATCCTCTCGGCCAGGACCTCGCTCTTGCCATAGCGCAGCAGGTGGACCATGGGCCTGCGGGCCGGACACACGTAGGCGCAGCAGCCGCACTCGATGCAATGGAGAAGGTCGCGCTCGGCCGCCTCCTCGAACTGGTGGTATTCGCAGAGCTTGGAAAGCTCGGCCGGCACCAGGTTGACCGGGCAGGCCTGCACGCAGCGGCCGCAGTGGATGCAGGGCTCGTTGGCATAGGTCCGCACCTGCTGGGCCGACTGCACCAGCACGCCGCAGGTCTCCTTGGTCACCGGCGTGTTCAAGTCGAAGTGGGCGTAGCCCTGCATGGGTCCGCCCAGGATGACCTTGCCCGGGTCGGCGGGCAGGCCGCCGGCCGCCTCGATGACCCGGGCGATGGGGGTGCCCAGGCGGACCCGGAAGGTCTGGGGCTGGGGCACGTCGCCGGCCACGGTGAACAGACGGTCCACCGGCGGCCGGCCGCTGGCGAGCACCCGGCCCACGTCCAGGGCGGTGAGCAGGGGTTCCAGGGCCACGCCCACGTCCCGGGGCTCGCCGTAGGGGGTGGGCACCACCCGGCCGGTGAGCGAATGCACCAGCAGGTTGTCATGGGCAAAGGGGTAGTGCCCGCCGTTTATCCGGGCCAGCTCCCATTCCCGGGAGGCGGCCAGGGCGGCCAGGGCATCGGCCGGCTGGCCCGCGGGCAGGGCGATGACCACCCGCTGGGCCCCGGAGATGCGGGCCAGCGCCGTGATGCCCAGCTCCAGCTCGGGCGGGGCCTCGTGCAGACAGGCCTGGTTGGGAGTGACCGGGGGGTCGGGGTCCACCGCCCGGATCACCAGGGTGTCTATGGGCCGCACCACCGGGATGCCGGTCATGAACATGTAGGAGCGCGGCGCCATGGGCGGCGAAAGCTCCACGTGCAGGGGAAGCCCCAGCATGGCCGAGCGCACCAGACCCGCCTCCCGCAGCCGCCGCAACAGGCGGGTGGGCCGGGTCTTGAGGACCTCCTCGGGACCGGAAAGGGGCGCCGGCAGGCCGCCTTCGGGGTCGTAGGGGGTGTCGCGGCCGTCATTAGCGATGACCACCGCGGACACCTTCTGGCCGGCGGGGTCATAGGTCTCGGCGATGGCCTCCACCGTGCCGCTCACCGAGGCGTGGACATTGGCCGCCTCGAACTCCTGGGAGGAGCCCACCAACTGGCCCAAGCCCACTTCCTCGCCGGGGCTCACCACCGGCTCGCACACCCGCCCCTGATGCTGCCGCAGGGGGATCCAGACCTTGTCGGGCGGGGCGAGTTCCACGGGGGGGGCGGGGGGGGCGGGGGAGGCGGGCACCGCAGCGCGCGGCAGGCGGACGCCCTTGAACATGGTCAGTATGCTCATGCAGTATCGCTCCTAAAGCTGCCAACGGTCCGGGGCCTGGGACCCTTTGGAGTGCCTCCGCGGGGGAGGCGGGAGGGCCGGTCACGCGCCTCCCCGCGCCTTTTTCCCGGGGCCGAGAGGCTTCGCCCCGGCCGCACCGCCGGGCCGGGACATCCAGCCGCTTTACGCTCGATTAATTATGTAGCCGCCTTGGGGCGGCAACTCGGCAAACCACTATAAAGCCGGTATGGCTAGCGTGTCAACTTAATGCGAAAAATTGCACAATTTCCCTAAAGGGGCAATGACACCGTAAAGGTGGTTCCTTCGCCTTTTCGGGAGGTTACCGACACTTCCCCTCCGTGGGCCCGCACGATGCGCCGGGTTATGGAAAGCCCCAGGCCCGTGCCGGGCTTGGATTTCAACTCCGGGCTTTTCGAGCGGAAGAAGTCATCGAAAATAAAAGGCAATTCCGCTTCGGGAATTCCTGGCCCCTGGTCGCTGATTATGATGTCGGCCTGCAGGCGGGTGCTCTGGGCCCCGATGGTCACCCGGCCGCCCTCGCGATTGTACTTCACCGCGTTGGTAGTGATGTTGTAGAGCGCCTCCAGGAGGCTCTCCAGGTCCACCTGCAAGGTGGCCTCTGTGTCCGGGCCTTCCACCACCAGCTCCTGGCCCGCGGCCTCGGCATCGAGCTGGGTGCGCTCGGCCAGGGCCTGGAGCACCTCGGATAGCTTGACCGGCTGCTTGCGCTCGGCCACCCCGTCCTCGGCGATGCGCACCATGTTGAGCCAGGCGTTGATGTCCTGCATCAGGCCGTCTATGCGCAGGTTGGCCCGGGTGATGAGTTCTTTGTACTTCGGGTCCAGGGGGCCCAGGCTCTCGGTGGCCGCCACCTCCAAAAGCTGGCGCACCGCGGCCAGGGGCGAGCGCATCTGGTGGCTCACCATGGTCACGAAGTTGGCCTCCATCTGGGCCTTTTCCTGGCGGAGTTTCTGGGTCTCCTTTTCCAGGAAGCGGCGCTCCAGGCCGCGCTTCACTGCCAGCTTGAGTTCGTCCGGTGAAAAGGGCTTGGGCAAAAAGTCGTAGGCGCCCTGCTTCATGGCGTCCACCGCCGATTGCAGAGTGGCAAAGCCGGTGACCATGATGCAGATGATGGTGGGGTCGGCCTCGCGGACCGCCTCCAGCACCTCCAGGCCGCTGATGCCAGGCATCTGGAGGTCCACCACGATGAGATCGGGCGGGTCGCTCTCCAGGGCCTCCAGCCCCTTCTCGCCGGTCTCGGCCAGGGTGACCCGGTAGCCCCAACGGCTGAGAAGCACCTGGGCGGAGTCGCGGGCCACCTCGTCGTCGTCTATGACCAGGATGTGGGGCTGGGCGCGCAGAACCACTTGGTTCGCCCTTTACATTTCCAGGAGCTGGTTGACCTTGTTCAGCAACACCTCGGCGGTGAAGGGCTTGTCCAGGTACTCGTCGCCCTCGGCGCCCTTGGCCTCCGGGGGCACGTCGAAGCGTTCGCCAGTGATCTTCTTCACTGCCGACACCATGAGGATGGGGATGTCCCGGTAGTCCATGTACTCCGGCGTGCCCCGCAGGGTGGTGGTCACTGAAAAGCCCTCGTAGATGGAGTCCATCATGATGTCCAAGATGATGAGGTCCGGGTCCTCGGACTTGACCTTTTCCAGCCCGGTCTTGCCGTCGGCGGCGGTGATGACCTGGTGGCCGGCGGCCTCCAGGATGGCCTGGTTGGCCATGGTGAAGTCCGGGTCGTCGTCGATGATAAGTATCTTGGCCATATTCCCACCTTGGCAGGATGTTGGGGTTTATGGGTGTCGGGGTAGGCTTCTGGCGCCACCTTAAACCAGCATAATATCCAAGTCAACCAAAGCCGGCGGCCGGAGGACCTAGTAGCGGTAGAGGAACTCCTTGTTGCTGGGGTAGCTCAAGCGCTTGAGGAGGATTATCACGTCGTAGGGCTCGCCCCAGCAGTCCACCCGGTAGTTTTCGATGATGGCCTTGAGTTCGAAGCCCAGTTGCTTCAGGGCCCCCATCAACGGCCGGTCTTCCACGTGCACCTCGGCCTTGAGGAAGCCCAGCTTCCGCTGGGAGGCCAGGCCGGCGGCCTCCTTGATGAGGTTGCTGCCCAGGCCCAGGTCGCGGTAGTCGGGATGCAGGAAGGTCTCCACCTGGCCCATGTGGGCATGGGCCCCGCGGCCCAGGTGCAACGCGCAGTAGCCGCTGAGGCGCCGGTCCGCCTCGGGGTCGCGGGCGGCCAGGATCAAGAGTTCGCCGCGCTCCAGGCCGCCCAGCCAGCGGGACAGGTCCTCAGGGCTCTTGAGGTTCAGGCTCAGGTGGGCGATGTCGGCCGGGTCCAGGCCCTCCACAAAGGCCTGGAAGGCCGGCACCTCCTCCGGGGCCAGCCAAGCCAGGACCAGCTCGCGCCCGTCGTTGAGGATGACGGTAGTCTCTTTGTTGCCGGCCATTTGTTCACCCCGTTGCATGGTCCCGCTATGTGGTAGCACCCCCGGTGGGGCTTGTCAACGGGAGGGGCCTGGACCGCACAAATACTTTTTCGAGGGCCTTTGGTGGCCTTTCTGGCCTTTTTACCCTTGACACCGGGACTTGAACCCGTCTACATTCGGGATAGTTATTTTGTAGCTAACATGTAACTACCCTGTCCGGGCCTGGATTGACCCTGGCACCGGCCCTTTTTACAGCGCCAAACGCCCGGCCGGCGGGGCCGCGGCGTCGTTCAAGCTACCTAAAACGGGTTGGAGGAATGAACTCATGGATAAGCTCCTGACCCCATCCGGCGGCAAGAGCCACCTGCTCCTGGGCAACGAGGCCATAGTGCGCGGGGCCTTGGAGGCGGGCCTGGCCTTTGCCACCTGCTACCCGGGGACGCCCTCGTCCGAGGTGCCGGACACCCTGTATCGGCTGAAGAAGCAGAGCCCGGACAAGGCCCTGTACTATTTCGAGTACTCCACCAACGAGAAGGTGGCCCTGGAGTGCGCGGCGGGCGCCGCCGCGGCCGGGCTGCGCACCCTGTGCACCATGAAGCACGTGGGCGTCAACGTGGCGGCCGACCCCCTGATGACCCTGGCCTACGTGGGCACCCAGGCGGGCATGGTGATCCTCACCGCGGACGATCCTTCGCTCTTTTCCAGCCAGAACGAGCAGGACAACCGCCACTACGCCCGCCTCTCGGGCCTGCCCATGCTGGAGCCGGCCGACCCGGTGGAGGCCAAGGAGATGGTCAAGTACGGCTTCGACCTCTCCGAAGAGCTGGCTACCCCGGTGCTGCTGCGCACCACCACCCGGGTCAACCACACCCGGGAGGCGGTTCCCTTTGAGCGGCCCAAGAAGCCCAAGCTGAGCAGCGAGTTCCAGAAGAACCCCATGCACTACGTCACCGTGCCCGCGGTGAGCCGCAAGCTGCACCTGAGGCTCCTGAACATCTTCAAGAAGGCCCAGGCCATCAGCGAGAAGAGCCCCTGGAACAAGCTCAGCGGCCGGGGCAAGCTGGGCATCATCACCAGCGGGGTGGCGGCCCATTACGTGAGCGACGCCCTGGAGGAACTGGGCGCCAAGAACCAGGTCAAGGTGCTCAAGATCGGCTTCAGTTGGCCCCTGCCCGAAAAGAAGATCGCCCGCTTCCTCAAGAGCGTGGACAAGCTGCTGGTGGTGGAGGAGCTGGATCCCCTCCTGGAGGAGGCCTGCCGGGCCATCGCCCAGCGCCAGAAGATAGAGGTGGAGATCGTGGGCAAGGACGGCAGGGTCCTCGCCCAGAGCGTGGACGTGGCGCCGCCGGCCTTCTTGAGCCGGGCCTTCGAGTACAATCCCCGCCTGGTGCGCGAGGCCATTGCCAAGACCTTCGGCTTCGAGTACCAGCCCACCAAGCCGGTCAGCACCAAGGGCCTGCCCGCCCTGCCGGGCCGGCCGCCCAACCTGTGCCCCGGCTGTCCCCACCGCGCCACCTACTACGCGGTCAAGGAGGCGGTGGGGCCCGAGGCCATCCATCCCACTGACATCGGCTGCTACACCCTGGGGCTCCTGCCTCCCATCAGCATGGCCGACTTCTTGATCTGCATGGGCTCGTCGGTATCCAGTTCCGCCGGCTTCGCCCGGGCCACCGACAAGAAGGTGGTGAGCTTCATTGGCGACAGCACCTTCTTCCACTCGGGCATCACCGGCCTGGTGAACGCGGTGCACAACAACCACAACTTCACCCTGGTCATCCTGGACAACGGCACCACCGCCATGACCGGCCACCAGCCCCATCCCGGGGTGGACACCGCCAAGCTGGGCGACAGCACCACCCACATCGACATAGAGGCCCTGGTGCGGGGCCTGGGGGTGCAGCACGTCACCACCATCAAGCCCTTCAAGATCAAGGCCTCCATCGCGGCCATCAAGGAGGCGGTGGCATACGAGGGCGTGAGCGTGATCATCTCCAAGGAGCTGTGCCCGCTCTTCGCCCGCCGGGTGGCGCCCAAGACCCGCAAGCCTTTCCAGGTGAGCGAGGCCAAGTGCAAGGGCCACCTGGACTGCATCAAGAAGGTGGCCTGCCCGGCCATGTACCTGGACAACGGCAAGGCCAAGATAAATACCCTGCAATGCATCGGCTGCGCGCTCTGTGCCCAGATTTGCCCCGAGAACGCGATCCTGCCGGTGAAGAACGTGGGCTAGGGAGGGAACCATGAAGACCCAGCGCATAATCAACGTAGGCGTGGGCGGCCAAGGAAACCTCCTGGCCAGCAACCTTCTGGGCATGGCGGCCCTGGACGCCGGCTTGCCCGTGGTGGTCAGCGAGATTCACGGCATGGCCCAGCGTGGCGGCGTGGTGGAGTCCGCGGTGATCCTGGGCGGAGCCAAGAGCCCCATCGTGGCCGAGGGCGAGGCCGACATCCTGGTGAGCTTCGAGCCGGTGGAGGCCCTGCGCATCCTGTCCAAGTGCCACAAGGACACCCTGGTCATCACCAACACCCGGCCCCTGCCGCCCTTCACGGTGGCCATCGGCGCCGCCTCCTATCCCCCGCCCGAGGAGTCGGTGAAGATACTCAAGCGGAAGGTCAACCGGGTCATCGCCTTTGACGGCCAGGAACTGGCCGAGAAGGCCCAGAACCCCTTGAGCCTGAACATGGTCATGTTGGGGGCCCTGTTCGCCGCGGGCGGGCTGGCGGTGCCGGTGAAGTCCATCAAGAAGATGATTCGCCAAAACACCAAGGAGCGCTTCGTGGCCTCCAACCTGAAGGCCTTTGACCTGGGCTTCAAGGCCGCCCAGGCCGCCTGAGCAAATCTCGACCCGCAATCCGCGCCAGGGCCCTGCCCTGGCGCGTTCTTTTTGGGGCCGCCACCTTGGCCGGCTTGGGTTATCATGTCGGACCGCCGCCGGCCGCGGGTGGTTGGTGGGCCGGCGGTTCGCGGACAAGAAAAGGGAGAGAGCACGAGCCATGAGGAAAGTGATGGGGGTTTTGCTGGCGGCGGCCCTGGTGGGCCTGGCCTGGCCCGCGCCGGCGGCGGCCGACCGCCTGGGCGAGCTGATGGAAAGGCTGGACAAGCTGGCCGGGACCGTGGCCGCCCAGCAGGAGATGCTGAGGAAGCAGGCCGCCGAGATCGAGCGGCTCAAGCAGGCGCTGGGCCGGCGGCAAGAGGCCGCCGCTGCTGAGCGGGCCAAGGTGGACAAGGTGGCCGCCGGCTCCGACCGGCCGGCCAGGCCCGCCGGCTTGAAGGAGGTCTTCGGCGACCGGTTCGCCTTTGCCACCGATTTCCGGCTGCGCTACGAGGGTATCTACAACCGCCAGGCCGGGGGCGACGAACTGGCCGACCGCCACCGCTTCCGCCTGCGCTGGCGCATCTTCGGCGACTACCGGCTCAATGACGAGATCAGCCTGCATTCCATGCTGACCACCTCCAGCGGCTCCTGGTTCGATGACGGCAAGGGCAGCCGCAACTGGCAGCCCGGCCGCACCTCCAACCAGTCCCTGGACAACGAGTTCAACAACAAGGACGTGTTCATCGGCCGCATCTACGCCACCTTCGAGCCCAGGTGGGCGCCCGGCCTGGAGCTGACCGCGGGCAAGTTCAAGAACACCTTCCTGCACACCGACATCATGTGGGACCCGGACGTGAACCCCGAGGGAATGTACCAGCGCTACCAGTACCGAGGCTGGCGGAGTTTCCAGCCCTTCCTGCACCTGGGCCAGATGGTGGTGGCCGAGAACGGCAAGACCCAGGACGCCTACCTTTTCATCTGGCAGGCCGGGGCGGAGATGAACCTGTCCCCCAGCTTCAAGTGGACCCTGGCCGGGTCCTACTATGACTGGCAGAACCTGGCCAAGAGCGACCTGAGCCGGGTGGAGGGCTCCAGCGCGGGCAACAGCGTGGGTCCGGACGGCAACTACCTCTATGACTACAAGCTGGCGCAGGGCCTCGCCTTCCTGGACTTCAGGCTGGCGGGGCTGCCCGGCAGGCTGTGGCTGGACTACATCCGCAACCTGGCCGGTGGGGTGCCCTCTGGCCACGACACCGCCTGGTCCACCGGCTTCAAACTGGGCAGGGCCAAGAGAGCGGGCGACTGGGCCGTGTATTTCAAATACGCCCAGATAGAGCCCGATGCGGTCATCGGCGCGGTGAGCGACGGCGACTTCTACGGGGCCAACCGCAAGGGCTACAAGGCCCAGGTGCGCTACCAGCTCTATGACCCCTGGCAGGCGCGCCTGAGTTGGTTCCAGACCGACACCATGGTGGGGCCGGAGAACCGCGAGGACCGCTTGCAGCTGGACTTCATCTTCAAGTTCAAGCTGTAGGGACCGCCCGGCCGCGGCCCCCCGGCCCCGGAAGGGCTTGGGGCGGGTTCCGCCCGCAGGCGCCTGGTGCTAAGGTAAGGGAGGGACTTGAGGGGCAGGGGCGGGCCCTGGCTCAGATGGGGCGGGCCAGCACGGTTATCTTCTTGTCCAGGTACTTGCCGTACAGGCGGACCGCCTGCTCCAGGTACACGGGAAAGGGCATGCCGTGCTGGGCGGCCTTGGCGCGGGCCTTCTCCAGGGAGTCCACGTCCATGACCACCACCGCCGAGATGCGCAGCTTGGGAGGTTTTTCTTCCTTGGCCTTGGATTTCATGCCTGCACCTTTCGCCGGCCGCCCGGGCCGCTCCACCTGGAGGAATTATATCATATGGAGCTGATATTTCTGGGTACGGGCGGCGCCTGGGGGCTGCCCGAGCACGCCTGCCCCTGCGCCACCTGCCGCCATTTGCGGGCCATCGGCCAATACCGCACCCGCACCAGCCTGTGGCTGGAGGGGCCGGCCCGCATCTTAATCGACCCCGGGCCGGACCTGCGCGCCCAGCTCATGCGCGAGGACCTGCCCCGGCCCGACGCGGTGCTCATCACCCACGAGCACGGCGACCACTTCCTGGGCTTGGACGAGCTCTTGTGCTTCCGCCGCTCGGTGGCGCCCGAAGAGTGGCGGCCCATCCCGGTCTATGCCACCGCCCCTGCCTGGGAGCAGATAGAGCCCCGCTTCGGCTATCTGCTGGGCAGCCTCCTGGAGAAGCGCCTGGCCGTGCCGGGCGAGGAGCTGGAGGGCGCGCCCTTTGGGCCCGGGCTGGGCTGCCGGCCGGTCAAGACCGACCACGGGCCCATGCCCAAGGGCTCGGTGGGCTATCGCCTGGAGCTGGCCCAGGGAGGGCGGACGGTCCGCCTGGGCTACACCGGCGATCTGGTGGCCACCCGGGAGGCGGACGCCTTCTGCGGCCTGGACCTTCTGGTCTGCCAGTGCCATTTTCTGAACGAGCCCCGCGAGAACCGGCCCAACCACCTGAGCCTGCAACGGGCCCTGCCCCTCCTGGAACGCTGGCGGCCCGGGGCGGTGTACTTCGTGCACCTGAGCTGCCAGGACCTGATCCCCGGTGACGAGCCGGCCAACCGGATGCTGAAGAAGTACCCCCCGGCCCGGCCCCTCCAGGCGCCGGACGGCGAGCCCTACCCCATACCCCGCGACCAGGCCTCCTGGCAGGAGGTGGTGGAGCGGGTGCTGGCCGACCGGGGGCTGGAACTGAGCGCCCGGGTGGCCTGGGACGGGCTCAGGGTGCGGCTCCTGCCCTAGAGCAGGTTGGCCAGGAAAAGCTCCGAGATGGTGGAGATGGTCTTGAGGGAGGCATTGTACGCGGTCTGGTTGGCCCGCAACTGGAGGTAGGCCTCGGTCACGTCCACGTCTTGCAGGTTCTTGAGGTTTTCCGCGGCGTAGAGCTTGTGGTCGTCCAGCACCTGGCGCCGGGTGGTGATGCGGTTCTTGCGGCTGCCGGCCTCGGAGATGTAGTCCAGGATGTTCTTGATGGCCACGTCCAGGGCCTCCAGGGTCTTCTGGCTCTGGGTCTGGGCCTCCTCGGCGGTGCCGTTGGCCAGGGTGTAGCGCCACTGGTTGAGGGCGTCCATCACGTGCACCGAGTTCTGGTCGATCTTGTAGTAGAAGCTCTCACCGGTGTTGAAGGTCTGGTTGTCGATGTAGAAGAAGATGCCGTCGCCGGCGTTGGCCGGGTGCATCTTGATGTTGTAGGTGAAGGAGTCTCCCACCGCCAGGGGGGTGGTGCCCTGGGTCAGGTAGAAGGAGACCCCGTCGCCGGAGGGCAGCTCCACCTTGTGGTCCGAGCCGTAGGCGGTGGTGGTCAGGCTCTCGCTGCGGGTCACGCCCTGGTCGTTCACCCAGGTCACGTTGAAGGTCACCTGGTTGCCGCTCACCGCAGTGACCGTGAAGGTGAAGTTGCGGTCGGTGAGGCCCCGGTAGGTGCCGTCCAGGTGCAGCACGTCGTCACCGGTGTTGGCCGGGTTGGGGGTGGCGGTCTGGCCGGTTAGGTCCACCTTGGGCCGCACCCCGTTGATGGGCAGCACCACCGCGTTCTCCCGTCCTGCGCCGGACAGGCTGATGGTCTCCACGTGCTGCTGGCCCTCGTCGTCCAGGAAGGTGACCTTGAACTTCACGCTGCCGCCGGGCACGCTGCCGCCGGAAACCACGTCGAAGGTTATCTCCCGGTCGCGCAGGCCGCGGTAGGTGCCGGCCAGGTAGAGGCCGCCGTTGACCGTGGAGGCGTTGGGCGTGGCCTGGGCGCCCAGCAGGTTGATGGACTGGAGCCCGCCCAGTATCTGTTCGGCGTTCCAGTTGTGGATGAGCCGGCCGCCCTCGGCGAAGTTCACCGAGAGGTTTTCGTCGTTGCCGCGGTAGTGGCCCACCTCCAGGTGGAATACCGCGCCCTCGTAGAAGTCCAGGTCGTTGCGGTACAGGCTGAGGCCGCCGGTGCCGTTTATGGCCACCGAGTTGTTCTCGCCGGCGGCGGGCAGGCTCAGGTCCTGGGTCTGCAACACGCCGTCGTCGTCGTACCACTCCAGGCGCACCGTCACGGTGCCGTCGCTGGCCACCTCCATGACCGTGCCCCGGATGGTGGTGCCCAGGCGCAGGGTGCTGGTGCCGGTGGCGTACAGCCTGCCGGTGGTGGCGGTGTCGGTGCCCTCGAAGCCGCCGTAGAACTGGCCGGAGTGGGTCACCGCCGCGTTGCTGGAGCCCAGGGATACGCCGTTTGCCGCGTCGCCCACCGCCCGGGCGGTGAGCATCACCGTGGCGTCGGCGCCGCCGCCGGTGCTGCTGACCGCGGCCTGGTACTCGTAGGTGTGGGCGTTCACCCAGTCGCGCAGGGCGTTGGCATAGTCCTGGGCAGTGACCAGGGCCGCGCCGTTGGCTATCTCCTGCCAGGTCCAGGTGTAGGTGCCGATGGTCACGGTGTCGGTGGCCAGCGGCGGGAAGGCGCCGGCGCCGCCGTCGATGTTGAACATGGCGGTGGCCGCCTCGCCGTTGTTGATGTCGGTTTGCAGCTCTTGCAGGGTGGTGTTGTCGTTGATGGTCACCGGCCCCACCGGCAGGTCGATGTTGAAGGAGCCGGTGCCCTTGGAAATCACCCGCACGTCGTTGCCGCTTACATGGGCGAAGAAGTTGGGGCTGGCCGCCTGGTTGAGCTGATTGGCCAGGTCGGCGGCGTTCACGAAGGCGTACACCACGCCGTTGACCCGCACCGAGCCCGCGCCGGTCACGGTTATGGTGCCGTCGGTGCGGTAGGTCTGGTTGCCCACCGCCGGGTCGGCCAGCCAGGTGAGTTCCTCGCCCACCACGGTGGAGATGTTGCTGCCCGGGCCGGCCACGCTGTTGTTGGTGCGCTGGACCTCGGCCTGGCTGCTGGTGGCCATCTGCACCTGGGTCCAACCGCCCGGGTTGAAGTTGAAGCCGGTGCTCACGCCCAGGGTGTTGGCCACCGGGAAACTCACCGTGGCGTTGGCGCCCACCGTGTCACGGGTCATCTCCAGGTGGTAGAGGCCGGTGATGGGGTCCTGGTAGAGCCGGGCCACGGCGCCGCTGCCGGTGGAGCTGTCGATGGTGAGTTCCGCGGGGTTGTCGGCCTGCAGGGCGGAGCTTATGGCCGGGCTCTTGGTGCGCGAGCCGGAGAAGATGTAGTCGCCCTCCACCCGGGTGTTGGCGACCTTGATCAGCTCTTCGATTATGTTCTGTACCTCGCTGGCCGTGGCCACGTGCTGGCCGGTCTGGATGGTGCCGGTGGCCATCTGCTCGGCTATGGTCTTGGCCCGCACCAACAGGTCCTTGATGGAGTTCATGTTCTCCTCGGAGGCGGTCATCAGGTTGGCGGCCGACTCCAGGTTGGCGCGGTACTGGCTCACCTGGGCCATAAGGTGGCGGCTGTCCAGGATGGTCACCGAGTAGGCGGGTGCATCCGAGGGCAGGTTCACCTTGTGGCCGGTATCTATCTGCTTGCCGATGCTGACCTGCTCGAAACGCATGTTGAGCAGGTCCCGAAGGGCGTTGCGGTAGTAGAGTTCCTGGGTTACGCGCATGGCTATGGCTCCGGCAAAAGGGACTCCCGCCTCCAATTAAGCAAGCCGCGTGCCACGGTCCCGGGAACAGCGCCTCCACAGCCCGCAGCACCTAACCGGTCGTTTGTTCTGCATATTTCCAGGCCGGACCTGCCCGCGGCCCTGGCCCGGCGGTCCCGGGCGGCTAGGCAGGTATTGCCGGGGCGGGCAAAGGAGGCCGGGATCAGGAAAGGGGGACGGGGGGGGCGGGGGGGGCGGGGCCCTTCCGGCGGCGCAGGACGGGACGGCCCGCCTGGTCCAGGGCGACCTCCAGGCCGTGGTCCCCGGCCACCACCAGGGCGGGCCGGCCCCACATCAGCTCCAGCTCCTGGCTGGTGTAGCCGTAGCGCCGGCCTGCGCCCTGGCGCAGGTTGTGGTCCAGCTCCATGAGACTCAGGGCCTGGTCCGCGGCCTGGCGGTCCCCGGCCGCGGCCGCCTCCAGGGCGCGGCCGAGCCTCCCGGCCGGCAGCTTGAGGTCGTATTCCGCGATCAGCTCCAGGGCCACCTGGTCGCCGGCGAACAGGTCTGCCCGGGTGAGCCGGGGGCGGCCCTCCAGCTCGCCGGCGTGGCGGCCGCTCCAGCATTCCAGCACCCGGCACTGCAAGGGCCGGGAGTCGTATATCCCGCAGCGGCCGTTGGCCAGGAAGAGGCAGCCGCGCTTGTCCCTCTGCTCGCGCAGCTTGATGAGTTCCCCCTCCAGCAGCCGGCTGGCGCCCTCCCGGGCCGAGAAGACCCGCTCGCCGGGGCGGAGGGCGAAAAGCGCCTGGCGGGGCAGGCCCTTGCCGCCGATGCGTTCCAGGTCTTCGGCGTAGAGGGTGGGGCTGGAGGTGAGGCAGCAGGTGCCGCAGCCCACACAGCGCCGGGCCCGGGCCAGCTCCAGCAGGCGCGCGGCCAGCTCGGCGGCGGCGGCCGGCCCTTGGGCCACCAGCCGGGCCAGGCCGGGCTCCCGCTCCAGCACCACCGCTGCGCCGGCCGGGTCCATGGGCCGCAGCTCGGCCAGCAGGGTCACGGCCGCCTGCCAGGCCGCGGCAGGCTCGGCCAGGGAGCGGGCCAGGCGCTCGATCAACCGGGGAGGGGGGCTCATGCCGCCTCGCGCAGGTAGAAGGGGTTGCAGTATATCCAGGGCCGCCACCCGGCCGGAGGACGCCAGCGGCTGGCCTCCACCCGCCACACCCCGGGCGCCTCCACCGGCCAGGCGAAGCGCCGGCCCCGGGCCCGGGCCACCACCCGGCCGTTGTGCACCAGCCGGGCCTCGCCCCGCCCCGGCAGGGACGCCTCCAACACCCAGCCGGGGGTGTAGGCCGCCTCCGCGCCGGGCAGGAGCTCGCCCCCGGGCCCCCGCAGCCGGCAGGCAAAGCCCCGGGCCCGGCCCAGGGCCCCGAAGCAGCGTCCCGCGGCCAGGGCCTCCAGCACCAGGGCCTGGTCCCTGTCCGCCTGGCCGCTGAAGGGCCGGCGCAGCCACAGGCCGGTGGTGATCAGCCGCAGGTGCCGGCGGTAGGAGAATATCCGCACCGGCAGCCAGCGCCGGCCGGTGGAAAAACCGTGGGCGTCTGCCCCGGCCAGGGCCACCCAGCGCCGGGAGCGGCCCATGGTGTCCCACAGGGCCAGGAGCACCGGGTGGGGCCCGGCCAGGAAGCTGGCGGGCATGGCCCAGCGGGCCAGGAAGCGGCCCGGGGTACGCAGCTCCTCCTTGAAGGCGCTCATGGCGTTCCACAGCTCCAGGCCCGGGCACTGGTCGATGACCGAAAAGTCCAGGGTCACGAAGGAGCGGGAACGGCGGGCACCGGGTATGGCCGGGTCCAGGGGATGGGCCAGCACCGCCCAGCCGCCGCGCTCCTTGGCCTTGGCCAGGCTGCGGGCCGGGTCGCCGTTGATGCCGTCGCCGCGCTCCTTGGGCAGCGCCCGGTCCAGGCCCAGCACCAGCAGGTGGTTGTGGCGGGGGGTGACCTCCTGGCCGGGAACCAGGAGCACGCCCTGTTGCCAGCCCCCGCCCGGGGAGACGCGGTCATGGTCGGTCATGACCACCACTTCCACCCCGGCCCGGGCCGCCAGGCGGGCGATCTGGGGCGGGTCCAGGGCTCCGTCCGAGGCCCGGGTGTGCACGTGGATCAGGGCGACCACCTGCACCGGCGCCCGGCTGTCTTCTCCTGCGCGGCTCAGACCTGGGTACCTCCGGCCCGGGCCAGCAGCCGCTCGGAGTTGGCAAAGAGTCCTTCCAACTCCGCGGCCGGCACGCCCGCACCCAGGGCCACCTTTTCCGCCAGGGACCGGTCGATGAGGTCCGAGGGCGCGTGGCTGTCGGTGTTCACCACCAGGCCCGCCCCCGCGGCCCGGGCCAGGGCGGCCACGTGGCCATTGGTCAGGCTGTGGCCCTTGCGCGAGGTTATCTCCAAGAGCACGCCCCTTTGGGCGGCCAGGGCCGTCTCCTCCGGGGTGATGAGCCCCGGGTGGGCCAGGATGTCCACCCCGGCCTCGATGGCCGCCCGGTTGGTGCCCGGCGCCACCGGCTCCACTATGGTTTCCCCGTGCACCACCACCAGGTCGGCGCCCAGCTCCCGGGCCTGGAGGGTCAGCTCGGCGATCAGCTCCGGCGGCACGTGGGTCAGCTCCACCCCGGCCAGGGCCTGCACCCGGTGATGGTGGTTCAGTTGGTTCACCACCGCCCGCACCCGGGGCAGCACGAAGTCCAGGTTGCTGGAGTCCACGTGGTCGGTGAGCGCGATGCCGCGGTGGCCCATGACCTCGGCCCGCTGGATCAGCTCTGCGGGCAGGAGTTCACCGTCGCTGAACAGGGTGTGGGTGTGCAGGTCTATCACGACAGCCTCGACTTTCTCGCCGCTCGTCGGCCTTGAACCAGGGAGCCGGCTGCGGTCTGGTTACGCCCTTGTCTTTCGGCAGGGCCGGCAGGGGGCGGCCGCCTCTCGCCCCGCCGCCCTCTCTCGCCCCTCTCGGCCCTGTCTCCCCGTGCCCCCGTGCCTCCGTCCCCCCGCCCCCCCCGTCCCCGGCCTGGGGCGTGGGGCGGCTACATCTTGTACTTGCCGAAGGCGTCGGGGTCCATGGATTCCAGCATGTCCTTGTATTTCTTCTCCGCGTCCTCGCCGTCGCTGGAAGAGCCGGTGCTGGAGCGCTCCAGCACCTCCGGGGCCACGAAGATGGGCGCCTCGGTGCGCAGGGCCAGGGCAATGGCGTCCGAGGGGCGCGAATCCACGCTTATCTCCCCGGCCGCGCCCACCAGGTGGATGAGCGCGTAGAAGGTGTTGTCCTTCAGGTCGGTGACCTCCACCCGGCTCACCGCGTAGCCCACGTGCTCCAGGAGGCTGCGCATGAGATCGTGGGTCATGGGCCGGGAGAAGCTGACCTTCTCCAGCTCGCTGGCAATGGCGGTGGCCTCCAGGAGGCCGATCCAGATGGGAAGGGTGCGCTCGCTCTCCGGGTCCTTGAGGATCAAGATGGGCGAGTTGCTGGCCGGATCGATGGTCAGGCCGTGCACTATCATGCGGATCACTGGGTATCCCCCTCCCCCGGCTGGTAAAGCCGGCCCTTGAGAGAATTCACCAATCCTTCGGTGATGCGTACCTGGACCAGGCGGCCCACCAACTCCGGCGGTCCTGCGAAGTTGACCGCCCGGCCGGCCCGGGAGCGGCCGGTGAGCTGGCCGCCTCCCTTCTTGGCCGGGCCTTCCACCAGCACCTCCTCCACCCGCCCCACCTGCTCCCGGTGCAGGGCCAGGGAGATTTCGCGCTGGCGGGCCTGCAACTCGGCCAGGCGGGCGGACTTCACCTCCTCGGGCAGCTTGCCGTCCAGCTTGCGGGCCTTGGTGTAGGGCCGGTCCGAGTACTTGAAGCTGAAGAGGAAGTCGTAGCCCACCTCCTCCAGCAGGCTCAGGCTGTGGCGGAAGTCCTCTTCGCTCTCGCCGGGAAAGCCCACGATCATGTCCGAACCCAGGGCGATATCCGGCAGGCGGCGCCGTATGTCGGCCACCTTGGCCAGGTACTGGGCGCGGGTGTAGCCGCGGCCCATGGCCGCGAGTATGCGGTCCGAGCCCGACTGGACTGGCAGGTGGAGCTGCTCCATGACCCGCTCCTCGTCGGCCATGACCTCTATGAGTCGGGGCGAGATGTCCTTGGGGTGGCTGGTGGTGAAGCGCACCCGCCACAGGCCGTCCGTGGCCGCCACCCGGGCCAACAGGCCGGGGAAGTCCAGGCCGCTCACCTGGTCCCGATAGGAGTTCACGTTCTGGCCCAGGAGGGTCACCTCGCGCACCCCGGCCTCCACCAGGGCCGCCACCTCCTCCAGGACCTCGGCCGCCGGGCGGGAGCGCTCCCGGCCGCGCACGTAGGGCACCACGCAGTAGGAGCAGAAGTTGTCGCAGCCCTGCATCACGGTGACCATGGCCTTTAGCTGCGGCCCGGCGGGTTTGAGCAGGGGGATCTCGGCCTTGACCGGCCGGGGGGTGAGGGCCCGCCGCCGCCCCCGGGCCGCGTCGGCGATGAGTTCGGGCAGGCGCTCGATGGCGTCGGTGCCGAACACCAGGTCCAGGTGGGGGATGTGGTCCAACAGGCGCTGGCCCTCCTGCTGGGCCAGGCAGCCGCCCACCCCGATGATCAGCCCCGGCCGGCGCTCCTTGAGGGGCTTCAAGGCGCCCACGTAGGAGTAGACCTTGTGGGCGGCCCGCTCCCGCACGCTGCAGGTGTTCAGGAGGATGAGGTCCGCCTGGTCCGGCTCCTCGGCGGTGGCATAGCCCAGCTCGGCCAGCAGGCCCGCCATGCGGGACGAGTCGTACTCGTTCATCTGGCAGCCGAAGGTGGCTATGTGCACGCGCTTGTCCGCAAGGGGGGCTGTCATGTCTTCGCGCCCGGGCAACATGGTTCTCGTCCGTTAAAACCTATCCCAGCCCCGAGCGGGATGCAAGGGGACTTGGAGCCGCTCCGCCGGCTTGCCAACCGTGCAAGCTTGCGTCATTCTTATTATACCCGCGGGCCGGCCCTCTTTGACACCCCTCCGGTCCGCCCTCCGGGGGACCCATGTTACTGCCCATCAAGGTCGAGCACCGCCTCCCCATAACCCCTTACGTCACTTTTGGCCTGGTGGCGTTCAATGTGCTGGTGTGGCTCTACCAGTTGATGCTGCCGCCCCAGGCGGAGCGCCTTTTTATTTTCAAGTACGGGGTGGTGCCCGCCTTCATCACCGGGCTCACCAACCTGGACCTGCCGGCGGACTGGTTCCCGCGGGTGTTCACCCTGGTGAGCTTCCAGTTCCTGCACGGTGACGTGTTCCACCTGGCCGGCAACATGCTCTACCTGTGGATATTCGGCCACAACATCGAAGCCGTGCTGGGGCCCTGGCGCTATGGCGCCTTCTACCTCCTGGGCGGGGTGCTGGCCGGGCTGGCCCACTTGGCGGCCGGGCCGGCCTCCAGCCTGCCCATGATCGGGGCCAGCGGTTCCATCGCCGCGGTGCTGGGGGCCTATCTGGTGCTGTACCCCCGCTCGCGCATCGTGATCTTCATCTGGTTCATCGTCTTCGTGCGCTTGCTGCTGGTGCCGGCGGTGGTGGTGCTGGGCGTCTGGTTCCTGTTGCAGGTCTTGAGCGTGGGGGGGAGCACGGGGACTGCCTGGATGGCCCATATCGGCGGCTTCGTGGCTGGCATGCTTTTGATCCGCTACTTCCTGCCCCGGCCCCCGGTCCTGCATTAGCCAAGTGGGACCAGGGGGGAGCCGCGGGAGGCCCGCGGCTGGCTTGTCACGTAATTTAGCGCTGTTAACTTGGCGAGACTGGGCGGCGAAGGCCAGGAGGGACCATTCGGCCTTACTTGATCAAGCCCAGGACCTCGATGCGGGTGAGCTGGCCCAAGGGTATGCGGAAGTTGCCGTATTCGGTCTTGCCGTAGACCTTGAGGGCGGGGTTGACCATCAAGTCCAGCGGCTTGTCCTGGTCCAGGATCAGGTGGGCCTTCATCCGGTCGCCCTCCTTGGTGAGTTCCACTGCCCGCACCTTTTCCAGGGGCACGGCCATTTGCCCCTCGCCCAGCTTGCCCAGCACGAACACCTGGCCGTCAATGGAGAAATTGGTGAGTTCTATGGTGACCCCCTCCAGGTCGGTGAGGCGGACGCGGTAGTTGGCCTGGGGCTCGGGGATGCTGGTGGGGCCCTCGCTGTCGCCCATGCCCATGGCCAGGAGCAGGGGGACGGCCAGGATCAGTACAAAGGCGGCTGCCGGACGTAAACGCTGGGCCATGCAAGCCTCCTGAGGTGGCGATGGTGGTGGACGAGCAGAGCGGCCGGCCCGACCCGGCGTCACGCCGGCCTGGTTTTTTGGTACCATGGGGCAGCGGGCCAGGCCAAGCAAAAAGAGCGTTCCCCGCGGGGGGGGTGGGCGACGGGCGGGCGACGGGGGGCGGCGGCGGGGTGCGGGGGGGGCAGGGGAGGGCTGCCGGGTGCGCGGCTGGCCGCGGGGAGAGGGAGTGTAGTATCCTGAACTAAACGTTCACCAGAGGTACTCAAGGGGCTGAGCGCCCCCATTCGGCCGGGACAGGTTATGCTGGAACGTCTGCGCCGCCGCTGGCGGATAATTCCCACCTGGGTCAAGGTAGTGCCCATCGTGGCCCTGGTGGCGGTGCTTTCGGCCATCCATCAGAACGACCCCACCCACCAGACCCTGTTCGCGGCCACGGTCCACCGCCTGTTCTTCCTGCCCCTGTTTTTGGCCTCATTGCTTTTCGGGGTGCGGGGCGGGTTGTTGTGCGCGGCGGTGATCTCGCTCAATTTCGTGCCCAACCTCTTGGGCAACCCCGGCCAGGAGGTGGCCTCCCGCCTGGACACCGGCATGGAGGTGATGCTCTACTTTGTCACCGCGTTCATCACCGGGCTTTTCGTGGACCGCGAGCGGCGGGAGGCCAAGCGGCTCAAGCAGGCCGAGGACCTGGCGCTTTTGGGCCAGGCGGCGGCCGCGGTGGCCCACGAGTTGAAGACCCCCCTGGTGGCCATCGGCGGCTTTGCCCTGCATATCTACCGCGACCTGGAGGAGGACCACCCCCACCGCCGCAAGCTGCGCATCATCGTGGACCAGGTGGCCCACATGGAGCAGTTGCTCCGGGAGATGCTGGACTACTCCCGCCCCCTGGAACTCCGCCTGAAGCCCCAGCCTCTCAACAACCTGGTGCGGGAGGTGGTTTCCTTGTCTTCGCTTTTGGCCGAGGAGGCGGGGGTGGAGCTGAGGGAGGACCTGGACGCCCGCTTGGGCCAGTCGGTGATGGACGGGGCGCGGGTGAAGCAGGTGATCCTGAACCTGGTGCAGAACGCGGTGCAGGCCTCGCCCCGGGGCGGCACGGTGCGGGTGAGCACCCGCCTGGGCCGGGAGTACGCCGAGCTGCGGGTGGCGGACCAGGGTCCGGGCATTCCCCCGGAGCACCGGGACAAGCTCTTTTTCCCTTTTTTCACCACCAAGCAGGGCGGCACCGGCCTGGGCCTGGCCATCAGCCACAAGATAATAGAGGCCCACGGCGGCACGGTGGAGCTGGTGGAGAGCAGCGAGAGCGGCAGCACCTTCCGGGTGCGGCTCCCCCTGGCCGGCCCTTAACCCCAGCGCAGCTTGGTCCGCAGTATCTCGAAGTAATCCTTGAAAGGCGAGAGCACCAGGCGCACCGCCTGCCTGGCGCGGGAGATGATCACCTTGTCGCCGGCCTGCAATTCGCAGCCCACCTGGCCGTCGCAGGTCAGGGTGGTTTCCTGGACCTTGGGACCCAGGGACACGGTGAGCCGCATCTGGGGCCCCAGGAGCAGGGGGCGGTTGGAGAGGGCAAAGGAGCAGATGGGGGTGACCACCAGGCAGTCCAGGGCCGGGTGGCAGATGGGGCCGCCGGCCGAGAGGTTGTAGGCAGTGGAGCCGGTGGGGGTGGAGACGATGAGCCCGTCCGAGCGGAAGGTGGTGAGATGGCTGCCGTCCACCGCGGTGTCCAGCTCCACGATGCGGGCCAGGGCGGCCTTGTTGATGACCACGTCGTTCAAGGCCACCAGGCGGCGGTGCTCGTGGCCGCCGCGCTCCACCACCGCGTCCAGCATCATGCGGGGCGGCGCGGAGTACTGGCCCGTCAGCACCTTCTCCATGGCCGGCAGCAGCTCCTCGGGCGCCAGGGCGGTGAGGAACCCCAGCCCGCCCAGGTTCACCCCCAGGATGGGCGCCTCCCACAGCGAGGCCGCGGCCAGGGCGCGGACCGCCCCCAGCATGGTGCCGTCGCCGCCCAGCACCACCACCAGGTCGGTGTCCGGGTGGAGCCCGGGTTCGAGTTCGCGGCCGCTGGCGGGCTGGGCCGGGGTGGATTCCAGCAACTGGGGCTGGGAGCCGCGGGCCTCCAGCCATTGGGCCAGGCTCCGGGCCTGTTCCTCTGCCTCGGGCGTGTGGGCCTTGTATATGATGGCAACCTTGGGCATGATGCTCTACCATTCAACCTGGTTCCGCTAATGCACGCTAGCAGATTGCACCAAAGGGCACAAGGGCCAAAAGGGACGAGGGACCATGGGTGACGACGACCTGATCGCGGGCCTTCAGGCGCAGGTGAAAAGGGAGGTGGTGGAGCGCTACGTGCGCGAGCGCCGCATCCTGGAGGAGGAGATCAACCTGGTGTTGGAGGACACCTCCGCCTGGCACGGCGGCCTGGCCGCCTGGGAACGCCAGCGCCGCCGCCTGGCCTCGGCCCTTCTCACCCCGGAGGCGGGCCGCCGTTTCTTCCGGGTGGCCGGCCTGGGCGAGTACGAGGGCCCGGCCCGCCGCCGGCACCGCTTCGAGCGGCCCAAGGCCTGGACCCGTTGCGGCCGCTACCTGCGCCTTGTCCAGCGCCTCTACGGCGGGGTGTGGGAAGAGGCCCGCAACCTGGCCAGCGAACGCCAGCGGCTGCTGGGGCTCATGGAGGAGGTGAACCGCGACATCCTCCACTTCGAGGCCAGCCACGACCTGATGGCCATCAGCGCCTACCTGCGCTCCCTGGACCCGGCTGAGCTGCAGCGCCGCAAGATACTGGGGGTGAACTTCACGGCCAAGGAGCGGGCCATCTCGGCCGAGGCGCTTTCCTTCCGGCCCATTGCCCGGGAGCGCCTGGAGCTGGAGCAGGTGAGCCTGGAGCCGCGGCCGCCCCGGGAGGTGCTGCCCCAGGTGGAGCACATGCTCAAGGACCTCTGCCGCCGGCTGCCCCAGGAGGTGGACCGGCTCTGGCTGTAGGCCCCCCCTCCCCCTGGCCTGGTATGAGATCCGGCGGCCGGCCCGGCCGCACCGCCCCACCCCCTGTCAGCGCTCCTGCTGTCCGCCGCCCGCCGCCGCCCCCGTCGCCTGCTCCCCGTCGTCCCCCGTCGCCCCCCCGTCGTCCCCCGTCGTCCCCCGTCGTCTAGTGCTTGAAGGCTCTTTGGCCGGTGAAGACCATGGCCGCCGGCGGGTCGGCCTGGTTGCAGGCCTCGATGGACTCCCAGTCGCGCAGGGAGCCGCCCGGGTGGGCGATGCAGGTGACGCCTTGTTCGAGGCCCACGTCCACACCGTCGCGGAAGGGGAAGAAGGCGTCGCTTATCATGACCGAGCCGGGGAGCCCGGCCCGGTCGGCCTGGGTCTTCTGGTCGATCTCGGCGATGGCCCCTGGTTCTTTTTTCCCGGCCTTCACCTCGGCGGCCAGCTCGTCGTACTTGAGCCCGAAACGCTCCCAGGCCAGCCGGTTGGCGTACTTGGTGTAGGCCTTGTGCACCGCGATGCGGGCCACGCCCACCCGGTCCTGCTCGCCGGTGCCGATGCCCACGGTGCAGCCATCCTTCACGTAGATGACGCTGTTGCTGGTCACCCCCTGTTCCACGGCCCAGCCGAAGACCACGTCCGCCAGCTCGGCGGGGGTGGGCTGGCGGGTGGGCTCGTACACCTTGCCCTGGTACTCGCAGCGGGCGGGCAGGAGGTCCTCGGGCGAGCTGATGCGGTTGAAGCTGCTGGTCTGCAGGATCATGCCGCCGTCCATGAGGCACTTGATGTCCAGGAAGCGGGCCTGGCGGTAGGCGGCCAGCTCGTGCATGCGCGGGATGCGCAGGATGCGCAGGTTCTTGCGCTGCATCAGTATCTCCACCGCGCCCTCCTCGTAGTCCGGCGCGGCCACCACCTCCAGGTAGAGTTCGTTCATCATCTCGGCCGCGGTTTTGTCCACCGGCCGGTTGAGCACCGCCGCCCCGCCGAAGGCCGCGATGAGGTCGGCCATGAAGGCCCGGTGGTAGGCGGTGGCGATGTCGTCGGCCACGGCGCAGCCCGAGGGGTTGTTGTGTTTCATGATGGCCGCGGCCGGCCGGTCGCTGAGGTAGCGCAGGATGTGCAGGGCCCCGTCCACGTCGGTGAGGTTGGTCTTGCCCGGGTGCTTGCCGGCCTGGATCATCTGGTCCTCGTCCAGGGCGCTGACCAGGCCGCGGCCGGCGGAGATGAGCTCCACCTCGCCCACGGTGAGCCCGCCCTCCACCAGTTCGTAGAGCGCGGCCTCCTGGCCGGGGTTCTCTCCGTAGCGCAAGCCCTTCTCCACCAGCCCGCCCGAGCCGTCGGGCAGCTTCCAGGTGCGCTTCCGGTAACGCAACACGGCCTCGCCCACTCTGAGTTCCACCTCGGACGGGAAGTGATCGTCCATGACCGTGCGGTATTGGGCCTTGATGTCACTCACTTTACTCTACCTCCTTGTCGGCCGTTGGCCGGGATGCCTGCTCCTGTTGCTTTTTCCACTTGGCCATGACCTCTTCAAAGGCCTGCACCGGCGCGGCGCCGGTGATGGCCACCCCGTTGATGACAAAGGTGGGGGTGCTCAGGAACTTCAGCCGCTTGGCCTCTGCCTTGTCGGCGTCGATGCGCCGGGCCAGCGCCTTGTCGGCCAGGTCGCGGGCCAGTTGGGCCTGGTCCACCTTGAGTTCCTTCACGATCTCCTGGACCGCTTCCAGCTTGCGGCGGCCGACCTCCTCCTGGCGCTGGAAGACCAGCTTGGCGAAGCGCCAGGCCAGCTCCGGGTCCTGGCGGCCGATGGCCTCGTAGTAGACCGCCAGTTGGCGGCCCAGCTCGCTGCCTGGGTTGTGCTTGAGTTGCAGGCGCACCTGGCCGGGGTGTTTCTTCATCAGGCGGCCCAGGTTCTGGCTGCCCAGGGCGCAGGCGCCGCACAGGAAGTCCGAGAACTCCACGATGGTGTAGGGCGCCTGGTCCGGGCCGATCACGGGCCGGGACTCGTCCAGCAGCATGGTCAGGGGGTGTTTCATGGCCTGGGCCAGGCCCCGTTTCCAGCGTTGGCGCTGCTCCTGGCGGGCGCCCTCCCTGGCCAGGCGGTACAGCTCGACCTTGCGTCCCCACAGGGCCTCCAGGATCAGGTCCGGGTCGTCCCGCAGGGCTTGACGCAGGCGTTTCTTGAAGGCCTCGCGGGAGAGTTCGGTCTTGCGGCTGTCCAGGGCCTCCAGGATCAGGTCCGGGTCGTCCCGCAAGGCTTGGCGCAGGCGCTCCTTGAAGGCCTTGCGGGAGGAGAGTTCGAGCTTGCGGCTGTCCAGGGCCTCCAGGATCAGGTCCGGGTCGTCCCGCAGGGCTTGGCGCAGGCGCTTCTTGAAGGCCTTGCGGGAGGAGAGTTCGATCTTGCGCCTGCCCAGGGCCTCCAGGATCAGCTCCGGGTCGTCCCGCAGCGCTTGACGCAGGCGCTTCTTGAAGGCCGCGTCGTCGCCCGCGGCCCAGGCCGCGGAGGCGGCCAGCAGCCCGGCCAACAGCAAAGCAGTTACGCGCAGCAGCATGGGTCGCTCCTCGATATGCGTCTCCTCATGGGATGGGGGCTGGATACGTCATCCCAGCATAGCCCAGGGCCGGCCTGCTGTAAACGCCTCCGGGGGGATGGGGCGGCGGGGCGAAGGGGGCGAGGGAAGGCGGGGGCTAGGCGCGGGGCGCGTGGTCCAGGTTGAAACGCAGGCGCCGGGCCAGGCGCTCGAGGCCGGGGGGGAGCGCCGCCGGCCCCTGCCGGCTGAGCAGGTGATAGAAGAGGTTCTGGGCCTGCCACAGGTCCAACTCCAGCTCCAGGGCGGCGGCCAGGTCCAGCACCTGGCCCGCCTGCCGCGCCCGGCCGGCGTCCGCCGGGTCCTGGACCAGGGCCTCCAGGTGGCGGTTCAGGGTTTCTTCCAGGCGGCGGCGCAGGGCGGCCGAGTCCAGCTTCAGGCCCAGGGCCCGGCTCTGCATGACCAGCTCGCCCAGGGCCGGGGGCAGCTCTTTCTTGCCGGCGGTCTTCAGCCCTGTGATGAGGTCCTCGGTGAGCATGGCCTCGGCCAGGGCGGTGTAGACCCGGGGCAGGGGCACGCTGATCTGGTGCAGGAAGAGCATGGTCTCCCGGTTGGCCTCGTACAGGGCCCGGGCCGTCTCCCGGTAGCGCGCCATGGTGGTCTTGAGCATGGTCCGGGCCAGGGTGCGGCGGCCCTCCAGGAAGAGGTCGCCCAGGGTGTAGCGGGCGCCGCCCACCCGTTTTTCCAGGATGCGGACGACCTCGGCCTTTTCCAGGAGCCGGAGCGGCCTCTCCAGCTCCTCGCCCAGCCGGTCCAGGACCTCGTCCCTCGCGGCGTCTCCCCCGTCTCCCCCGGCGTCCCCCCCGTCGCGCCCCCCGTCGCCCCCCCCGTCGCCCCCCTCGTGGGATACGAAGGCCAGGAACTCGTGGCCGCCGGCGTGCAGGGCGGCGAACAGCACCTCGCAGGGGTCTGCCAGGCGCTGGTGGGCCACCCGCACCCGGCCCCAGGCCAGGCTGAGGCCCAGGTTGTGGCGGTGCTCCTGGCGCAGGGTTTCCAGGCGGTAGCAGTAGAGCTGCGGGGGCAGGGGGTCGTCGGTCATGACCCCGCGGATGGCCGCGTGGGCCACCACCCGGGCCGGGCCCACCCGGGCCGGGGCCACCCGGCGGCGCCAGATGTCGGCCCCGGAGCCTTCGCCCCGGCGGTTGGACCAGGCCTGGGCCAGACAGTCCAGCAGCTCCTGTTCCCAGCCGCCGCCGTCCAGGTCCTCGGCCAGTTGCAGGGCCCGGGCCGCGAAGCGCAGGTTCTGCACCGCCTCGATGCCCGCCAAGTCGTCGAAGAACCAGCCGCAGGAGGTGAACATGTACATGGCCCAGCGCTGGCTCTCCAGGAGCTTGGCCGCGCGGGTCCGGTCCTTTTGGTCGAGCTGGCGGCGCTGGTGGCGGGCCAGGAACTCGTCCCAGGCCGAGGGCGGGGCGGGCGGCAGCACCTGCAGGTAGTCGTCGCGCGCGGCCCAGGGGTCCTGGAACAGCTCGCCTCCCTGGCGCTCGAACAGGTCGGCCAGGCGCTGGTTGAGCTGGTCCAGGCCCTGGCGCAGGGGCCCGCGCCAGCGCTGGTTCCAGCCCCGGCCCGGGTCCTGGGCGCAGCCGCAGTCCGCCCGCCAGCGCTCCACCCCGTGGGGGCAGGACCAGGAGCTGGGCTCGGTTATCTCCACCTGCCAGGTGGGGGGGTGGCTCTCCAGGAAGGCGGCGTAGTTGGTGATGGTGATTTCCGGGTCCTGGGCCATGAGTTCCAGGGCAAAGGCCAGGGCCATCTCGCCGAAGCGGTGGTGATGGCCGTAGGACTCGCCGTCCGTGGCCACGTGGGCCAACTGGGGCTCCTCCGGGTGGGGGTCCAGCAGGCCGGCCAGGCGCTGGGCCAGGCGGTGGCCGTCCTCCAGGGTCTTCTCAAAGGCTATGGCGCGGCTGGCCGGGCCGTCGTAGAAGAACAGGGCCAGCTCCCGGCCGCTGGGCAGGACCGCCCGGTAGGGCCGGCGGGAGTCGATCGCGCCGTCGGTGATCTCCTGCCACTCGCCGCCCGGCGGGCGCACCCGGGCGGCCTGGCCCGGGGCCAGGATGGTGAAGCCCACGCCCTCGGCGGCCAGGCACTCCAGGGTGGGCAGGTCGGCCGCGGTTTCGGCCAGCCACATGCCCTCGGCCGGGCGGCCGAAGCGGCGCTCGAAGTCGGCCAGGCCCCAGCGCACCTGGGTGAGCTTGTCGCGCTGGTTGGCCAGGGGCATGATGATGTGGTTGTAGACTTGGGCCAGGGCGTTGCCGTGGCCCAGGCGCTCCAGGCTGTAGGCGTCGGCCTCCAGGAGCGCCTGGTAGACCTCCGGCGCCTGCGCCTCCAGCCAGGAGAGCAGGGTGGGGCCGAAGTTGAAGGATATGCGGCGGTAGTTGTTCACGATCTTGGTGATGGCCCCACTGGGGCCCAGGATGCGGGCCGCGGCGTTGGGCGCGTAGCACTCGGCGGTCACCCGGGCGTTCCAGTCGTGGAAGGGCGCGGCCGAATCCTGCACCTCCACCACCTCCAGCCAGGGGTTCTCCCGGGGGGGCTGGTAGAAGTGGCCATGGATGCATACGTATTTCTTGGCGCCCACGCTGGCTGTCCGTCCCTTGGCCGCCGCGCCGCAGCGGGCGGGATGTTGTGTTTTCCGGGGCCGGCTCCGGCCGAGATCGAGTAGAGACGCGGCGATATTTGTTATTATACCCCAAGCCGGTGCCGCGGTAGAGGCGGAGCGAAGGGGGCGCCGGCCGGAGGGAGCATGTTCCTTTATCACGACCAGACCGCATACGCGCGCGAGGCCATGAGCGGCCACGCCCTGGATTGGGCCCACCAGCCCGAGCCCTTCAAGCGCTACCTGCACCGCGAGCCCCGGCCCCTGCCCCCGCCCCGGCCGCCCCGGGCCGGGTTCTGGGAGTTGGCCCTGCCTTGGCCGCCGCCGGCCGTGGAGCGGGAGCGGCCCCTGGACGCGGCCGACTTGGCGGCCATGCTGCTCATGAGCGCGGGCATCACCGCCCGGGGCGCGCCGGGCCTGCGCGCCCCGGCCAGCGCCGGGGCCCTGTACCCGGCCGAGCTGTATGCCGTGGCCTGCGGGGTGGAGGGCCTGGACGACGCCCTGTACCACTTCGACCCCGCCACCCCGGGGCTCCACTGCCTGTGGGAGGCCAAGCTGGCCGCGGCCGCGGCCAGCCGCCTGGGCGCCCAGCCCAGCCGGCTCACTTTTTTCATCACCGCCATGTACTGGCGCAGCCTGTGGAAGTACCGCACCCGGGCCTACCGCTACTGCCTGCTGGACGCGGGCCACCTCCTGGCCAACCTGGAGCTGGCCGCGGCGGCCTGCGGCCTGTCCCCCCGCTATACCGCTGATTTTGCCGACGCCTCCCTGGGGGTGTTCCTGGGCCTGGCCAGCGACGACGAGGCAGCCCTGGCCGCGGTTTCGGCCGGGCCTCCGCCAGCCGACCCCGGGCCGGTGCAGGCGGGCCTGCCCCCCCTGGATTTGCAGGCCCGGCCGCTCTCGGCTCGCATCGGCCGGGATTCCACGGTGTTGGCCGCCCATGCCGAGGGGAGCCTGGAGGAGCCGGGCCCGCCCCGCTCCTGGCCCATCCTGCGGCCGCCGGCCGGCTGCCTGCAGCTCCCCCTGCCCCGGCCCCCGGAGGCCGGGCTGTTGGAGGTGATACGCTCCCGCCGTTCCCGGCGCAATTTCCTGCCCGCCGCCCTGGGAGAAGAGGATGTCTCGGCGCTCCTGGCCGCCGCCCTGCCCGCGGCCGGCCCTTGCCAGGCCACGGTGCTCCTGGGCCCGGGCGGGGGGATCGCGGGCGGCACCTACCGCTACGTGCCCGGCCTGAACCTTCTGGTGCCGCTCCAGACCGGCGAGGACGGCCGCCGGGCCCTGGCCCGGGCCGCCCTGGGCCAGCTCTGGGTGGGCCAGGCCGCCCTGGTCCTGGTGCTGTGGGCCGATTTGGAGGGCCTGGCCGCCGAGGGCGGGCCCCGCACCTACCGCCACGCCATGCTGGCCGCCGGCCGCGCCGGCCAGCGGCTCTACCTGGCCGCCACCGCCCTGGGCCTGGGCTGCTGCGGGGTGGGCGCCTTCTACGACCAGGAGGTGGCCCTGCACGCCCGGCTGCCCGAAAAGGGCCGGGCCCTGTACCTGTTGGCCTGCGGCCCGGTCAAGGGGTGGGGCGCCGGCCGCTGAGCCGGCTGGCGGCCGCGGCCAACTCCTTTTCCTGACTTGGTTAATGGGACATGCTTCTTTACAGGAGGCCCTGATCCTGGTAAACATATGAACTTGCCTATCTTAAGGGCCTTGTCGCTAGGGCCGAATCACAAAAGAGTTGGGGAGAGTTCATGATCCAGGTCAGGGAGCTCAGCAAGCGTTTTGGCGCCAGGGTGGCGGTGGACCGGCTGGACTTCTCCGTTGACAAGGGGGAGATCCTGGGCTTTTTGGGGCCCAACGGCGCCGGCAAGACCACCACCATGCGCATACTCACCGGCTTTTTCCCACCCACCTCGGGCAGCGCGGTGGTGGCGGGCCATGACGTGGTGGCCGAGCCCATGGCCGTCCGTTCCCTGGTGGGGTATTTGCCTGAAAGTGTGCCTCTTTACGTGGACATGCGGGTGGGTGAGTACCTGCGTTTCGTGGCCGGGGTCAAGGGCCTGGAAAAGGGCCGCGCCCGGCACGAGGTGGAGCGGGTGATGAAGGTGGTGGACATCACCGCCCGCCGGGGCCAGCTCATCAAGCAGCTCTCCAAGGGCTACCGCCAGCGGGTGGGCCTGGCCCAGGCGCTCCTGGGCGACCCGCCGGTGCTCATCCTGGACGAGCCCACCATCGGCCTGGACCCGGGGCAGATCGTGGAGATACGTTCCTTGATAAAAAGCTTCCAGGGTGAGAAGACGGTGGTGCTGTCCAGCCATATCCTGCCCGAGGTGGCGGCCACCTGCTCCCGGGTCGCCATCATCAACCAGGGACGGCTGGTGGCCGAGGGCCCGCCGGCCATGCTGCGCCCCGGGGGGGCGGCCGATGGTACGATCGGCGGCCGGCTGCGGGTGGTGGCCCAGGGCCCGGCCCAGCTGTTGGCCGAGCTTTTGAGCAAGGTGAAGGGCGTGGCCGCCTGCAGCATGGATGACGCGGCCGGGGGCGAGGCTACCTGCGGCTTCAGCCTCACCACCACCGGCGGGGCCGAGGTGCAGGCCGAGGTGGCCCGGGCGGTGGTGGAGGCGGGCCACGGCCTCATCGAGCTGAGCCCGGTCACCGCCAGCCTGGAGGAGGTGTTCATGCAGCTCACCACCAGTGAGGAGTCCAGCGGGGAGGAGGCGGCATGAGGGCTTTCGCTGCAATCTACTGGCGCGAGTTGAGGGCCTATTTCCACTCGGCCATCGCCTACGTGCTCATCGTGGGGTTCTTGTTGATAACCGGCTACTTCTTCTACGCCGGGGTGGCCCAGTACGCCATGTACAGCATGCAGGCCATGCAGAACCCGGTGCTCATGAAGATGAACCTCATGGACTGGCTCATCTCTCCGCTTCTGGGCAACATGGCGGTGATCTTCATCCTGGTGGCGCCGCTTCTGACCATGCGCCTTCTGTCCGAGGAGCGCCGCACCGGCACCATAGAGCTGCTCTTGTCCTACCCGGTCACCGACTTCAGCGTGGTCATGGCCAAGTTCCTGGCCGCCTGGACCATGATCAGCGTGATCCTGGGCCTCACCCTGGTGCACATCGGCATCCTGGTCTGGCTCTCCGATCCCTACCTGCCGGCGGTGGCGGTGGGCTATTTGGGCATGTTCCTGTTGTGCGGCGGCTTCGTGGCGGTGGGCATGCTGGCCTCGGCGGCCACCGAGAACCAGATCGTGGCGGCGGTGGCCTCCTTTGCCGGCCTGCTCTTCTTGTGGGTGCTGGGCTGGTCCTCGGCCGTGGTGGGGGAACAGGCCGGACCCATCCTGGAGTCCTTCAGCCTGACCACCCGCCTGCAGAACTTCAGCCGGGGGCTCATCGACACCTCGGATGTGGCCTACTTCATCCTGTTCATTGGGTTCTTCCTTTTCGTTAGCATTCGCGTGCTGGAGGCCAAGCGGTGGAAGGCGTAAAGACGACGGCAAAGTGGCTGGCGCTGGGCGGACTGCTCCTGGCCGCCCTGGGCGGGTTGTTCTACGCGCTCAGCATGCGGTACGCCATGTACGGGCTCCTGGCGGCCGGGGTGGGGCTGGCCCTGGTGGCGGCGGCGCTGGTCCTGGCCCGCCGCCAGGTGGGCCGGGCCATGGGCACCCGCAGCTTCCGGCTGGGCCTGGGCGCCGGCGCCGCGGTGGTGGCGGTGGCGGCCCTGGTGGTGTTCCTGGGCGCCTTGGCCGGGCGCCATCACCTGCGCTGGGACTTGTCCCAGGGCCAGAAGCTCTCCCTGGCGCCCCAGACGATCAAGGTGCTGGAGGAGCTGGACCAGCCGATCAAGGTCTATGCCTTCTTCAAGGAGGGCCAGGCCGGGCGGCAACAGGTCAAGGACCTGCTGGACCTCTACGCCTACCACGACCGCCAGTTCACCTACCGCTTCGTGGACGCCGACAACGAGCCGGCCCTGGCCAAGCGCTTCAACGTCAAGAGCCACGGCCAGTTGGTGCTGGTGACCAAGGACAAGGAGGAGAAGGTCAACCTGCCCGACGAGCAGAAGCTGACCAACGCCTTGATCCGCATCACCCGCACCGGCAAGAAGACCATCTACTTCCTCAGCGGCCATGGCGAGCGCGATCTCAAGGGAATCGGCAAGCAGGACTTCTCCGAGCTGAAGAAGACCCTGGAGAACCAGAACTACGAGGTCAAGACCCTGCTCTTGGCCACGCGGGAGAAGGTGCCCGACGACGCGGTGGCCGTGATCGTGGCCGCGCCGGTCAAGGCCCTGCTGGACCAGGAAAAGGAACGCCTGGCCAAGTACCTGGAAAAAGGCGGCGGCGTGCTGATGATGCTGGAGCCCGACACCCGCCCCGGCCTCACCGCCTGGCTCAAGAAGTGGGGGGTGGTCCTGGGCGACAACATGGTGCTGGACATCAACGCCATCTTCTACGGGGCCGGCCCCACGGTGCCGGTGGCGGTCAGCTACGGCTCCCACCAGGTGGTGACCCCCCTGGAGAACATCATCTGCTTCTTCCCCATCGCCCGCTCGGTGTCCCTGGCCCCCAAGCTGCCCCCCGGGGTGACCGGGGTGGAGCTGGTCTCCACCGGCCCCAAGTCCTGGGCCGAGGTGGATTACCACAAGCTGGATGAGAAGCCGGAGTTCAACGAGGGCAGAGACCTCTCCGGCCCGGTGAGCCTGGGGGTGGTGGTGGAGCTGCCCCGGCCGCCCAAGAAGCCGGACGGGCCGGACACGCTGCCCCCGCGCGGGCGGTTGATCGTGTTTGGCGACGCGGATTTCGCCAACAACGCCAATCTGGAGCTGGCCGGCAACCGCGATCTGGTGCTCAACAGTGTCAGCTTCCTGGCCCAGGAGGAGGATTTGATCTCCATCACCCCCAAGCAGGAGGCCAACCAGCCGCTGTTGATCCAGCCTTTCCAGGCTCGGGTGGTGTTCTGGTTGCCGGTGGTGGTGTTGCCGCTTATCTTTGTGGTGATAGGCGTGGTGGTGGCCGTATCCCGGAGGAAGCCGGCGTGAGTCTGCGCAAGGTTCTGGCTTGGCTGTTTGTACTGGCGGTGGCCGCGGGGGCCTATTTCTACACGGCCGAGCGGGCCGAGCGGGTCAGCCTGGAGCAGCGGACCGCCAGCAAGGTGCTCAGCCTGGACGATCCCCTGAACGTGCAGGTGGTGGAGCTTTCGGGCGAGGACTACCCCCGGCCGGTGCGTATCGAGCGGCGGGACCAGGAGCACAAGTGGCAGATGGTCAAGCCGGTGGACTGGCAGGCCGACGGGGTGCGGGTGGGCCGCTTGCTGGACACCCTGCTGGGCGCCCACTGGCAGCGGCGCCTGCAAGGCCAGAAGAACCTGGCCGATTTCGGCTTGAAGCCGCCCCGGGTGCGGGTGAGGCTCACCGGCCGCAAGGGCGAGACCGCCGAGCTTCTGGTGGGCGACCGGAGCCCCTCGGGCGAGTACTTCTACGCCGCCCCCCCGGACAGCCGGGGCGAGGTGTGGCTCCTGCCGGGCAAGGACCGCTTCCAGATATCGCTCACCCTGTTCGACCTGCGCGACAAGGCCGTCTTGGATTTCGTGGTGGCCGACGTGGAGCGCATCGAGCTGAAGCGCAAGCAGGGCGGGGACTTGGTGCTGGAGCGCAAGAAGGCCGGCCCGAAGCCGGAATGGCGCTTTGCCGGCGGCGAGCGGGCCTCGGCCGAGGAGGTGGAGGACTGGCTCTTCCAGATACACGGCATGCGGGTGGCGGACTTCGTGGACAGCGGCATCGACCCCAAGCGGATGGGCCTGGCCCAGCCCCGGATGCGCCTGGTCCTGGGCCTGGCGGGCGGCGGCCGGGCCGGAATGGTGGTGGGCGGCCGGGCCAAGACCGGCGACGAGAGCTACGTGCGGCGCCTGGCGGGAGGGCCGGTGCTGGTGGTGAAGGACAACACCTTGCAACGCCTGCGGAAATCCCGCAAGGACCTGGCCTACCGCAAGGTGTGGGAGCTGGACCGCGAGCGGGTGTTGGCCCTGACCGTCAAGGCCCCCGGCCGCAAGGACCAGGTCTATGTGAAGGAAGGGGGCCAGTGGAAGCGCCGCCCGGACGGCGGGGGAGAGGCGGTGGATTCGGCCCTGGACCTGTTGCTGTGGGATTTGAAGGAACTCAAGTTCGAGAAGATACTTCCCGCCAAGGGCGACTACGGCCTGGAGGAGCCCCGCTGGACCATCGAGATAAAGCAGCAGGACAAGGACAAGCCGGAGCAGGCCCGGGCCTACACCCTGCTCATAGGCAAAAAAGATGCGCAAAGCGGGCTTTTGGCCGTGCAGGTCAAGGGCGATCGGCGTATCTTTGGCGTGAAGCCCGAACTGTTGAACAGCATCCCCAAGGGGGATGACCAGAAGCCCCGCCAGGGGCGCTAGCTCCTTTAGGAAGGGCTCCTGGGCCCTGAGAAGGAAAACGAGTCATGGCACGAGTAACCGTTGAGGATTGCCTGCGTAAGGTGAACAACCGCTTTTCTTTGGTGCACCTGGCCGCCAAGCGGGTGCGCCAGCTCCGCGAGGGCGCGCCACCCCACCTGGAGTCCAAGAACAAGGAGGTGGTGCTGGCCCTGCGCGAGATCGCCGCGGGGGCCGTCTACCCGGTCACCGCCGAGGAGGCCGAGAAGGGCCGCCTGGAGGCCGAGGCCCGGGAGCGCGAGCGCCTGGCCGCCATTGCCGCGGCCCAGAAGGCCGCGGCCGGTGAGGGAGAGGAAGAGGCCGGAGACCAGGAAGAGGGCTAGACCATGGCCAAGAGGGGAGAGCTTCCCACTGCCAAGAAGCGGCGGGAGATGCTGGCCCAGGGCTCCCCGGAGCTGGGGCCGGCGGGCCGGGCCTTGGCCCAGGCCGGCCGTTGGGGCGAGGCCCTGGAGTGCCTGTCCGCGGCCGAGGACCGCGAGGGACTGGCCCAGGCCGCGGCCGCCGCGGCCGAGGCGGGCGATTTGTTCCTCTACCGCCGGGCCAAGCAGCTCCTGGGCGAGGAGCCGGAGCCGCGCGACCTGGCCCGCCTGGCCGAAAGGGCCGAGGCGGCCGGCAAGCTCTCCCATGCCACCGCCGCGCGCAGATTGTTGCACCAGGGAGAAAGCTGAGCCCCGAGTCATGAGCGTGAAGAGGTGCTATTACGAGGTGCTGGGCGTTGAAAGGGACGCCGACGGCGAAACCATAAAGAAGGCCTACCGTCGGCTGGCGCTCAAGTACCATCCCGACCGCAACCCCGGCGACAAGGAGGCCGAGGAGCGCTTCAAGGAGTGCGCCGAGGCCTATGAGGTGTTGCGCGACCCCGAGCGCCGCCGCGCCTATGACCTGTACGGCCACGAGGGCCTGCGCTCCACCGGCTTCCAGGGCTTCGGCGGGGTGAACGACATCTTCAGCGCCTTTTCGGACATCTTCGAGGGCTTTTTCGGCTTTGGCGGGGCCGGCGGGCGCCCGGGCGGCCCCCGCCAGGGCCGCGACCTGCGCTATGACCTGGAGATAAGCCTGGAGGAGGCGGCCCAGGGCAAGCAGGTCACCTTCCCGGTGGGCCGGGAGCTTGCCTGCCAGGCCTGCCAGGGCCGGGGCCAGCGGGGCGGCGAGGAGCCGCCCATCTGCCGCACCTGTGGCGGCCAGGGCCAGGTGGTGCGTTCCCAGGGCTTTTTCCGCCTGGCCACCACCTGCCCCACCTGCGGCGGCCAGGGCCGGGCAGTGACCGACCCCTGCCCCCAGTGCTCGGGCCGGGGGCGCACCTACCAGGAAAAGGAGCTGACCGTGCGGGTGCCGGCGGGCATCACCCACGGCCAGAAGCTCCGCATGCGGGGCGAGGGCGAGGGCGGGGCCCTGGGCGGCCCCCCGGGCGACCTGTACGTGGTGGTGCACGTGCGGCCCCATCCGGTCTTCGAGCGCAACGGCGACGACCTATACCGGCGGCTGGAGGTGTCCATGGTCCAGGCCGCCCTGGGCCGCACCGTGATGGTGGACAGCCTGGTGGACGGGCCGGTGGAGCTGAACCTGCCCGCCGGCGCCCAGACCGGCGACCTGGTGCGCCTGAAAGGGCTGGGCATGCCCCGGCTGCGGGGCGGCGGCCGGGGGGACTTGCACGTGCAGCTCATGGTCAAGACCCCTACCAAGCTTTCCCGGCGGCAGCGCGAGCTGCTGGAGGAGTTCGCCGAGCTGGGCGACAGGGAGGCTGCCGAGGTGCCCCGGGAGGAGGAAGGCGCCTCCCCCCGCACCGCCAAGAAGAAGAAACGACTCTGGGGACTCAACTAGCCTAAGGAGGGCCAGCGCAGTGGGGCTCACGCACGTGGATGAAAAAGGCGCCGCCCGCATGGTGGACGTGAGCGGCAAGGAGCCCACCCGCCGGCGGGCCCTGGCCCGGGGCCGGGTGGCGCTGAGGCCCGAGACCGTGGCGGCCATAACCGATGGCAAGGTGCCCAAGGGCGACGCCCTGGCCGTGGCCCGGGTGGCCGGCATCATGGCCGCCAAACGCACCCCGGACCTCATACCCCTGTGCCACCCGCTGCCCATCAGCTCGGTGCGCCTGGAGCTGACCCCCCAGGCCGATGGGGTGGTCATCGAGGCCGAGGTGATCACCACCGCCCCCACCGGGGTGGAGATGGAGGCCCTGACCGCGGTGAGTGTGGCTGCGCTTACGCTTTATGATATGATCAAAGCCATGCAGCGCGATGCGGTCATCGAGGAAGTACTTTTGCTGGAGAAAAGCGGCGGCAAAAGCGGGGAGTACCGGCGCTGACCCGGCCGGCGGGCAGGCCGGCGGGCAGGCAAGCGGGCAGGTGGGCAGGCTTTACAGCCGCACGGCCCCATGATAGACTCAATCCTCGATTCCCGTCGGCTTCTAAGGAGTTATGCATGGACGAAGCACAGCTGGAAGAATTTCGTCAGCTCTTGCAGCAAAAGATGGACGACCTCCTGTCAGAGGCCGAGCGCACCGTGGCGGGAATGACCGACAGCAAGGAAAACTACCCAGACCCCACAGACCGCGCCGCCTTGGAGTCTGACCGCAACTTTCTCCTGCGCATCCGGGACCGGGAGCGCAAACTCATCTCCAAGATCCAGGAAGCCCTGCAACGCATCGACGACGGCTCCTATGGCATTTGCGAAGCGTGTGGCGAGGAGATCGGCGAGAAGCGGCTGCGGGCGCGGCCAGTTACAACCCTTTGCTTTGATTGCAAGAAGCGCCAAGAGGCCATGGAGAAGGCCCGCGGCAAATAGCTCCCCGGCCTGGCCCCGGCCATAGTGGGAGGCCCAAAGGCGGCGCAGGCGATCCGAGCATGTTCCAAAAACGCCTCCAATTTTTCCGGTCGGTACTTTTCTTGAGCGACCTCTTTATGGTGGCGCTCTGCTGGCTTGCGGCCTATTACGTCCGCTTTTTCGCGCCCGTGTTCCCGGTGACCAAGGGCGTTCCCGACCTCAAGCTGTACCTCACCCTCTTGGCCCTGGTCCTGGTGGTCTTTGCCGTGGTCTTGCAGGCCATTGGCCTCTACCGCCGGCCCTGGGCCCGCATCACCCAGCTCATCTGGCCGGTGTTCCAGGCCGCCACCCTGGGCGTCACCATCGCCATCGCCATAACCTGGTTCCTCAAGCCCTACGAGTTCAGCCGCTTGGTCTTCGTGCATTTCTACGTGTTCATCATCGTGGGCATGCTGGCCTACCGGCCGCTCTTGCGCCGCCTCTGGTCGCGCTTTGCCCCCGGCTATGCCAGCGAGCGGGTGCTGATCGTGGGGGTGGAGGACCTGGGCCGCATGGTGGCGGCCAAGATCCGGCGCCAGCCGGTCTTGGGGCTGAACATCGTGGGGTTTTTGACCTGCACCCCCTCCCGGGTGGGCAGCGAGGTGGACGGGCTGCCGGTGCTGGGCATGCCCGAGGACATCCAGCAGGTCATCGCCGAGCACCAGGTGCACGTGGTGGTCATAGCCCTGCCCCTTTCCGCCCACGACCGCATCGTCCAGGTCATGAACGAGGTGGCCGAGGAGATGGTGGACGTGCAGGTGGTGCCCGATTTGTTCCGCTATATCAGCCTCCGGGGCACGGTGGAGGAGTTCGACGGCCTGCCCATCATCGGCCTGCGCTCCACCCCCCTGGAGGGCTGGAACCGGGTGCTCAAGCGGGCGGTGGACATCCTGGGCTCGCTGGTGGGCATCGTGCTGCTCAGCCCGGTGATGCTGGCCCTGGCCATCGGGGTGAAGCTGTCCTCGCCCGGGCCGGTGCTCTATCGCCAGAAACGCATGGGCCTGGACGGCAAGCTGTTCGACATGCTCAAGTTCCGCTCCATGTACGTGGACGCGGAGGCGGAGTGCGGCCCGGTGTGGGCCTGCCAGGACGACCCCCGCCGCACCAAGCTGGGGGCCTTCATGCGGCGCACCAGCCTGGACGAGCTGCCCCAGTTCTTCAACGTACTCAAGGGGGAGATGAGCCTGGTGGGCCCCCGGCCGGAGCGGCCCGAGTTCATCAGCGATTTCAAGTCCAAGGTGCCGCGCTACATGCTCCGGCACAAGATGAAGGCCGGCATCACCGGCTGGGCCCAGATCAACGGCTGGCGGGGCAACACCTCCCTGGAGCGGCGCATAGAGCACGACCTCTACTACATCGAGAACTGGTCCCTGGCCCTGGACTTCAAGATCATGGCGCTCACCGTGGTCCGGGGCTTCATCCATCCCCACGCCTATTAAAATCAGGTCTTTGAGAATCGTGGCTTTTTGGGGTATGAGTTAGGCGCGCCCGTTTTCAAGGCCGGGCGGGAAACCCTCTATTGGTGAGTCCATGGCAGGCAGCCGGCAGAACATCTTCTTGCGCTTCTGGGCCGAACTCGGCCGCCACCAGGCCCTGGTGGCGGCGCTCACCGGCCGCGAGCTGAAGGGCCGCTACCGGGGGTCGGTGCTGGGCTTTCTCTGGACCTTCCTGAACCCGCTGTTGCTCCTCAGCGTCTACGCCCTGGTGTTTTCGGTGTACTTCCGGGTGCAGATGGAAAACTACGCGGTGTTCATGTTCACCGGGCTTCTGCCCTGGATATTCTTTTCCTCCGCCCTCATGGAGGGCGCCGGCGCGGTGTCGGACGGGGGAAGCCTGGTGACCAAGGTGCTGTTTCCCCAGCAGGTGCTGCCCGCGGTGAAGGTGGCGGCCAACTTCGTGAACTACCTCCTTAGCCTGCCCATCCTCTTTGGCTTCATGCTGGTCAACGGGGTGCCCATCACCATCCACGCCCTGGCCTTCATCCCCGTGGCCCTGGTGCACATCCTCTTCGTGTTCGGCCTGGTGCTGATCCTGGCCACGGCCAACGTGTTCATGCGGGACACCCGGCACATCCTGGGCAACATCCTCACCCTGTGGTTCTTCCTGACCCCCATCCTGTACCCTCTCTCCCAGGTGCCGGACCGCTACCGCTTCCTGGTCTATTTCAACCCGGCGGCGGTTTTCAGCCTGGCCTATCACGACGTGTTCTTCTGGGGCCGCTGGCCCCGCTGGGACCTGTTGGGCGTGATGCTGGTGCTCAGCATGGTGCTGATGGCCGCGGCCATCATGATCTTCGAGCATTTCAAGGAATACTTCGCCGAGAAGATATGAGCAGCCAACCGGTCATACAGGTGCGGGGGCTCAAGAAGCGTTTCCGCCGGGAGATGATAAAGAGCGACTACACCACCTGGAAGTCGTTGCTCCTGAGGCCCTTTTCCCGCCGCCGCCACAAGGATCTGATCACCGTGCTGAACGGGGTGGACCTGGAGGTGGGCGCGGGCAGCACCCTGGCGGTGATCGGCCAGAACGGCTCGGGCA
>CAZUHP010000004.1:0-69818 GCA_964620595.1 uncultured Desulfarculaceae bacterium | reverse complement strand
GGGCAAGTCCACCCTGCTCAAGATACTGGCCGGCATATACCGGCCCGACGAGGGCGAGGTAAAGGTGCGGGGCCGGGTGGCCAGCCTCATCGAGCTGGGCGCCGGCTTCCACCCCGAGTTCACCGGGCGGGAGAACATCTACCTGAACGGCACCATCATGGGGCTGTCCAAGAAGGAGATAGCCGAGCGCCTGGATCACATCATCGCCTTTTCCGGCCTGGGCGAATACATCGACGCACCGGTGCGGACCTACAGCTCGGGCATGTACGTGCGCCTGGGCTTCTCGGTGGCGGTGAACGTGGACCCGGACGTGCTCCTGGTGGACGAGGTGCTGGCGGTGGGCGACGAGGCCTTTGCCCACAAGTGCGAGGACAAGATCAACGAGTTCCGCGCCTCGGGCAAGACCATCTGCCTGGTCACCCACGACATGGGCGCGGTGGAGAAATACGCCGACGAGGTGGTGTGGCTGGACGGGGGCTTCGTGGCCGCGGCGGGCGAGGCCCGCCAGGTGATCGACGCCTACCGCCAGAAGGTGGCCGTGGAGGAGGACGCCATCCGCCGCGACCAGGACCGCCGCGGAAAGGGCCAGCGCCTGGCGGCCGAGCGCTGGGGGGACGGCCAGGTGGTGATCGAGGAGGTGCGGCTGCTCGATGCCAGCGGCAGCGAGCGGGCGGTGTTCAGCCACGGCGAGGCGGTGACCGTGGAGATAGATTACCGCATGGTGCACCCCACCGAGGACCTGGTCTTCGGCGTGGGCCTGGCCAATGCCAACCAGGTGGTCTGCTGGGGCAGCAACACCCATATCGACCGGGCCGAGTTGGGCGACCCGCCGCCGGTGGGCAGGGTCCGCTGCCGCATCCAGCGGCTGGAGCTGGTGCAGGGCACCTATTTCCTGGACGTGGCGGCCCACGCCAAGGACGGCCGCGCCTATGACTACATCAAGCGGGCGCTCTCGTTCGCGGTGCGCAGCCCGGTGGGCGACGAGGGCGTGTTCCGCCCGCCCCATGAGTGGGAGCTGGCCGGGCGAGGGGAGGGCTGATGAGCCAGGACCAAAAAGAAAAAGCCGCCCAGGCGCCCTCGGTGGAGGACCTGCTGGCCGAGGTGGACCGGGCGGTGGAGGAGAAGAAGGCCCAGGGCCTCTACGACCCCGAGGAGGTGCGCCGCATCGACCAGATGTCGGTCAACTTCGTGCAGGCGGTGGAGGACGGGGCCGAGGCCGAGCTGGCCCTGCGCAGCGCCAACCTCCAGAAGCTGTGGGACGCCAAGCAGAGCGGCATCACCACCCACCGGGGCGGGATGGCGGGCCGGATCATCGTGGCTCTCAAGAAGCTCCTGCACCGGCTCTCCAGCTTTCCCCTGGGAGTGTGGCTGGCCCGCCAGGTGCAGTTCAACGACGAGCTGGTCAAGCTGACCAACGTGCTGGTGCCCCAGCACACCGACCTCCGCCACCGCATGAACCACAACGAAAAGCGCCTGGACGAGGTGGAGTATGCCAACCGGGCGCTCCACGCCGAGCTTGCCCGGCTGGGGGACCTGCTGCGCGGCCTGAAGGACGCCGACCGCCACGCCGAGGCGCGCATCTCCGGCCTGGAGCGCGCCGCGGGCAGCGAACGCGCCCAGATGGAAGAGTCCCTGGCCCGTATCCAGGCCATGCTGGAGGAGCTGGCCCAGGGCGGGGTGGTCTCGGCCGAGGCGGCCGGCGCGGTGGCGGCCGAGCGGCGGCGCAGCCGGGGTTCGGGCTATCTCACCTTCGAGGACATGCACCGGGGCGATCGCCAGGAGATCAAGCAGCGCCAGTCAGTGTACCTGCCCTACTTCCAGGAGTCGGTCACCGCCGAGGCGCCGCTGCTGGACATCGGCTGCGGACGGGGGGAGTTCCTGGAGGCGGCCCGGGAGGCGGACCTGCCGGCCCGGGGAGTGGACCTGAACCCGGAGATGGTCGCCTTCTGCCGGAAGCAGGGGCTGGAGGTGGCCGAGGGCGACGCCGTCGCCTACCTGCGGGACCTGCCCGACGCCAGCCTGGGCGGCATCCTGGCCGCCCAGCTCATCGAGCACCTGGAGCTGGACCAGCTCACCGAGCTGGTGAGCTTGTGCTCGGCCAAGCTCAAGCCCGGCGGCGTGTTCATCGCCGAGACGGTGAACCCCCAGTGCCTGACCACCTTCTCCGGCGCCTTCTACCTGGACCTCACCCACATCAAGCCCATCCACCCCGAGGCGGCCCGCTTCCTGTTGCGCTGGGCCGGCCTGGGCCAGGTGGAGGTGGTCTACCTCTCGCCCTATCCCCCGGACCACCGCCTGGAGAGCTTCCCCGAGACCGACGACGGCCTGGCCGGGGTGGTGAACCGCAACGTGGAGCGGCTCAACGCGCTCCTCTACAGCCATCAAGACTACGCGGTGGTGGGGCGCAAGTAGGATGCCGGGTGGAGAGGGCAGGCGGGGTGCCGCCTTTGTGGTTCCCTGGTACGGCGAGGACATCCCCGGCGGGGCCGAGGCCGAGGCCCGGCGCACCGCCCAGAACCTGGCGGCCGCCGGCCTGGAGGTCACGGTGCTCACCACCTGCCTCTCCGGCCTGGGGTCGGACTGGGACCAGGATCACTACCCCCCCGGCGAGAGCCGGGAGGGCGGGGTGCGGGTGATCCGCTTCCCCACCGCCCCCCGGGACGGTGCCCTGTTCAACTCCCTGAACTCCCGGGTCTGCGGCGGGGGAAGCCTCTCCCCGGCCGAGGAGCAAGCCTTCTTCGCCAACATGGTGCACAGCCCGGCCCTCTTGGCCCATATCGCGGCCCACCCGGAGCTGGGCCCCTTCTTCTTCATCCCCTATCTGTTCACCACCTCGGTGTGGGGGCCCCTGGTGCATCCCGCCCGCTCGGTCATCATCCCCTGCCTGCACGACGAGGGCTATGCCCGCCTGCGCAGCGTGCGCCGCGCCTTCGAGGCCGCCCGGGCGGTGGTGTTCCACGTGCCGGCCGAGCGCGATTTGGCCGCGTCCCTGTATGACCTGCAAAAGACCGAGCCCCTGGTGCTGGGCGAGGGGGTGGACTCGGATTGGAGCGCCGACCCGGAGCGCTTCCGCGCCAAGTACGGGCTGGAGGGGCCTTTCATCCTCTACGCCGGCCGCAAGGACGCGGGCAAGAACGTACCCCTTCTGAGCCACTACTTCGCCCGCTTCCTGGCCGACGGCCTGGGGCCGGCCGGGCTCAAGCTGGTGATGATCGGCAACCTGCCCGCGCCCATCCCGCCGGGCGCGGAGAAGGACATCATAGACCTGGGCTTCGTGTCCAAGCAGGACAAGTACGATGCCTATGCCGCGGCCGAGGTGCTGATCCAGCCCTCGGTGATGGAGAGCTTCTCCCTGGTCATCATGGAGTCCTGGCTGGCGGGGACCCCGGTGATGGTGCACTCGGGCTGCGCGGTGACCACCGAGCACGTGGTGACCAGCCGGGGCGGCCTGCACTTCGGCGACTACCCCCGCTTTGCCGAGGGCCTGCGCCTGCTCCTGGAGCGGCCCGGGCTCAGGCAGGAGATGGGCCGGGCCGGCCGCGAGTACGTGCTGGCCAACTATGCCTGGCCGGTGGTGACCGGCCGCTTCCTGGAGCTGATCCAGCGCCTCCAGGCCGAGCCCCTGCCCCGGCCCACCGAGCCGCCGGCTGATTTCACCCCCCCGGCCGGCCTGGAGACGCCGCCCCCCGCCGCTGGCCCTGGCATCGACACCGCCCCCCCCGCCCCCCCCGCCCCCCGTCGGCGGGGCGGCGGGACCGGCGCGCCGGCGGTGCATCAGATGCTGCCCGACTTTGCCTATGGCGACGCCATTGGCAACGACGTGCTGGCCATCCAGAAGACGCTTCGCGCCTGGGGCTTCGTCTCGGACATCTTTGCCGAGCACGTGCACCCGCGCCTGCGCTCCCGGGCCCGGCCCTGGCGGGAGTACGCCGTTGGGGCGCGGCCCGAGGACGTGCTCATATTCCATTTCTCCATCGGCCATTCCCTGGCCGACGCGGTGCCCGGGCTTCCCGGCCGCAAGGTCCTGCGCTACCACAACATCACCCCGGCCGAGTTCTTGGAGCAGCTCAGCCCCGAGGCGGCCCGGCGCTCCCGCCAGGGACGCGAGCAGCTTCCCGCCCTGGCCCGGGCGGTGGAGCTGGGCCTGGGGGTGAGCGACTACAACTGCGCCGAGCTGGAGGAGGCCAGCTGCCCGGCCACGGCAGTGGTACCCATCCTCTTGGACCTGGACCTGTTGCAGACCGCGCCCGATGCGGCGGTGCTGCACCGCTTCGGCGGACAGGGGCCCAACCTGCTGCACGTGGGCCGCCTGGCGCCCAACAAGCGCATCGAGGACCTGCTCAAGGTGCACTACTGGCTGACCCGGCTGGTGCCGGGCGCGCGGCTGCTGTTGGTGGGCAGCGGCCTGGACCTGCCCTACGGCCGGGGGCTGCGGGAGATGGTGTCCGAGCTGGATTTGAGCGGGGTGCACTTTGCCGGCCACGTCAGCGACGCCCAGCTCATGGCCTACTACCGGGTGGCCCACCTGTACCTTTGCCAGTCCGAGCACGAGGGGTTCTGCGTGCCCCTGGTGGAGGCCATGCACTTCGGCCTGCCCATCGTGGCCCACGCCAGCACCGGGGTGCCCGGCACCCTGGGCGGGGGCGGCGTGCTCCTGGACCGGAAGGACCACCCGCGCACCGCCGAGGTCTGCGCCCGCATCCTGGGCGACGAAGAGCTACGCGCCGGCCTGGGCGCCCGGGCCCGGGCCCGGCTGGAGCGCTTCCGGCCGGAGCGGGTGGCGCGGGAACTCAGGGAGGTGCTGGCCTCGCACCTGGGCCTGGAGGCACCCTCATGAGCCTGGCGGTGGTTTGCGACGGCCGGCCCTTGCAGCCCGGCTTCAAGGTCCACCGCGAGCGGGGCATCGGCCGCTATGCCAAGAACCTGCTCCTGGCCTTGAGCGAGCTGGCCGAGCCGCCGGAGATGGAGCTGTTGGTGCAGGCCAACCTACCGGACCCGGGCCTGTTGGCGGGCGTGCCCCGCCTGGCGGCCGGGTATGCGCCCTCCTGGCTGCCCGTGGGCAAGCGCCTGATCAGCCACCACGGCCTGGTGCGCCGGCCCCTGGCCCGGCCCTGGCGCCAGGGCCGGGTGGTGCATTTCCTCTCCCACCTGGACGCCCCGGCCCGGCTGGGCCCCCGCACCGTGATAACCGTGCACGACCTCATCGCCCAGAAGCTGGCCCGGCTCTACGGCCAGGACAAGAGCGGCCTGCGCTTCCGCCTGGAGCGCTGGCTGGAGACGCGCTGCCTCTACCGGGCCGCGGCCATCATCGCGGTGAGCCAGTGCTCCAAGGACGATTTGGTGGAGCTGTACCATATCGACCCGGCGCGCATCCGGGTGATCCACGAGGCCGCGGACCCGGACCTGGCGCCGGTGGAGGATCCGGCCCTTTGCCGGGAGGTGTTGGCCCGCCACGGCCTGGCCGGGGGGGGCGAGGGGGGCGCGGGGGGCGCGGGGGACGAAGGGGCTGGAGAGACGCCCTTCTTCTTCTACCTGGGCGGCATCGACCAGCGCAAGGACCTGGGCACCCTCTTGGCCGCCCTGGCCGCCCTCAAGGAGCGGCGGGCGGATTTCGTCCTGGCCCTGGCCGGCAAGATAAGCGAGGATAAGCAGTACCCCGCCCTCATGGCGGAGATCGAGCGGCGGGGCCTGGAGGAGCATGTGCGGCTTCTGGGATTCGTGCCGGATGAAGACCTGCCTGCCCTGTTCTCGGCGGCGACGGCCTTTGTCTTCCCCTCGCTCTACGAGGGCTTCGGCCTGCCGCCCCTGGAGGCCATGGCCTGCGGCGCGCCGGTGGTGGCGGTGAGGGCCTCGGCCGTGCCCGAGGTGGTGGGCGAGGCCGGTCTCTTGGTGCCCCCGGGCGACGCCGGCGCCTTGGCCCAGGCCCTGGAAGGCCTTTTGACCAACCCCGAGCTGGCCGCCGAACTCAGCCGGGAGGGACGGCGGCGGGCCTCCCGCTTCTCCTGGTCCCGGGCCGCGGCCGAAACCCTGGAAGTGTACCGGGAGGTGGCCCGTGCCGGCTGAGAGCCGCTCCGCCCGCCTGGTCCGCTGGGTCCTGGAGACCGGCCTAGCGGTCATGGTGGCGGGTGCGGTGTACTTCCTCTGGCCCCGGGTGGCGGTGCAGCGCCTGGGGCGGGAGGAGGTGTGGTTCGCCCTGGCCTGGCTGGTGATACTGGCCGGGCCGGCAATGCTGGACGCCCTGCGCCGGCGGGAGCCGCGGCCCCTGGAGCTGCGCTACACCTTTGAGTACGGGGCGGTGTCCTATGCCGCCTTTGTGCTGGGCGGCCTGTTCGTGGCCCTGCTCCTGGCCGGGGGCGAGCTGGGCAACTACAAGCTGTGGCTGGGGGTGGTGTACCTGGGGGGCGTGACCCTGCGCCTGGCCGGGCTGTCGCTCCTCTTGCGGGCCGAGATGCTCCACCGGCCGCGGGGCGATATCGCCCTGGCCCTGGCCGGTGCGGCCATTGCCGCCCTGGCCGCGCTGCTCACCATACCCTGGCTGCGGACCGACCTGGTGGCCCTGTGGCCGCCGCCCTGGCCCGGCCTGGCCTTGCCCTTGGCCAAGGCGGCCCTGTGGGGGGCCATCTGCGGGGCGGTGCTGTTGGTGCTGCGCCTGGTGGGGGGGAGCCAGCGGGCGGCCTGGCTGGTCTTTCTGGCCTTGGCCCTGGGGCCGGGTCCGGCCCTGGCGGTGAGCTGGTTCGAGCCGCTGCCCCTGGCGGTGGTGCTGGCGGTGCTGGTCTCGCTGGCGGTGCTGCGCCTGGCCGGCCCCCGGGGCCGGGGGCGGAGCGAGCCCCTGGAGCCCCTGCCCATGAGCCTATACTGGCTGCTGCGGGCGCTGATGCTCTTCTGGTGGGGAGTGGGGGGGGCGGTGGCCCTTTGCGCGGCCTGGTGGCAGCCGCGCCTGGAGGACCTGTTCACCCAGAGCATCTGGCTGCGGGCCCTGGGCCTGGGCGGCTTTTTGGTGGCTTGCATGGGGCTCTTGGCCGAATACACCCTGCCGCTCTTGGGCCGGCCCAACTGGATGGGCCTGGGCCGCGAGCGCAAGCTACCCGGGGTGATCCTTTCGGCCTTGGCCCTGCTCTTGGCCTTCAGTCCCCTGTTGCTCACCATCCCCTACCAGAGCCCCTCGGCCGGGGTCCGCTCCCTGGAGGAGGCGCGCCACGAACTGCTGGCAGGGCCGGTGCGCCTGGGCCCGGACAACCCCGAGCTGACGCTCAAGCCGCCGGCCTGGCTTAACGGCCTCAGCCGGGTGTTCGTGGTGAGCTATATCCAGGGCGGCGCTGCCTTGCGCCAGGGCGAGCCGGTGGTGCAACTGGTGGCCGTGGACGAGCAGGACCTGCCCCACATCTTCAACCTGCGCGCGGGCATCGACACCGCCGAGAGGGACCTGAACAAGCGCGAGGTGGCGGCCGTGGCCCGCCACGGCCCGGCCCGGGTGGCCCGCGCCCGCATCGTCTACACCCCCACCGGCGAGGCCTTTTCCGCCCAGACCTATTTCACCGGCCTGTACCTGGGCCGCCGGGTGACCCTGCTCAAGAGCGTGCGCCTGCGCTACCTGTACCAGAATCCCCAGGGCGAGCCGCCGGTGACGGTGGAACTCAGGCAGGTGTTTCTCAACTAGCTTGTCTCCGTTCGACCCTATTCGACGGCCTGGAACTTTTCCTTGATGGCGCCGCACACCGGGCAGCTCTGGGGCGGTTCGCCGGCCAGCACGCAGCCGCAGATGGTGCACACCTGGTAGGTCTCCGCCGCGCCTTCCCGCCAGCGCCGGTATAGCTCCTCCTGGTGGCGGGCCACTTCCCGGGCCTGGCCAAAGGCGCTGGCCGGCGCGCCCTGGGCCCGGTCCTGGTACTCCTGGTAGGAGCGCAGCCGGGCGGGCAGCTCCTGGCCGAATGCCTCGGCCAGGTTGTCCGTGGTGGCTCCTATCTTGCCGCGCAGGAGCATCAAGAGCCGCCGGGCCACCACGGACTGGCCCTGGGCCACGGCCTGGAACAGGCGGGCCTCCTGGGCATGGCCCTCCTGCCGGGCCTTGAGGGCGAATGCCTGGTTGCGGGCCGCGGCCCGGGATTCGGCGGCAAAGGCCAGGGCCAGGTCGAGCTGGGTCTGGTCGGGCATGGTGTTTCTCCCTGCTGGAACGTCAAGGTTCAAACGCCGGGATTGTAGCACAGGGCCGCGGGGAGGGGGTGGGAGCCGGGCTCAGGGCCTGGCCGGCGCGGTGCGGGGGGCGGGCGGCGCGTAGGCGGGCAGGGCGGCGGCAAGGACCTGGCGCAGGCGCTCCCGGTTCACCGGCTTGCTGATGATGGCTGCGGGCTGGGCCGTCATGGCCAGCTCGCGCATTCCCTTGTCGGCAAAGGCGGTGAGGAACACCACGGGCAGGCCCCAGCGCCGGCGTACCTCCCGGGCGGTCTCTATGCCGTCCAGCTTGCCACGCAGCACGATGTCCATGAGCACCAGCCGGGCCGGGCGCTGGGAAAGCGCGGCCAGGGCCTCCTCGCCGGTGGCCACCGGCCCCTGCACGCCGAAGCCCATGGACTCCAGGCTCATCTTGAGGTCCAGCCCGATCAGGGCCTCGTCCTCCACGATGAGTATTTCCGGTCTGGCCATGGCAAGCTCCGGGCAGCCCGGCTTTCTCGCCGTGTGCCTGAACTCGGATGACTTGCGGGCTGCTTCAAATTGGGAAGGGGCACGAAAATGATAGCCAAGAGGGATGGTTCTTGTCCAGGGCTTTGATGATATTGATCCTCAACTGGACGCCCTGAGGCCGGGAGGCCGGCAAAGGGGGGCTGGGCGGCCCGGCTAGCCGGGCCGCTTGTCTTGCCGGCGGAACAGCCAATACAGGCCCACTGCCAGGGTCAGGCCGGAGGGAAGCCCCCGCCAGGGGTTGTCGGCCAGGGCGAAGACCACCATGGCCAGGTTGGCGGCGATGAAGACCAGGGGGGTGAAGGGATAGCCGGGAACCCGGAAGGGCGGCCGCGCCGAGTTCTTTCGGCGCAGCACGAAAAGCCCGGCCACGGCCAGGGCGCTGAAGAGCGATAGGGTGAAGCCGATGTAGAACAGGAGCGCCTCGAAGGAGGCGGTGACCACCATTACCGCGGCGATCACCGCCTGGAGCCACACCGCGTTGACCGGCACCCCGGAGCGCTGGTCTATGCGTGCCAAGGGCCCCAGGAGGAGCCCGTCGCAGGCCATGGCAAAGTACACCCGGGGGCCGGCCAGGACCATGGCCCCCAGGCCGGATAGCAGACAGAGCCCCACCGCCAGGCTGAAGATCCTGCCCGCCCCTGGCCCCCAGAGGGCCTTGGCCGCCAGCGCCCCGATCTCCTTTACCCCCGGCATGCCCCCCGGCCCCAGCGCCGCCAGGTAGGCCAGGTTGAGCAGCAGGTAGAGCAATGTCACCAGGCCGGTGCCCAGAAACAGGGCGCGGGGCAGGTTGCGGCCGGGCCGCCTGACTTCGCCGCCCAGGTAGGCGGCGGCGTTGAACCCGCTGTAGGCAAAGGACACCAGGACCAGGGCCACCGCCACCGCCCCGGCGCCGGCGCCCTCGCCGCCGGCCGTGAAGGGGAGGCCGCCCCAGGAGCCGGAGGCGGGCCACAGCCACAGCCCGGCCGCGATGAGCAGGGCCAGCACCAGCAGCTTGAACAGGGTGAGCAGGTTCTGCACTCCCAGGCCCACCCCCAGGCGGCGGGTGTGCACCAGGGTCAGCAGGACGACGAACCCCAACGCCAGCAGGGTGTCCGCGGACAGGGTCACCCCGCCGGCCCTGAGCAGGGGCTCCTGGGACGCGCCCCAGGCCTGGAGCAGATAACCCGCGGCCGCCACCGCCGAGGCGGCGATGGGGGCCGAGAACCCCACCACCAGGGAGACCCAGCCGGAGAGGAAAGCCGTGGCCGGCCCAAAGCTCTCGCGCAGGAAGACGTACTCGCCGCCGGCCCGGGGCAGCCGCGCGCCCAACTCGCCGTAGCACAGGGCCCCGGCCAGGGCGATGAGCCCGCCCAGCAGCCAGCAGGCCATCAGCAGCCAGGCATTGCCCAGCAGTTGCATGAGAAAGCCGCTGGTGGTGAAGATGCCGGTGCCCACCATGTTGGCCACGATCAGGCAGCAGGCCGAAAAAAGGCCCATCCGCCGGGCCAGCTCCGGGGGGGCGCTGCGGCCGGCTGGCCCCGGATCTTGGTTTTTAGAGAGGCTCACAGGCATATCCCTACTTTAAGCTTGACAAAGCCGAAGTCATTATGTCTTATTTGGCACATATGTCAAGAAAGACATGAGTCAGCCGCCCGGCCGCGCGCCGGGCACCTTTTCGGAAAAACAGTGGGGAGACAGCATGCGCAAGCTACTACTGATCGTCATGTCCTTGATGTTGCTGCTGACAGCGGCAGGCCCGAGCGGGGCCCAACAAACCCCCACCCTGCGGGTGAGCGGCCTGGTCAAACAACCCCTGCGGCTCTCCCTGGCCGACCTGGCCCGCCTGCCCCAGGTGCGGGTCAAGTACAACGACATCACCCGCCAAGGCAAGTTCCGCGGGGCGTTCTGGCTGCGGGGCGTGCCCTTGCGCGACCTCTTGGAACTGGCCCAGTTGGGCAAGGAGGCGGGCGGCTTCCCCAAGCGGACCGACCTGGCCCTGGTGGTGCGCACCCGCGACGGCAAGCAGGTGGCGCTTTCCTGGGGCGAGGTGTTCCACCGCCAACCCTCCGAGGCTATCCTGGCCATCACCTCCCAGCCGGTGCTGCCCAAAAAGAGCTGCAAGGCCTGCCACTCTCCGGATGAATACCGGCCCTGGCTGAAACAGCTCGAGCGCCCGGTGGTGGTGCCCAAGCTGGTGCTCACCAGGGACCAGTACTCGGACCGCAGCCTGGAGGGCGTGTGCTCCCTGGAGGTGGTCGGCCTGGCGCCGGGAGCCTGGGGCCCCAAGCAGGACAAGCTCTACTCGCCCCGGGTGGTGATCGCGGCGGGCGGCAAGAGCCGCACCCTGGACAAGCTGCCCCCCGGGCCGCGCCTGGCGGTCACCGCCGACCAGGTGGGCGAGGGCAAGGGCTTCCACGGCCGGCGCCAGTACAGCGGCGTGCCCCTGCGGGACCTGCTGGCGTCCCTGGCTCCCGGGGACCCCAACACGGTCTACCTGGTCAGCGCGCCGGACGGCTACCGTTCCCTGGCCTCCTGGGGTGAGCTGTTCCTCGGCCCGGCCGGCCGGCGTATCATCCTGGCCGACCGGCTGGACGGCAAGCCCATTGCCAACACCGGCCGCTTCCACCTGGTCTTCCCGGACGACCTCTGGGCGGACCGTTGGGTAAAGGCCGCCTCCAGCATCCAGGCGGTATCCCTGGCCCGCCGGCCCAGGCTCTATGTCATCGGCATGGGCTGCGGCGACTCCAGCCTGCTCACCCTGGAGGCGCTCACCTACCTGAGCCGGGCCGACGCCCTGGTGGCGCCCGCGGACATCCAGAAACGCTTTGCGCCCTTTTTGGCCGGCAAGCCGGTGCTGTTCGACCCGCTGGCCTTTGGCCGCAAGCCCTTCAATCCCAAGGGCGCCCACAAGGACGAGAAGGCCCGCCACCTGCGCCGCCAGGAGCAGGAAAAGGCCGCGGCCATCATAAGGAAAAACCTGGCCGCGGGCAAGAGCGTGGCCCTGCTGGACTGGGGCGATCCCATGCTCTACGGCTCCTGGCGCTGGCTGGCGGATTTCTTCGACCAGGACCAGATCACCTTTGTGCCCGGCCTCAGCGCCTTCAACGCCGGCTCCGCCGCCCTGGCCCGGGACATCACCTGCCGGGGCGCGGTGGCGATCAGCGATCCCTTCACCGTGCTCAAGGAGCCGGCCCTGGTGGCCAGCCTGGCAAACAAGGGCGCCACCTTGGTCCTGTTCATGGGCCTGCCCAAGTTCGAGGCGGTGATCCAGGTGGTGCAGAGGGCCTACCCGCCGGACACCCCGGTGGCCGTGGTCTACCGCGCCGGCTTCGGCCAGGGCGAGAAGGTGCTCCGCAGCAAGCTGAGCCGGGTGATGGACCTGGCGCGCAAGCAGAAGGAAGGCTGGCTGGGCATCATCTTCGTGGGCCCGTGCCTGCGCTGAGCCCGGCCGGACAGCGACGAAACCAGCAGATATCAACAACGAGGGGGTTTTGAAGATGAAGTTGGCAAGATTGCTGGCGGCCATGTGGCTGGTGCTGGCCCTGGGCTGTTCCTGGGCCTGGGCCGGCGAGAAGCAGGCCGACAAGGACTACGGAGTGTATGAACTGGGCGAGATAGTGGTTTCCGGCGACCGGCCGGGGGTCAAGGAGGTGGCTACCTTCAGCGAGGTCACCGCCGAGGACATAGACGAAACCCACAGCCTCAGCGTGCCCCGGGCGCTGTCCTTTACTCCCGGGATCACCGTGACCACCGGCCGCAAGAACGAGCCCGAGGTGCGCATCCACGGCATGGACCAGCACGAGTCGCTGATCCTCATCGACGGGGTGCCCTACTATGAAACCAACTACGGGATGCTGAACCTGAACCAGCTTCCCACCGAGATGATCGCCCGCATCGACGTGATCAAGGGCGCGCCCTCGGTGCTCTACGGCAGCGGCGCCATGAGCGGGGTGATCAACATCATCACCAAGAAGCAGGGGACGCGGCCTTCCTTCGACTTCATCGGCGAGGCCGGCGGCAACGGGGCCTACCACCTCTCCGCCTCCCACGGCAACAGCCTGGGCAAGTTCAACTACTGGTTGAACCTGGGCCGGCGGGAAAGGGACGGCTGGGAGATGTCGAAGGATTTCACCCCCACGCTGGGCACCATCACCCGGCGGCCCGGCGGCACCAGCCGGGCCGTGCTGGAGGACGGCGGCCAGCGCAACAACTCGGACTTCGCCCAGACCAGCCTCTGGGGCAAGGCCGGTTTCGAGCTGGGGCCCGAATCCCGCTACTACCTGAGCGCCTACTACCTGGACTCCCGCTGGGGATTCCCGCCCTCCACCCAGTCCGAGACGGTGTTTCCCAACCGGCCCGCCTTTTCGGGCTTTGCCCGCATGGACAAGTACCAGGACTGGGGCCTGGACCTGAGCGGCGAGCAGCGCCTGGGCGATGCCTTCAAGCTGCGGGGCAAGCTCTTCTACCACCACCACCTGGACGACTACGTATCCTTTTCCGACCAGACCTACACCAACAAGATAGCCACCAGCCGCTTCAAGGACTACTTCCTGGGCGGCGCCCTGTTCGCCGACTGGAAGCTGGCCGCCCAGGACACCCTGCGTTTTGCCTTGCATTACCGGGGTGACTCCCACCAGGAGCGGGACGATACCTATCTGCCCTTTGCCGAGTCGTTCTCCTACACCGGCTCGCTGGCGGCGGAGAACGAGTGGCGCCCCCTGCCGGGGCTGTCGGTGGTGGCCGGGGTCAGCTACGATTGGTTCGATGTCACCAAGTCCCAGGCCAACATAACCGACCGCCGTACCGGCGACCTGATCCGCACCGAGGACCTGCCCACCCCGGGGATCAAGGATGGCTTCAACCCCATGCTGGGCGCCAGCTACACCCTGGCCGACCAGACCCGGCTCTACGGCTCGGTGGCGCGCAAGACCCGCTTCCCCACCTTGCAGCAGCTCTTTTCCTCCCGCTCGGGCAACATCGACCTGAAGCCCCAGTACAGTACCAACTACACCCTGGGCGTGGCGCGGCCCTGGGGGACCACGGCCTACACCGAGCTGTCGGTCTTCTATCACGACATCGAGGACCGCATCTCCCGCGACGGCCCCGGGGTGGACGCCCTCTACCGCAACTACGCCGCGGTGAGGATCTACGGCCTGGAGGCGGTGGGCGAGCTGAGGCCGGTCAAGGACTTGGTGTTGCGCCTGGCCTACACCTACCTGCAGGCCAAGGACCACAGCCCGGACCGGGTGACCGACGATGTGATCGGCACGCCCGAGCACAAGGTGGACCTGCGCCTCAGTTACACCATTCCCCGGCTGGGCACCCGCCTGGACTTCACGGGCATGTTCATGGCCGAGCAGTATGACCAGGTGCCCACCCCGGCCCGGCCCACCCAGGAGACCCTCAAGACCGGGGGCTACTTCCTGGCCGACCTCAAGCTCACCCAACCCCTGGGCGATCACCTGCAGGCGTTCGCCTTTGTGGGCAACATCTTTGACCGCGACTACGAGAGCGAGAGCGGCTTCCCCGGCCCGGGGCGCAACTTCTGGGTGGGGCTGAAGACCACCTTCTGACGAACCGCCTTTTTGGTAGAGTACTCGGACAGCCGGCAGCGGCCCCCGCCTGCTGCTTTGGGAACGCCTCTTTTCCCCGCCGGGCAAGAAGCCGCTCCCCGCTGCGGGAGGTGGTGGTATACTTAAACTAAATAAGTTGGCCCGAGGTATTTGCCAGCATCTTGGCCAATCCTTTGTAGCGGGCCTCGGCGCATGTCACGGTACTAGTTTTCCCCTCTGCGCACGTAGCATCCTTACTCTCTATTTGGAGGTGGCTCCATGCGGGCTCTCTTGGTTTATCCTAGTTATCCAGTAACATTTTGGAGCATGAAATACGCCCTGCGCTTTGTACGCAGCAAGGCCGCCTTTCCCCCCCTGGGACTGCTCACCGTGGCGGCCATGCTGCCATCGACTTGGGAAAAAAGGGTGAAAGACTTGAACGTGGAATCCCTGGAGGATTCCGATTTGGCCTGGGCCGACCTGGTGTTCGTCAGCGCCATGGTGGTGCAGCGGGACTCGACCGAAGAGGTGCTGGAGCGCTGCCGGGCCCTGGGCTGCCGGGTGGTGGCCGGCGGGCCCCTGTTCACCCACCTGCATCACGAGTTCGAGGGCGTGGACCACGTGATCGCCGGCGAGGCCGAGGACCTGTTGCCGGAGTTCCTGGCCGACCTGGCCGCGGGCCGCGCCCGGCGCCTGTACAAGGCCACGGGCCATCCCAGCCTGGAGCGCACGCCGGTGCCGGACTGGAGCCTGATCAACCTGGCCGACTACCAGAGCATGTGCGTGCAGTTTTCCCGCGGCTGCCCCTTTGACTGCGACTTCTGCGACGTGGTGTCCCTGTTCGGCCGCAGGATGCGCTTCAAGACCCCGGACCAGGTGCTCACCGAGCTGGACAGCCTTTATGCCAAGGGCTGGCGGGGCACGGTGATGATGGTGGACGACAACTACATCGGCAATATCCGCCGGGCCAAGGAGCTTTTGAGGCGCATCGTCCAGTGGCAGAAGGAGCGGCGCTCCCCCTTCGTATTCCTCACCCAGGCCAGCGTGAACCTGGCCGACGACGCGGAGTTGCTCTCCCTCATGGTGAAGGCGGGGTTCACCGAGGTGTTCCTGGGCCTGGAGACGCCTTCCGACTCCTCCCTGCGCGAATGCAACAAGCGCCAGAACCAGGGGCGCGACCTCTTGGCCACGGTGCGCACCATCCAGAGCTACGGTATCCAGGTCATGGCCGGCTTCATCGTGGGGTTTGACGCGGACCCGCCGTCCATCTTCCAGGACCAGGTGCGCTTCATAGACCAGGCCGCCATACCGGTGGCCATGGTGGGCCTGCTCTCCCTGATGCCCGGCACCCGCCTCTACGAGCGCATGGCCAACCAGAACCGCATCCTGGGCCTGCCTTCGGGCGACAACGCCATGGACGCCCGCGCCCTGAACTTCATCCCCAAGATGGACGCGGCCACCCTGATCGAGGGCTACAAGTACGTGTTGAGCCGGCTCTACGAACCCCGGGCCTACTACCGGCGGGTCCTGTCGTTCTTGCGCCGCAGCAGGCGGGCCCTGAAGCAGGACGGCGCCCATAAGGCCCGTCTCTCTTGGCAGGATCTCGTGGCCGGGGCCAAGATATTCTGGCGCCTGGGGGTGCTGGAGCGGGGCCGCCTGAACTACTGGGCCTTCCTGGCCCGGGTGGGCTTCACCCGGCCCGCCAAGATACCCCTGGCCCTGGGCCTGGCCGCCAACGGCTATCACCTGCGCATGGTCACCCGGCGCTTCTTGCGGGCCGGAAGCCTGCCCCAGCCCGCGGTGGCCAGGCAATCCTAGGGCCGCTTCGGGCTGGCTGAAGCCGCCGCGCGGGCGGCGCTCACCGTAACGATACAGGGCCGCTCCCCCGGGCAGGGGGAGCGGCCCTGGCTTGCGGGCAGGGGACCGGCCTAGTCGGTCTCGCGCGCCTTGCCTTTTTTCTCGTCGATGTCGCCGGGGTACATGACCGCCTCGTGGCCGCGCTCGCCGGTGCGGATGCGCACCACCTCCTCCACCGGGTAGACGAAGATGAGCCCGTCGCCGGCCTGGCCGGTGCCGGCCGCCTTGACGATGGTGTTGATGACCTCGGTGAGGTTGTCCTCGCTGAGCACGATGTTGAGCTGGATCTTGGTGAGGAGGTCCACCTGGTAGGAGCCCGAGCGCCCGGACAGGGTTATGCCGCCCTGGCGGCCCCGGCCCCGCACCTCCACCACGTTGAGGCCCTTGATGCCGATCTCGGTCAGGGCGTCCTTGACGTCGCCCAGCTTTTCTTCGCGGATGATGGCTTCTATCTTCTTCAGCATGGCTGCTCCTTCCTTTAGGAATAGGCTCTTTCGCCGTGGGAGGAGATGTCAAGCCCGACTTCCTCCTCCTGGCGGCTGACCCGCAGGCCGATGCTCCAATCCAGGAGCTTGGCCAGGATGAAGGTCACCCCAAAGGCGAAGACCATGGTGACCACGGTTCCCAGCACCTGGATGGGGAACTGGCCGGGGTTGCCGTAGAAGAGCCCATCGGCACCGGCGGGGTTGACCGCGGTGGTGGCGAACAGGCCGGTGGCCAGCATGCCCCAGGTGCTGGCCAGGCCGTGGCAGGCCCACACGTCCAGGGACTCGTCCAGGTCGCGCTTCTGGCGGAAGCGGATGGCGTAGTAGGAGATGGGCGCGGCCACCGCGCCGATGACCAGGGCGGCCATGGGGGTCACGAAGCCCGAGGCCGGGGTGACCGCGGCCAGACCCACTACCATGCCGGTGGCCAGGCCCAGGGTGCTGGGCCGGCCGTCCAGCCAGGAGAGCAGGGTCCAGACCAGGCCCGCGGCCGCGGCCGAGGTGTTGGTGGTCAGCAGCGCGTTGCCGGCCACCCCGTTGGCGGCCAGGGCGCTGCCCGCGTTGAACCCGAACCAGCCCACCCACAACAGCCCGGTGCCCAGCACGGTGAAGGGGATGTTGTGGGGCTCCATGGGTGCCTTGGGAAAGCCGCGGCGGGGGCCGATGGCCAGGGCGAAGGCCAGGGCGCTGAAGCCCGCGGCCACGTGCACCACGGTGCCGCCGGCGAAATCCAGCACCCCCAACTGGCGCAGCCAGCCGCCCACCCCCCACACCCAGTGGCACAGGGGGTCGTAGATCAGGGTGGCCCAGAGCAGGGAGAACAGGAGAAAGGTCTTGAAACGCACCCGCTCCACAAAGGCGCCGGTGATGAGCGCCGGGGTGATGACCGCGAACATCATCTGGAAGGAGGCGAAGACCTCGTGGGGGATGGTGGGGGCGTAGTCCGGGCTAGGAGCCAGGCCCACCCCGGCGAAGCCCACGAACTTCAGCCCGCCGATGATGCCGCCGATGTCCGGGCCAAAGGAGAGCGAGTAGCCGTACAGCAGCCACTGGACCCCGATGAGCGCCATGAAGATGTAGCTCAGGGTCAGGGTGGAGAGGATGTTTTTCTTGCGGACCATGCCGCCGTAGAAAAAGGCCAGCCCGGGTGTCATCATGAGCACCAGGGAGCAGCAAACCAATATCCAGGCGGTATCGCCGGTGTTGATGGCAGGTGCCATAGGGGTCTCCTTCCTTGGCTGCGGCCGGCCGATTTTGAAGCTTTGGCCTGTTTATTAGTGTGGCTTATAAAAAACGACCACAAACCAAAACGGCCGGGGGTTATGTGATATAACTTACCGATATATCGACTTTTTATAGAATCAAGCCGATGCAAAATCCGGCTAATTATATTCAGGTAAAGCCGTCCTGCCAACCCAAAATATGGGTGGGCCGAAAAAACCATATGGCCTGGATATTGATCCCCCAAGACGACGCCTGGGCGCGTCATCTTGGGGGTTGCTTGGCAGGTTCAGCGCGCGCGACGGGGGGGCGGGGGGGCGACGGGGGGGGCGGGGGGCGCGACGGGGGGCGCGACGGGGGGCGGGGGCGCTAGCCGCCGAAAAGCTCTCCCAGGCGCAGCAGGAGCCCCAAGTCGCCCCCGGCCTTGGCCTGGCCCTGCATGAAGGCCTCCTGGGCATCCGCCTTGCCCGCGCTGATGTCCAGCCATAGCTCGAAAGGCACCTCGATGGTGAGGTCGGGTGCTGGGGCCGGGCCCTGGGCGGCGGTCGCCTTGCCGCCGGCGATGCTCAGGTGGCAGGAACCCTCGGCCTGGCCCGTGAAGTCGAACTGGATGGTGGCCTCGAGTTCGCCGGCCGCCTCGGGTTTGAAGCCCAGGGGCATGAGGAGCAGGAACTCCTCTATGCTCTCCGGCCGCGGCATGAGGCCCTGCTTGCTGAACTCCCGGGGGGTCACCCCCTCGTTGATGCAGGTGCGCCAGAACATGTTGGCCACCAGGCCCGCTTGCTGGGAATCACCTGTCGGTTGGCCCAGGGCGGCCAGGGTCTCGGGCGAGACCCTGCCCGTTTCCACCAGCTCGCGGCCGGCCTGGCAGGTGGCGGCCAGCACCTTGTCCTTCACCTCCCGCCCCAAGGGGCCGTCCAGTAACTCGGCGCCGGGCCGGTATATCTCGGCCAGCAGCCCCTCGCGGAAGATGAAGCGCGCCCACTGGGAGAGCTGGTCGAACACCTGCATCTCGGGGAAGCCGGCCACCGACAACATCACCGCCCCGGGCAGTTGGTGGCGCAGGGGGTGGTAGGTCTCGCCCTGCTCCGAGCGGCGGAAAAAGGGCTCCACCGCCGGCAAGGTGCGCTCGATGAAGGCCTTGAGGTGGGCGTTGACGGTGAAGTGGTACAGGGGGGTGGCGTAGACCGCCAGGTCCGAGTCCAGCCAAAGGGGAAACAGTTCCTGGCTCATGTCGTCCTTGAGCACGCACTGGCCCGGGGTCTTGGTCCAGCAGGTGAAGCAGCCCTGGCAGAAACGCACCTTTTTTTCATGCAGGTTGACCACCTCCACCTGGGCCCCGGCGGCGCGCATGCCCTCCACCAGGCTGTCCAGCATGAGTTCGGTTTTGCTCTGGCCGCTGCCCGTCCGGGGGCTGGAGTTGATGGCCATTACCTTCATGATTCGTCTCCTTGATTGAAAAGACTGTCCATTCTCAACAGCAGCGACAACTCGCCCCGGGCCTGGTAGCGGCCGTCCATGAGCGCCTGGCGGCCGTCCAGCTCGCCCCTGGCTATGGCCAGCCACACCTCGCCCGGCGTCAGGATGACCAGGTCGGGCTCTTCCGCCGGCCCCTCCGCATATTCGCACTTGCCCTCCCCGATGATGAGATGGGCGCTGAAACCGCCCGCCTCCGGGCCGCCGTCCACCTGGAACTCCATCACCGCCTTCAGGTCGCCGGCGGCCCGGGGGTTGAAGCCCAGGGGCATCATCTCCAGCAGCTCGCGGCAGTCGCGGGCCGCCTGGGGACCTTGGCCCCGCTCCAGGCCCAGCTTGCGCTGGTAGTGGCCGGGGTACCATTTGTTGAAGGGCGGACCCACGCAGATCAGGAGCGTGGCCGGCAGCCCGAGCTGGAAGACCAGTTGGGCGCCGAGCGAGTCCAGGCCCAGCAGGAGGGGGGTCAGGCTGAGCAGGAGGCAGGCCGCGAACAGGCCGGCCCAGGCCCAGGTCATGTTGCGGTTGATGCGGCGGAACACCGCGGTGTGCCAGACCTCGGGCGGGGCGGTCTTGCGGGCGTAGAAAGCGGTGAAGGGCTCGCGGCCCACCAGCGGGGGCAGGGCGGCGGCGAGCAGGAGAAGCGCGTACAGGGCTGCCACCGGAACGGCGGTCAACAGGGCGCCCAGTCCCCCGGGCCACAACCAAAAGCCCGCCGCCACCAGGGCCGGGTACCCGGCCAGGGCCCAGTCCAGGGCCGGGGCCCCTCCCCGCCGGCGGGCCAGGAGCAGGGCCCCGACCGCCAGCAGCGCCAGGCCCAGGCTCCAGGGCCGCAAGACCTCTGGCGCGAAGTCCCAGACCTCCCCTATGGTGATGATAGCCGCCGCCGCCACCGAGGGCACCAGTCGCAAGATACGGTTCATTTCAACAATCCCGGGTCCTTGATGCCCTTGGCCGTTATCACCCGGCGCTGGAATATGCGGTCGATCACATAGCTACGCATGGCCCGAGCCCGCTGCACCATCTCCAGGGTGCGGGCCGCGTCCTTGTCCGGAGGCATGTCATGGGTCAGGCGGTGGCGCAGCTTGAACTCCTCGTCCACCAGCTTCTTGCCCAGCCGGGGATAAAAGGCCAGGTCCGAGGGCTCGATTCCCTCGGATTTGGCCTTGGCCAGTATGCGGGCCAGGCTCAGGTCCTGGGCGTCATAGCCCTGGTCCGTGAGGGGCAGCAGGAGCTGGAGCTTTTCCAGCTCAGCCACCTGTTGGGGGGTGAGGCCGCTCTTGCGGCAGAGTTCCTCCCGGCTGAGGAGCGGCTCCTTGCGCTCGCCGAGCACGGCTTGGCTCAAGGCCACCAGGGGCGCGATGTCCTCGCCCCGGTCCCGGGCGTCCAGGATGGCCTTGATCTTGGCCAGGGGCAGGTTGTGCTTGGACTGCAGCTCGCGGATCAGGGCGGCGCGCTCCACGCACTCGGGCGAGTAGAAGGCCATGTTGGGGCTGGTCTTCACGGGAGGGGGCAGCAGGCCCTGCTCCACATAGAAGAGCAGGGTGGACTTGGGCAGGCCGGTGGCCTCCATGAGCGCCTTCATGCGAAGTCCCGGGGGCGGTTTGGATGCTTGGCTGTCTTTGCGGGGCATGCTGGCTCCTGGCTTGACAACGGGGAAATAGAGTCCCTGCCCACTCCACGAACCCTGCGGGCAGAATGGACCGCAGGGCCATTTTACCCTTTATGGCACGGTCATCCCCACATAAACCGCACCTTGTCCCGGGCGGGGCAAGACTCTGCCCTATATCGCCATGGCAGGGTCATGCATAACCTCAATATAACACCGGATGCCCGCCCAAATCCCGGAATGAACAACCCAGAGCCCCGGGCATGGGTGCCACAGGCCGCTGGGGGCGGGAGAGGGCCAGCCCCGCTGGCCCCGCTCCCGTCCGCTGCCGCCCCCGTCGCCCGCCCCCCCGCCCCCCCCGTCGCCCCCCGTCGCCCCCCGTCGGCCTAGGAGGGCAGGGTGACCAGGTAGTGCCGGAGCTGGTCCTGGGAATCAGCCCGTTCCACGGTCAAGACCCGCACTTGGCCATTGCCGTCCACCTGCACCCGGCAATCCCGCAGCTCGCCGATGTTCCAGATCTGGAGGTGCTGCCACCCCTGGCCGTCCCAGATGGCCAGCATCAACTTGCCCAGGTCCGCGTCGCGGTAGGCCACCAGCAGCCGGCCGCTGCTGTCCAGGGTGGCCGCGTGCTTTCCGTCCACTTCCGCGGCGACCTCCACCTGCCGCCAGGTCTGCTCCGCAGAGGCGAGGGGGCCGCCGGCGGTGGCTTGGCTTGGCAGGTAGGCGCTGAGCACGCCGTTGACCGTGGCGGTGACCGCCATGCTGGAGCCCCGGTAGGTGAGGAACCAGGCCGAGACATGGTCGGTGTCCACCTCCGAGGCCACGGTGGAATGGGTCCACCTGTCGTTCACCAGCGAGGCGGTCATCAAGGTGCCGGGCTTGGCGTAGAGCAGGCTCACCTCCGGGGTGGCGGCGCTGGCCTGGACCTTGCTGCTGGTGGTGCTCCCCTGGTCACTGGCCATGAACAGGCCCAACACCCCCAGCACGGCCGAGAGCGCCGTCATGACCGGCGATTGGCCGCCCACGGATATGCCGAAGCGCAGCTCGTCTTTCAGGGTGTAGGCTACGTCCAGGGCGCTCTGGGTATACATCCCCCGTATGGCCCAGGAGTCCTCCCAGTTGAGGTACTTCCCCGCCAGGAGCGTTATCAGGAAGTGCATGAAGTCAAAGGGCGTGAGAGGGCCCTCATATTCGCAGCCCCCGGCAACCGCGGGCGAGCCGGGCAGGGAAGATGCCGCGGGGTTGGGATCGGCGCTGAGGGTGCAGCCCCGTACCTCGCCCCGGTCCGCGGAAACGCCCGAAAAGTTCACCTCCACGCCCCCGTTCGCCTTGCTGCGGCTGGTGACCGACACCGGCAAGGACGAATCGAGCTGGCCCGCGAGCTGGGAGAGGGTGTAGGAGGTCCAAAAGTCGCCCTGGGGGAAGAAGTAGCCGCCCTGGTCCTGGGCCGCGTCGTAATAGGAGATGTGGGCCAGGTTGTCCTTGAGGCGCAGGTCGATGGCGCTGATGCCGCGCCCGTCTCCATCCACGGCCACGGATTTGAGGGTGTACCTGCTCACGCTGAGGCCGGCGGCGGCGGCCGTGCCCAGCATGCCACTCCAAAGCAGGCATAGACTCAATAGCCAAATACCGGCCAGGCGGACATTACGCATGGCGCGGGAACGCGCCGGTGCCGCCATTGCTTGGATAGCCATATCGTACCTCCTTGGAAAACAGTGGTGAGCCCCAAATCATGCGGTCCTTGCCGCGCCTCACCTTGTCTGGCGGCTTGTGGCCGGCCCCCGGGCGCCACCCCGGAGGGCGCGGCCTGGCCGTGCTCCAAGCTGATGGCGGTTTCTGTGCGTCGTGGCCGCATGCTCCCAAGGTACAATGCGCTCCGCGAACAGTCAACTATAAAGTGACGCTTTACACTTAATATTTTTCGGGGAGGGGGGAGGGGCGGACCGCCCAGGCGGAGGGTGTGTATATTTTACTTGTCAGACCCGCTGGTTAAGGGCATACTCATTTTAGCCTTACACCCTGCTCAATGCGTAACAGGGGCTAGCCCTGGCCCTGAAGGGAGTCTAACCCCATGGCGAAACAGGAAATATTACTAGAGGCCGGCACCAACGAGGTAGAGGTGGCGGAGTTCAATCTCTGCGGCCAAAGCTTCGGGGTCAACGTGGCCAAGATCAGGGAGTTCATCCCTTTCGAGGGCATCACGGTGAGCAAGCTGCCCGGCCGCCATCCTTCGGTGGCCGGGGTCTTTTTGCTGCGGGGCAAGTCCATTCCCCTGGTGAACCTGGGGCAGCACCTGGACCTCAAGCAGGGAGATGAGGTGGAGCGCAAGGTGGTGGTGGTCACCGAGTTCAACAACATGACCACCGCCTATGTGGCCGACTACATCAACCGCATCCACCGCGTGTCCTGGAGCGAGTTCAAGCCGCTTTCCTCCATGCTGGCGGACGACTCGTCCTGTGTGGTGGGCTCGGTGAACATCGAGGACCGTGAGGTGCTCATCCTGGATTTGGAGCACATCATCGGCGAGATATTCCCGGAGAGCATCATAAACTACGATGAACGCGCCTTTGCGGAGACCCCCAAGATAGAAAGCCGCCGGGCGGCCAAGGTGTTCTTTGCCGAGGACTCGGGCATCATCCGCCAGCAGGTGGGTAAGATACTGCGCGCGGTGGGCTATGAGCAGCTCACCACCTTTGACAACGGCCAGAGCGCCTTGGAGGCGATCGAGGCCCTCAAGGCCAAGGCCGAAGAAGAGGGCAAGGACATCAGCGAGTATCTCAACCTGTTGCTCACCGACATCGAAATGCCCCAGATGGACGGCTTGGCCCTGTGCCGCCGCATAAAGCACGACATGGGGCTCAAGATACCGGTGATCGTGTTCTCGTCCCTCATAAACGAGCAGATGGCCCGCAAGTGCGAGCGGGTGGGGGCCGAAGCCTACACCGCCAAGCCCGAGACCGAGCGTCTCATCAAACTCTTGGACCAGTACGCCCTGGGCGGCGACAACTAGGCCGCCGGCTCCGGGGCCGTCCCGCCCGGTCCGGCCGCCCCCCGGGGGGGGGCGGGCGACGGGGGCCGACTGGGGCAGCGGGGGCGAGGGGGGCGAGGGGGGGCCATGGGGATGATGGGGGCCGGGGTCGTCTCTGCCCGCTGGCCGAAGAACCTTGGCGCCGCTTGCCGGAAGATCCTTAGATGCCACGCCTCCTTGCCCAGCCTTGCAAGCTTCTCATGGCCGCCGGCTGGCTGTTCCTCGCCGCCAGCCTGGCGGCCGCTCCGGCCGGGGCCTCCTGGCTGGGCACCACCCCCGAGGACTTCGAGCCCAAGGGCCCACCCCAGGCCATCTACCGCCTGGAGATACCCGCCGAGATGCCGCCGCGGATCAAGCGGCTGGTGCTGGCCATGTACGCCATGCACCCCAACCAGCGCGGCGGCGCGGTGCTTGAATTGTGGAAGACGCCCGACCAGGCCGGCCCGGCCATCCCCTGGCTCATAGCCCTCTTGGGCGACCAGGAGCGGGCGACCAGCCGGCGGCGGCGGGCAGCGGTGGGGCTGTTGGCCGCCCGGCTCCTGGAGGAGCTGGGCCGGCGGGCGGTGCCGCAGATCCTGGCCGCCCTGGAGCGGGAGCGCGAACCCTTTGGCCGCGCCATGATGCTGAGGGTGCTGGGAGAGATAGGCGATCCCCGGGCCCTGGAGCCCATCCTCAAGCACACCCGTTTTCCCCGCCCGCCCAAGAAGGACCGGAAGAAAAGGAGCCTGGTCCAGATCGCGCCCGTGCTGCACGAGCAGCAGAAGGAGGAGCCGGCGCCGCCGCCCATGGTGCGCGCCCAGGCGGTGAAGGCCCTGACGCGCTACCAGGACCCCCGGGTGGCGGCGGCCCTGGTGGCCGCCCTGGGTGATCCCCACCCCGAGGTGCGCGCCGCCGCGGCCAAGACCCTGGCCAAGCGGGGCGACCCCGAGGCCCTGGCCGCGCTTATGGCCGCAGCCAAGGACAAGTTCACCAGGGTGCGGCGCCAGGTATTCCGCGCGCTCAAGTACTACCAGGACCGCCGGGCGGTGGGCGTGTTTCTGGCCGGGCTCAAGGACCCGGACGCACAGGTGCGCCAGGTGGCTGCCGAGGCCCTGGGCGCCATCCGCGATATCCGGGCGGCCGGTCCCTTGCTCGCGGCGGTGAAGGACCCCGACCCCAGGGTGCGCGAGGCGGCCATCGACTCCCTGCAGTACTACAACCACCCTGCTGCGGTGCGCCCCCTGGCCGCCGCCCTGGAGGACAAGGACAACGGGGTGCGCGCCAAGGCCGCCCTGGTGCTGGGCCCCCTGGGCCTGGGCCCGGTGAGCGACCCAGAGGCAGTGGCCGCCCTGGTGCGAGCCACCCGGGACCCCCACCCCAAGGTGCGGCGCAACGCGGTGCTGGCCCTCAAGTATGTCAAGGGCCCCCAGGCCCTGGAGGCGCTCTTGGCCGCTGCCCAGGACGGCTACAAGCCGGCCCGGGTGCATGCAATCAACAACCTGGGCTTCATCAACGACCCCCGGGCCGTGGCTGCGCTGGTCAAGGCCCTGAACGACCCGGAGCCCGAGGTGAGGCAACGCGCGGCCGAGGGCCTGGGCCGGCTCAAGGCGCGCAAGAGCATCAAGCCGCTGATCGAGGTGCTGGACGATCCAGAGCGCAGGGTGCGCGAGGCAGCCGCCGACGCCCTCCAGGTCATCACCGGCTGGCGCTACGGCATGGACCAGGCCGGGTGGCGCAAGTGGTACCAGCGGCACCGCTGACAGAGGCGGCTACCTGAACCCGCCCGCTTCCTGGGCGTGCTCTCACTTCTCTTGTCCCCCCTGCCCCTGCCTGAACACCTTTGTCTTTACTTCCCGCCCCCCCGTCGCCCGCCCCCCGTCGCCCCCCTGCTCTCCGGCCAGGCGGTGGGCCTGGCGGGTGGTTTCCGGCAGTCGGTAGCGGGGGGAGCAGGCCAGGGCCAGCTCCACCGCCGTGTCCAGGCCCACCTTGTGCCCGGGCGACACATACACCGGCTTGACTCCCTTCCTGGTACGCAGCATCGCGCCCACCACCTCGCCCCGGTGTCTCAGCGGTGTCCAGCCGCCGCGCTCGGCCGGCACTTCCCCGTGCTCGCCGACCAGCCGGTTCTTGGCCACCCCCAGGCAAGGCAGGCCGGTGACCACGCCCAGGTGGCAGGCCAGGCCGAAGCGGCGGGGGTGGGCCAGGCCCTGGCCGTCGCAGATGATGAGATCGGGGGTGATCCGCAGGCCGGCCAAGGCGGCCAGGGCCGCGGGCACTTCGCGGAAGGAGAGATAGCCCGGCCGGTAAGGGAAGCGCACCTCGACCGCGGCCGTGGCCTGGTCCAGCAGCTCCAGCTCCGGGAAGGAGAGCACCACCGCCGCGGCCCGGGCCAGGGTCTCGCCTTTGGGGTAGGACACGTCCACTCCCCCCACCCGGCGCACCCGCCCCAGGCGGTCGGAGAGGATCACCTGGTGGCGCAGCTCCTCCTGCGCCTGCCGGGCCTGGTCCACGCTTTGGGGCCAGGGCTCGGGCAGCACGGTGTTCAGCCGGGCCGGGGACAAGGTAGCCATACCCCTACCCTACTGGCGGGCAGCGGTGGAAAGTCAACCCCCAGGGCGCCGAGGCGCCCCGGGGGTTGGTTGGGAGGGGAGGAGGGATGGGGCCCCGCCGGGGAGGGAGGCGGGGCCTTTGGGGGTGTTGTCTAGCGCCAGCAGTAGCCGCCGCCCATGCCGTAGCCGCGGGCGTGGCCGGGACCGTAACCGCCCGTGCCGTAGCCGGGGCCGAAACCGCTGCCATAGCCAAAGCCGGCCTCGGTCGCCTTCTGGCCGATCTGGGCGCGCAGGTTGCTGATCTCCTGGGTCAGGGTCTGGACCCTGGCCTGGTCCGGGTTGGGCTGGCTGTACAGGGTGCGCAGCTCCACGTTCCGGGCGGCCAACTGCTTACGCAGCTCCAGGGTGTCATTTTGGAACTTGGCCCAGGCCTCCTGCTGAGCGGGCGCCACCTGGCTGTAGCCATAGCCGGGGCCTCCGCCGTAGCCGCCACCGGCCCCCATTGGGCCGCGGGCCCAGGCTGCGGTGCTCACCAAGGCCGCCAGGGCCAGGGCAACGATAAGGTAACCGTATCTCTTCATGTCAAAACCTCCGGTTTTTTGTTGCTGTGTCATGCCCCGGATAAAAGCACTACCCGTGCCAACCCTGGCCGTTCGAGTTAAGTCATTGTTAATATTGACGCTTATGGTATAGTCCCCGGAGAGGGCCAAAAGGGCGGTGTATAATATGTTCGCAGGCGGCCCCGGGAATGCTTCTTTTTTATCCACGCCCCCCGCCCCCCACGCCCCCCACGCCCCGTTCTTTGGTGGGGAGCGGGACAGGGCTTTGGACAGGGGAGGACAGCGGTGGAGGTAAGCGAAGCGATCCAAGGCAGGCAGAGTTGCCGTGCCTTCAGCAGCCGGCCGGTGGAACGCGAGACCCTGGAGCGGCTCATGGAGCTGACCATCCGGGCCCCCAGCGCCATCAACTTGCAGCCTTGGCAATTCACCGTGGTTACCGGAGAGGAGGTGGCGCGGCTCAGCCGCCAGCTCCTCAAGGCCCGGGCCGAAACCGGCAAGGGGTGCGCGCCGGACAACCTGGCGCCCTTGCCGGAGGTCTACCTGGAGCGCAAGCGCCAGCTCAGCCGGGGCATGGGGCCGCTCATGGCCGAGGCCGGGGTGGACCAGGCCGGGTTCATAGACGAGGGCTCTCTCCGCTTCTACGGCGCGCCGACAGTGGTGGTGGCTGCCCTGGACAAGGTGTTCGAGCGGGTACGCGCCCTGGACGTGGGCATCGCTGTGGGCTGGCTGCTCTTGGCCGCCCGGGAGCTGGGCCTGGACACCTGCCCCATCGGCCTGGTCTGCGCCTACCAGGATACGGTTAAGGATTTCCTCAATATTTCCGAAGGCTACGAGGTGATGCTCGCCGTGGCCCTGGGCTATGCCCAGCCGGACTCGCCCCTGAACCGTTTCCGCTCGCCCCGGGCCGAGCGGCGGGAGGTGGTGCGCTGGTACTAGGCCAGGGCCTCGGCCCAGTCGGCGGCCGCCTGCCGGGCGTCGGCCAAGAGGCTGCGGGCCTCGCTCCCCCGCCCGGCCAGCAGGGCCCGGGTCACTGCCACCTTTGCCTGCAGGCAGGCCTCCTGTCCCAGGGCCAGCCCTGCCGCCAAATAGCCCAGGTCGCCGCCGGTGCGGCCCAGGAATTCATGCCAGGGCTCCTCCCGGCCCAGGGCGGCCAGTTCGGCCTCCAGTTTCTCCAGGGCCGCGTCGTCCGGCTTTCCCCCGCCCAGGGGCTTCACCCGGCGGCAGTAGGGCGGCGGCGGCGCGCACACCTCGGCCGGCAGGCTCAGCCCCAGCCCGGCCCAGGCGCGCTGTACCCCTTGTGCCGCCAAAAGGGCGGCCCGGCGGCGGGATTCATAGGCGGCCGGTGACCACAGGCCATAGGCCCGGCAGCCGAAGAAGCGCTGGGGATAGCGGGCGCAGGCTCCTTCCCGGGCCCAGGGGCAGGCTAGGCGGCGGGCGGCGTTTTGCAGGAAATGGCTCACCAGGCCGGCGGCCTCCTGGCGCCGCTCTTTGGGCTCCTCTTGGGCCAGGGCGCTCAGCCAGGCCAGCATCTCCACCGGCTGCACGGGCGGCAACAGGGAGCAGCACTGGCCCTCCCTGGCGCACTCGGTGGCGGGCAGGGCGCCGTACACCGCGGCCAGGCGCGTGTCCCACCCGCCGGCTGGGTAGCTGGCCAGGGCCTGGGCCAAGGATGGGGGCAAGGTTTCGCGAGGCAAGGGTTGTCCCGGGGTTGAGGGTGTTATCGCCTGGCCCGATTATGCCCGGGCCCCGGCCCCGGAGTAAAGCCCCCCTGGTTTGGGCTTGGCCCCGGCTGGCTAAAAATGTTATGGTCGGGAGCGCGTCGCCAGCGACGCCCCCCGACGCCAATCCAACAGCAGACCCGAGTGGAGTAGCAGGGAATGAAATTTCCCTTGCCGGTCTGCCTGCCCCGCTGCCTGCATTGGCTTGGTTGGCTGCTTCTTGCCGGAAGTTTGGCCGTGGCCTCTTGCGCCCTTTCGGACAGGAGCCGCCAGGAGGCACAGCTTCCTCCGGCCCCGGTGCTGGAGGAGGCGGTGCAGGCCTACCTGGAGTCGGGCGAGGCCGAGATGCTGCGCGGCCGCCCCGGCCAGGCCCGGGCCTATTTCCACCAGGCCCTGGAGGAGGCCGGCGGTCCTGCTGGCCAGGCCCTGGCCATCCTGGGCCTGGCCCGGGCCGAACTGGCCAGGCAGCACCGGGCCCAGGCCCGCCAGTGGCTCAAGCGCCTGGAGGCCATGGCCGAACAGGGGGGCGAGCAGGGGGGCGAAAAGGGGGGCGAGGGGGTCACCGGGGCGGTGGCAGTGGAGGCGGACTACCTGTGGGCCCGGCTCCAGCGCCAAGAGGGCGACCAGGCCGGGGCTGAGCGCTCCCTGCGCCGGCTGGTGGCCCGGCCCGTGTTGGGCATTCCCCCGGACGAGCAGGCCCGGGCCGCCGCCTACCTGGATGCCGGGGGAGACCTGGCCTTTCTGCGTACCCTGCTTTACAGTGCCCGGCGGCCGGGCACCATCGCCGCCCGCGACCTGCCGCCCCTGATCGCCCGCCTGGCTGCTGCCCTGCCCGTGGCCCAGACGGCATACCTGGTGAGAGTGGAGCCCAGCCCCGAGCTGCGCGCCGCCCTGGCCGCCGGCCTGGCCCGGGCCTACCTGCGCGCCGGCCGGGATGCCGAGGCCCGCAAGGCCACCCACTACCTGGCCACCCTGCCCCGGAACTGGCGCTGGCGGCCCTGGGTGCGGGCCCTGCGCGAAGACCTGGCCCAAAAGAGCGTCCGGCTCAAGCGCCGGGCAGTGGGCGTGGTACTGCCCTTGAGCGGCCTGCGGGCCGAGGAAGGCCGGCGGGTGCTGGCGGCGGTCAAGCTGGCCCTGGACGGGGCGGGCGACCCCGGCCGGGCACCGGCGCTCCACTTCCTGGACAGCCGCTCCGAGCCCCTGGCCGCGGACCGGGCGGTGGAGGCGCTGGTGGAACGCCACCAGGTGGCCCTTGTCATCGGCCCCCTGGACGACCTGGCCGCCCTGGCCGCCGCCCGCCGGGCCCAGCACCTGCAAGTGCCCATCATCTGCCTGAGCCCGGAGCCCATGCTGGCCGAGGTGGGCCCCTTTGTCTTCCGCCATCATCCCACCCTGGGGGACCAGGTGGCTGCGGTGATGGGCCGGGTGGCCGGGGAGGGCGCCCGCCGGGTGAGCTTGCTGGCCCCGGACAATGCCCAGGGCCGCGAGCTTCACGAAACCCTGCGCGCCTGGCTGGACAGGGGACGGCCGCCGGCCGCCAGCGGCCAGGGCCGGGAGCTGGCACTGGTGCCCCCCCTCTTCTACCGGCCCGGCGGCGTGTGGCAGGCCGATCTCAGGCGGCTGTTGGGCCCGGGCCCTGGCCAGGGCGGCGGGGAGCGGCCGCCGCTCAGGTTCGACCGGCTGTGGCTGGCCGGCCCCCTGGACGAGGTGGAGCACCTGGTGCCCCGCCTGGGCTACTACGGCGTGGCCGGCAGACATCTCCTGGGAACCCTGGACTGGCACCGCCCCAAGCTCCTGGCCTGCTGCGGCAAGCTCTTGGATGGCTGCCTTTTCGCCGATGTCTTTGACCCCGCCTCCCCGGAGGAGGAGGTGCAGCGCTTCGTGCGGGCCTTCCAGGAGCAGACCGGCCTGGAGCCGGGGCTGAAGGAGGCCCTGGGCTACGATGCCGGGCTCATGGCCCGTGCGGTCCTGGACAGGGCCGCGCCGGGCGCCACCCGCCTGGACCTGCGCCGGGCCCTGGCCGGCCTGCGGGGAGTGAAGGGGGCCTGCGGCAGCCTGGCAATGGGGCCGGACCAACGGGTGCGGGCGCCGCTGAAGCTCTTCAGCGTGCGGGAAGGCCGCTTTGTCAGCCTGGGCCCGGCAATTTCCCGGGCGCGGGGCCGGGCCGGGCCAGGGCTCGCAAAACAAAGATATCGGTTGACATTCACCGCACAGTAGATACATTAACAAACCAAAGCGCCAATAAGCCGGTAAGTATGCGGCTAGACCTTCCGGTGAAAAGCCCGCCGAATCTTGCCTCGTTCATCAGGCTCATTGGACCTTTTGGGTTTTCCGGCTCCGGCCGGGAGAGTGTGGTTCCTGTTTGTAGGAGTTAGCTGAGAGATGGTAAAGAGCATCTATGTGGGCAATCTGCCCTTCTCCGCCACGGAGAGTGAGGTCCGCAGCCTGTTTGAGCAGTACGGCACGGTTCATTCGGCCAAGGTCATCACCGACCGGGAGACCGGCCGCTCCCGCGGCTTTGGCTTCGTGGAGATGGATGAGACAGAGGCCCAGCAGGCCATCGAAGCGACCAACGGCATGGAGATGGGCGGCCGCCCCTTGCGGGTGAACGAGGCCCGGCCCCGCGCCCCTCGCCAGACCCGCCGCTGGTAAGCCTGCGGGTTCCCCCTGCCGGGGGGAGCTGGGGGGCATCGGAGGCGTCGGGGGGGGGCGTCCGGGGGGAGCCGCATGCGGAGCCGTCCCGAGTCGAGGCGGGGCGGTACCCAACCCAAGCATGACCGCCGCTTTTGGCAGGCGGACGGTAGCGTACAGTCAGGCCGCTCAATGAGCGGAAGGGATATCGTTGTTTTAAAGCCAAGAGTGTAGTTGGAGGCGAAGTTGGAAGTCAGGGTAGTGGACAACAACGTGGAAAAGGCCATCAAGGTGTTGAAGCGCCAACTCATCAAGGAAGGCGTCTTCCGCCAGCTCAAGGAGAAGCGCTGGGCTGAGAAGCCCTCGGACAAGCGGCGGCGCAAGGAGCGCCAGGCTGCCCGGCGCCTCCGCCGCCAGCTTTCCCGCGCCCGGGCCCGCCGCGAGGCACGCCGGCGCTAGGCCCTCCTTTGCCCGCCGCCGTTCCGGCGGGTTCAATGCAATCGTAGCCAGGCTTCCTGCCGGCGCCTCGGGCGGCGGGGGGATAGCTGCGTCCTGGTTCCTCCTTGCGCTCTGCTAGCGGATGGGCGTGGCCGTGGTGCTGAAGGAGATGCCCTGCTGGCCGGTGGCGCCGATCATGATGCATTGCACCAGGGGCGGGTTCACCGGCTTGCCGGCCCGCCAGCGCACGATCAGGCAGGGGGCGCAGCCCCGGGCCTCCTGGTCCTGCGTGGGCAGCGGCATTTGCAGGGAGGCCAGGGGCGCGAGTACCTGCGGCCGGTCCAGTAAGCTGGCCAGCTTGACGCCCCGGCCGTCGTAGTAGTCCACCGCGGTTATGGTCAGCTGCCGGCGGGGGTCCCGGTTGCGGAAGAAAAAGGTCTTGGTGAGGGAGTAGGGCTTGCTCTTGGCGCCCAGGTAAACATAGCTCACCGCGGGCAAGTACAGGGTTTGGCCCTTGCTCGAGGCGGGCGGCGCCTGGGCCGCGGCCGCGGGGGCCAAGACCATGAGGGCCAGGGCGATGAGGGCGTTGAGCTTCACGAGGCGCATGGCGGGTTTCCTCCTTGTAGTCCCGCTCTAAGCGGGCCCCGCCTGGCATGACGGGGGGGACGGGGGGGACGGGGGCGACGGGGGAGAGGGGGAGGCTTGGGCCGCGCAGGAGCGCAGTCCTTCCACCAGATATAGCGTCACTTCGCCTTCCACTCCCTTGAGCGAGGTGGTAAAGGAGCGGCTCACCACTAAATCATCGGCCAGGAGGTCGTACAGGGATTGGGATACCAGTATCTCGCCACCCTCGGCCTGGGCCTGGATGCGCTGAGTCAGGTTCACCGGCCCGCCCACGATGCCGTACTTGGTGCGGGTCTGGGAGCCGATGTTGCCCACCACCACCTCCCCGGCATTGAGACCAAAGGCGGTGGCCAGCTCGGGCAGGCCCTGGGCGCGGCTTTGCCGGTTGAACTCGTCCGTGGTCTTTTTCAGATCCAGGGCGCAGCACACCGCCCGGCGGGCGGCCTCGGCCGGGGGAAAGTCCAGGCTGTCGAAAAAGACCAGCACCGCATCGCCCAGGAAGTCCACGATGATGCCCTGGTAGCGGTGGATCACCTCCACCAGCCGGGTCAGGTAGCGGTTGATGATGGCGGTGGTCTCCTCCGGGCCCAGGTCGTTGCACAGGGCGGTGAAGCCGCGTACGTCGCTCATCATCACCGCCACCCAGCGCTTCTGGCCACCCAGGCGGGAGGCCTCGGGCCGGCTTATGAGCTGGCGGGCCACCTCCTGGTCCACGTAGCGCCCAAGGGTGTCGCGGATGAACTCCTTTTCCCGGAGCCCCTCCACCATGGTGTTGAAGCTCTGGGCCAGGCGGTGGAACTCGTCCCGGGTGCGCGGCTCGGGCACCTCCACCCCGTAGTCGCCGCGGGCCACCTGGCGGGCGGCTTGGCACACGGTGCGCACCGAGCCCACCACCCGGCCGGTGACCAGGCGGATGAGCAGCAGCACCACCAGCACGCACAGCCCGCCCACCACCAGATAGGCGCGCAGGAAATCCATCACCGGTGCCAGCACCGCCCGGGGCGCGATGAGCACCAGGGTCCAGGGCGCGCGCCTCAGCCGGTGGAAACCGCTTGCCCGCTCGGCCAGGTACTCGCCGCTCAAAAGGGTGCCCGCCTTTTGGCGCAGGAGCGCCTCCAGGGTGCGTAGCTCCAGCTCGCCGCCGTCTTGGCCCAGGCGCTCCTTGCCGGCGGGCGCCTTCCGGGTGCGGGCCAGGATGCGGCCGGTGTCGTCCACCAGGTAGCCCTCGTCGCCCTGCCACCAGGAAAGCGCCTGGATGTCCTTGAGCAGGTAGTCGAAAAGGATGCTCAGCTCCAGCCGGCCGCTGGTGCGTCCGGTTTCGTCCTTCAACTCGAAGATCATGCGCACCGTGGGCCGGCCGGCCTGGGAATCGAAACGGGGGGCACTCACCTGGGCGATCCGCGCCCGGTGGAAGCGCATGGACGGGCGGCGGTGTTGCGCGGGGGCTCTGCCGGCGCCCGGGCCGGGCATGGTCCCGGCCTGGGGGGGCCAGGAGAGCTTCACCCCGGCCACCCCCGGAACCTGGGCCAGCAGGGACTTCCAGGCCGCGGTGTCCAGGGGCGTCTCCGCGGCCAGGCGGTTGATCAATTCCACCGCCTCGGCCGGCCGTTCCAGGCGCATGTCGATGTCGTGGGCCGCCCGCTCCAGGCTGAACAGGGCCGAGGTGCGCCACTGGTCCACCAGCCGGCTGCGGGCATAATAGAATCCCGCCGCCCCCAGTCCGATGAGCAGCACCGCCACGGGCAGAAGCAGCCAGACGTAAAGACGTTGACGCAGGCTGGTGAAGTGCAGCAAAAAAACTCCCTTCGCCCCCTCCGGCAGGGGGGCCGGAGGCCGCTCAATAAATTCTAACACAACCCGCCCCAGGCCAGGAGTCCGGGGCTGGGCCACAGGCCCGCTCCGTGCTATTATCTGTCACCCGCACACTCGCCCGGCCCTTGGCGGGCAGCACCAGGCAGTACGGCGCCCTGGAAAGGGAGAAACCAATGAGCAAGGACCTGGGGGAACGGCCCTGGTACGGCGACTGGCCGGAGGGCGTGCCCAAGATGATCGAGGTGCCGCGCCTCAGCCTGGGTGAGATGCTGCGACAGACCGCGCGGGAAAAGCCGGACAACCGGGCCATCGTTTTTCTGGACACGGTGGTGACCTACCGCGAGCTGGACCAGATGGTGGACCGTTTCGCCGCCGGCCTGGCCGGCCTGGGCCTCAACAAGGGCGATGTGGTCGCCCTGATGCTGCCCAACTCCCACCAGTTCGTGGTGGCCTACTATGCCTGCCAGCGCCTGGGGGTGGTGGCCACGGCCATCAACCCCACCTACAAGCCCCTGGAGGTGCGCCACCACCTGAACGACTCCGGGGCCAAGGCGCTCATCGTGCTGGACTCGGTGTACCAGTCGCCGGCCAAGGTGCTGGCCGAAACCAAGGTGCAGCACCTGATCGGCACCAACGTGGTGGACCTGTGCGGTTTCAGCGCCGTGAAACGCCTGTTGGGCAAGGCCCTGGGCAAGATACCCACCGGCAAGATGCCGCCGGAGACGATTCCCTTTACCAAGCTCCTCAAGAGCCCGGGCCGGCCGCCGGCAGTGGAGATCGATCCGGCCGAGGACCTGGCCGTGCTGCAATACACCGGCGGCACCACCGGCACCCCCAAGGGCGCCATGCTCACCCACCAGAACCTGGTGTTCAACGCCCTGGCCTGCAAGGCCTGGCTGGGCGAGCTGGTTTCGGGCATGGGCGCGGTGGGGGTGCTGCCCCTGTTCCACATCTATGCCATGACCTGCGTGATGAACGTGGCCGTGGCCACCGGCGCCTTCCAGCTCCTGTTTCCCCAGCCGCCGGCGGACATGACCGAGTGGGCCCGCCAGATCGAAAAATGGGGCCAGGGCTACCACCTGCTCATGCCGGGGGTGGCGGCGCTGTTCAACAAGATCAACCACAGCGAGGGCCTGGAGCGCTTCGACCTCAGCCCCCTCAAGCAATGCCTCTCCGCGGCCGGTCCCTTGCCCCGGGAGGTGCAGGTGGCCTTTGAGGAGAAGACCGGCGCGGTGGTGGTGGAGGGCTACGGCCTCAGCGAGACTTCGCCGGTGGCCACGGCCAACCCCTTCCAGATGCCCGGGGGCAAGCCCCGGGTGGTGGGCTCCATCGGCATTCCCATCTGCAACACCGAGGTGAAGATCGTGGACCTGGAGACCGGCGAGAAGCAGATGCCCCTGGGGCCGGAAGGGGTGGGCGAGCTTTGCGTGAAGGGCCCCCAGGTGATGAAGGGCTACTACAACCAGCCCCAGGAAACCGCGGACTGCCTGCGGGACGGCTGGTTCCACACCGGCGACGTGGCCTACATGGACGAGCGGGGCTGGACCTACATCCGCGACCGGGCCAAGGACCTGATCAAGCACCGGGGCTACTCGGTGTTCCCCGCCGAGGTGGAAGACTACCTCTACACCCACCCCGACATCCTGGAGGCGGCGGTGATCGGGGTGCCCCATCCCAAGGTGGGCGAGGTGGTCAAGGCCTTCGTGGTGCTGAAGCCCTCGGCCCGGGGCCGGGTGAGCGCCGATGACATCATCGCCTGGTGCCAGGAGAACATCACCCACTACAAGGCCCCCACGGTGATCGAGTTCCGCGAGGAGCTGCCCAAGACCCTGGTGGGCAAGGTGCTGCGCCGCCTCCTGCGCGACGAGGAGTTGACGCGGATGGAGGGCGGCGCCTAGAGGGTCGGCAATCGGACGGTTGGATATCGGGCGGGCCGCCGGCCGGCGGCCCGCCTGCCAGGAGAGGAGACATGGGTGCCAAACCCCGCGTGCTGGTCACCCGCCGGCTGCCGCCGGCGGTGATGGAGCTTCTGCAAGACGGCTTCGAGCTTACCGTGAGCCCCCACGACGGGCCCATGCCCCGGCAGGAACTCCTGGCCGCGGTCCAGGGCCAGGACGGGCTCTTGCCGCTTCTGGTGGACCGCGTGGACGCCGAGCTGCTGGCGGCGGCGGGCCCCTCCTTGCGTATCGTGGCCAACTACGCGGTAGGCTACAACAACATCGACCTGGAGGCGGCCACCCGGCGGGGAGTGGCGGTGTGCAACACCCCGGATGTGCTCACCGACACCACCGCGGATCTGGCCCTGGCGCTCATGCTGGCCGTGGCCCGGCGGGTGGTGGAGGCGGACACCAAGACCCGGGCCGGCCGCTTTCCGGGTTGGGGACCCATGTTCATGCTGGGTGCGGACCTGCACCACAAGACCCTGGGCTTGGTGGGCCTGGGGCGCATCGGCCGGGCCGTGGCCCGGCGCGCCCGGGGCTTTGACATGCAGGTGCTCTATCACCAGCGCCACCGCCTGGACCCGGACCAGGAGGCCCGCCTGGGGGTGGAGTACAGCGGCCTGGACGAACTCCTGGCCCGGGCGGACTTCGTGTCCCTGCACCTGCCCCTCGCCCCGGAGACCCGCCACCTCATCGCTGCGCGCGAGTTGGCCCTCATGAAGCCCAGCGCCTTTCTGATCAACACCGCCCGGGGCGAGGTGGTGGACGAGGCCGCCCTGGTGCGGGCGCTCGAACAGGGAGCCATCGCCGGCGCGGGCCTGGACGTGTATGAGAACGAGCCCGAGCTGCACCCGGGCCTGGCGTCCCTCGCCAACGTGGTGCTCCTGCCCCACCTGGGCAGCGCCACCCTGGAGACCCGCACCAACATGGGCCTCACTGCGGCCCGCAACCTGGCGGCCCTGCTCCTGGAGGGCCGGCGCCCGCCCAATTGCCTCAATCCCCAGGTGCTTGATCGGCAATAGCCAGCAGTTGACAGGCCGGCCCGCCTGGGGTATGACTCCCGGGGCAGGGAGGGCCGAGGGGGCCCTTCCACCCGAACCACGGAGCCCAAGACGCTCATGTTCGACCGCCTTTCGGCATACGCGTATCTCTACGCCTACTACTACCGGCCCTGACGGCCGGTAATCCCCTTTTGCATAAATCCGCAATAGCATCCTTGAGCCCAGCCGGGCGGTGTCCGCGCTCATGCTTGCCAGCCCCCGGTGATTCATGTTGCTTCTGTCCAGCTTTGGAGTCGTGCGATGAAACGTGTTGCCTGCATCCTGTCCGTCTTCAGTGTGTTGCTTCTGTCCCTGGCCTCCTCCGCCCGCGCCGGCGAGGCGATCCAGCTCACCTACAGCAACTTCTTCCCGCCCACCCACGTCCAGTCCCGTTTGGCCCAGGCCTGGTGCCGGGAGGTGGAAAAGCGCACCGGCGGCAAGGTCAAGTTCCAGTACTTCCCGGGCCAGACCCTCACCAAGGCGGCCCAGAGCTACGACGCGGTGGTGACCGGCATCTGTGACGTGGCCATGAGCTGTTTCGGCTATACCCGCGGCCGCTTCCCGGTGATGGAGGTGGTGGACCTGCCCCTGGGCTATACCTCCGGGGCCCAGGCCACCGCGGTGGTGAACCAGGTCTTCGCCCGGCTCAGGCCCAAGGAGCTGGCGGACACGGAGGTGATGTACCTGCATGCCCACGGGCCGGGCCTGCTCCACACCAAGGACAAGCCGGTCCAGAGCTTGGCCGAGTTGAAGGGCCTCAAGATCCGGGCCCACGGCACCACCGCCGAGACGGTCAAGGCCCTGGGCGCCGTCCCGGTGACCATGCCCATGCCCGAGACCTACCAGGCCCTGGAAAAGGGGGTGGTGGACGGCGCCATGTATCCGGTGGAGGCCAACCGGGGCTGGAAGCTGGGCGAGGTGGAGCGCTTTTGCACCCTGAGCTTTCCGGTCGCCTACACCACCGGCTTCTTCGTGGTCATGAACCGCGAGGTGTGGGCCCGCTTGCCCCGGGAGGTGCAGGACACCATCCGCCAGATCAACGCCGAGTGGGCGGTCAAGCACGGCGCGGCCTGGGACGCCGCCGACGCCAAGGGGCGCGAGTTCTTGCTGGCCCAAAAGGGGCGGCGGGTGCTGGAGCTGGCCCCGGGCCAGGCCGACAAGTGGCGGGCCGCCGTGCAGCCGGTGCTGGAGAGCTACGTCAAGAAGCTGAACCGGCGCGGCCTGGACGGCGCCGCGGTGCTGGCCGTGGCTCAGCGGGCCCTGGCCGCGGCCAAGCGCTAGGGGGCGGGCCATGCACGCCCTGGAACGCCTGGTGGACCGCCTGGCCGCGGTCCTCAAGTTCATCGGTGGGCTTAGCCTCACGGGCATGCTGCTGGTCACCTGCCTGGACGTGGCCTTGCGGGCCGCGGGCCGCCCCCTGTGGGGGATGGTGGAGGGGGTGTCGCTCCTGGCGGTGCTGGTCTTGGCCTGTGCCATGCCCGTCACCCAGCGCGACCGCGGCCACGTAGCCCTGGACATGCTGGTGCGGCGGCTGCCTCCGCGGGCCGCGGCCTGGGTGGACGCGGCCGGCCAGGCCGTGTCCTGCGGCCTGTTCGCCCTGGTGAGCTGGCAGTGCTGGCTCTACGCCGGCCGCCTGGCCGCGGCGGGGCAGGTGTCCATGAGCCTGGAGCTGCCGGCCCATTGGCTGGTGCGGGCGGTGGCCGTGGCCTTCGCCGTGTTGTGCCTGGCCCTGGCGGCCGATTTGAGCGCCTCCTTGAGACGGGCGGTGCGCCATGCCTAGCCACGCCCTGATCGGCCTCTTGGGCATCCTGGTGCTGGTGGCCCTGTTCTTCTCGCGCATGCCCGTGGCCTATGCCATGGCCCTGGTGGGCTTTGCCGGCTTTGCCTGGGTGCGGGGAACGGAGCCGGCCCTCGGCCTGCTGGCGCGGGACATCTACGGGGTGTTCTCCTCCTATGGCCTCACCATCATCCCGCTGTTCATCCTCATGGGGCAACTGGCCTTCCATACCGGCATCAGCCGCCGGCTCTACGGCGCGGCCTACCGGTTCACCGGCTCCACCCGCGGCGGCCTGGCCATGGCCACGGTCTGCGCCTGCACCGCCTTTGGCGCGGTGTGCGGCTCCTCGCCGGCCACCGCCGCCACCATGGCCACCGTGGGCCTGCCCGAGATGCGGCGCTACGGCTACCACCCCGAGCTGGCCACCGGCAGCGTGGCCTCGGGCGGCGGGCTGGGCATGCTCATGCCGCCCAGCGTGGTCCTCATCGTGTATGGGGTCTTGACCGAGCAGTCCATCGGCCGCCTATTCATGGCCGGGGTGGTGCCGGCGCTCCTCATCACCGGCCTGTTCCTCTTGGCCATCGCCCTGGTCTGCCGCCTGCGGCCCGAGCTGGGCCCGGCCGGGCCCAGCCATTCCTGGCGCGCCAAGCTGGCTTCCCTGGGCGAGTTGGCCGACACCCTGGCCGTGTTCCTGCTGGTCATGGGCGGGCTGTTCGGGGGGTGGTTCACGCCCACCGAGGCCGGCGGGGTGGGCGCCGCGGGCGTGCTGCTGGCCGCCCTGGTCCGGCGCCAGCTCACCTGGGACGGGTTCCGGCGGGCGGTGGTGGACAGCCTGCGCACCTCCTGCATGGTGCTCATGCTGGTGGCCGGCGCGGTGGTGTTCGGCCACTTTTTGGCGGTGACCGGCATCCCCATGGCCGTGGCCGGGCTCATCGATGGCCTCAGCCTGCCGGGCTGGGCGGTGATCTTCCTCATGGTGCTGGTCTACCTGGTGGGGGGCTGCTTCATCGACGCCCTGGCCCTCATCATGCTCACCATTCCCATCTTCTACCCCATCGTGCTGCGCCTGGGCTTCGACCCCATCTGGTTCGGGGTGATAATCGTGCTGGTCACCCAGATGGGAGTCATAACCCCGCCGGTGGGCATCAACGCCTATGTGGTCAAGGGAGTGGACCTGAAGACGCCGCTGGAAACCATCTTCAAGGGTTGCCTGCCGTTTCTGGGCGCGCTCCTGGCCGGCACCGCGGTGCTGGTCTTTTTGCCCCAGCTGGTGCTCTGGCTGCCGGAGCTCATGTACTGATTCCGGGGCGAATGCCGCCGCGCCGGTGGCCTGACCCTCGGCGCGGCGGCCCGGTCATGGTATTCTGCCTTATGAGGCCGGGGTATAATCCGGCCGGTACGGAGGTGTCATGACCACGCTGGTGCTGGCGGTCAGCCTGTCCATCCTGGTGTCGGCCTTGTGTTCCCTGCTGGAATCGGTGCTCTATTCCACCAGGCTCATCACCTTGGAAGCGGCGGCCCACCATGGCCAAGAGCTGGCCCAGCGCATGAAGCAGCTCAAGGCCGAGGTGGACCGTCCCCTGGCCGCCATCCTCATCCTCAACACCCTGGCCAACACGGCCGGCGCCACCCTGGCCGGCTGGGCCGCGGGCCAGGTGTGGGGGGCGGGCTCCCTGTGGGCCTTTTCGCTCTTTTTCACCCTGGCCATCCTCATCTTCTCCGAGATCATCCCCAAGACGGTGGGGGCGGTGTACTGGCGCTTTCTGTGGAAGGGCTCGGTGATGCCGCTGCGGGTCATGGTGGGCCTGACGGCGCCGGTCATCTGGCTCACCCAGCGCATCACCCGCCTCATCGTGAGGGATCGGGGCCGGACGCCCAGCGTGAGCGAGGACGAGATCCTGGCCGCGGCCAAGCTGGGCGCCACCGCCGGGCAGATAAGCAAGCTGGAGCACGAACTCATCCGCAACATCATCAGCCTGGAGGATGTGCGCGCCGGTGACATCATGACTCCCCGCACCGTGCTCTTCACCGCCCGGGCCGACCTGCCCCTGGCCCAGGCCCGGGAAGAGGCCCGGCAGTGGCCCCATACCAGGGTGCCCCTGGTGGAGGAAGGGCCGGAGGACGTGGTGGGCTACGTGATCAAGAGCGAGGTGATGGCAGCCGAGCCCGCCGGCCCCGAAGACACCCTGGCCCGCCTGGTCAAGCCGGTGCGTTTCGTGCCGCCCTCGGCCAACGCCCTGTATCTCTTGCAGTCCTTCCTCATGCGCCGGGAGCACTTGTACCTGGTGGTGGACGAGTACGGCGGCATCATGGGGCTCATCACCCTGGAGGACGTGCTGGAGTCCCTGGTGGGCTCGGAGATAGTGGACGAGCACGAAACCGTGGCCGACCTGGCCGAGCTGGCCCGGCGCCGGGCCAAGGCCAAGCTGGACCTCACCCAGGCCGATCAGGCCGATAGCAGACGGGGAGCAGGGAAATGACGGACTACGAGCTGGACGTACTGGTCATCGGCGGCGGCGGCAGCGGCGGCTTCACCGCGGCCACCACCGCGCTCAAGAGCGGGGCCCGGGTGGGCATGGTGGAGGCCGGGCGCCTGGGCGGGCTGTGCATCCTGGCCGGGTGCATGCCCTCCAAGACGCTCCTGCACAGCGCGGCCCAGCTTTACCAGGCCGGCCGCGACGGCCGCCAGGCATATCCCCAGCTTCTCACCCGCAAGCGCAGCGTGGTGGATTTTCTGGCCGGCAGCCGGGAAGCGGCGGTGGCCGCCAAGCAAAAGGACGGGCTCATCGTCTACCGGGGCCGGGCCAGCTTCGAGGACCCGCACACGGTGCGGGTGGACGGCCAGGAGATAACCGCGGCCCACATCGTCATCGCCACCGGCAGCCGGGAGATCATGGTGCCGGTGGAGGGCCTGGAGGAAGCCGGCTACCTGATCACTGACACCCTCATGGAGCTGGCCGAGCTGCCGCGCTCCATGGCGGTGCTGGGCGGGGGGACCATCGCCCTGGAGATGTCCCAGTTCCTGACCCGCATGGGGGTGGAGACCCACATAATCCAGCGCAGCGGGCACCTGTTGAGCAAGGAGGACCCCCGCATCGGCCAGCTCCTGGAGTCGGTTCTGGCAGAGGAGGGCGCCAGGGTCTATACCGACACCCGCCTGGAGCGCATCCAGGCCGGACCCCAGGGCAAGACCGTGCACTTCAGCCACCAGGGCCAGGAAAAGGCGGTCACCGTGGAGGAGATACTGGTGGCCTTTGGCCGCAAGCCCAATATCGAGGGGCTCAACCTGGAGGCCGCCGGAGTGGAGACCGAAAGAGGCGCGGTCAAGGTGGACCGGCAGATGCGTACCAGCCAGCCCCACATCTTTGCCGCCGGCGACGTGACCGGCCAGAAGATGGTGGTGAACCTGGCGGTCATGCAGGGCGAGGTGGCCGGCTTCAACGCCACCCACCCCCAGGAGCCCCGCGAGCTGCAGGACCGGGTGCTGCCCTGGGTCATCTTCACCGATCCCCAGATCGCCCGGGTGGGCCTGGGCAAGGAGCAGTGCCGGCAGGCGGGACTGGATTTCGTGGAGGCGGACTACGACTTGGCCGGCATGGGCGTGGCCCGCACCTACCCCGAGCCCCTCAAGGGCTTCATGGCCATGCGCGCCGAGAAGGGCACCGGCCGCATCCTGGGCGCGGACCTGGTGGCGCCCGAGGCCTCGCTCATGATCCACGAGGTGGCGGTGGCCATGTGGCTGGGAGGCACCGCCCGGGACCTGGCCGACATTCCCTATGTCCATCCCTGCCTGGCCGAGATAGTCAACCTCTGTGCCTACCGCCTGGCCCGGAGGGTGGGGGGCTAGCCGGCCGGGCGCTCGGCAGCCCTGAATGAAGACCGCCCCGGCCAAGAGGACCGGGGCGGTCGTGCTTTGAAGGGACTGGGGGCTAGCGGCTGGCTTGCAACCCGGTCGGGTCCACCCCCAGGGCCACCAGCCGGCTGCGGGCCAGGTCCGCCGAGGCCGGGTCGGGGGGCTCCTGCACGGCCTCGCGGTAGGCCTGGATGGCCGCGGTCTTGTTGCCGGCCGCTTCCTGGACCCGGGCCAAGTCCAGGCGGTAGGAGTTGCGCAGGGCCGGGCCGGCCTCTTTCATGGCGCTGGTATAGGCGTCCGCCGCCTCGGCGTACTTCTTCTGCCCCTCCAGGCTCACGCCCAGGCCGTGCCAGGCCAGGGGCCGCATGGCCGCGGGCAGGTCCGTCTCCTCGGTCAGCCCGCTGAAGACTTTTTCCGCCTCGGCGTACTTGCTCTTTTCCAGCAGCAGGTCGCCCAGGGCCAGCCGGGCCTGGATGCCGGCCGGGGTGGCGCCGTACTGCTCCACCACCTTGGCCAGGTTCGCCCGGGCGGCCTGTTCCTGGGCCGGGCCGGCCTTGCCCTCCACCGCCTTGGCATAGTCCTCGAAGGAGCGGGCCAGGGTGTCGGCGGCCTGGTTGTCGCGGTATTCCAGGTAGGTTTGCAGGCCCACGAAGGCGCCGATGGCCAGGGCCAGGCCCACGGCCACCGCCAGGATCACCTTGGCGTGTTCCCGGGACCAGGCCAAGGCGCGCTGGGACAGGGTGAGAAACTCGTCAGGCTCCTTGAGCAGCTTTTTGCGGTTGATCTTGGCCATGGGCGCTTTTCCTTTTTTACGAGTTATCCCGGGCCAGGGCCGCGGCGCCCCAGAGGGGGGCGTCGTCGCCCAACAGGGCCGGCCGTATCTCCACCCGGTTTGGCTCCACCAGGCGCAGCCGGTCTTGCAGCTCGGCCAGGGCGGCGGGTTCCATGAGCGGCCAGGCCCGGGCCACCCCGCCGCCTATGATTATCAGGTCCAGGCCGGTGGTGGCCACCAGGTTGTCGAAGGCCCGCCCCAGGGCCCGGCCGGCCGTGACCATGAGTTCCTTGGCCAGCTCGTCGCCGTCTTGCGCGGCCCGGGCGATGTCCGCGGCCTCGGCCTCCCTGGCCAGGCCGGTCCGCCGGCCCTGGTCCAGGGCCTCGGCCAGCATGCCCTTCAGGCCGGTGGCCGAGGCATAGGCCTCCAGGCAGCCCCGGGCGCCGCAGCCGCAGGTGCGGCCGCCCTCCTTCACCAGGGTGTGGCCCAGCTCGCCGCCGGTGCCCAAGGGACCCACCACCAGCTTGCCGCTGATGACGATCCCCCCGCCCACCCCGGTGCCCAGGGTGAAGCAGGCCAGGTCGCGGCCCTGGCCGGCGCCGAAGAGGAACTCGCCCAGGGCGTAGCAGTTGGCGTCGTTCTCCACCACGGTGGGGAGCCCCAGGGCCTTGCCCACCTCGCCGGCCAGGGGGAAGCCGTTCCAGGCCGGCAGGTTGGGCGAGCGCAGCACCACGCCCTGGGGGCGCTGGATGATCCCGGGGCTGGCCACCCCCGCCCCCCGGGGCTGAGGCCCCTGGCGACGGAGCCTTTGCACGGCCTGCGCCAGGCTGGCCAGCCATTGGCCGGGGCCCTGGCCGGCCTGGGTGGCGAAACTCTCCCGCGCCACCAGGCCCTCCGGGCTCACCAGCCCCACCCTGGTGTTGGTGCCGCCCAGGTCTATGCCCAGCCAGGCCTCAGCCATGAAAAAGACCTTACTTGCCCTCCCGCACCTCGTCCTTGATGCGTTTCACGTGGCCGCGGCCCATGCCCTTGACCTCGCAGCCCAGCTCGAAGTAGCGTCGGATCTTGGCGTCGTCCAGGATGCCGAAGCAGTCCACCACGGCCACCGGGCCGCCGGCCTTTTCCACCACCCAGTCGGGGTCCAGGGTCAGGTACTCGGCGTGGCGCACGGCCAGCACCACCGCGTCGGCGTCCTTGAGGGAGCCGGCCAGGTCCTGGGAGACCCTGAGCGCGCTCAGCTCCTCCTGGTTGCGGAAGAAGCGGCCGCGGCTCTTGCCGGGGGCGGGGTAGGTGTCCTGCTTTTCGAACTCCCACCACCTGAGCACGTAGGGGTCGTGCACCCGCACCGCGGCGCCCATCTCGGCCAGCTTGCGCACCACCAACTCCGAGCCGGAGTAGCGGGTGTCGCCCACGTCCTCGCGGTAGGCCGCGCCCAGGACCACCACCTCGCTGGCCGCCACGATGCGCCCCATGTTGCGCAAGGCGTCGCGCACCAGCTCGGCCGCGTGCAGGGCCCGGCGGTCGTTGATGTTGATGGCCAGGGGCGTTATCTCGAAAAGCTGGTTCTGGAAACCCATGAGGTGGTGATAGGCCCACACGCCAAGCCCCCCGTCCTTGGGCAGGCAGTAACCGCCGATGCCCGGGCCGGGGAAGATGAGGTTGGAGTGGGTGGGCCGCACCTTGATGGCCTCGATCACCTTGATGATGTCCACCCCGTTGCGCTCGGCAAACAGCGACCATTCGTTCATGAAGGCCAGGATGGTGGCCCGGAAGCTGTTCTCCACTATCTTGGTGGTCTCGCTCTCGATGGGCCGGTCCAGCACGGTGAGGGGGAAGTCCTTGGTGTTCAGCACGTCGGTCAGGAACTTCACCACCCGCTCGCGGCTCTCGGGGTTGATGCCGCTGCACACCCGCCAGAAGTCGCGGATGCTCTTCACGTAGTCGCGGCCGGGCATGACCCGCTCAAAGCTGTGGGCCAGGAGGGGATCGTCCTCGATGCCCCGGCTGCGGAAGACCTTCTTCATGATGGGATAGGCCACGTACTCGGTGGTGCCCGGCGGTACGGTGGTCTCGATCAGCACCAGGCAGGAGGGGGGGATGTGCTGGGCGATGATCTTGAGGCTCTCCTCCAGGGCGCGCATCTCCACGGTGCCCTGGGTCACGTCGGCCAGGGCCTCCTTGGAGTAGTCGCACTGCACGTCCACCACCACCACGTCGGCGTGGGTGAGCGCGTCGTAGGAGAAGCTGGCGGTGAGGGTGCCCTTCTCCTTGACGCAGCGGCGGATGACCACCTCCACCTCCGGGTCCTCGGCCTTCACCGGCGCCTGGCCCCGGTTGAGGTAGGGTATCTTCCAGTAGCTCCGGGTGCTGGGACGCTGCATGCCGATGACGAACTTGTTGGGCTGGCCGTCCGCATCCACGCTGTCGGCCACCACTGCGGCCATGACCGCGCCCACGAAGCCCACGCCCATGACCACCACGACCTCGCGGCCCAGCTCGCGCTGCTGTTTGACCAACTCCTCCAGCCGCTGGTTCTCTTTTTCGTAATCCGCCGGGGTGGGCAGGTCAAAGACCTCGCCCTCGGGGCTGACCGATACGTTGTTCTGTCCGGGGCTCACCGCCTCTTACTCCTCATAAGTGAATGATTCTCGTGACTAGCACATTCCGCCCCTGGGCCGGTGCTCGAATGCACAGTAATACCCGCCCTGGGCCGCGCAGTCAAGTTGCTCTCTGGGCTTGCCGGGTTTTCCAGAAGGGCGACAGGGAACCATCGCCTAGCCGCTGCCCACCAGGTCGCGCAATGCTTCTTCCAGCTCCGGGTGGCGGAACCGGTAGCCCGCCTGCAGGAGCCTTTGGGGCAGCACCCGCTGGCCCTCCAGGAGCACCGAGCCGAACTGGCCCAGGGCCAGCCGCACCGCAAAACCGGGCGCGGGCAGCAAGGCCGGCCTGGCCAGCACCCTGCCCAGGGTCCTGGTCAGCTCCTGGTTGGTGACCGGCCGGGGCGCGGTGCAGTTGACCGGGCCGGAGAGGTTTTCGTCTTCCAGGCACTTGACCATGGCCCTCACCAGGTCGGCCCGATGGATCCAGGAGAACCACTGCCTCCCCGAGCCCAGGCGCCCGCCCAGGCCTTTTCTGAAGATGGGGAGCATCCGGCCCAGGGCGCCGCCGTCTGCGGCCAGCACTATGCCCAGGCGGGCCAGCACCACCCGCACCCCCAGGGATTCGGCCTGGCGGGCCGCTGCCTCCCAGTCCTGGCAGAGCCGGGCCAGGAAGTCCTCGCCCGGCGGGGAGGACTCGCTCAACTCGCGGTCGTTGCTGAAGCCGTAGTAGCCCACCGCCGAGGCGCTGACCAGCACTGCGGGCCGTTGCCTCTCCCGCCCCCCCTCTCGCCCCCCCTCTCGCCGGCGCAGGGCCGCCACCAGGTTCCTGGTGGTTTCCAGGCGGCTGGAGCGCAGGAGCTTTTTATAGGCCCCGGTCCAGCGGCCGAAGATGGAGGCGCCGGCCAGGTTGACAAAGCCCTGGTGCCGGGCCGCCTCCTCCTGCCAGGGGCCGGGCCGGGTGGGGTCGCCGAGGAGGCGGCCCACTCCCCGGGGCAGGGACTCGGCCGCGCGGGTGCTGCGGGTGAGCACGGTGACGCTGTGGCCGCCCTCGATCAGGGCCCGGCACAGGGCCCGGCCCACAAAGCCGCTGCCGCCGGTTACGAAGACTTCCATGGCCGCCTCCTTGGGGCTCCAGAACGGGTTTGTGGCTCATTCCAGGCCCGCGGGACGCTTCCCGGCCCTTGCCGGCCCCGTCTCCCTCAGAGCGAGGAGCCGAGCTTGTGGCCCTGGGCTATGGACTTGAGCACGCTGCCCGCGCCGGCCGCGTCGCCGATCAGGTGCACCTTGAGCCCCTTTTCCTTGAGCCCGGCCGCCAGGGCGTCGTTGGGCTTGGCCCCGGTGGCCAGGATCACGGTGTCCGCGGGCAACAGGGCCTCGCCGTCCTCCTCGGCCAGGCGCACCCCGCCTTCCTCGATGGCCAGCACCTTGACCTTGGTCTTGAGGGCCACCCCGAACCGCTTCAGCTTGCCGAATACGATCCAGCGGGTGGAGCGGCCGATGTCCTGCCCCACCTTGGGCAGCATCTCCACCACGGTCACCCGGTGGCTGCCGGTGGAGATGAGGTGGTCGATCACCTCGGGCTCCTCGGCCCGGTACAGGCTCAGGAAATAGGTCTGCTCCGGGGTGAGGGCACCCTTCTTGGCCACGAAGATGGCGGTCTCCAGGCCCACCGCGCCGCCGCCGATCACCACCACCTGGCCCCGGGGCCGCACCTTGCCCTGGAGCACGCTCCAGGCGTCCACCACCCCGGGGCGCTCGGAGCCGGGAATGGGCGCCAGGGCCGGGGTGCTGCCCGTGGCTACCACCACCGCGTCGGGTTTTTCCGCGGCCACTGCCTCGGCGTCCGCCGGCCGGCCCAGGCGCAGCTCCACCCCGGCCTCGGCCAGGGCCGCGCGGAAGTAGGAGCCGATGAGGGCGAAGTCGGGCTTCTCGGTGGCCTGGTGATACCAGGCGGGCTGGCCGCCCAGGCGATCGGCCGCCTCCCAGAGCACCACCCGGTGTCCCCGCCGGGCCGCGCTGAGCGCCGCCTGGCAGCCGGCCGGGCCGCCGCCCACCACCACCACCTTGGCCGGCTTGGCCGCGGGCCCGGGCTCGGGCTTGGCCTCGAAGCCGGCCCGGGGGTTCATCAGGCAGCCCACCGGCTGCATCTTGGTGATGGCGTCGAAGCAGCCCTGGTTGCAGGCCACGCAGGGCCGGATCAGGTGGGTCTTGCCCGCCGCCGCCTTGTTGGGCAGCTCGGGGTCGGCCAGGAGCGGTCGGCACATGCAGACGAGGTCCGCGTCGCCCCGGGCCAGCACCTCCTCGGCCAGGTCGGGGTGGTTGATGCGGTTGGAAGCGCACACCGGCACGCTGACCGCGGACTTGATGCCCCGGGCCAGGTAGGTGAGCCCGGCCGGCGGCACCTCGGGGGTGAGCTGGGGCACCTTGGTCTCGTGCCAGCCGCCGGTCACGTTGATGAGGTCCACCCCCGCCTCCTGGCAGGCCGCGGCGAAAAGGGCGGACTCCCGGTTGGTGTGGGAGCCGGGCACGAAGTCATTGCCCGCCAGGCGGATGCCCACGCAGAAGTCGGGCCCCACCGCGGCGCGCACCTTCTTCACCACCTCCAGGCCGAAGCGCATGCGGTTCTCCAGGGAGCCGCCGTACTGGTCGCTGCGCTGGTTTATCTTGGGCGAGAGGAACTGGCAGATGAGATACCCGGCCGAGCCCAGTATCTCCACCATGTCGAAGCCCGCCTCCTTGGCCCGCCGGGCGGCCTGGGCGAACTCGTCCTGCACCTGGGGGATCTCTTCCAGACTCAGCTCCCGGGCCTCCTCCTTGGTGAATCCCGAGGTATGGGGCGAGGAGCTGACCGCCACCCCGCCGATGAGCATGCGGTGGGCATAGGCACCGGCGTGGTAGAGCTGCACGCCCATGGCCGCGCCGTGGTCGTGGGCCGCCTGGGTGAGCCGGCGCAGGCCCTCGATGTCCTGGTCGTCCTTGATGGACACGAACATGGGACCGCCGGCCATGTCACTGATGGCCGCGCCGCCCACGATCATGAGGCCGGCTCCACCCTTGGCGCGGTCGCGGTAGAAGGCCACCAACTGGTCGGTGACCTTGCCGCCGGGCGTGTAGTTGAGGTGGATGGCCGGCATGACGATGCGGTTGCGCAGCTCCAGGTTGGGGACCTTGAGGGGCGAGAACAAAAGGGGATAGGCGGTCATGGTCTTCTCCTGCAAAGGGATGGCTTTGGCGGGCGGCCGCAGCACCTCTACTGGTAGCTTGAATCGCCCGGCTTGGCAAGAGCCGATTTGGCGCTTCCGCCGGGGGGCTGGGGCAGGAGTGCGAGGCAGGGCCGGGGGTTATTCAGCGGTGCGCTTGACCAGGTAGTAGCGGCGTATCAAGCGCCGTTTCTTCAGGGCCCGGGCCTGGGCCCGGGCCTGGGCCCGGGAGGCAAAGGGCCCCAGGAGCACCCGGTGCCAGGTGCGGCCCTTGGCGTCCCGCCATTTCTCGATACGGCCGTTGATCTTGCGCGCCCGCCAGGCGCGCAGCTCCTTTTGGGCCAGGGACTTGGGCCGGTAGGAGGCCACCTGGATCAAGTAGAAAGACTTGGCCGGCCTGGCCGGGGGCCGCTTGACCCGTGCCTTGGCCGTGGGCTTGGGCGGCCGGGCCTGCTCCTTCCGCTGGGCCGACGGGGGGGGCGACGGGGGGGGCGACGAGGAGGCCGCTTGGGTGGCCGCCGAGGGGGGCGACGGGGCCGCTTGAGGAGACGCCATGGCAGGCGTGGCCGGGGGCGGGAACTTGGGCATGGGCAGGGACACCACCCGGGACCCGGCTCCGGCCGCCGGTGCGGGCTGGGATTTTTCCTCGGGCTGGGCCAGGGCGGGCCAGCTCTGGGGCAAGGTCACTGAGGCGCCTTTCAAGCGGGGCGCCGGCCGGAGGCCCTTGGGCAGAGCTTCCCCCTCCACCTTCTTGGGCTCGGCCGGGCGCTTGGCAGGGGCCGCGGGGGGGGCGGGGGGGGCGGACGGACGCTTGGCCGGGGAGTTGGCCAGGCGGGCCACCACCCGGGGGTCCAGGGCCAGCAGGCTCTTTACGATCTCCGTGCCGGGTCGGGCCAGCCTGGGGTCCAGCCGCGCGGCGCGGTAGAAGCTGACCACCGCCTGGGCGTGGCGGCCCTGGGCCTGTTGCACCTTGGCCAAGGTATGCCACAGCCGGGCCTGGCCCGGAGCTACCTTGATGGCCTTTTTGGCCAAGGCCTCGGCCCGCCGGGGGTTTTGCCGGGCCAGGGTCAGGGCCCAGGCCAGGTTGCTCAGGATGGTGGGGTTGTCGGGCTCCAGCTTGAGCGCCTTCTCGAAGATGGGCAGGGCCTGGCGGGAGCGGCCCAGGCTGGCCAGGGCCGAGGCCTTGTCGTTGAGCATGGCCGGGTTGTCGGGGCTCAAGGCAAGGGCCTTGTCCAGGGCGGCCAGGGCGAGCTTGTAGCGCCCCTGGGCGGTGCGGGTGAGCGCCAGCATGTGCCAGGCCGGGGCGCTGGCCGGGTGCAGCTTGAGGTCCCGGAGCATCTCGCGCTCGGCCTGGGCGAAGCGGCCTTGGCTGTAGAGCTTCTGGGCCCGGCGGCGGTGCTCGTCGGTGGTACGCATGACCAGGGCGCTGCCGTCTTCCAGGTCAAAGGGGCGGCTCACCTGGCCGATCTTCAGGTCCCGCACCGCGGCCAGCACCGCCGGGTCCATGCGGCCGGCCGGCATGCAGTCCGCGTTGGCCTGGCTGGTGGTGGGGTGCTGGCGGGCGAGCTGGCGGGCCACCACCATGAAGGGGTCGCCCTGGGCCAGCCGTTCCAGGGCCTGCTTGAGCACGGCCGGGTCCTTGGTCCACAGGAGCCAGATGCAATAGCGCTGCCCGGCGCCGCCTTGGCTCTGGGCCTGGGCCGGCGTGGCCGCGGCCAGGCTCCAGAGGCACAGGCCAAGGACCAGGGCCAAGAGAGGTTTATGCTTCGCCAGGGCGGACATGCCCTGATTATAGAGGTGCCCGGCCCGCTTAAGCAACGCCGCCTTGTTCCGGCGGCTGCCGGAAGCCCCGGCCGGGCCGGCCGCGCTCGCAGTCGGCGCGGTCGAAGCGGCGGCAGGCCACCGGCTTTATGGGATGCAGGCCGCAGAAAAAGAGCGGCCGTTCCAGGGTCTGGAACAGGAAGGGGCAGAAGGGCTGGGGGTGCACCAGCTCCCCGGCCAGGGCGTGGTGGAACCAGGCCGGGTAGTCCACCCCCGGCGGGGGGGTGGGCACGGTGCCGCAGTGGCAGCAGCACTGCCCGCAGAGGTCGCACCAGCCGCCGTCGCCCACCAGCCCGCCCGCGGGCTGGCCGCCGGCGGGCCACTCCACTAGGCCGGCCAGCCCGCGCCGGATGCGCAGGTGTAGCTCCAGCAGGGCCAGCAGGTCCCGGGCCAGGCGGGGGCCGTCGTCGTCAAGGGGCCTCAGGTGCAGGGGGTTGCCCCGGAAGCCCTGGCCCAGGGTGCGCCAGAGCATGGTGGCGGCCAGAAAGGGATCCACCAGGGCCGCGGCCGCCTGGTCCGCGGCCTGGGGCCACAAGGACCGGGCCAGGGGCAGGACTTCCTCCCGGCCGGGTAGGCGGCCCGCCGCGCGGGCCTCGCCCACCAGGCGCAGGAGCGCCCGGCAAAGGCTCAGGGTTTCATCAGCAGGTGAAGGCATGCCTGTCTTTGGGGTGGGCCGGGCCTGGTCGCTCCTGGGGTGCGCCTACTGGGAGGCGGGCAGGTTGTCCAGGTAGGCGGGCCGGGGCGGCGGGGATTCGAGGTCGTACCCCTGGTAGCCGAATTGGTACTGCATGTCCCTTGGGGTGCCGTCGCTTTCCATGTTTAGCTTGGGAGTCCAGTTCAGGTTCTGGCGCCAGCGGGCCACCGCCGCCTTCACCGCCTGCTCGCCGGCGTTCAGGAGCGCCAGGGCGTTTGCCGCGCGTACCAGGCCGTAGCCGTACTCGTCGTCCGGGCCGGGCTTGCCCAGGTCCAGGGTGGTGCTCATGATGATGGCCTTGAGCCAGTCCACCCGCTCCCGGCCGCTGGGGATGGAGATCCCCAGGTCGCGGGCCTCGGAGAGGATCAGGGCGGCCAGGCCGCTCACATGGGGGGCGGCCATGGAGGTGCCCTGCTTGAACCAGTAGTGGCCGTCGATGCTCTGCTGCAACACGCCGTCCGCGTAGCCGTCGTGGTTCTGGTCCACGCTGGTGTCCCCGCCCGGGGCCAGCACCATGTCACGGCCGTAGTTGGAGTAGTAGGCCCGGTTCCGGTCGAAGCGCACCGCACCCACCGCCAGGGAGCCGGGATAGGCCGCCGGGTAGTCCAGGGAGCCTCGGCCGTTGTTCCCCGCCGCGGCCACCACCAGCACCCCGGCGTCATAGGCGCGCTGGCAGGCGGCGCGCACCTCGGCATAGTCCCGGCCGCCGCCCGAGAAGTTGATGATATCCGCCCCGCGGCTCACCGCGTAGTCGATGCCTTCGGCCACGTCGGCGGGCGAGGCCTCGCCCGAGGGATTGAAGACCTGCACCGGCAGGATGGTGACCCCGTAGGCCACCCCGGCCACGCCTATGCTGTTGTTGGTGGTCTGGGCGATGGTGCCGGTGACGTGGGTGCCGTGGCCGTTGGAGTCGTCGGGGTGGGAGTCCTTGTAGACCACGTCGTAGGCGTTCTCGCGGTCAAAGAGGGTGCCGGCCAGGTCCGAAACCATGCTCCAGCTCTCGTAGTCCTCGTAGGCCACGCCCGTGTCCAGCACCGCCACCTTCACGTCCGCCCGGCCGCCGGGGTTGTAGTCCCAGGCCTGCTCCATGCCGATCTGGTCCATGTGCCATTGCTTGTCGAAATGGGGATCGTTGGGGGTGAAGGCTTGGGCGGGCAGGCACCAGGCCACCAGGGCCAGGGCCAACAACCACGGCAGTATGCGGCGCACAACGCTCTCCTTCCAGGGCGTGACATGGGTATCTTTAAAAGTAAACTCTGCCACCCGGTGATTGTCAATCTGTTTCAAGACTTTGCAAAGAGCCGCCCCGCCAGCCAGTCCCGGCCCAGCCCCAAAAGCTCCTCGTCGCTGGCCAGGGCCCGCTCCACCCGCTCCGGCGCCACCCCGGCGCCTTGGGCAAAGCCCGGCTTGGCCACTGCCTGCCGGAACACGTCCAGGTTGTACAGGGCGGCGATGACCGCGTGGGTCTGGGCCTGGTTCAGCTTGAGCCGGCCCCGGCGGCGGGGGTGGAAGAACAGCCCCAGGAGCGCGGCGTTGGCCTCCAGGTAGGGGCCCAGCCCCTGGTCCTCCACCCAGGAGGCCGGCGTGTGCTCGCGGTCCTCGCTCCAGCCCAGGCAGCCCTTGGTCTCCTGGCGCACGAACAGCTCCCGGGGCGGGCGGCCCTCGGCCGCGGGCCGGGCCAGCCAGGCCAGGGGATAGATACGGCAGGCGGCCGGGCGGTGGGGGTACACCCCGCAACCCTGGGGGGTGAGCAGGGGGCAGCGGCCCTGTTGGTCCAGGCGCAGGCGCAGGGAGGGCCAGCCCGAGCGGGGGTCGAACTCCAGCTCGGCGTAGCGCTCCAGCACCTGCACCGAGTCCAGCCCCAGGCCCAGCCGCAGGCGCAGCACGTCATAGGGCCACAGGGGCAGGCGCTTGTCGCGGCAGCAGGTGTTGAAGCAGGCCAGCCCGGGGTGGCAGGCGAAGCGGAATTTTTCTCCCTGGGCCAGGGGATGGCCGCCTATGTCCTTTTCAGTCTCGATCATGCCCGGCCTGCTCCCGTTCCTGGGCCTTCAGGCGGCGCCAGAGGGTGTTGTTGCCGATGCCCAGGATGCGCGCGGCCTGGGACTTGTTGCCGCCGGTGTGCCGGAGGACCAGCTCGGTGTAGCGCCGCACCAGCTCCGCCTGGCTGGGCAGGTCCACCGCCAGGCTGGCCAGGGGGTCCTGGGAGCCGGCGGTCACCGAGCGGGGCAGATGCTCGGGTGCGATGCGCTCCTCCCCGGCCAGCACCCCGGCGTACTCCATGGCGTTCTCCAGCTCGCGCACGTTGCCGGGCCAGGCATAGGCCTCCATCAGCCGCACCGCCTCGGGCGCGAACCCCGGGCTGCCCGGGTGGTAGCGGGCCAGGAAGTGGCGGGCCAGGGGCAGGATGTCCTGGCGGCGCTCCCGCAGGGGAGGGATCTGGATGGGTATCACCGCCAGGCGGTAGTAGAGATCCTCGCGGAATTCGCCCTGGCGCACCATCTCCTTCAGGTCCCGGTTGCTGGCCGCGATGATGCGGGCCTTCACCGGCAGGTACTTGGAGCCGCCCACCGGCCGCACCTCGCGCTCCTGCAAGGCGCGCAGGAGCTTGGCCTGCAGCTCCAGGGGCAGCTCGCCCACCTCGTCCAGGAAGAGGGTGCCCTGGCCGGCCTCCACGAACAGCCCCTTCTTGTCGCGGTCCGCGCCGGTGAAGGCCCCCTTGACGTGGCCGAACAGCTCGCTCTCCAACAGGTTGGCCGGCAGGGCCGCGCAGTTGATGGCCAGGAAGGGGTGCTCCGCCCGGCCCGAGTGCTTGTGCAGGTAGCGGGCCAGCACCTCCTTGCCGGTGCCGGTCTCGCCGTACATGAGCACCGTGGTGGAGGTGGGCGCCACCTTGCGGGCCAGCTCCAGGAGGTGGGCCATGGCCTCGCTGCGGAAGATGATGCCCGCCTCGTCCTTGCGGGCGGCCTGGCGCCGGCGCAGGCGCTCCACCTCGGCCGAGTGGCGCCGCGCCTCGGAGCGGGCCTTTTGCAGGGCCTCCTTGAGCCGCTGCACCTCCTCCTCCACCGTGTCCAGGGCCAGGAAGCTCCGTATCTCCTCCGGCCGCATGCCCCAGTCCTTGGCCGGCCGGCCCTCGAAGGTGCAGAAGTCGTGGCCCTGGGCCGCGCAGGATGTCTCCCGCACCCACACCTCGCTGCCCAGCACCGCGCTGGCATAGCCGCTGGCCATGCCGCAGAGCAGGTGGCAGACCGGCTGGGCCGGGCGGGCCTGGTCCCTCTGCCATATCCGGGTTTCCAGGGAGTCGTGCCAGCGTCCCTTGATCAACAGGTGCCCTTCGGCCGGCTCGAACTCCAGGTGGGTCATCTCCTCCCGGGCCAGGCCCGCCACCCGGCGCATCACGCTGCCCGCCTTGAGCCATTCCCGCTCGTCGTCCCACTGGTAGAGGGTGGCCAGGTTGGTGGCTATGCCGAGGCCGGCCTCGTAGCCGTAGCGCAAAAAGACCTTGGCGGCGCTCTCCTCGCCCAGGCGGTGGATCAGGTCCTTGTGCAACCGGGCCAGGGGGGCCAGGCCCACGATCATGAGCCTGGCGGTGCCGAACACGGGAAAGCCGGTCTCCGGGTCCAGGGAGATAAGCTCCAGGCCTCTCAGGTCTTCTGCGCGCATGGCTCTTTCAGCCCTTTCCCGGCGGCGCCAGCACCAGGCGGCGCCAGGGGGGGAGGTGGATCATATAGGGGGTCTGGCACCAGCCCTTTTCCACGGTGGCCTGGCGGCTGGTCCGCTCCTGGGAGTAGAAGAAGGCCTGCACCAGATCTCCCCCCAAGCGGCGCAGCCCCTGCAAGAGGTAGTAGGTGAAGATGCTGGCCCCCAGCTCCCGCGACTCCCAGGCCTTCTGCCGGCCCAGGCAGGAGGCCAGGATCAGGGTCACTCCGTCCTCGCCGGCGCCGGTGCCGGCCGCCGGGTCCGGCCCGGCCTCCAGGTCCGATTCCGGGGGATAGCCGGCGGAGTCGTCCCGGGGGAGGCTGGCCAGGCCGCCGGTGGCCGCCGCCCCGTGGCAGGTGTCCAGCACCACCGCCCGCCGCTGGGCGGGAAGCCGGCGCAGGAGGCGGTAGAGATCCTTGCGGGTCAGCACGCTGTCGCCCGCCACCACCGGGCCGAAGGGGCCGCGCTCGCCGGTGGCGTGGCTGTCGTAGCACACGATGCCCATCACCCGCTCCCGGGTGAAGAAACCATGGGTGGAGAAATAGACGAACACCAAATCCGCGGGCCGGGCCTTTCGGACCAGGCGCTCGGCCTGGGCCAGGATGTTGGCCCGGGTGGCCTGCCGGTCGATGAGCACCGCCACCTGGCGGGGTGAAAAACCGCCGCCTTTGGGGTCGGTCAGGTAGGCGGCCACCCGGCGGGCGTCCGCCACCGCATAGCGCAGGGGCTCGAAGGCCGGGTCCTGGAAGGAACCCACCCCCACCACCAGGGCCAGGCGGCGTCCCTGGGCCGGGGGGGGCGAGGGGGGCGCGGGAGGCGAGGGGGGCGAGGCCGCCGCGGCCAGGCCCAGCAGCCAGGCCAGGGCCAGCATCACCCCCAGCCGGAGCCGGCGGCCGCCGGGGGTCATTGGTCGCGGTCCTGCCATTCCATTATCATGACCGCAGCGGCCACGGTGGTCACCCAGCGGCCGTCCTTGGGGCCCACCGCGGTCTGGGTGATGTTGTCGGTGCGCACGATCTTGCCGGACATGCGGAACACCTGCTTCTTCTCGTCCCAGCTCTGGTCCAGGTCGAAATCTATGCCCAGGGTGGTGGCCAGCATCTCGGCGGCCAGGTCCTCGGCATAGTCGCCGCTGACCCGCGCGTTCTGGCCGAAGCCCTCGTGCTCGGAAAGGTAGCCGTACATGCTCTTGTCCGCGGGCACCGCCAGGCCGATGGAGGAGGATATCAGCCGGTTGGGTTCGTTGGTGGCGTTGCGGGCCATCACGCAGAACAGTATCTGGCCGGGCACCAGCTTCTTTTGGGCCGCCCGCCGGGAGATGAGCTGGCAGTTGGGCGGAAAGATGCTGGAGACATAGACCAGGTTCTGCTCGGCGATGCCGGCCGCCCTGAGGGCCAGCTCGAAGCTGGCCAGCTTCTCCTTGTGGTAACCCCGGCCGCGCGTAAGGAAGATTTGCTTGGGCACCAGCATGGCTACCCTCCTTGGTTTCTCGCTCAGAGGCGTATGCCTGCAAAACCGGCCCCCGGCCGGTGCTCTTGCGACGATATCGAAAACCGGGCTGGGCTGTTATTATCCCCGGCCGCCCCCGGCGTCAACCGCAAATAATCCCGGCCAGCCCGGAACTTGCGGCCCGCCGCCCGCCAGCCTATACTGCAAAGACCATAGCCTAACAGGAGTTGGACCCTTGGACCAGGCCGGCCAGATGATTTACTTTTTGGGGGTGCCCCCCCCGCCCGAGGACCAGGCGCGGGCCGCGCTCATCCCCGTGCCCCTGGAGGCCACGGTGAGCTATGGCAAGGGCACCAGCCTGGGGCCGGCTGCGATCCTGCTGGCCAGCGCCCAGGTGGAGCTTTACGACGAGCTGCTGGACCAGGAGCCCTACACCCGGGGCATCCTCACCCGGCCCCGGGTGGGGGTGCAGGGCAGCGTGGAGGAGGTGCTGGAGCGGGTGGAGGCCGCGGTGGCGGCGGAACTCGAGGCCGGCCGCCTGCCCGCGCTCATCGGCGGCGAACACACCGTGACCCTGGGCGCCCTGCGGGCCCTGGTCCGCAAACGGGGGCCGGACTTCACGGTCCTGGTCCTGGACGCCCACCTGGACCTGCGCGAGCGGTTCGACGGCACGCCCTATTCGCACGCCTGCGTGATGCGCCGGGCCCTGGAGCTGGGCCTGGAGGTGCGCCACCTGGGCAGCCGCTCCTGTTCGGCCGAGGAGATGGAACTGGTGCGGCGGCGCGGCCTGCGGCCCACCTGGGCCCGCACCGTGCACCAGGACCCCGCCTGGCTGGAGGCCGCCTTGGAGGGCCTGGAGGGACCGGTATATTTGAGCCTGGACCTGGACGGCCTGGACCCGGCGGTGATCCCCGCCACCGGCACCCCCGAGCCCGGCGGCCTCACCTGGAACCAGGTTTCGGACTGGCTGGTGGCCGCCTGCCGCGGCCGCCAGGTGGTGGGCCTGGACATCGTGGAACTGGCGCCGCTTCCCGGCCAGGCCCTGAGCGACTTCACCGCGGCCAGGCTGCTCTACCGGGCCCTGGGCCTGGCCCTCGAGGAGAGCCCATGACCGAGCACAAAGGACCCGCCATAGCCCCTCCGCCTCTGGACGAGGGCGTGAGCCTGCGCGGCTTGGTGGATGATCACTTCCTGGCCTACAACGCCGCGCGCCTGCGCGAAGGCTGCCGCCTCTGGGCCGAGCTGATGGCCCGGCCCGAGGTCACCGTGGGCATGACCCTCACCGGCGCCCTGACCCCGGCCGGCCTGGGGGCCAGCGCCCTGGTGCCCCTGGTGCGGCGGGGCTTCGTGGACTTCGTCATCTCCACCGGCGCCAACCTCTACCACGACGCCCACTTCGCCCTGGGCCTGGCCCTGCACCGCTCCAGCCCCCATGCCGACGACACCGAGCTGCGCCGGCGGGGATTGGTGCGGATCTATGACATCGTGATGGACTACCAGGTGCTCCTGAAGACCGACGCCTTCTTCCGCGAGGTCATGAAGGCCCCCGAGTTCGACCGCCCCTTGGGCTCGGCCGAGTTCCATGCCTTGATCGGCCGCTACCTGGGCGAACGTCAGCGGGTGCTGGGCCTGGGCGATGTGAGCCTCCTGGCCGCCTGCGCGGAGATGGAGGTGCCGGTCTACACCAGCAGCCCCGGTGACAGCTCCATCGGCATGAACGCCGCAGCCATGGCGCTCGCGGGAAGCAAATTCGCCTGGGACGTGAGCCGGGACGTGAACGAAACCGCGGCCCTGGTGCTCAGGGCCAAGCGCCAGGGGGGCAAGACCGGGGTGGTGATCCTGGGCGGCGGCTCGCCCAAGAACTTCATGCTCCAGACCGAGCCCCACCTGCAAGAGGTGCTGGGCATAGAGGAAAAGGGGCACGACTACTTCCTCCAGGTGACCGACGCCCGGCCCGACACTGGCGGACTCTCTGGCGCCACCCCCTCCGAGGCGGTGAGCTGGGGCAAGGTGGACCCCGCCGGCCTGCCCCATACCGTGGTTTGCTACACGGACATAACCCTGGCCCTGCCCATCCTGGCCGCCTACCTCATACAGGCCAAGGGCTCCCGCCAGCCCAAGCGGCTCTACACCCGCCGGGAGGAGGCCCTGGAGCTGCTCAGGAAGGAGGCCCGGCCAGCCTAGGCGCGGCCGGTAAATCCCTTGCGCCGGGGGACGATGAGTGTTAAGAAGGAGCGTGGCTTGGACGCAATTTTGTTTAGAAGCAACAGGGGCCATAAGCGCTATGTACCTCATCAATGAAGTGGCCAGGAGAGTGAACCTCTCCCAAAAACGCATCCGTGAGTACGAACGCGAAGGCTTCATCAGACCCCTGCGCGATCCCAAGACCAACAACCGCCGCTACAGCGAGTTCGAGATCGCCCAGATCGAGCGCATCAGCTACCTGATCCACGAGCGCGGCTTCACCTTGGCCTGCCTGCGCAACCTCTTGGTGCTGGCTCCCTGCTGGAACATATTCGCCTGCCCCGAGCCCCAACGCTGCGCCGCCTTCCAGGACCCCCACCGCCCCTGCTGGCAGATTCGCACCCGGGCGGAAACCCTGTGCCCCGGCCCCTGCGACCGTTGCGCCGTGTTCCTCAACCGCCACCTGGCCAAGCGCAAGGTACTGGAAAGCCAAGGCCACGGCCCCATGGAGCAGGCTTAGGTGGACGCGCCCTGGGGACTGGTGCTGGCCGGGGGCCCGGGCCGCCGCATGGGCGGCCAGAAGCCCCTGCGCAAGCTGGGCGGCCGCCGGCTGATCGACCGGGCCCTGGACACCCTGGGCACCGTGTGCCCCCGCCTGATGGTGGCGGCGGTGGACCTGGCCGACCTGGCCGGCTTGCCGGTACCCATCATCCGCGACCGCTGGCCCGGCCAAGGACCCTTGAACGCCATTGCCACCGCGCTCTTGGACAGCCCGGCCCCCGCCTTTGTGGTCATGGCGGTGGACCTGCCGCTGGTGGAGCCCAAGCTCATTGAATTGCTGGCCTTTGGACCCGAAACCGACAAGGCGCGCGCGCCCTTGGGCCCCCGGGGGCCAGAGCCGCTGTTGGCCTATTACCACCGCAAGTGCCTGCCCCCGGCCCTGAAGCTCTTGGAGCAGGGCGAGCGGCGGGCCCGCATGCTCCTGGAGGCGGTCAAGGCCCGCTATATCTCCCGCCAGCAGGTGCGCGACGTGGACCCCGAGGAGCTGAGTTTCATTAACGTCAATTATCCCGAAGACTTGGAAAAGGCATACCAGCTAGGCTGCGATCGTGGCCTGTTTGACACACCTTGAAGCCCGACTGTGGTCATACCCCCACACACCGCCATCCCCCCCGCTTATGCCCCGACCCACCTCCATTTTTATATAACCATGGAATATCAACCGCTTAAGCAATAAAATCCCGCCGGGAGCCCGGCCTCGCACCCCCTGGCACAAAGGTTGCTTAGTTACCAGTCCGGTGCTGTATCCATCCGCCCGCTGAAGGAAAGGCAGAATGCAAATCTACCAGCACACCCTCAAGCGACCTGTAGCCTGTACCGGAGTTGGCCTGCACAGTGGCAAGAAAGTAAACATGTGCCTGCGCCCGGCCGCGCCCGACACCGGCGTGGTCTTCAAACGCTCCGATCTCGCCGGCGCCCCCCTCATCCCTGGCGACGTGCACCACGTGGTGGACACCAGCATGTGCACCACCGTGGGAGTGGACGGCGTGTCCATCTCCACCGTCGAACACCTGCTCTCGGCCCTCTCCGGCCTGGGCGTGGACAACGTACTGGTGGAGGTTGACGCTCCCGAGGTGCCCATCATGGACGGCTCGGCCGCTCCCTTCGTATTCCTGATCAAGAACGCCGGCCTCACCTCCCAGGCCGAGTTGCGCCAGTTCTACCTGGTAAAGCGCGAGGTCAGCGTCAAAGAGGGCGACAAGTTCGTGAGCGTGGCCCCGGCCCAGAGCCTGGAGGTCAATTTCACCATAGAGTTCGACCACCCCCTCATCCGCCGCCAGGAGCTGGGCGTGCGCTTTGACGAGCGCACCTATGACCAAGAGATAAGCCGGGCCCGCACCTTCGGCTTCCTGGAAGACCTCCAGCGCCTGCGCGAGGCCCGCCGGGGCCTGGGCGGCTCCCTGGACAACGCCGTGGTGGTGGATAAGTACCGGGTGCTCAACGACGACGGCCTGCGCTTTCCCGACGAGTTCGTGCGCCACAAGGTGCTGGACTTCATCGGCGACCTGGCCCTGGTGGGCCGGCCCATCCTGGGCGCCTTCACTGCCCACAAGTCCGGCCACGCCCTCAACAACCGCCTGTTCCGCGCCTTCCTGGACGACCCCCAGGCCTGGCAGTTGGTCACCCCCAACCCGGCCCAGCAACCCGACCAGGTCCCGGCAGGCGAGCCCATCCCCGCCTTTGGCACCGCCGTGGTGGCCTGAGGAGCCTACCAAGGGGGCTAAGGGGGCCAGAGAGGCCAGGAGAGGGCAGAGGGGCAGAGAGGGCCAAAGGGGGCCAAGGGGCCAACGGGGCTACAGGGGGCCACGAGGGCTGCGGGGGAGAGGGACCCCGGAAGCAAAGGAGCAAAAGGGGGGTATCGAGGGCGTCGCAAGAGAGCCGAGGCAGCGAGCCAGGCGGCGGCGCGGATCAGAAGGACCAGGCAGGGGCTCCGGAAGGAGCCTTTTTCTTATGGGCGCAGGCCTGGTCTGGCCCATCCTGCCGGCATCCCTCCCCAAAGCCTTGCCACAAACTCCCGGCTACCGTAACATAGCAGTCTAGTTTTGATTCTCCTCCCAAACCCCGGGGGTGCAGGGACTGCCATGGCCACCGACTCCCAGCTTGCCGAACAGCGCAGCAAGGAGATGGCCCGCCGCAAGCGGGAGCGCATCATCATTGCGGTGCTGCTGGTGGTGGTGGCGGCCATAACCTACCTCGAGACCCAGGTGGTCGAGCTGGGCGGCGATTTGCCCTTGGGCTCTTCCCTCTTGGTCTTTGCCCTGATCAACCTCAACGCCCTTCTGCTCCTGCTGCTTATCTTCCTGGTGCTCAGGAACCTGCTCAAGCTCACCGTGGAGCGGCGGCGGGGGGTGCTGGGCGCGCGGCTGCGTACCAAGCTGGTGGTCACCTTCGTCATCCTCTCCCTGGCCCCCACCATCCTGCTTTTCTTCGCCGCCTTCCAGTTCGTGGGCACCTCCATGGAGTACTGGTTCAGCGCCCAGGTGGAGCGCTCCCTGCTGGAGGCGGTGGAGGTGAGCCAGGCCTACAACAAGCAGATCACCGACTCCACCGCCCGCTTCGCCGCCGAGCTGGCCAGGGAGCTGGAGGCCAAGGGCCTGAGTCTGGACCGGCCCTCCCCGGCGCTCACCAAGTTCATCGAGGCCCGCCGCGAGCGTTACGGCCTGGCTGCGGTGCGGGTGTTCAGCGCCGAACTCACCGAGTCCGCGGTCGCCACCCAGAGCGGCACCCATATCAGCCACTTGCAGGCGTTCCCCCTGGACCTGGTGAGCCGAGTGCTCACCCAGGGCCAGCCCCTGGCCCACCTGCAACCCGCGCCCACCGGCGACTTCGTGGCCGCGGTGCAGCCGGTGAAAAGGGGGGGGCAGGTGCGCGGCGCGGTGGCGGCCTTCAAGCTGCTGCCCCCCGGCGCCCTGGCCAAGATAAGCGGCATCAACAAGGGTCTGGAGGGTTACCGCCAGCTCAAGGCCGTCAAGCAGCCCATCAAGACCAACCAGTACATCACCCTGTCCATCGTCACCCTGCTCATCATCTTCGCCGCCACCTGGTTCGGCTTTCACCTGGCCAAGACCATCACCGTGCCCCTCATGGAGCTGGCCCAGGGCACCCAGCGCATCGCCGGCGGGGACTATGACTTCTTCATCGACCTGGAAGGGCCGGACGAGATCGGCACCCTGGTCAACGCCTTCAACCGCATGACCGCCGACCTCAAGACCAGCAAGGCCCGCCTGGACGAGGCCCAGGACGAGATGCGCCGCACCAACCTGGAGCTGGAGCAGCGGCGGCGCTACATGGAAATCGTGCTCAAGAGCGTGGCCGCCGGCGTGGTGGCGGTGGACGCCAAGGGGCTGGTCACCACCTTCAACCCCTCGGCCGAGCGCCTCCTGAAGGTGCAGGCCGAATCCGTGCTGGGCCGCCACTGGCGCCAGCTCCTCTCCTCCGAGCAGATCGACATGGTGGAGCGCATGCTCATGGGCCTGGTGCCGGGCAGCCGGGGCACGGTGGGCAAGCAGATACGCCTCAGCGTGGGCGGCGAGCCCCTGAGCCTCATGGTGCACCTGGGCTTCCTGCGCGACGAGGCGGGCAAGAACCTGGGCATGGTGGTGGTGTTCGAAGACCTGACCGAGCTGGAAAAGGCCCAGCGCATGGCCGCCTGGCGCGAGGTGGCCCGGCGCATCGCCCACGAGGTCAAAAACCCCCTCACCCCCATCAAGCTCTCTGCCCAGCGCCTCATCCGCCGCTACGGCGAGCAGATGGGGCCCGATGAGACCGTGTTCAAGGAATGCACCGCCACCATCGTGCGCCAGGTGGAGGAACTCCGCCGCCTGGTCAACGAATTCTCCACCTTCGCCCGCCTGCCTTCGGTGCACCTGGCCCCCGGCGACCTCGCCGCCATCGCCGAGGAGGTCCTGGCCCTCTACCGCGGCGGCCACGCCGAAATCAGCTTCGAGCTGGAGCGCGAGGGCGAGATACCGGTCTTCGACCTGGACCGCGAACAGATGTCCCGGGTGCTCATCAACCTCCTGGACAACGCCGTGGCCGCGGTGGAGACCGTGGAGCCGCCCCGCCAGGTGGTGGTGCGCCTCTCCTACGACGAGATACTCAAGATCGTGCGCCTGGAGGTGGAGGACAGCGGCCCCGGGGTGCCGCCGGAATACCGCCTCCGCATGTTCGAACCCTACTTCTCCACCAAAAAGGGCGGCACTGGCCTGGGGCTCAGCATCGTGAGCACCATCGTGGCCGACCACAACGGCTACATACGGGTGCAGGACAACCAGCCGGTGGGAACCCGCATCATCATCGAGCTGCCGGCCCGGGGCGCCCGGCTGGGCAGCCTGGAGGCCGTGTGACAGGCGGCGGGTAGCCTGCGGGCCATGGAGACGGCATGAGCGGTCACATACTAATCGTGGACGACGAGAAATCCATCTGCGCCTCCCTGGAGGGAATCCTCGCGGACGAGGGCTACGAGGTCACCTCGGCCCACGACGGCGAGCAGGCCCTCAAGGCCGTGGAGGAGGAAGCCCCCGACCTGGTGCTCCTGGACATCTGGATGCCGGGCAAGGACGGCATGGAGGTGCTGGAGCTGATAAAGCAGCGCTGGACCGGCCTGCCGGTGATCATGATCTCGGGCCACGGCACCGTGGAAACCGCGGTCAAGGCCACCAAGCTGGGGGCCTATGACTTCATCGAAAAACCCCTGGACATGGACAAGATACTGCTCTCGGTGCGCAACGCCCTGGAGTTCAGCCGCCTGGCCGAACAGAACCTGCTCCTCAGGGCCAAGAGCGAGCCTCCCCGCCTGACCGGCCACAGCCCGGCCATAGAGAACCTGCGCCGGGCCATCGAGCGGGTGGGCCCCTCGGATAGCTGGGTGCTCATCACCGGCGAAAACGGCACCGGCAAGGAGCTGGTGGCCCACGCCATCCACCGCCATAGCCCCCGCGCCAAGGGACCCCTGGTGGACGTGAACTGCGCGGCCATCCCCGAGGAGCTTATCGAGAGCGAGCTGTTCGGCCACGAGAAGGGGGCCTTCACCGGCGCGGCCGGCCGCAAGCGGGGCAAGTTCGACCTGGCCAACGGCGGCACCCTCTTCCTGGACGAGATCGGCGACATGAGCCTCAAGACCCAGGCCAAGATCCTGCGCATCCTCCAGGAGCAGCGCTTCGAGCGGGTGGGCGGCACCAAGACCATCGCGGTCAACGTGCGGGTCCTGGCCGCCACCAACAAGGACCTGCCCGCCGAGATCAAGGCCGGCCGCTTCCGCGAGGACCTCTACTACCGGCTTAACGTGATTCCCATCCAGGTGCCCCCCCTGCGCGAGCGGCGCGAGGACATCCCGGAGCTGTGCCGCGAGTTCATGGCCGAGCTGGCCGGCAAGCTGCACCAGGAGCCCAAGCGCTTCACCCCCGAGGCCCTGGAGATGCTCAAGGCCCAGCCCTGGCCGGGCAACGTGCGCGAACTCAAGAACCTGGTGGAACGCCTGTTCATCCTCTGCCCGGAGCAGGAGATCGGCGCCCCGGAGCTGGCCGGCTTCCTGGGCGAGGCCCCGCCCTCTCCCGGCGGCCTGGCCAAGGCCCTGGGCATGGGCGATTTCAAGCAGGCCCGGGCCCAGTTCGAGAAGCTCTACCTGGAAGAGCAACTGGCCAGGTACGGGGGCAACGTGAGCCAGACCGCCGAGGCCGTGGGCCTGGAACGCTCCCACCTGCACAAGAAGCTCAAGGCCCTGGGCATCAAGACCGAGCGCAACGGCGACTAGCCGGCAACGGGGGGCAACGGGGGGCGACGGGGGGCGGCGACGGGGGGGCGACGGGGGGCGGCGACGGGGGGGCGGCGGGGGGGCGACGGGGGCGGCGGCGGGGGCAGGTGTTGTCGGATGCCGGGGGAGGGTGCCGACCGGGCGCGGCTAACCCTTGGCCGGCAGCAGCTCCTCCAGCCGCTTGAGGAGCTGGGCGCGGCCCAGCCCGCTCACTGCGGAGAAGGCCACGAACTCCGGGTCAAAGGCCTTGAGCGCGGGCCGCAGCTTGGCCAGGCGCGAGGCGCGCTGGTTGTTGGAGAGCTTGTCCGCCTTGGTCACCACGATCACCGCGGGCAGCCGGTGCGCGGCCAGGAAATCCAGGAGCATGCGGTCGTCGGCCGTGGGCTCGCGCCGGATGTCCAGGATCACCACCACCCCCGCCAGGGTGGGCCGGCCGGTGAGGTAGGACTCCACCATGCGTTGCCAGCCCGCCTTTACCTTGCGCGGCACCTTGGCAAAGCCGTAGCCGGGCAGATCCACCAGGCGCAGCCGGTCGCCGGCCACGCTGAAGAAGTTGATGAGCTGGGTGCGCCCGGGCGTGGAGGAGACCTTGACCAGTTTCCTGCGCCGGACCAGGGCGTTGATCAGGGACGACTTGCCCACGTTGGAGCGCCCGGCAAAGGCGATCTCCGGCGGCCCCGGCGGGGGGTAGCCCGAGGGCTTGACCGCCGAGGTGATGAACTGGGGGTTGGATAGGTTCAAAGCCATGGCGCCATTATAACCTCGGGCCCGCGGTTGACCAACACCGGGGGCGTGGGGGGGGCCGTAGAGGGGAGGGTGTCGGCGCCTGGCGTGGGGTATAATTGGAAGGGCCGCCCCGCAAGCCGGGGCGGCCGGTGACCAAGCCCGAAGCAACCACATGTCCCGTAAAGAAAGCGAGGAAGGATACATGCTCCGTAAATTCAACTTGGTGATGCTCTTGGTGATGGCCGCCCTGCTTTGCGCCCTGCCCGCGGCGGCGGCGGAGTTCTCGGCCGATGTGCTCATGAGCGGCGGCGGCCACCAGATGACCGGCAAGATCTACGTCAAGGGCGACAACCAGCGCATGGAGATGAACATACCGGGCGGCAAGGTGGTCAACATCGTCAACCTGGCCACCGGCAAGATGTACACCCTGATGCCCGCCCAGAAGATGTACGTGGAGCACCAGAACCTGGACGACGCCACCATCCAGGACATCCGCAAGTTCAAGGACGGGGCTCCGCCCAACGCCAAGAAGGTGGGCAGCGAGACCGTGGCGGGCTACAAGTGCGACGTGTACCAGCTCCAGGAGGACAAGGACGGCAAGGGCAAGGTGTGGGTGTCGCCCAAGCTGAAGTTCCCCCTCAAGACCATGGCCCAGACCCCCACCGGCCAGAACGAGATGCGGCTCTCCAACATCAAGGAGGGCGGGATCAGCGATTCCCTGTTCAAGGTGCCGGCCGGCTACCGCAAGTTCCAGATGCCCAAGGGCATGGGCGGAGGCATGGGTGGCGGCATGCCGGGCGGCATGGGCGGCAGGGGCGGCAGGCAGGGCAGGTAGCTTCCCGCTTTTGTCCCCGATATACAAAAGAGCGGCCGGGCCCTGGGCCTGGCCGCTCTTTTGCGCTGGCGGCGCTCAGCGCCGGGCCAGGTAATCGGCCAGGCGGCTCAGTCCTTCTTCGATGTTGGCCAGGTTGTTGGCATAGGAGAAGCGGAGGTAGCCCTCTCCGCCCGGGCCGAAGTCCCGCCCCGGGGTGACCGCCACCCCGGCCTTTTCCAGTATGTCGAAGGCCAGGCGGTAGTCGTCCGGGTCGATATGGTCGGCTCGGGCCAGCACGTAGAAGGCGCCGGTGGGGGTCACCTCGATGCCTAGGCCCAGCTCCTTGAGCCCCTCCACCAGGCGCAGGCGGCGGGCGTTGTAGCGGCTCCGCATGCGCTCCACCTCAGCCGCGGCCCGGGGGTCGCTGAGGGCGGCCAGGCCGGCCCATTGGGACACCGAGGGCGCGCAGATGGCGAAGTTCTGGTGCATCTTCTGCAAGGGCCGCAGGTAGTGGGGCGGCACGATGAGGTAGCCCAGGCGCCAGCCGGTCATGGCGTACAGCTTGGAAAAGCCGTTCAGCACGAAGGCGTTGTCCGTGTACTCCAGGATGCTGTGCTCCGAACCCTCGTACACCAGGCCGTGGTATATCTCGTCGCTCACCACGTAGGGCGGCCCCTCCCGGCCCGGCGCCAGCTCGGCGATGGCCTGCATGCGCTCCGGGCCCAGGAGCTGGCCGGTGGGGTTGGCCGGCGAGTTGATCACTATCGCCTTGGTGCGGGGGGTCAGCCGCTTGGCTATCTCCTCGGGCCGGTACTGGAAGGCGTCGTCCTCGCTCACCGGCACCCGCACCACCTCGCCCCCCACGAAGTTGATGAAGTTGGGATAGCAGGCATAGGCCGGGTCGGAGATTATCACCTCCTCGCCCGTCTCCAAAAGGGCCGCGAACATGAGCAGCATGGCCGGGCTGGTGCCGCTGGTCACCATGATCCGGGCCGGGTCCACCTCCACCCCGTAGCGCCGGCGGTAGTCCTCGGCAATGGCCTGCCTCAGCTCCATCAGGCCCAGGGAGTGAGTGTAGTGGGTGCGGTTCTGCTCCAGGGCGCGGCGGGCCGCCTCCTTCACGCACGGGGGCGTGTCGAAGTCCGGCTCGCCCACCTCCAGGTGGATGATGCTGCGTCCCTGGGCCTCCAGTTCCTGGGCCCGCTCCAGGACATCCATCACGATGAAGGGGGGTATGGCTTTGGCCCGCTCGCTGATTCCCATGATTCTCCTCGCGCCTGCCTGCTCCGGCCTGCCCGCTCCGGCCCGCCCGCTCCTGCCCGCCTGCCCCGGCCGGGGACAGGGGGGCGAGGGGGGGGCGAGGGTGGCGAGGCGTAATTCTATATAATCACACCAGCGCGGCAAGGGAAAACCGGATTCGCAGGGCCGGGACGGACGCCGGCCGGCCCGGCCCTACAGCTTGAAGCCGGGCAGGTACTCGCCGTTGGCCGAGGCCAGGCCCTGCACGAAGCCGTTCTCTATGCCCGCCGCTTCCAGGGCCTCGGTGGCGGCGCGGTATTCGGCCGCGGTGAGCCGGCGGCCCAGTTCGGGGTCGTCGCATGCCTTGTACATGGGGTGGTACTGGCTCATGAGGCTCACCCACACCCTGGGGCCGGCCAGGCGCACCAAATCGGGCAGCACCCGGTCGCTGCCCGAGAGGTTGTGGGGGAGCACCAGGTGGCGCACCAGCAGGCCCCTTTGGGCCACCCCCCTCTCGTCCACTTGCAGGGGTCCCACCTGGCGGTGCATCTCGGCCAGGGCCGCGCGGCAGTGCTCCACGTAGTTGGGCGCCTCGGAGAGCCGGGCGGCCACCGCCCCGTCCGCGTACTTGTAGTCCGGCATGTATATCTCCACCAGGCCCTCCAGCCGGCGGAGGGTGGCGGCGCGCTCGTAGCCCGAGGTGTTGTACACCACCGGCAGCTTGAAGCCGTTTTCCCGGGCCAGGGCCAGGGCCTCCAGGATGGCTACCAGGTGGGGGGTGGGGGTGACCAGGTTGAGGTTGTGGGCCCCGTTCAGTTGCAGGCGCAGGAACACCGCGGCCAGGTCCTCGGTGCTCAGCTCCTCGCCCCAGCCCTCCTGGCTGATCTGGTAGTTCTGGCAAAAACGGCAGGCCAGGGTGCAGCCCGCGAAAAACACGGTGCCCGAGCCCTGGCTGCCGCTGATGGGCGGCTCCTCGCCGTGGTGGAGCTGGGCGGTGTTCACCACCGCCTTGACCCCGGCCCGGCAGAAGCCGCGTTCGCCCTCCTGGCGGTTCACCTTGCAGGCGCGGGGGCAGATGACGCAGGCGCGCAGCCAGCGGCGCAGGCTGCGGGCCGCCCGGCGGTAGTCCTCTGGCTGGGGGCTCATGGCAAAGGCTCCTCCCGGTGGAGCGCCGCCGCCTTCCCCGCCCTGGAGGGACCCGGCGCCCACCCCCCAAAAAATACCGCCCCCGCCTTGCCGGGGCAAGGCGGGGGCGGGGGGTGTAAGAGGAGTGGGTTACTTTTTCTTGGCCGGCCCGAAGAGCTGGACCGGGCGGGTGGTGTCGCCGGTGGCGCCGGGGAAGACCGGGGCCACGTAGGCCTTCTGGCCGGTCTTGATCAGGTGGTCGGCTTCCTTCATGAACTTGACGTAGCGTTGCTTGCACTCGTAGAAGCCGTGCCACCAGGCATAGTCCGGGGCCATCATGGCCGCGCCCATGCGGGCCCGGCGGCCCTCGTGGTGCCACAG